>JAWLEW010000049.1:0-16866 GCA_041685925.1 Wenzhouxiangellaceae bacterium | reverse complement strand
TTCAACATACGACATGTACAGCATCATCTGGCGGAAGTGCTCGAGGCAGTCGAGCGCGGGGAGAAGGTGCGGATTACCCGTCGCGGCAAGGTAGTGGCACAGCTTGGCCCACCGGAACCGGCATCCTCGACCCTGACCTGGCCCGACACCGCCACGCGCTTCAAGCGTTTGGCAGAACTGAAGGGCGACGAAGTTCCGGTCAGCTGGATCATCGACGAAGACCGGCAAGAACGATTCTGATGCTGTATGTGGACACCGGTGTCCTGACAAAGTGGTACTTGCCGGAAGCCGATAGCGCCGAGGCCCTGGCCTTGCGCGACCGATTCTCGCCGCCGGCATTCCTGACCAGCCTGCACCGGCTCGAATTGGCCAATGCCTGGCAGTTGAAGATCTTTCGCGATGAGCTGGCCGCAGATGCCGTCGCTTTGGCCCGCCAGGATCTGGCAACGGATATCCGAACAGGCTTGTGGCATGCGCCGGTCGAGCCGCTGGCCGGAATCTATTCCCGTGCCGAGTCATTGGCGGAAAGTCATTCCGCCCGGCTGGGCACGCGCTCGATGGATATTCTGCACGTCGCCGCGGCCGAGCACCTGGACTGCAGTCACTTCATCACCGGCGACCGGCGCCAGGCTCGGTTGGCCGAAACTATCGGCCTTCCGCTGGTCTTCCATCAGCCTTCATGAACTCCAAACGCCGAGTGCAAGTGCCTCATGTGCAGAATTGTGGGGTCTAGTATCGAAGTTGCACGGTGGCGCCCCGCTTTGGAGGAACAGAATAGTGAACGTCCGGGTTCCGCTCCGGGCGTTTGCCATGCGGGTGCCGACTTCCAGTGGCGTGCGCTTTGATGAGCTATCGACTCGAACGAGAGGAACCGGGCCTCCGGAGTTGTCCGACCGATCGCGATCGAGCAGATCGAAAAAATTCCTACAAGGTGGGGTGTCCATACTCTTCGCTAAAGGTGGGTGGCCGGATCGGCCTTGGCAGGAAAATTTCCACAGGGTGGGTGTCCAGATCGCACTGTTACTCACGTTCGTTGGCCTTCCTTTGCCAGTTGCAATTGCCTTTCCCTCCGTGACATGATCGAGAATCCGATCCCATTGCCTGGCCTGGAGTCCCTCCGATGTCGCGAGCGATCCTGTTGTTTCTTCTTGCATGCAGCGCCGGCATGGCGTCTTCCGAAGAGATCGAGACGGTACGGTCCTGGGATCACTATCGGGAGATCATGATCTCGCAGGGAAGCTCCGCAGCTGATGCTGATGCGCGCATTGCCGGGATGCTGTCGAGCCTGAGTTCGATGGATCGCTCGGCGGGCAGCGACCGCATTGGCGTGTCGGCGCCGTCGTTCGCGTTCGACGGCTGGTTGAATTCCGAGCCGCTTTCGCTGGAGGATCTTCGGGGGCAGGTGGTTCTTGTGCGCTGGTGGACCGAGACTTGTCCATTCTGCGCCAGCAGCGCGCCGGCGCTTCGCGCGATTAACGAGCAATATTCATCCCAGGGGCTCACTGTGGTCGGGGTGTATCACCCGAAGGCCGACCGCGACGGTCCGCTCGACGTAGCGCGCGTGGAGCGGGCAGTGGCCGCCCGGGAACTCGATTTCCCGATTGCCATCGACTGGGACTGGCGTAACGGCACGCTGAAGGACTGGTGGTTGACGGGGCCCGATCGCCCGGCCACCTCGGTGACGTTCCTGCTGGACAAGTCCGGCGTGATTCAGTTCGTCCATCCGGGTATGGAGTACCACGCGCCAAACGGCTCGGAAGGGCACGCGATGTGCGCGGCCGACATGCTCGGAATCCGGTCCGAGATCGAGCGCTTGCTGGCAGAGTAGAGGGTGCTGCTGTCGTTATTCAGGAGCGACCGCCACGCCGGCATCGATCATCTCGCTGCGAATGCCTTCCAGGCGCTTCCGGTTCTTGCCCAGGTCGGAATACCCGATGCGCGACGCCGATCGCATGTCGATCCGGCCGGCGTCGCGTTTGAGCAGGAACTCGACGTCGTCGGTAAAGCGCAGGATTCGCGTGGTCGCCTCTGCGCGGATGTAGTCCTCTTCGGATGCGGTGATCTTGAAGCTGCCGTCCGCGGCGAGAATGTCCTGAAGGGTCTTCCATGCCGCATCCGGATCATCTTGAATCGTGATCGGGGCGATGTAATGCGAGTCGCCGGTGTCGGCGCTGGACACGCAGTTCGGGCTCGAAGGGCAGGGGGCCAGTTCGGTGACGGTGGTTGGGTCGACGTTGTTTTCCGGCATGCCTGTGCATCCTGTCAGCAGTAGCGCAACGATCAGCGCATGGGTGGTTCGTTTAGTCATGATCAACTCCGATTCCGGTCCCGCCATCGACGATGAGCCGTGGTTCAGCGACTGCTCTGCGTCGCCCTTCCTGGTTACACGATACCCGAGATCGCGTCAACGTCGTCGGCGTCACCCGGGCAAGAGCCCGGACACCCACCCTGAAGAGTCCGGACACCCACCTCCAAAGCTGGAATAGCGTGAACAACCGCGTCCAGAGGAACGGTATGGCGTGAGGGGTTATCGTTTCGGGCTGAGCAGATCCATCCCGCGGGGATCCTGCCGAGATTCCAGGAGGTGGGTTCCCGAATGGCACCACGTCCGAATGGCACCACGGATGGCACCTGTTTGAGGCATCATGACCGATTGATGGGCAGAAAAATCGACCTCGGAGGACTCTGATGAATGACCGCAGCGATTCCAGCGCCACCCAGGTTGCACGCGATTACTACAACAGCGCGGATGCCGACCTTTTCTATCGCGAGGTGTGGGGCGGACAGGATATCCACGTCGGCCTCTACAATTCCGAGGACGAACCCATTGCGCCGGCGAGCCGGCGCACCGCAGAGCGAATGGTCGACTTGTCCGGGTCCTGGACTTCGGACACTCGCGTCATCGATCTCGGGGCGGGCTACGGCGGATCCATGCGTTATCTCGCGGAACGCTTCGGATGTCACTGCGTGGCACTGAACCTGAGCGACGTCGAAAACGACCGAAATCGCCGGATGAATCGCGAAGCTGGCCTGGACGAGCGGATCGATGTCGTCGAGGGTGATTTCGCTTCGCTCGATTTCCCCGATGCCAGCTTCGACCGAGCCTGGTCGCAAGAGGCTTTCCTGCACTCCGGCGAACGCGAAAAGGTTCTCGCCGAGACCGCTCGCGTGCTCAAGCCCGGCGGCCGGCTGGTCTTTACCGATCCCATGCAGGCCGACGATGCGCGGCCCGATTCCCTGCAGGACATCTACGACCGCCTTCACCTCGACTCGCTGGCCTCGCCGTCGTTCTATCGAAGCACGCTTGCCGCACTGGGAATGCGCGAGATCGCGTTCGACGAACGGCCTGACCAGTTCTCGCGCCATTACGCCCGCGTCCGTGAAGTGCTGATCGAGAAGAGCGGTGAACTGCGCGAGAAAGGCGTTGACGGCGATTATATCGAGCGGATGAAGGCGGGCCTGAACCACTGGGTCGAGGGTGGCCGGAACGGCGTTCTGACCTGGGGCATCTTTGTATTCGAAAAGAAGCGGCCTGGCTGAACGTTGCGATTTGGGCGTCCGGTTTCTTTGGTGACAGTGCGTCCCCGGATGTCATCGTGGAAGAGCTCACTCGGACGGTTGTGCGAGCCGCATCGCCTTGAACGCAAAGCGGCCTGGAGCGGTGCATGCGCCGGGCGTCCATGTTGTAGCATCGCGGCATGGTTCGGTTCAGGTGAGCGCAGTGCAGAAAAACGGCGACGATCACGACGAACGGCCCGCGCTGCGGCGGACAATCGGTTTTCCGCTGTTGGTGCTGTACGGCATGGGGACCATGGTCGGGGCCGGCTTTTTCGCGCTGTCCGGCGAAGTGGCCGGCAAGGCCGGGACGCATGCGCCGCTGGCCTTCGGCGTCGCCGGACTTCTGGCGCTGTTCAGCGCGCTCGCGTTTGCCGAGTGGTCATCGCGCCTGCCGCATGCCGGCGGTTCGGCGCGCTACCTCGAAGAGGCATTCGGCCGGCGCTGGCTGTCGGCGATCGTCGGCTGGCTGATCATCACCACCGGCGTGGTTTCGGCCGCGACGCTGGTCGTGGCGACGACCCGCTTCCTGGGCGATTTCGTGGACCTGCCCGACGCGCCGGTGATCATCGCGGTAACGCTTGCAATGGGCGGTATCGCCGCCTGGGGCGTTCGCGAGGCGGTCGGGCTGGTCGTGGGCATCTGCGTCATCCAGATCGCGACGCTGCTGTACGTCGCCTTTGCGTCGTTCGGCGTGCCGGAGCCCGTACCGGCTGGCCCGAAGGCGCTGGTGCCGCCGCTGGAGGCTTCGGCCTGGATCGGCATCCTGACCGCGGCGTTCCTGGCGTTCTATGCGTTCATCGGTTTCGAAGACATGGTCAACATGGCCGAAGAGACGCAGCATGTGCGCCGCAGCATGCCCTGGGCCGTGGTCCTGAGCCTGGTGCTGACGACCGCCTTGTACATGTTGGTCAGCACGGTGCTGGTGCTGTCCATTCCCTCGGCCACGCTGGCCGAGGCCGGCACGCCGCTGGCCGAAGCCGTTCGCCATCACGGGCGCCCGGCGATTGCGGCCATCGGCATTGTCAGCATCCTGTCGGCCGTCAATAGCGCCCTGGTGCAGATCGTGATGGCCGCGCGCGTCGCCTACGGCATGGCCAACCGCGGGTATGCGCCGGGATTCCTGGCAACGGTCGGCCGGCGCACGCAGACGCCGTGGCTGGCTACCGTGCTGGCGACGCTGGCGATCGCGTTACTGGCGGTCAGCCTGGAGTTGACCACGCTGGCCAATATCACCAGCGGCGTGCTGCTGCTGGTCTTCGCGATGGTCAACGCCGGGCTGTGGTGGATCAAGGGCCTCGAGCGGGACCGTCCGTCCTCGGGGGCGTTCACGCTGCCGCGCAGCGTGCCGCTGATCGGGGCGGCGGTCTCGGTCTCGGCGCTGGTCTTCAAGCTGGTCACGTCGATTCAGGCTTAGTTTCTCTCGCCCGGACAATGTGGACATCTATGGACGGCCTCCGATCACGACGCCGGCACGATTGACCGAGAGGTCCATCGCATCACCCGCTCGACAGGGGCCCGCCCAAAGAAATCCCTCTCGTTTTCATTGCGCTGACGGACTTTCAGTAGGATTTCGGCAAGTCACGAATAGAAACGTAGCCGCATGTCGAGCGACATTCATTTCACGCGCCGGATACCGCCCGGCGAGGATATCGAGCGTGCGGTCTGCGACCGCTGCGGTTTCGTCGATTACGAGAACCCGAAGATCGTGGTGGGGTCGGTCGCCACCTGGGAGGATCGCGTGCTGTTGTGCAGGCGCGCGATCGAACCGCGTGCCGGTTACTGGACCTTGCCGGCGGGCTACCTGGAACGCAATGAAAGCCCCGAGGACGGCGCGCTGCGCGAGGCCTGGGAAGAGGCGCGGGCCCGGCTGGCGATCGATCAGCTGCTGGCCACTTACGCCATTACCCGCATCAGCCAGGTCCAGCTCATCTACCGCGCACGGCTGATCGATCCGAAGGTGGCGGCCGGGCCGGAGTCGCGCGAAGTGCGCCTGTTTTCATGGGATCGACTGCCGGCGCGCGACCAGATCGCCTTTCCCTCGGTCAACTGGGCGCTGGAGGATTTCCGCGCCAAGGCCCTGGAAGCCGGATTTGCGCCGCGGTCTCGCGCCGACGCCGGACACGGCGGTATCTGACGCGCCGCCTGCCAGGCCAGCGCGGCGGGGCCCGATCGGGCGCCGACGACGTGTATCCTGCGCAACATCATCGACACAGGAACCGGAGATCTCATCAATGCATGCAAACAGATCGATCATCCATGCATTCATTGCCGTTTTTACGGTTTCCACGGCATCGGCCCAGGACGAGCCGGCGACCCCCGGCTTCGATCGGCCAGGGCTGCTGTTCGCCACCGATACCGTGCCGGCGGGACGATTCGTGCTGGAGCAGGGGCTCGCCGACGTGGCGCACGACGAGACGGGCGACGTGGACGTCACGTCCGTGACCCTGGGCACGCTGCTGCGCTATGGCTTCGCGCGTGACTGGGAATTCCAGGCCGGGCTCGCGCCGCTGGCGCGGCTGGAGGTGGATGCGCCGGGCAACGATTTCAGCGAAACCGGTCAGACCGACCTGCGGTTGGGCGTCAAGCACCGCCTCGGGGGTGGCTTCGGCGAGGCGCTGGGCGGCGCGGACGTGGCTTTCCTGGGCGGCGTAACACTGCCGACCGGCGACGACGCCTTCAGCGCGGACGACGAGGTCGTCGACCTGGGGCTGACCGCGAACTGGGCCCTGGATCGGCCCGGCACCTCCATCGGCGCACTGGCGCAAGTGACCACCGGCGGCGGCAGCGACGATCTGCTGCTGGCGGGCGCGTACAGCGCACCGCTGTCCGGATCGGCCGGGTATTACCTCGAAGCCGGGCTGACGCTGGGCGATTCGGATGGCACCGTGCTGGGCGGGGGCCTCGCCTGGACGCCATGGCGTGATACCCAGCTCGACGTCTACGGGTTGGCGGGCGTGAGCGGCGACGCGCCCGATCTGCAGGCCGGGCTGGGTTTTTCCTGGTTCTTCCGCTAAGCGGGCGTGGACACCTGGACCCCGGCTTTTGATTGGAGCGGGTAGCGCGACCCGCTCAATGCGGGCGCCTCCCAGCGCAAGAATAGACGCAGAAATGAACCGTACCGGGTTTCCCGGAGAGCTCCGAGTTTGCGTCAGGCCGTCACGCCCTGTGACCCCCTGGCCGTGACCCACTGGTCGGGGTGACTTCTGGCAGGTCTTGAACTGCCTGAATCCAGTTAGTATCCGGGTATTAGATTCGATGATCACCGGCCTGCCAGGCAGTCTGCACCGGGCCGTTCGCAGATGAGGAGAAACCACGCATGAAAGGTGCATTGACCGCGCTGGCTGCAGCGCTCGCTTTCGGCGGCCTGGCCGACGCGAAGGAAGGTATGTGGACGCCCGATCAGCTGCCGGAGATTGCCGAGGATCTGCGTGCGACCGGGCTGGAACTCGATCCCGAAAGCCTGACCGACCTGACCGCGTTTCCGATGGGCGCGGTCATTTCCCTGGGCGGCTGCACAGCGAGTTTCGTTTCGCCCCGGGGGCTTGTGGTCACCAACCACCACTGCGCGCGCGGCTCGATCCAGTTCAATTCGACAGCGGACAACAATTACCTGGCCGACGGCTTTCTTGCCGAGGCGCTGGAAGCCGAAGTGCCCGCAGCGCCGGGTACGCGGGTCTATGTCACGGTGGCGGTCGAGGACGTGACCGACCGCGTGCGCGAGGGCGTCAGCGCCGACATGGATGGGCAGGAAGTCTATGCAACGATCGATACACGCGAGAAGGAGATTGTTGCCGAATGCGAGGCGCAGGCCGGCCATCGCTGCCAAGTGGCGAGCTTTCATGGCGGGCTGCAATACAAGCTTGTCGACCGGCTGGAGATTCAGGACGTGCGACTGGTCTACGGGCCGGGCGACAGCATCGGGCGGTACGGCGGCGATACCGATAACTGGATGTGGCCGCGCCATACCGGCGATTTCGCCTTTTACCGCGCCTATGTAGGCCCCGACGGTGCGCCGGCCGAGTATTCCGCGGACAACGTGCCGTTCGAGCCGGAGCACTACCTGAAGGTTTCCTCGGCAGGTCTCGATGACGGCGACTTCGTGATGGTCGCCGGCTATCCGGGCTCGACGCAGCGCTATGCGCGGCTGGCAGAGGTCAGGAATACGTTCGAATGGAGCTATCCGACCTGGATCGACACGCTCGAGGGCTGGATCGCGACAATCGAGAAAGCGGCGCCCGAAGGCTCGGAGGCGCGCATCAAGTACGAAAGCCTGCTGGCCGGACTGAACAACGCGATGAAGAATTTCGGCGGACAGATCGAGGGTGCCCGCCGGGTCGGACTGGTCGAGCGGCGCCGGGCCCGCGAGGCCGCGCTGGATGCCTGGGTCGAGTCCGAGGCGCCCGACGCCGGCTTTGCCGAGACCCTGGCAAGGCTGGATGCGCTGACCGAGGAAGGTTCGCAGGCCACGCGCGACAACTGGTTCTACAGCAACGCCAAGCGTTCGAGCATGCTTTCGGCGGCCCAGCGGTTGTATCGGCTGTCGAAGGAGCGCCAGAAGCCCGATGCCGAGCGCGAATCCGGCTTTCAGCAGCGTGACATGGCCTTCTTCAGGCAGAGCATGCAGGCGATCGAACGCCGTTACGATCCGGCGGTCGACAAGGCGCTTTGGCTGTACTTCCTGGAGCGCTATGTCAATGCACCCGACAGCGCACGCGTTGCGGCACTTGACGAGGCGCTGGATTTGTCCGCAGCCTGGGATGGCGAGGCCGCCGGACGGACGCTGGACCGCTTCTATGCCCAGACCCGGCTGGGCGACGTGGAACATCGCCTGTCGCTGATGGACAAGGCGCCGGAATGGTTCGAGAATGCCGATGATCCCTTCATCCGCACGGCGGTGGCGCTTTACGAACACGAGATGGCGCTCGAGAAGGCGTCCAAGGACCGCTCCGGCCGCATGCAGATGCTGCGCCCGGACTACATGCAGGCGATCATCGCATGGCAGCAGGACCAGGGTTATGCCGCCTATCCGGACGCCAACTCCACGCTGCGCGTGACCTACGGCACGGTAATGGGCGGCTCGCCCCGGGATGGAATGGCCTACCTGCCGTTCACGACGCTGGAGGGCATCTTGGAAAAAGACACCGGCGAGGCGCCATTCGATGCGCCGGCGCACCAGCTGGAGCTCATCCGGCAGGGCGAACACGGACCGTATGCGCTGGACAGCATTGATTCGGTGCCGGTCAACTTCCTGTCGGACCTGGACTCGACCGGCGGCAATTCCGGTTCGGCGACCATGAACGCCGGGGGCGAACTGGTTGGGCTGTTGTTCGACGGGACGATCGAGAGCGTGAACTCAGACTGGGATTTCGATCCGCGCACGACGCGCACCATCCATGTCGATACTCGCTACATGCTGTGGGTGATGGACAAGGTGGACGGCGCTTCCGCCCTGGTCCGGGAGATGGACGTGGTCGAGTAGGCGTGTCGATGTAGTCGAGCCGAGTCCCCACGGCCCCGGAACGGGAAGCGTCAACACCCGCAAACGCCGTAAACGTCCTTTACCACGGTCTCTCCTTGCTCGGTCTCGACCGTCAGTGTTCCGGTCTGCACCCAGACCTCGTGGTCGGGGCGTTGGATTGCCTGCAGGTCGACCGTGACCCGGTAGTCATCGCCGGCATAAACTTTTTTCCGGGTCCGGGCCTCGTTGTCGATCCGGGAGTCCTGAATCGTCAGCCGCACCGGCTCGCCAGCGATGAAAATGAAGGCAAAATCGTCCCCCGGGGGCGGGACGCCGTACTTTTCGGCGTAGAGAAATTGCTGGTCGCGGTACTGCGCGGCATTTTCGGCCAGAAGGCAACTGCAGCCGGCCACCGAGGACGGGGGACCGGCGGTGGTCAGTTCGATGCCGGGGGAGGAGGCGCGTGCAGGCTCTTCGGAAGCGGCGGTTTCTACTTCGGTGTTCCGCACCTGGTGGTTGCACGCGCACAGGGCCACGGAGAATAGTGCCGATAGCAGCAGCGCTTTTTTCCTCATTTAAAATATTTTCCCGTCGAGAATGAATCGTAGGCTCGCCGACCCTTGATGCAGGGCGCCAGACCGGCTGAATGAACCCTGGAACGGCCTCTGGACGCGCCGCGTCCTGGTGAATATAGCGCAAAAAGCACCGTTGTTGCGTGGCGAACACCGGGCAGCCGCGCGGCCTCCCGGCTTGCCGAACCGTCCGCGCGAGCGACCGTGTGCAGTCGGGCGCCGCCGTTCCTGGGCTCGATTCGCTGCTGTTATCCTTGGATTCAATCTCTGTCAAAAGGAGCCGGATCATGAATACGCAGCTCAACTACCGATTCAATTCGCGATTCGCGGCCGGAGAATCGGCCAGCGCAATTCACCCCGCCCGGATGGGCCGAATGTTCGGCGCTCTCGCGCTGGGCCTGCTCGCGCTCATGATGGCGACGGCCTCGGCTCCGGCGGCGGCCGAACCGACGGATGTCACGATCCGAGTGCTCAGCAAGGACGCCAAGTTCGTCGGCACGAGCATGGGCGGTGCCCGGGTGGTCCTGCGCGACGTGCACACCGGCGAGGTGCTGGCAACCGGCGTGACCGAAGGCGGCACCGGGAACACCTCGAAGATCATGCACAGCGACGGCGGTCGCCGTGCCCGGATGGCCGATGAAACCGCGGCCTCGTTTACAGCAACGCTGGACCTCGATGAGCCGCGCCTGATCGAGGTCGAGGCCACGGGTCCGGCCGCACAGCGCCAGGCCGAACAGCGCGTCACCGCCACGCAATGGGTCGTACCGGGACGCGCGCCGGGTGGAACCGAAGGCTGGATCCTGGAGCTGCCCGGGTTTGCCGTTGACGTGCTCGCGCCGCCGGCGCATGTACGGATTCCCGGCGACCGCGAGGAGGTCGAGATTCGCGCCAACGTCACGATGATGTGTGGCTGTCCGATCGAGCCCGGCGGGCTCTGGGACGCCGATGGTTACGACGTCGAAATGATCGTCGTGCGCAACGGCGAGCGCATCGACAGCGCCTCGATGTCCTATGCCGGGCAGACCAGCCAGTTCGCCGGCGAGTTCGAGATCGACGAGTCGGGTGTCTACGACATCACGGTCTATGCCTACGATCCGCGCACCGGCAACACCGGTCTCGATCGCACGACGTTCATCGTGCCGTAGGCTGCAAAAAAAGTCGCCGAAAACGTGACCACCCATGAGTCCGGCCGTGTCGGTCCGCATGATTTGGACGATGAACATGGAGTGGATGTCCGGATTCGTTCGCTGCGGGTCGATGCTGCTGGCCACGCCGGATGGCGTGATTGCATGGTGGCTTGCGGTGCGGCGCAAGGAATGGCTGCCCCGGCCCTGGCTGCATCGCAAAGGGTGCGGCATACAGGCTGAGCGGTTCGATCCTTGGGACGCGCATATCGCGGCCGGCGCTCATGACGGCGCCACCGCCCTGGCGCGGCTCGATTCGAAACAGGCGCCGTTTCGTCGAACGCCCGCGGAGCCCTTGAACAATTCGGCACGGCGCGGCAGGCGCGGACCGATACCTACTGGACTTCGGCAATGCCGTGGTTCTTGAAGGCTTCCCGGATCTGCGGTTCCTGCGCTTCGGGAATGATCACCTTGATCTGCTGCCGGTCCTCGTCGATATAGATCTTTTCCTGCGGTATGCCGGCCGCGATCATGTCCTTGCGCGCGACGCGTGCCTGGTCGACCTCTTCGAAACGTCCTGTCAGAGTCGTGTTCATCGGGCAGTCCTCTCGTGTGGCGTGAACGGCGAATCCCTTCGCCGGCAATCAAGCTTAGCACGGGGTATGGTTCCGCGACCGCCGAACGGCCGACACGGGCTGTCGAGCCGCGCGTTATATTCTGGGTATGCAAGCTCGAGAATTGAACCTGGATAAATCGATATGACGCTGCCTGTCTGGTTGTTGCCGTTCGTCGTGGCAATCGTCTACCTGACGATGTTTTTGCTCGAGCGGCGTTTTCCGCTGCGCAAGGCGCGTCGCTCGCTCTGGCCGCGGGTGCTGGTGAACGTGGCGATTACCGGCGTTGCCGTGGCCACGGCCGCGATCACGGTCAGGCCGGCCGTGGAGCATTTGCTGGCGTTGTCGCCCCAGCAGAATTTCGGCGCGCTGGCTTTGCTGGAACTGCCGTTGGCGGCTGAATTCGCCATCGCCTTTCTGTTGTTCGACTGGTCGTTTTACTGGTGGCATCGATTGAATCATCGCGTGCCGCTGTTGTGGCGTTTTCATAACGTGCACCATGTCGATCCGGACCTGGACGTGACCACGGCATTCCGGTTTCACGCCGTGGAGATCGGCTACTCTTCGGCATTTCGCGCCACGCAGGTTCTGCTGATCGGCCCGGCGGCCTGGATGTACTTCACCTACGAGCTCGTGTTCCAGGTTGCGACCCTGTTCCACCACAGCAACGTGAAGCTGCCGCTGCGCGTCGAGCGGGCGGTGAACCGGGTGTTCGTGACGCCCCGGATGCACGGCGTCCACCACTCGCATTTCCACCATGAAACGGACTCGAATTATTCCACGGTGCTGTCCTGGTGGGACCGGCTGCATCGTTCGCTGCGCCTGAACGTGCCGCAGGAGGCCATCCGGATCGGCGTTCCGGCGTATTCGCAGCCAGCCGACAATCGGCCCGGCAAGCTGTTGGCCATGCCGTTTACCCAACAGCGGACTTACTGGCGGCGGTCCGACGGCGCAACAATGGAGGCCCGGCCGGCGTCACGAACGCCGGGCCCGGCGAACCGGATGCAGCAATAGTCCGTTGGCGCGCGTTTGCCGGGGCCCTCTGCACAACGGGGCCCTCTGCACAATGGGTGTCCGGATTCTCGCTGCACGGATTCTCGGGGATTGCCGGGAATCTTTTTGTCGACGCTCCGGGCATCGGGGAAAGCCTGCGCAATACCGTCCGAAGCGCGGACTACATCATGATCTGCTAATCTGGTTTCAGGTCTCGGCAAGTGAGAAAACATGCCTGTTCACCGCACCGCTGTGCACGCCTTCTTCCTGTCGCTGGCGCTGCTTTACCCGGCCCTGGTGCCGGCCCAGTCGAATGGTATCGAATGGATCCCGGTGGCGCGCGCCACCCTGGTCGAGAAAGTCCGCCTGGACGGTTCGGTCGAAGCGGTGCAGGAAAGCACGGTTTCGGCCCAGACCGCCGGCACCATCATGGAACTGCCGTTCGACGTCGACGACCAGGTCGAGCAAGGCGCGCTGATCGCGCGGCTGGAAGATACCGAGCAGCGCTCGCGCCTGCGCCAGGCCGAGGGCAATCGCGAGGAGGCCGAGGCCAGCCTGCTCGATGCGCGCCAGCAGTTCGAGCGCATCGAGTCGCTGTATCAGCAGGACGTGGCTTCGCGCTCGGATTTCGACGAGGCGCGCAATCGCCTGGACGGCGCGCGGGCCCGTTTCGTGCGCGCCGAGGCCGCGGTTGCCGAAGCCCGCGAGGAACTCGACTACACCCGCGTCGAGGCGCCGTACAGCGGGGTGGTCACCGAGCGGCACGTGGAAGTCGGCGAGTCGGTGCGCCCCGGCCAGCCGCTGCTCAGCGGATTTTCGCTGGACGAACTGCGCGTCGTCGCCGGCGTACCGCAGCGCTATGTCGAGCATGCGCACGACGCTTCCCGGTTGACGGTTTCGCTGGACGACGGCCGGGCGCTGCCGGTCACGCGCATTACCGTGTTTCCGTTTGCCGACGCCGAGTCGCACAGCTTTCGGGTTCGCCTGTACCTGGAAGAGCGCGCCGACGGCATCGCCCCCGGAATGCTGGTGCGCGTCGACCTGGCCGCCGACGAGCGCGAAGCGCTGTGGATTCCGGCCGAAAGCCTGCTGCAGCGCGGTGAACTGCGTGCGGTTTTCGTGCGCGACGAGCAGGACGAGCCGCGCTTGCGCCAGGTGCGGGTGGGCGTGCGCGAAAACGACCGGCTCGAGATTCTTTCAGGGCTGGAGGCCGACGAGGCGGTGGCGGCTCGGCCCAACGCATTGTTCGAGCGGGCCGAAGATGCAATCGCGAGCGGTAGCGGAGACACGCGTTGAGCGAGGACGGTCGGTCACACGACAGCGCGCCACTGGGCCCCTCGGGGCGGATCGCACGGGTATTCCAGAATTCGCGCCTGACGCCGCTGCTGGCGCTGGTGGGCCTGATCGCCGGCGTGCTGGTGATGATCATCACGCCCAAGGAAGAAGAGCCGCAGATCGACGTGACCATGGCCGACGTGGTCATCGGCTTCCCCGGCGCCAGCGCGCGCGAAGTCGAAAACCTGATCACCAATCCGGGTGAGCAGATTCTGGACGAGATCCTGGAGGTCGAGCACGTCTACTCGATGTCCAGTCACGGTCAGGCCATCATCACGGTGGAGTTCGAAGTCGGCGTGCCGCGCCAGGAAGCGCTGGTGCGGCTGTACAACAAGGTGTTTTCCAACCGCGACTGGTTTCCCGAAGACCTCGGTGCCAGCCAGCCGGTGGTCAAGCCGCAGGGCATAGACGACGTCCCGATCGTTACGCTGACGCTGTTTGACGGGCAGGACCGCCACAGCGGCGAGGACCTGACGCGGCTGGCGCACACGCTGGAGGTCGCGCTCAAACGCGTGCCCGGCACGCGCGACGTGTACACCACCGGCGGCACGCCCGACCGGGTGGACGTCCGGTTCGACCCGGCGCGGGTGGCCGGCTACGGCCTGGCGCTGGAGGACCTTGCCGCCGCGATTCGGGCGGCCAATACCAGCGGCGTGGAAAGCCGCATCACGCGCGACGGCGTCTCGGTGCCGGTCACTCCGGGCACCCTGATCGACAGCGCCGAGACGCTGCGCGGGCTGGTCGTGGGCATGGCGCAGGGCAGCGCGATCCGGCTCGAAGACGTGGCCTCGGTCGCGCGCGGCGGCACCGTTCCCGACCAGAGCGCGCAGCTGGGCTTCGGGCCGGCCGGCAGCGGCGAGGCCGGCCGCATCCACCGGGCGGTGACCGTGGCGGTGGCCAAGAAGCCGGGGGAGAATGCCGTGGTGGTGGCCGAGGCCATTCAGGAGCGTCTGGCGCTTTTGCGCGGACGCGTGATCCCCGACGATATCGAGATCCTGGTCACCCGCAATTACGGCGAAACCGCGGCCGACAAGGCGCGCTCGCTGATTACCGACCTGGTCATGGCCACGCTGTCGGTGGTGCTGCTGGTGCTCGCCGCCATGGGTTGGCGCCAGGCGCTGATCGTCGGCCTGTCGGTACTGGTCACGCTGCTGCTGACGCTGGTGTTTTCGTGGGCCTGGGGCTTCACGCTCAACCGGGTCTCGCTGTTTGCGCTGATCTTCGCGATCGGCATCCTGGTCGACGATGCGATCGTGATCGTCGAGAACGTCAATCGGCGGCTGCAGAATTCCGCGCGCGCCTTCGGCGAGATCATTCCTGTGGCGGTCGACGAGGTTGGAACGCCGACCATCATGGCCAGCCTGACGGTGATGGCTGCACTGATTCCCATGGCGTTCGTCACCGGCCTGATGGGCCCGTACATGAGCCCCATACCGATCAACGCCTCGGCCGGCATGGTGTTGTCGCAGGTCGTGGCGTTCGTGCTGGCGCCCTGGCTGGCGATTCGGCTGATGCGGCGCGAAGACCAGACCAGCCGCGGTTCGGCCGATGGTGCAGCCGCGCAGGGCGAATCCGGACAAGACCGCACGGATGACCTGGCCGGGGGCGCCAATCCAACGCTTCTGGGCATCTTCCGTGCCGTGCTGACGCCGTTCCTGGGCCCGCACCGCTGGCGCCGCCTGCTGCTGGCCGCGGCGGTGGTCGGGCTGACCCTGGCCGCGGCGCTGCTGCCGGTGTTCCAGGTCGTGATCCTCAAGATGCTGCCGTTCGACGACAAGTCGGAATTCCAGGTCGTGATCGACATGCCCGAGGACACGCCGATGGAGCAGACCATGCGCGTGCTGACCGACATGGCCGGCTACCTCGAGGGCGTCGAAGAGGTGGAGAACTGGCAGGCCTATGCCGGCACCGCCGCGCCGATGAACTTCAACGGGCTGATCCGGCAGTATTACCTGCGCGACCAGCCGTATCACGGCGATCTGCAGATCAACCTGACCGACGACCGCGACCGCCAGTCGCACGAAATCGCGCTGGATCTGCGGGCCCCGCTGACCGAGATCGGCCGAAAATTCGGGGCCGCGGTCAAGATCGTCGAGGTGCCGCCGGGCCCCCCGGTGCTGTCACCGGTCGTCGCCGAGGTCTACGCGGTGGATCCCGAATCGCGCATGCAGGTCGCCCGGGACCTGGCCGAGCGCATGACCGGGATCGCCGGGCTGGTCGATATCGACACCACGGTGACCGCGCCGACCCGCCGCTGGGAGGTGGTCGTCGACCGCCACCGCGCGGCGAGCCTGGGTGTTTCGCAGGCGCAGGTGGTCGACACCCTTGAGATGGCGCTGGGCGAGCGCAACGCGAGCTACCTGCACGACCCCATGGCCAAGCATGCCGTGCCGATCCGGCTGATCCTGAGCGAGGGATACAAGGCCCAGCCCGACACCTTGCTGTCGCTGACGGTGCGCAGCCGGGCGGGTCGGCAGGTGCGTCTTTCCGAAGTGGCCGAATTCGTCGAATCGCAGTGGCCGGGCGTGATCTACCACAAGGATCTGCTGCCGGTCAGCTACGTGACGGCCGACATGGCCGGAGATACCGACTCGCCGCTGTACGGCATGTTTCGCATGGCCGGCGAGCTGGCAGACGACCCGGATGCCCCGGAGCAGACCTGGATCGCGCAGCCCGACTGGCCGGGCAAGCCGGCGCTGAAGTGGGACGGTGAATGGCAGATCACCTACGAGACGTTTCGCGACATGGGCATGGCCTACGCGGTGGGCGTATTCGTGATCTTCCTGCTGCTGGTCGGGCAGTTTCGCGGCTACCTGATGCCGCTGATCGTCATGGCGCCCATTCCGCTGACGCTGGTCGGGATCATGCCCGGCCACGCGCTGCTGGGACGCGAATTCACCGCCACCAGCATGATCGGCATGATCGCGCTGGCCGGCATCATCGTGCGCAATTCGATCCTGCTGGTGGTGTTCATCCGCCAGTTGCTCGACGAAGGCGAGTCGCTGGAAAAGGCCGTCGTCGTGGCCGGCGCGGTGCGCTTCAAGCCGATCGCGCTGACCGCGGTTTCGGCCATGGTGGGCGCGGCCTTCATCCTGACCGACCCGATCTTCAACGGCCTGGCGATCTCGCTGATCTTCGGCCTTGCCGTATCCACCCTGCTGACGGTCGTGCTGGTGCCGCTGCTTTATTACAGCCTCGACCCGGATCGCGCA
>JAWLEW010000048.1:8653-16899 GCA_041685925.1 Wenzhouxiangellaceae bacterium | reverse complement strand
GGCCGGTACAGGAAGCGCTTGCCGTCGGGCTCGACTCCCACCGCACCCTTGTTCCTGAGCCGACCCAGCAAAGTCTTGACCGTCGCCTCCGACCAGTCGTTGTCGGACCCGAGCGCGGCGAAGACATCAGCGGCGGTCGCCGGATGGCGATCCCAGAGAAACTGCATGACCTGGCTTTCGGCTTTGGAAATCTGCATTTGTATTTACGTTTGTAATCGACCGGACTTCATGTTTACACGTGTAAACGCGAATGTCAAGAGGATTTTCCGAGTGCGCTGCTCGAACGACGGAGGCCCTTCGCGAGATTCGGGTGAGGCAATGCGTCTGGCGGCGTGGCGGCCGGCACCCGCTTCCAGGGAATCCTGAAGGAATCATCGAGCCTGTGGCCCCGGATGCGCGCTGCGCGCTTATCCGGGCTACGAAAACTGCCGTGCAGGCGAAAGAACCGGCCCGGAGGCTTCGGACACCCTTCGCGAGCAGGGCTCGCTCCTACGTGGGATCGGGTCGGCGTTAAAAAAACGCCGGGCAGGGCCCGGCGTTTCTGGATCTTTCCGAATTTACAGCGAAAGCCGCGAAGCAGCCTCAGGAACGTAGCGAGCGCGTGGCTGGTGGTGGCCGCCGGAGCGCAGGAACCGCAGTGTATGTCTGATCACATGAGGACTTCGAGCACCGCCGGACGTCACCAGGCGCGCGCGCAGTAGTTCATGTGGCTGCTTCTACTTGATCTTGGCTTCCTTGTACATCACGTGCTTGCGCACGACCGGGTCGTACTTCTTGAACTCGAGCTTGTGCGGCGTGTTCTTTTTCTGCTTGTTGGTCGTGTAGTAGTGACCCGTCCCGGCGGAGGAGACGAGCTTGATCTTGTCGCGAGCGCTACCTGCCATGACGAATCTCCTTTAAATCTTCTGGCCGGACGCGCGCAGGTCGGTCAGCACGGCGTCGATGCCTTTCTTGTCGATGATGCGCATTCCCTTGGTCGAAAGGCGCAGCTTCACCCAGCGGTTTTCGCTTTCGACCCAGAAACGGTGGCTGTGCAGATTCGGCAGCGAACGCTTCCTGGTCCGGTTGTTGGCGTGGGAAACGTTGTTCCCGACCAGCGGGCGTTTGCCGGTTACCTGGCAGACTTTGGACATAACGGCAGTTCCAGATTTGATGACTAGAATTGTTGCGGAACAGCCGTCGGCCGGCCATTCCAAATCGAGCCCGTCTTTATAGCCTAAAATCGACCAAAATGCAAGGCTGAGCCAGGAATTTTCCACGCTTTTGCAGGAGCGGTCTCCACGCCGTGATTGAAGCTGCCAGTCGACGCCGAAAAAACCTGACTCGCATCGTGTCTCAGTAAACGGGCGTTTGCATGGCCGCTTCGGGCCTTGGAGTTGTTCCAGCGGGAGGATTCGGTGGACATCGGTCGCTGAGGGCCTCGCCACGCGTCGAACCGAAGCGACTGATGGCCGCCGAATCCGGTGTCGAAGCCCCGATCAGGCAGCTACTGAGGCGCGAAGCGAGTCAGGGAAAGAAAAACTACCGCCGGTTCACGAATCGCTGCGCGATCCCTCCAGCAGCCGCTCCAGGTCTTCGGCGATCTGGGCCACGTTCAGGTCGTCGAGCAGCATCAGCCGTGGCTCGAGCTCGGCGTCGAACACCAGGATGGCAGAGCTGTGGCTGACTTCGTAACTGCCGTCGGCATCCGGCTCCTCGTAGCCGAAGGTGACGCGGTACCGGCGGGTGAGCGCCCGCAGCTGTTTCTGCGTGCCGGTCAGGCCCAGCATCCGGTCGCTGAACGCGCCGGTGTAGCGTTCCAGCTGTTGCGGCCCGTCGCGCGCCGGATCGACGCTGACGAAGGCCAGCTGCAGGTCCTCGCCGATCGGCTCGGGCAATCGCCTGGCCGCGGCCGCCAGCCGCGCCAGCGTCGTCGGGCAGATATCCGGGCAGTGGGTGAAGCCGAAGTACATCGCCACCGGCTCGCCGGCGAACACTTGTTCGGTGACGGGATCGCCGTTCTCGTCGATCAGCTCGAATTCCAGCTCCGGCATCAGGCCGGTAATGTTCTTGCCGTGCCACTCGTCTTCGCCGCAGCCGGCCAGAAACAGCGCCATGGCCAGCGCCGCGAACGCCGCCGTCACGGGCCGCAGGAAAACGCGCGCCGGATTCACTGCGACGTCACCGGCACGACCGTGAACGCGATCGGCCAATCGGCCGGCTCGATGCCCTCGAAGGTCAGCACCACGTCGACCGTGTCTCCGACTTCCAGTTCGGTCTGCGGCTGCATCAGCATCAGGTGCAGATCGCGCGGCTTGAACACCGCCGAGTCGCCGGGCTGGATTTGCACGCCGTCGCGCTGGTGCTCCATGCGCGCCTGGCCGTCGCGCACCACGGTGCGATGGATCATGACGTTGCCGAACGCCGGCGAATCGGCCGCGACCAGCCGGATCGGCGAATCGCCATGATTGCCGATCTCCATGTAGCCGGCCATCGGACCGCCGCCGGGCACCATGCGCACGCGCGGGTTGTCGACCGTAAGCGGCGATTCGGGCGCGACCTGCGCCACCCACCACAACGCGCCGGCCAGCAACGCCACCAGCGCGACCACGGCGCTGGCGAGAACCACTTTTCCCTGCTTCATTGTCATACCTCGCTTGAACGATGCTCGATCAGGCCGAAGCCGGCGCGCCCGCGGCGCCGGTCTTGCCGGTCGAGTCGGAATAAATCCAGAACCGCAACACGATCAGCGCGCCGACCACGCTCATCATCGCCGCCGGAATCCACGTGATCAGCCCGCCCAGGTGCTGGTCGGTCATCGGCGCCACCGGCCAGGCGCGGCCGCATACGGCGTAGACGTCGAACCACACCTGGTCGGCGAAGGTGATGCTCGCACCGATGATGATCTGCGGCACCATCACGGCGGCCAGCAGCAGCACCCGGGTGCCGTAGCCCAGCCGGGGCGTTATTCCCCGCTTGCCGTGCTCGAACATCAGCCACCAGAACAGCAATCCGTCCAGCGCCATCGACCAGTTCATCACCCAGTACAGGGTGGAGTTGAGCATCGCGTCGAAATGGATTTCCGGCGTCAGCCAGAACGCGATCAGCCCGACGAACAGCACGCAGGCGATCAGCGGCTGCTGCAGCGCCCGGTACAGCCGTACCCACAGCGCGCGCAGCAGGCGCCGGCGCGCAAACCAGGCCTTGACCGGCTGCGGCAGCCCGCGCGCGAGCACCGGCGCGGGCATGGACAGCGCGATCAGGAACGGCGCCAGGTGATGCAGCACCAGGTGCTGCCCGCGGTGGACGAAGAACATGTACTGCGACCAGTAGTCGAAGTACGTCTGCGTGACCAGGTACATCAGCACCACGCCGACGACGAATGCCAGCACCGGTCCATGGCCGGGCAGCTCGTCGGGGCGACTCAGGCGCAGCCCGTTCCAGTACAGCAGCAACGAACCCCAGATCGTCAGCTGGACCAGCCAGCTGAACTCCCAGGGCACGAAAAAGGCGAGTACTTGATCCACCGGCAGCGTTTCGCATCAGCAAACGCTGATTCTATCCGCTACCGCGTCGACGCCGCCGCGTTGCAGACCCGGTCCGCGTCCCCGCGATGTGGCATATTCGTCAGGAGCAGCCCACCCGACTGGAAACCGATGCCTGCACTGGAACCCGCCCTGTACCCCGAGCATGTCGTGCCGTTCGACGGCGCTTTTTCGATGTCGGACTTTCCGACTGCGCCACCGCACGACAGCGCCCGCGGCAAGCCGCTGAAAAAGGAACTGAAGGCGCTTGTCGCGCAACTCCACGACCTGCAGCGAAAACTTTACGCCGATGGGCGCCATTCGGTGCTCACCGTGTTCCAGGCCATGGACGCCGCCGGCAAGGACGGCACCATCCGCAAGGTGTTTTCCGGCGTCAACCCCACCGGTTTCAGGACCAGCGCCTTCGAGGCGCCCAGCGGGCGCGAACGCAAGCACGATTTCCTGTGGCGCTGCCAGCGCGCACTGCCGATGCGCGGCAAGATCGGCATCTTCAATCGTTCGCACTACGAGGAAGTGCTGGTCGTGCGCGTCAAGCCGGAACTGCTGGCGGCGCAGAAGCTGCCCAATATCGATCCGGCAACGATCTGGAACGAGCGCCTGGAATCGATTCGCGACTGGGAACGACACCTGGCGCGAAACGGCGTGGTCGTCGTCAAGTTCTGGCTCAATCTGTCGCACGACGAACAGCGGCGGCGCCTGCTCGCCCGGATCGACCGGCCGGAAAAGAACTGGAAATTCGACGCCGCCGACCTCGACGAACGGCTGCTGTGGGACGATTACATGCACGCCTACGCCGAGGCGCTGGCGGCGACTTCCAGACCGCACGCGCCGTGGTATGCCATCCCGGCCGACTACAAGCCCTACATGCGCGTCGCGGTCGCCCGCATCATGGTCCACACGCTGGAGAACCTGGACATGGCCTATCCGGAGCCGTCGACCGAACACCTGGAGTTGCTCGAAGCCGGGCGCGAGCGGCTGCTCGACCAGGAGTAAGCCCGGCCGGGCTGACACGGGTCGGCCTGACCCGGATCGGCACGACCATCGGTCCCGGATCGGTGAAGCGGGCAGCCCGGTTTTCTCGGGAGATGCGCGCCATGCCTCGCAGCTTTTTTCCCGGGGGCGCTACGCTTGCCCGGGCTACGAGTCTGCGCCCGACGCACCCCTTGGTAATCGCGGTGGGTAATCACGATGGGGTAATGGCGATGGGGTAATGGCGATGGTGCGTGCCCGTTCAGGAATTCGGGTGAGTTCCAGAGGCAGGATTCGGCGGGTATCGATCGCTGAAAGCCTCGCCACGCGTCGAACCGAAGCGATCGATACCCGCCGAATCCGGTGTCGAAGCCCCGAATCAGACGCTTACCGAGATACGACGCCAGTCAGGTTCGGTTTGCCCAACGAATCGACTACGGGAAATCGACTTGAGCTGAATATTCATTCAGTATAAGGTGCGGCCATGGTTTGTCATGAGAAAGGCCGTGGCGCGGTTTCGAATCGCGCCGGAAGATTCGCTAGAGGCACGCGCGAGCATGTAGTCGACGAATGGGCCGATGAACTCGATGCGCTGCCGAAACTGGCCACGCAGGTGCGAGCCGAGGCTGCGAAGTCCATCATCTCGCGCAACCGGTCCCCGGACGTGCCGTTCGAGCAATCGATCAACCCGTACCGGGGATGCGAGCACGGGTGCGTGTATTGCTTTGCGCGCCCGACGCACAGTTATCTCGACCTGTCGCCGGGGCTGGATTTCGAAACGCGGCTGTACTACAAGGAAAACGCCGTCGAACTGCTGGAAGCCGAGCTGCGCAAGCCGGGCTATGTCTGCAAGCCGATCACCATCGGCGCCAACACCGATCCGTACCAGCCGATCGAGCGCGAGCACCGGATCACCCGGCAGTTGCTGGAGGTCCTGCTCGACTACCGCCACCCGGTCAGCCTGATCACCAAGGGCGCGCTGATCGAGCGCGACCTGGACCTGCTGGCCGAACTCGCCCGGTTCGAACTGGTGCATGTGCACGTCAGCGTGACCAGCCTGGACCAGGACCTCAAACGCAGCCTCGAACCGCGTGCGGCCTCGGCGCAAGCGCGCCTGCGCGTCATCGATCGGTTGAGCGGCGCCGGCGTCCCGGTCGGCGCCCTGATCGCGCCGATCATTCCGGCGCTGACCGACCACGAGCTGGAAGCGATCGTCGAGCGCGTGGCGTCGGCAGGGGCACGCAGCGCCGGCTACGTGCTGCTGCGTCTTCCGCACGAAGTGGCCGGACTGTTCACCGAGTGGCTGGAGGCCCACTACCCCGGCCGGGCCGGGCACGTGATGAGCCTGGTGCGCCAGTCACGCGGCGGCCGAGACTACGACTCGGCCTGGGGCCGGCGCATGCGCGGTACCGGGCAATTCGCCGAGCTCATCGAAAAGCGGTTCGAACTGGCGTGCAGGAAAGCCGGTTTGACGCGGCGCACCGGTGCGGGACTGCGCACCGACAAGTTCACGCGGCCCGAGCGCTGCGGTGATCAGCTGTCGCTGGGCGCATTCTGAAGAAGCCGTCAACCGAATGCCGGCCGTGGACGAGTCAGATCGCGTCGATCACTTTCTGCAGTCGCGCCCTGACTTCGCCGGCGACCTCGCCGAGCTCGGGATTCTCGACCGCCTGCATCGACGCCTGCGGATCCACCGCCGAAACTTCGACCTTGCCGTCTTCGAGCTCGCGCACGACGACGTTGCACGGCAGCATCGCGCCGATCTTCGGCTCGTGTCCCAGCGCCTGCCACGCCATTTTCGGGTTGCAGGCGCCCAGGATCGTGTAATAGCGCATGTCGCGATCGAGTTTTTTCTTCATGGTCGCCTGAACATCGATCTCGGTGAGGACACCGAAACCCTCGGCCGACAGGGCTTCAACCGCACGTTCGCGTGCCTTTTCGGGGCTCGTATCCAGCGTCTTGCCAATGTCATAGGCCATGCTCTGTCTCCTGCACTTTAGTCTTGTCTAAAGTATAACGCGCTTCCGAACCCAGGCAGGAAATCAGCCGCCAATGCCCTGAATCCGATTTTTGCGACTCCCATTCCCCGGGGGCCAATTCGCCAGACGCTTTTTCGCTATCCTCTTGTCCTCTTCGATAAAGGTTCCATCCCATGCGCCTGATGCTTGCTTCGCTTGCTTTGCTGCTCACCTCCGGTCTCCTGGCCGACACGATCGATTTCCTCCCCGACACCGAATACGCGGCCGACGCGCCGAAATTCGAGGAGGTGCTGGGCTATGCCCCCGGCGAGCGCATCAGCTCTCCGGCCAACGTGCGCAAATGGTTCAATGCGCTGGAAGCGGCGTATCCGGACCGGATCCGGATCTTTCCGTACGCCGAAAGCTGGGAAGGCCGCGAATTGTTCTACGCGGTAATCGGCACGCCGGACCGGCTGGGCGATCTCGACGCCGTCCGCGACGACATCCAGGCGATTGCCCATCCCGACGAGCATGACGCCGGCGCCATCGACGCGGCGATGGACCGCGTGCCCGGCACGGTCTGGATGGCCTATTCGGTCCACGGCAACGAAATCTCGCCGGCCGACGCCGCGATGTTCACCGCCTGGCATTTGCTGGCCGCCGACGATGACGAGGTGGTCGATTCCATCCTCGAAGAGACGCTGGTGTTCATCAACCCGATGCAGAACCCGGACGGGCGGGCGCGCTTCGTGCACAACTTCGAGGCCGCCGAGGGGCTGGAACCCGCGGCCAGCCGGCTGGCCGCCGAGCACGACGAGCCATGGCCCTCGGGGCGCGTCAACCACTATCTTTTCGACCTCAACCGCGACTGGCTTTCGATCACCCAGCCCGAGACCAAAGGCCACGTCGCCGCGCTGCTGGACTGGTATCCGCTGGCGTTCGTCGACGCCCACGAAATGGGTTCGGATTCAACCTTCTTCTTCGCCCCGGAAGCCATCCCGTACAACCCGCTGCTGGCCGACGCCCAGCGCGACAACCTCGAACTGTTCGGCAAGAACAACGCGCGCTGGTTCGACCGCTACGGCTTCCAGTACTTCACCCGCGACGTATTCGACGCCTTCTACCCCGGCTACGGCGCGAGCTGGCCTTCGTATTACGGCGGTATCGCGATGACCTACGAGCAGGGCTCGGCGCGCGGGCTGGTCATGCGGCTGCGCGACGGCACCGAAATGACCTACGCCGAGACCGTGCGCGAATACGTGGTCGCATCGCTCGCCACCGCGCAGACCGTGGCCGATAACCGCGCCGGGATGTGGCGCGACTTCCGCGACTATCGCGCATCGAACATCGAGCTTGCCGGCCGGCAGGGCCCGCGTGCCTGGGCCATCCCGGCCCAGGCCGACCAGGGCGGCGCCGACCGGCTGGCCGGACTGCTGGCCAGCCACGGCATCGACACGTTCCGCACCGGTGAAACGGTCAACGCCTGCGGTCGCGAGCTCGAAGCCGGCAGCTACCTGGTTCCGGCCGACCAGCCCGAGTACCGCAAGCTGCGCGTGCTGCTGGATCGCAACGTCGAAATGAACGCGGATTTCGTCGCCGAGCAGGAGCGCCGCCGGGGCAAGGACCTGCGCGACGAGATCTACGACGTGACCGCCTGGTCGTTGCCGCTGATGTTCAACATCGACACCGTCGAGTGCGGCCGCGCCGTGGCCGTCGAAGGCATGGACAAGGTCGCGCCGGGCGAAATCCCTGCAGGCGAGGTGAGCAATACCGATGCCGACGTGGCCTGGCTGGT
>JAWLEW010000048.1:0-8553 GCA_041685925.1 Wenzhouxiangellaceae bacterium | reverse complement strand
CGGCCGCGCCGTGGCCGTCGAAGGCATGGACAAGGTCGCGCCGGGCGAAATCCCTGCAGGCGAGGTGAGCAATACCGATGCCGACGTGGCCTGGCTGGTGCCCGGCGGGTCGCGCGCGACTGCCAAGCTGATGGCTGCCGCGCTGCGCCGGGACCTGTACATCCAGTCCAGTGAGGAAGCCTTCATCCACGCCGGGCGCGAGTATCCGTCCGGCACGCTGATCGTGCCCGCCGCCCGGAATAATGAAGAAAGCGGCGACGACACTGCCGAAACGCTGCGCGACCTGGCGGCCGAGACCGGCGCCGATGTCTTCGGCGTCGACGACAGCTGGATCACGGCCGGCCCCAACTTCGGCAGCAACAAGGTGCGGCGGCTGATCAAGCCCCGGGTGGCCATCGCCTGGGACGCGCCAACGGACGTCTATTCGCCCGGCGCGGTGCGCTTCGTGCTCGAGCGCCAGTTCGGCTACCCGGTGGTGCCCATCCGCACCCGGACGCTGACCAATGCCGATCTCAACCGCTTCGACGTCGTCATCCTGCCCGACCAGTCGAGCTACCGCGGCGGCGGCTACCGCGGCGTGCTGGGCGAGGCCGGCAAATCCAATCTCGAAGACTGGGTTTCCGACGGCGGCGTGCTGGTCACGATGGCCGGCGGTACCGAGTGGGCGGCGCACCCGGACGTCGATTTACTCGCGTTCCGCGCCGAGCACCAGGTGCGCGAGTCGGACCAAGAGGCCACTGCGGAAGAATCGGAGGAAGCGGCACGGATTCCCGGGACGCTGATCGAATCGGCCGAGCAGTTCGAGCAGATGGCGCAGCCCGATAACGAGAACCCCGACTCGGTCGCCGGCGTGCTTGCGCGCGCCGAGGTCGACCCCGATCACTGGCTGGCCGCCGGCGTGGCCGAAACCGTCAACGTGCTGATCCGTGGCGACCGGATCTTCGCGCCGATGAAGCGCGACCAGGGCCGCAACGTCGCCCGTTTCGCAGCCGCCGACGAAGTGCTGGCAAGCGGTTACATGTGGGAGGACAATCGGAAGCAGCTGGCGTTCAAGCCGTTCATCGTCACCCAGGATCACGGCCGCGGGCTGGTCGTCGGCTTCACCGAGGACCCGGCCGTGCGCGCCTACCTCGACGGGCTGAACATGCTGCTGGTCAACGCCGTGCTGCGTGCGCCAAGCTACAGCCGAAAGCTGCGGTAGCCACAGCTGATGAATTCAAGCGGCGCGCGGCGCTTCGATCTCGCGGCGAGGACATACATTGCCCTCGCCGCGGTCGTCGCTTTCGTGCTTTGGAACACTGATGCCTTCGACGGTCCGCGCACCCATCGCATTCCGGCCACCATCGTCCTGTTTGCAATCATGGGCATGCTGCCCTCGGCAAGCGGCAGCCGGCCCCACATTGCTGGCCTGCTTCGGCTGCTATCGGCACTGGCACTCAGCGCGCTGGTCGTGGTTCTTTACCTGTCGGCACGATGATTCGTGCGATATCGCTGATTGAACAATCGCTTCGCACACCGTTTCCGACCGGGTCGCCCGGACTGCGGCCGCGGCGAAAATTGGCCTCGAGGGCGAAAGCCAAGACAGGCCGCTTCCGCACGGGCCAGACGTTAAGCTGGATGCCCACTCAACAAATGCGGTGAACCTCCGCGTCGGAGTCCGTCATGAAAAAGCCTCGCATCCTTGCCTTCGCCGGGAGCACCCGGCGCGAATCTTTCAACCGGAAGCTGCTCGCGCTTGCCGTGGATCTGGCGCAACAGTCGGGTCTCGAGATGCAGCATGTCGAGCTGGCCGACTATCCGATGCCGATCATCGACGAAGACCTCGAGGCCGAGCAGGGCCAGCCGGCAAATGCGACGGCAATCCGAAAGATGATGCTCGAAGCCGACGGATTGCTGCTGGCCTGTCCCGAATACAACAGCTCGATCACGCCGCTGATGAAAAACGTCATCGACTGGGTGTCGCGCAAGGAAACCGGGGGCGGCGGCCTGGAGCCTTATGACAACAAGAAGGCGCTGTTGATGGGCGCTTCGCCGGGCGGCACAGGGGCAAAACGCGCGCTTGAAACCGTCCGCTCCATTCTCGGCAACATCCGGGTTGAAGTGTTCGAAGACGAATTCTCCCTGCCGTACGCGGCGGACGGCCTGGATGATCAAGGGGAGCTCACGGACCCGGAGCAGCGGGACCGGCTCGAACGACTGGTCAAGTCATTCGCCGACCGCATGCGCTGACGTCTGGCCGGCAACGAGGCACACCGAATGTCTCGACTCGACCAGCCTGTGGCCGGGAAAGGAGGTCGAGTTGCCGGAAGAACGTGGATGGGCCGCGGCGGGGGTACACCTTCCTGCGAACTTCAACCGGCCAGCCCGGGCCGGCAGATTCAACCGACCGTCCTGCGCGATTGCAGGACGGCCTGAAATCCTGCCGCCCTTTTTTACTTGGCCAGCCGGCCGTGCAGGTAGGCGTAGATGAGCGCGCTCAGGTAGGCGCGCTGCTTGAGATTGGCCGCGCCGCCGTGGCCGCCCTCGATGTTTTCGTAGTACAGCACGTCGTGGCCCTGTTCGAGCATCTTCGCCACCATCTTGCGTGCATGGCCGGGGTGGACGCGGTCGTCACGGGTCGAGGTGGTGAAGAACGCCCGCGGATAATCGGCGTCTGCCGAGACATTCTGGTAGGGCGAATACTTGCTGATATAGGCCCACTGCTCCGGCTCGTCCGGGTTGCCGTATTCGGCCATCCAGCTGGCGCCGGCCAGCAGCTTGTGGAAGCGCTTCATGTCCAGCAGCGGCACCTGGCTGACCACCGCGTCGAACAGGTCGGGGCGCTGCACCATGACCGCGCCGACCAGCAGGCCGCCGTTGCTGCCGCCCTGGATGCCCAGGTGATCCGGCGCGGTGATGTCGCGTTCGATCAGGTCCTCGGACACCGCGATCAGGTCGTCGAAGGCGCGCTGACGGTTTTCCTTGAGCGCGGCCTGGTGCCACTTGGGCCCGAACTCGCCGCCGCCGCGAATGTTGGCCAGCACGTAGACGCCGCCGCGCTCCAGCCAGGCCGAGCCGATGACGCCGGAATAAAATGGCGTGCGCGAAACCTCGAAGCCGCCGTAGGCACCGAGCAGCGTCGGGTTCTCGCCGTCCGCCTCGAAACCTTCCGGCATCACGACGAAGTACGGGATACGCTCGCCGTCGGCCGAGGTGGCCTCGTACTGGGTCACATCCATGCCTTCGGCGTCGAACCAGGCCGGCTCGGACCGGACCTCGGCGTGGGTGTTGTCCATCGCGTCGGCCTCGAACAATGTCGAGGGCGTCAGGAAACCGGTGTAGTTGTAGAAGAAGCGATCGGACTTGTCGTCGGCGGTCACCACGGAGATCGAGCCCAGCTCCGGCGCGTCGAGCGCCTCGCTCTGCCAGCCGTCGTCGCCGTGGGTAAATCGCAGCAGGCGGCTGACCACGTTGTCGAGCACGTTGACGATCACCGTGTTGTCGGTCGTCGTCACGCCCGAGATGGACGAACGCGCATCGGGCTGAAACACCACGCTCAGCTCCGGCGTGCCGGCTTCGAAGCTTTCCATGGAACCGGCGACCAGCGCGCCCTGCTTGAAGGTCTTGCCGGCCACTTCCCAGTCCGACTTCAGCTCGACCAGCAGCTGGCCGTCGAGCATGCCGGCCAGTTCGGCGTCGTCGGGCACATCGAGGCGACGAACATCGCCGTCGATATAACGGAAATAGTGACGCGAGAAGAAGTCCGGCACCCGGATGATCAGGTCGTAATAGTCGTCGCCGTCCCAGAAGCGCACGCCGCTCGACGCCACGTCGGTCTTCTCGCCCTCGAAGATCAGTTCGGCATCCTCGCGCGGCTCGCCGCGGCGCCACAGCCGCACCGTGCGCGGGTAGCCCGAGTCGGTCATTTCTTCCTCGTCGAACGCCGGTCCGTAGAACACACTATTACGATCACGCCAGCCGATCCGGCTCTTGGATTCCGGCACCTGGAAACCGTCGGCGACGAACTCGCGCGTCTCCAGGTCGAATTCGCGCCGCACGGCCGCATCGGCACCGCCGATGGAAAGTCCGACCAGGCAGCGGTCATAGTCCGGATAGCGGCAGTTCGAGCCGGCCCAGATCCAGTTCTCGCCCTCGGCTTCGGCCAGCGCATCGACGTCGAGAATCACGTCCCAATCACGCTTGTCATCTCGCTTGTCATCACGCTTGTCATCACGATCGTCGGCCCGGTAAGCCTCCAGCGAGGTCTTGCGCCAGATCCCGCGCACGTGTTCCTCGTCGCGCCAGAAGTTGTAGACCTCCCCGCCCATCAAGGACGGGTAGGCGATTCGATCGTCGGAGGTCAGGATCTCCAGCGCACGCTCGTGGATGGGCTCGAACAGCGGGTGGGCCTCGAGCTCGGCCAGCGAGACTTCGTTCTGGCCGCGGGCCCAGGCCAGCGCGTTCGGGCCCTCGACTTCCTCGAGCCACAGGTAGGGATCGTTCTGTGCCATTGCCATTCCGGTCGCAGCCATTGTGACGGCCATTGTCGTGACAGTCGCCGCGCGGATCAGGATATTACGGATGTTCATCGTTTATTCAATCCATCCAGGAAAGTTCAAACGTCTATTGTGCCGGTTCTCCGGCCCGGCAGCCTGTGTCTTTGGTCACGGGGATCCACGAACCGCTGAACGACCGCGCGCCGGAACCCTGGCATAGACTGCCGCAATGCCCGTAAACGGACCGACAAGCGGAACCTTCGACGTGGTCGTCATCGGCGCGGGCGCGGCCGGGCTGATGTGCGCCATCGCCGCCGGCCGGCGCGGGCGCCGGGTGCTGGTGGCCGATCACGCCAACAAGGTCGGAAAGAAGATCCTGATGTCCGGGGGCGGGCGCTGCAACTTCACGAACATGTATTCGGGACCGGAGAATTTTCTCTCGAACAACCCGCACTTCGCCAAGTCGGCACTCAACCGCTACACGCCGTGGGACTTCATCGCGCTGGTGGAAAAGCACCGCGTCGATTATTACGAGAAGAAGCTCGGACAGCTGTTCTGCGTGCAATCGTCGAAGCAGATCGTCGCGCTGCTGCTGGCCGAATGCGAAGCGGCCGGCGTCGAGGTGCGCACGCACTGCGCGCTCGAAATCGAGCAGCCCGGCCCGCCGCACAAGCTGATCTCGGCGGCCGGGACGATCGCCTGCGACTCGCTGGTCATCGCCACCGGCGGCTACCCGATTCCGAAGATGGGCGCGACCGGCTTCGGCATCGACTTCGCCCGCAGGCTGGGCCTGCCCGTCCAACCCACGCGCGCCGCGCTGGTGCCGGTCACGCTGCCCGAACGCAAGCGCAGGCAACTTGCGGGCCTGGCCGGCGCCTCGGTCGATACCGTGACCTGCGCCGGGCAGGCCGACTTCCGCGAGAACATCCTGTTCACCCACAAGGGGCTGAGCGGTCCGGCCGTGCTGCAGGCGTCGAGCTACTGGCGTCCCGGGGAGCCGATCGTCATCGACCTGTTCCCGGAATTTGACCTGGGCGCGTACCTGCGCGAGCAGCGGCAACAGCGACCACGCGTGGCCTTGCACAACGTGCTGGCCGAAACGCTGGCCCGGCGCATCGCCCAGCGTTGGTGCGAGCTGTGGCTGCCGGACAAGCCGCTGGCCGAACTCGGCGATCGTGAGATCGAGGCCGTGGCGGCCAGGTGCAAGGCCTGGACGGTCTGGCCCGACGGCACCGAGGGCTACCGCACCGCCGAGGTCATGCTCGGTGGCGTCGATACCGATTCGCTGTCGTCGAAGACCATGGAATGCCGCGGCCACCCGGGCCTTTACTTCATCGGCGAAGTCGTCGACGTCACCGGCCATCTCGGCGGCCACAACTTCCAGTGGGCCTGGGCCTCGGGCCATGCGGCCGGCGAAGTGGCCTGACCGCCGTGTTTGGAGTGTTTTCCTGTACTCCGCGGAGACAATTTCGATCACGAAGCCGAATCGGGCCAGGCCGATGCGTCTATGGTTTCCACATAGCCGTGCCAGGTGGCGTAGCCGAGCAGCGGGATGGCGACGATCAGACCCAATCCGGCGGTAGCAAAACCGAGTCCCGTCAATAACACGATCAGCGCGATCCAGACGGCCATTGCCGGCTTGTTGCGCAGCACCGCGTTGACGCTGGTAATGCACGCGGTGACCATGTCGGCGTCGCGGTCGACGATCATCGGCAGCGAGAATGCCGCGGCCGAGAACGTGACCAGCGCGAAAATCGATCCCACGGCCGAGCCGATGCCGAGAAAGCGCAGCAGCAGCAAGGGATCGTGGCTCTCTCCGGCCGGGAAGAACACGTGCACCATCACGCCTGCGCGCACCCACACCAGAAAGATCACCAGCAGCACCAGCGCGAACACCAGTGCGTCGCGCAGCGCAAACTGCATGCGCCTGACCGAGCGCGCGAACGAGACCGGTTTGCCCCTGCCGATCTGCCGGCTGACCGAGTACATGCCCGTGGCCAGCAAGGGTGCGACGAAGATGAAGCCCGACAGCATCGAAATGACCAGCACGTAGCTGCCCAGCCACCAGGCGAGCAGCGTTACGCCAAGGCTGACGGCAAACACGATCAGCCCGTAGCCCAGGCTGACCGGCAGGCTGGCCCGATAGTCGCGCCAGCCTGCTGCCAGCCAGCGCAGCGGCGCACCTGGATCAAGCCTCCGGCACGGCGCCGCAAAAGGTCGGATATCGTCGGTGCCCTGGTTCATTTCTTCTCCCTCATGTCTCGGTCTGGCCCGTACACTCGGCAACATATCTTACTGATGCGGCCGCGCGACAACCGTCTTCCATGCCATGACCCGCCAACCCGACCAGCCACCCGGCATATTCACCCAGATTCGACCGCTGGCGACCTATGGCAGGCGCGCCCTGTCGCTGGTCTGGGCCACCAGCCCGGCGCTGACGATCGCACTGGCGTTCCTCACCCTTGCCGCGGGCCTGTTGCCCGCCTCCATCGCCTACGTCGGGAAATTCCTGGTCGACAGCGTGGTCGCCGCCGTCCAGGACAACGTACTGGTCGAAGCGGTCTGGTTCTGGCTTACGCTGGAAGCGCTGCTGGTCGCGGCGATGGCCGCCTCGCAGACCGCGCTGAACATCTGCAACAACCTGCTGCGTGCGCGTCTGGGGCACCGGGTCAACGTGATGATCCTGGAAAAGACCCAACAGCTGGAACTGGCGCAGCTCGAGGACGCCGAGTTCTACGACCGGCTCACCCGCGCGCGGCGCGAGGCCTCCACCCGGCCGCTTTCGCTGGTGCAGAAAACCTTCGGCGTGATCCAGAACGGCATCGCCATCGTCAGCTTCAGCGGGTTGCTGTTCGCGTTCTCGCCGTGGGCGGTCCTGCTGCTGCTTCTCGGCGGCCTGCCGGCGTTCCTGGCCGAAGCGAAGTTCGCCGGCCAGGCATTCCGCCTGTTCCAGTGGCGCTCGCCGGAAACGCGCGAGATGATGTATCTGGAATCGGTGCTGGCACGCGAGGACTACACCAAGGAAGTCAAGCTGTTCAACCTGGCGCCCAGGCTGCTGCAGCGCTACCGCGACATCTTCGGCAGAATCTTCACCGAAGACCGCAAGCTCACCATCAAGCGCGGCTGGTGGGCGTTCGGGTTGGGGCTGGTAGGCACGCTGACGCTCTACGCCGCCTTCGCCTGGGTGGTGCTGGCCACGGTAGCCGGCGGGCTGACCCTGGGCCAGATGACGATGTACATGATGGTGTTCAGGCAGGGCCAGTCGGCGGTCAGCGCCAGCCTGACCGCAATCAACGGCATGTACGAGGACCATCTCTACCTGACCAGCCTGTACGAGTTCCTCGAGCAGCCGGTGCGTGCGCGCGAAGGCAAGGTTCGCCAGGGCGAGGCGCCCGGCACCGGGCTGGAAATCGTCGACTTGTCGTTTCGCTATCCGGGCAGCGATGCGCCGGCGCTGGATCGGATCAACCTGAGGCTGGCGCCGGGCACCAGCCTGGCGCTGGTCGGCGAGAACGGTTCGGGCAAGACCACGCTGACCAAGCTGATCGCCGGCCTGTACGAGCTCGAGGACGGCGACATCCGGCTCGACGGCACCTCGCTGCGCCGCTGGGATCCACGCGCGCTGCAGGACCGCATCGGCGTGATCTTCCAGGACTTCGCGCGCTACCAGTGGCTGGTCGGCCACAACATCGGCGCCGGCGACGTGGACCAGTTCGAAAGCCACTCGAAATGGCGGGCCGCGGCCGTCAAGGGCCTTGCCGACGACTTCATCCGGGACCTGCCGAAGGGCTACGAGACCCAGCTGGGCCGCTGGTTCAAGGATGGCCGAGAGCTCTCCGGCGGCCAATGGCAGAAGATCGCGCTGGCGCGCGCGTTCATGCGCGAAAACGCCGACATCCTGATCCTGGACGAACCCACGGCGGCCATGGACGCCAAGGCCGAAGCCGAGGTTTTCCAGCACTTCCAGGCCATGGCCGGCAACCGCATCCTGATCCTGATCTCACACCGTTTTTCGACGGTCCGCCAGGCCGACCTCATCGCGGTGATGGACCGCGGCCGCATTACCGAAATCGGCACG
>JAWLEW010000047.1:0-17046 GCA_041685925.1 Wenzhouxiangellaceae bacterium | reverse complement strand
TCATTTTCTAGCTTTAAGCTCTTTCTTATTGATTTTAAGCTTGAATATCTCCGGCCTAGAATAATGTCCGGCGACATCCAGGTCGAATTTCCCACGGATGATGCTGTCGCCGTCGAGATCGGCGACCAGGATTTCTTCGCGGTCATGGACCGGCCCGACGACGACGTTCCCCATCGGGTCGACGATGACGCTGCCGCCGCGGATCAAGGTCCCGTCGCCGAATCGGCCGTCCTCGATCGGGTAATCGTCCGGGCAATCCTCGCGCGTCAGGTACTGGCATGCCGCGAGCACGTAACAGCGACCTTCCATCGCGATATGCCGCATCGTCGGTTGCCAGGATTCGCGATCGTCCACGGTCGGCGCGCAATACAGCTCGACGTTCTGTGCATACATCGCCAGCCTGAGCTGCGGCATGTAGTTCTCCCAGCAGATCGCCGCGCCCACGTTGCCGAGCTCGGTCTCGACGACGTCCAGCGTCGAACCGTCGCCGAAGCCCCAGATCATTCGCTCCATCGCCGTCGGCATTACCTTGCGGTGCTTGCCCAGCAGCTTGCCGTCGGCGCCGAAATATAGGACGCTGCAGTACAGGGTTGCGCCGTCGCGCTCGATGATGCCAACGGCCACGTGCAATCCGCAACTCCGAGCGATTTCGCCCATGCGGGCGGTTTCCGGGCCCGGTACCCGGATGCTCTGGCGAAAATAGCGCGCAAACCATTCGCGACCGGCGTCCGAACGCTGGCCCACCCGAGCGCCGAAATCCAGGCCCTTCGGGTATCCGCCGATGAAGGCCTCGGGAAAAACCGCGAGCTCGGCACCTTTTCGCGCGGCATCCAGCGCGCGCTGCTCGAATCGATCCAGCGTCCCGTCCAGGTCGAACAGCCTGGAGCCGGTCTGCACCACGGCCACTTTGACGTCTTGCTTCATTTCAGGTCCTTTCCGCCGGTCTCGGGACGCGTTTTCAATTGCACATTCGCTTCGAGTTTGGCAGACTCGACAGGATGCGTCGAGCCGCACTTCCACTGATATTGTCGAGCGCCCTGTTTGCCACGTCGCTTGCGGCGACGGAAAACTGGCTGTACCGGCCCGTGCCCGGGGCCCAATCATCGGCCGGGAGCGCACAGGCCGCGGGTCGCCAGTGGCCGGAACGGCCGATTCGCCTGCCGTCGAGCGAGAGCTCCAGATCGGCCTGGATTCACCAGGGCGAGTGGCTGTTCGAACGCCTGGCCGACAGGGGCTTGCGGGTCGGCGATCCGGTGCACATCCGCATCTTCAAGCAAAGCCGCGAGCTCGAGCTTTACCTGCGTGGCCGGGACGGCTACACGCTTTATCGCACCTACCCGATCTGCGACATGTCCGGCTCCCTTGGGCCCAAGCGCTTCGAGGGCGATTACCAGGCCCCCGAGGGCTTTTACACGGTCGCGCCTGAGCGGCTGCACCCGCACTCCGATTTCCATCTCGCGTTCAATCTCGGCTATCCGAACGCGTTCGATCGTTCCCTGAACCGCACCGGCAGCAACATCATGATTCACGGCGGTTGCGCTTCGAACGGCTGTTTTGCGATGAGCGACTACTACATGGAGCAGATCTATCTGCTGGCCGAGGCCGCGCTCCAGACCGGGCAGAAAGATATCGGGGTCGAGATCTACCCGTTCCGGATGACCGAAGAGAACCTGGCAGCGCACGCTTCCTCGCGCTGGATCGATTTCTGGCGCAGTCTCAAGCCGGCGCACGATCATTTTGTGGCCTCCGGCCGGCCGGCTCGCGTCGAATCCGTAGCCGGTGCCTACCGGGTGCTGGCCGACGACGGCATCCCGCCCAGGGCGGAGACGGCTATTATCAGCGCCCCGTAGCGCCGGGCCGCCAACCGGCCTGATCGATTGTCCGGGCGAGCGCAATCGACGCGCTTTGCGGCTTTTCCTGAAGCTAGCCACGCCTCGATCAAGCGGCAAGACGTGAGGCCACCCCTGCGGGATCTATTTTCAAACCATGCCGTGATTTCCGCCGCCCTCGGCGCCCATGCCGGAAGAACCTGGGCTATAGGCGCGGGCTATGATCCCGGGCACCTGGTTCTCTATACTGTGCAAACCTCAAGCTGTTTCATATAGAAACGTTGATAATCAATAGTATAAAACGTTATCCAAGAAATATTCAAGAATAAGAGTCCGGGCCCGGGGCCGCAATCTGGGGTAATCTGAGCAAACTTTGGACTGACCCCGAAAGACCTTGGAAAGCTTCTTTCTGACGTTTCCGGCCGTGGCGCTGGCCGAGCTCGGCGACAAGACGCAGCTGGTGGTCCTTTTCCTGGCCGCCCGGTTCAAAAAGCCGCGCGCGGTGCTTGCCGGTCTGCTGGTTGGGGCGGCCGCCAACGCTGCCGTGGCGGTCGTCGGGGGCGCCCTGCTCGATCGGCTGCTGCCCGCCGGGTTGCTCGAGTGGCTGGTGGCAATGCTGTTCCTGTTCATCGGCGGCTGGATTCTGTTCGGCCACGAGCACGCGGACGAGACGCCGCCGGTGTCCAGCCACGGCGCTTTCCTGACGACCCTGTGGCTTTTTTTCATCATGGAAATGGGCGACAAGACGCAGCTGGCCACCGTGGCGCTTGCCGCGGGCCTGCCGTCGGCAACCTGGGTATTCGCCGGCGCCGCGCTCGGCCTCGCCGCGGCCAACGTGCCGGCGCTGTGGCTGGGCCACAGGTTCGCGTCGAGACTGCCGCATGCCCTGCTCCACCGCCTGAGCGCCGGCCTGTTCATCGTTATCGGCCTGGCGCTGATGATTCTCCAGGTTGTGCAATGACGCCGGAACCTGCAACATCCTTCAGAATTGCGATCTCGGGAGTATTGCGCAATGAACCGTAAATCACTCAGCGTCTTCGCGGCGGTCGCGGTTGCCGTTCTGTTCGTCGTTCTGATCGCAGTGCGCGCCTCCACCGGCTCGCCGCTGGTCGAAATCACGACGCCGCTGAGCGTGATGACGCTTCTGGTCGGCGTCGCGGCGTTCTGGTTCTGGCTGGAACAGGCCAGCGAGTGGCGGATCTTCAATTTCCTGCCGCCGCTTTTGTGGATCTACGCCACACCCATCATTCTCAGCAATACCGGCGTACTGCCGTTCTCCAGCGCCGCCTACGCCGGCCTGCGCGAGTATGGCCTGCCGCTGTTCATCGCTCTGATGCTGGTCAAGGTCGACGTGGCCGGCGCCGTGCGCATCATGGGCAAGGGTGTTTTCGTGATGCTGATCGGGTCGATCGGCGTGGTCGTCGGCGGCGTTGCCGCGTATTCCATCGGCGTCTGGGGCGGGGTCCTCGATCCGTCGATCTGGCCGGCCTTCGGCACGCTTTCGGGTTCGTGGATCGGCGGCACCGGCAACATGAATGCCGCCTGGGCTGCGCTGGAAGGCCGCCCGGAGCACATGACCATGGCGGCGGTGGCCGACAACCTGGTCTACATCGTCTGGCTGCCGCTGCTGCTGGGTTCGCGCGCGTTCGCCGAGCGATTCAACCGCTGGGCCGGCGTCTCGCACGACCGGATCGAGCGCATGGAGGAAGCCGCGCTGGCGGTGCGCGAGGCCGATCACGCCCCGTCCATGACGCAGATCCTGTACCTGGCATTGATCGCGTTGACGACCACCGCGGTCAGCGTCTGGCTTGCCGCACGCCTGCCGGAACTCACGCTGGGCGGCCAGCCGGTGATTACCGAAAGCACCTGGGTGATCCTGCTGGTGACGTCCATTTCGCTGCTGCTGTCGACGACCCGGGCGCGCGACCTGCCAGGCGCCCAGCCTGTCGCGATGGCCATCATCTACGTGTTCGTCGCTTCGGTGGGTGCCCGGGCAAACGTCGCCAATGCCGATCTCGGACAGATGGGCTGGTTCGTGCTGGCCGCCTACGTCTGGATCTTCATCCATGGCGCCTTCATCCTGGCCGGCGCGAAGTTCTTCAAGGTCGACGTGCATACCCTGGCGATCGCCTCGGCCGCCAATATCGGCGGCGCCGCCTCGGCCCCGGTAGTGGCGGCACACCACCGCCAGTCGCTGGTGCCAGCCTCGATACTGATGGCGCTGATCGGCTACGCCGTGGGCAATTACCTGGCCATCCTTACCGGCCGGCTTGGGCAGCTGATCGGGACCTGAAACGACTATGAGCAGAAAACCCGATTTGGTCCGTGCGATCAGTCGCTGGCAGCTGGTCGGCATCTCGATCAACGACGTCATCGGCAGCGGCATCTACCTGTTGCCGGCAGCCGCCGCGGCCCTGCTCGGGCCGTTCAGCCTGTGGGCGATTCTGCTGGCCGGGCTGGCGGTGGGCGTGCTGGTGCTGTGCCACGCCCAGGCAGCCAGTTATTTTGATCAGCCCGGCGGCGCCTACCTTTACACCCGCGAAGCGTTCGGCGATTTCATCGGCTTCAAGGTCGGCTGGATGACCTGGCTGACGCGTATCGCCTCGGTGGCGGCCCTGAGCAACGGCCTGGCGCTGGCAACGGCGGCGCTGTGGCCGGCGGCAGCGTCGGGCTGGCCCCGGGGGCTGATCATAGTCGCGGCACTGGCCGTGCTGGCGTGGGCCAATATTATTGGCGTGAAGTCCGGCGCGGCGGTCGCGGTGGCGCTGACCATTGCCAAATTGATTCCATTGGCGTTCTTTGTCGCAGTCGGCATGTTCTACGTCGACTGGTCGCGGCTGGCAATGCCCGAAGGCCAGCCGCTACTGAGCGGCGGACTGACCGAGGCGGCGCTGCTGCTGTTGTTCGCCTACGCCGGTTTCGAAAACACGCCCGCGGCCGCCGGCGAATACCGCAATCCCAGGCGCGATGTGCCCTTCGCGATGCTGACGATGATCACCATCATCACGCTCACCTACTTCGCCGTTCAGGCGGTCGCGCTGGGTACCCTGCCCGATCTCGCTACGTCTGAATCGCCGTTGGCCCGCGCCGCCGGCGAATTTGCCGGCCCCGCGGCGATGCTGCTGCTCAGCGTCGGCGCGATCGTCTCGATCTTCGGCAACCTCGGCAACACGACGTTGATCGGACCTCGCTACGCCTACGCCCTGGCCGACGACGGCTACGGGCCGGGCTGGCTGGCGGATGTGCACCCGCGCTTTCACACGCCGGCGAATGCGATTGTCCTGCAGACCGCGATCGCGCTTGTACTGGCGCTTAGCGGCAGCTTCGTCGCGCTGGCCATGTTGTCGGTGATCGCGCGGCTGGCCACCTACATCGGTACTTGCAGCGCCTTGCTGGTACTGCGTCGCCGCTACGCCGGAGCGCCCGACGCCCTTCGCTTTCCCGGTGACGCGCTGCTGCCGATCCTGGGGCTGGCGCTTTCGCTCTGCTTCGTCGCCGCGACAAGCCTGAACAACCTGCTTGCGGCCGCGGTTGCGCTCGTCGTCGGCGCTTTCGTCTACCTGTATCGTCGCAAAGTCGTGGACGATTGCGAGTGACGCTAGCATTTCTACACGGCGCTCTGCGATGGTGTACGCTTTTCTAATGTAGTTCGCATCCGGCACCGGTCCCGGATCTTTCCGCCAGCGAACGGGAGGCAGTCCAGTGAACAGAGTGCATCGATGGGTCCAGCTGTCGACTGCCCTGTTCGTGTTCTGGCTTGTGCTTTCGATGCCGCTGGATTTTTCCGACCTGCTGTGGGGCCTGGCAGCTGCCGCCGCGGCAGGCGGTCTCGCCAGCCGATTTCTTTGGCCCGAAGAGTCATCGGGGATCGGCGCCCGCAACCTGGCGGGACTCGTCGTCCACACCTTCGACCTGGTTCGCCAGATCGTTCCGGCCGCCCTGCAGGTCGCACGCGTCGTGCTGGACCCCGCGCTGCCGATTCAACCGAAAATCATCGTTCACCGGACTTCGCTGGATAGCGATCTTGAGCGGGTCACCCTGGCCAATTCCATTACGCTCACGCCCGGGACCCACTGCGTCGACCTCGAAGGCGATAGCGTTACGGTGCATTGCCTTTCGTCCTCGTTCGTCGAACCGCTGATCGAGGGCAGCATCGAAACACGAATCTCGAGTCTGCTGGGACATTCCGAAGCCGATGAATGAATGGTCTCTGATTCCGCTGTTCTGGGGCACCCTGATCTTCCTTTTGATCAATGCGTTCGCCTGTCTCTGGCGGGGGCTTGCCGGGCCCACCCTGCCCGACCGGATTCTTGCGGCGAATGTTATCGGCACCAAGACCATGGTGGTGCTGGTACTGCTGGGTCTGGCGCGTGAACAGGGCATCTGGCTTGACGTGGCGCTGGTCTACGGACTGTTGAGTTTCACCGTAACGCTGGTGGCGGGCCGGCTGTTGGAAACCGGCCGACTGAAAGGCGCCTGGAGAGAATGATGCTGGCCGCTGTACACGCATTGCTGGTCTCCCTCCTGGTGATAGCAGGTGCCGCTTTCTTTTTCATCGGCACGCTCGGGCTGTTGCGTTTCCCGGATTTCTATACTCGAGTACACGCGGTCACCAAATGTGACGCGTTGGGCGCCGGACTGGTGCTCCTCGGGCTTGCCGTCTGGCACGGGCCGGATGGGGAAGGCGTGCGCATCCTGGCCCTGATCGGGCTGATCCTGGTGTCCAGTCCAACCGCAGGACACGCGCTGGCACGGGCGGCGTTCAGGACCGGCTTGCAGCCCTGGACCCGGGAGGACGGTGATGAGTCCGACTGATCTGCTCGACCTGGTGCTGCTGGCCTTGCTGCTGACCGGCGCGATCGGCATCGCGATGCTGAAGGACCTGGCGGCATGCGCCATCGTGTTTTCCGCCTACAGCTTCGTCATGTGCCTGGTCTGGGCCCACCGCGGGGCGCCCGACGTGGCGATGACCGAGGCCGCGGTCGGCGCGGGAATCACCACGGTACTGTTCCTGACCGTCATCTCGCGCGTCGGGAGACGCGAGAAATGAACGCACGGCGGCGTACGGCAAGAATCCTGGCCTTCGCCCTTCTGGCCGCCCTTGCCGGCCCGCTGATCCATGGCGTGCTGCAGCTGCCGGCGCCCGGAAGCGCCGATGCGCCGGCGCATGCGAACGTGTCGGCGAACTATGTCGAGCGAGGGGCCGAATCGGGCGGCGCCGAGAACCTGGTTACCGGCGTATTGCTGAACTTCCGGGCCCTGGACACCTTCGGCGAAGTGATCGTGATCTTTACCGCCTGGCTGGCCGCGGCGGCGGTCGCAGGAACCGGTTCCCGAAGCGGGCGCCGCGCGATCCCGGTCAGCCCGGTGGTCGATTACGTCATACGGGCACTCGGCCCGTTCATCGCGGTGTTCGCGTTTTTCGTGATCGTCAATGGCCATGTGCTGCCGGGCGGCGGCTTCCAGGGCGGCGTGGTCCTGGGCGCGATGCTGATCCTGCTTTCGCTGGTACTGGGCCCGGCTCCCGTCGCAGGGGCGTTTTCGGCCCGGCACTGGGCCTGGCTGCGGGCCACCGGTGTATTGGTCTTTGCCGCGACCGCCGTGATCGGACTGGTCCTGACCGGTCACCTGTTCGGCCTGCCGAGCGAGCCGGGGTTGCGCAAGTCGCTGATGATCGTGCTCGAACTGGGCATCGGCGTCGGCGGCGGTGCGGTGCTGGCCGGCCTGTTCTTTGCCATTTCCGGGACGGATCGAGCATGAACGTGCTGGCCACGGCACTCGGTCACGTGGATTACCTGGTGGCGGTTGCGCTGTTCCTGATCGGCGCGTGGATTCTCGTGACCAGCGGCAACCTGGTCAAGAAAGTCATCGGCCTGAACGTGATGGAAACCTCGGTGTTCGCGTTCATCGTCACGACCGGGATGATCGACGGTGGCGCACCGCCGCTTGTCGTCGAGGGCATGGAAGGTCCCTACGCCAGCCCGTTGCCGCACGCGCTGGTGCTTACCGGGATCGTGGTGGCGGTCAGCATCACGTCGCTGGCGCTGGTGCTGATCCTGCGCGTCAAGTCGCAATTCGGCACCATCGAGCTCGACGAAATCGTGCCGACCGACGAAGTTCGCGGCGCCGAGGATTCCGACGCCATCGGCGGCAACGATGATTGACTGGCCGCACTGGCTGCCGCTGCTGGCCGTGCTGCCGCTGGTCGGCGGCGTATTGACGCCGCTGCTGTTTTATCGCCTGCCGACCGCGGCATGCTTCTGGGCCGCATCGATTGCGGCGCTCACGCTCGCGGTCGCCGTCGCGTTGCTGGTTCGCCTGCTCGGATCGGGTGGATTCGGTTACGCCGTCGGCGGCTGGCTCCCGCAATACGGCATCGAGCTGCGCTTCGATGAAATCGGCGCGCTCGCGGTTGCTGCAGGCTTCATCGCGCTGCTCTCGCTGGTATTTTCGCGCCATTACGTGGCGCGCGCGGTGGATCCGGACAGGGCCCCGCTTTACTACGCGCTGGTGCTGATCAACCTCGGCGGCCTGAACGGGTTCCTGGTCACCGGCGATCTGTTCAACCTGTTCGTGTTCATGGAGATCTTCTCGGTTTCGGCCTACGCGCTGGTCGCGATGGCGCGCGAGCCGATCGCCGCCCTGGCCGCCTTGAAATACCTGCTGCTGGGCGCGCTGTCATCGCTGCTGGTGCTGTTCTCGGTGGGCGTGGTATTCGCCATGACCGGCACCCTGAACATCGCCGATGCGGCCATGCGCCTGGATGCATCCGAGCCGATGCCGGCAGCGCTGGCACTGGCCGGGCTGGCGGCCGGCTTTGCGGTCAAGGCCGCGCTTTTCCCGGTGCATTTCTGGCTGCCCGACGCGCACGCGGCCGCACCGGCGCCGGTCAGCGCGATGCTCTCGGCGCTGGTGGTCAAGGCCGGCGTGGTCGGCATGCTGCGTACGCTCGAGCTGTTCGGCGGCGCCGGTGAGCTCCTGCAGCCGCTACTGATCTTGATGGTATGGCTGGGCGCCGCGGGCGCGCTGGGCGGGGCGTTGATGGCGCTGGTCCAGCGCGACATCAAGCGGATGCTGGCCTATTCCACGGTCGCCAATATCGGCTACATCTTCATCGGACTGGGGCTGGCGACGGCCAGTGCCGCGGCCGGCGCCATGGTGCATGTGGTCAACCATGCGGTGATCAAGTCGGCGCTGTTCCTGGCCGCAGGGGCCATCATCCACCGCACCGGCCTGCGCAATATCGATGACCTGCGCGGGCTCGGCCAGCGCATGCCGGTCACCTGCTTCGCCATGGCGCTGGCCCTGGTATCGCTTTCCGGCGTGCCGCCGACCGCCGGATTCATCGGCAAATGGCAGATCGCGCTTGGCGCACTGGATGCAGGCAAGCCGTTGCTGGTTGCGGTCCTGGTGGCCGCCGGCGTGATCGTCCTGGCCTTCGGCATTCGGGTGATCAATGCGCTGTATTTTCGCCCGCCGGCCCGGATGTCGGTGGCCACGGCGACGGATTCACCGGCATCGATGTGGCTGCCGCTCGTGATCCTGGCGTTTGGCTGTATCGGCCTTGGGCTCGCCGGACAGCCGATGCTGCAGTTCGTGGCGCCGGCGGTGCAAGGCCTCTACGGGATTGTCCCGTGAGCCCGGAACTGGTCGACCTGCGGCCGCTGCTGGCGGTCCTGGCGTCGCTGTTCTGCGCCGGCGCGGTGTTCGCGGTGCGCCACAGCTCGCGCTGGCGGGCCTTCTGGAGCCTGGCCGCGGCCGGCATCAAGTTCGCGCTGGTCTGGTCGATGCTGCCGGGCAGCCTGGCCGGAAAGGTGTACGTGTATCAATTCGGCGAACTCCTCCCCGGCGTGGCGTTCGGTTTCCGGGTCGATGCGCTGGGCCTGTTCTTCGCGCTGGTGTCATCGACGCTGTGGGTATTGACGACCGTCTACGCATTGGCCTACATGCGCGGCAGCCACTCGCTGCATCGCTTTTTCGGGTTCTTCGCGCTGTGCATATCCACCACCGTCGGCATCGCGTTTGCCGAGAACCTGCTGACGCTGTTCGTGTTCTACGAACTGCTCACCGTGTGTACCTACCCGCTGATCATGCACGACGAGAACCTTGCCGCTCGGCGCGCCGGGCGCAAATACCTCGTCTATACGCTGTGCGGCGGCGGCCTGATCCTGGCCGGCATGGTGGTGCTTTACTTCACCACCGGCACGCTCAGCCTGGCCGAGTCCGGCATTCTGGACGCTTCGGCCGAACGTGCCGGACTGCTGGCGATATTCCTGCTGCTGATCGCCGGGTTCGGCGTCAAGGCCGCACTGATGCCGCTGCACGCCTGGCTGCCGGCGGCCATGGTCGCGCCCACGCCGGTCAGCGCGCTGCTGCACGCCGTTGCCGTGGTCAAGGCCGGGGTGTTCGGGATTCTGCGCGTGATCTACAACGTATTCGGCATCGACCTGCTGCGCGATCTCGGCTACGCCGACTGGCTCGCGATGCTGGCCGGTTCGGCCATTGTCATTGCCTCGGTCAACGCGCTGCGCCAGAAAAAAATAAAGGCGCGGCTGGCCTGGTCGACCATCAGCCAGCTGTCGTATATCGTTCTGGCCGCAGCGCTGCTGGTGCCGCTGGCTGCGCTGGCGGCGATTATCCATATCGCGAACCAGGCGTTCGCCAAGATCACCATGTTCTTCGTTGCCGGCGCGATCGAGCGTGGTACGGGCAAGACCCGGGTCGACGAATTGGCCGGCGTCGGCCGCCGGATGCCGTGGACCATGGCGGCCTTCACAATATCGTCGCTGAGCTTCATGGGTGTGCCGCTGATGGCCGGTTTCGTGACCAAGTGGTACTTGTCCATGGGCGCCCTGCAGGCCGGCGCGGGCCTGTACGTCGGCGTGATGGTGGTCAGCGGCCTGCTGAACGCGGCTTACTGGCTGCCGATGATCTACCAGGCATTTTTTCAGCCGGTTCCAGGCGATGAAAAGCGTGATCCGCAGCACCGGGCGCGCGTTTCCCCGATGATGATCGCGCCGGTCCTGATCTGCGCCGCGTACGTGATTCTGCTCGGCGCCGGCGCCAGCGCGCCGGCCATGCCGTTCTCGCTTGCCGAGGCGGCGGCACGCTTTGCGTTCGAACTCGAGGTGCCGCTGGAATGAGCGAAGTTTTCCCGACATCGCTGGTATCGCTGCTGGCCGTTCTGGTCCCGATCGTCGGCGGGCTGATCGTGTTTGGCGCTGGCCGGTGGGAACGGCGGGTCCCGGCCCTGGCCGTGGTCGCGGGCGCTTCGCTGGCCACCCTGGCGATGGCCGTTTTCATGGTGCGGCAGGTTTCGCACGGCATCGAGCAGGAACTCGTTCTTTTCCAGCTCGTGCCGCCGATCGGCATCGTGCTGCGGGTCGACGCCATGGGCGCCCTGTTCGCCGTGACCATCGCCGCGCTGTTCGCCCTGGCGCTGGCCCACGCGGTCGGCTACCTGCCCGACGACCGACGCCAGTGGCGCTTTCATGGTTTTGCGCTGACCAGCCTGGGATGCATGATCGGGGTCTCGCTGGCCGCCAACCTGGTCACGCTGCTGCTGTTCTACGAGCTGTTTTCACTGCTGGCCTGGCCGCTGATCGTGCACGAGCGCACCCCGGCGGCGTTCCGCGCGGGTATCAAGTACCTGGTTTATATCCTGTCCGGCGGCGCATTGATTTTTGCCGGTGTCGTGCTGGTGTACTGGCTGGCCGGCAGCGTCGCATTTGTTCCCGGTGGCGTGCTGTCGCAGTCGGCGCCGGCCGGCATGCCGCAGGCAGGATTGATAGGCGCCTGGTGTCTGCTGGTCGCCGGCTTCGGCGTCAAGGCTGCGCTGATGCCGCTGCACGGCTGGGTGCCGGATGCCCATCCGGCCGCACCGGCGCCTTTTTCGGCCGTGCTGTCCGGGGTGATGGTCGCGGCCGGCGTGTTCGCGATTCTGCGGGTGCTGCTCGAGATTTTCGGACCCGCGCTGCTGGTCGAGCTGGGCGTCCTTCCCTGGCTTGGCGCATTCGCCGGTTTCGCCGTGGTGGCAGGCGCGATGCTGGCCGTGCCCGAAGATGATCTCAAGCGCCGGCTGGCGTACTCCACGATCAGCCAGATGGCCTATGTCTCGCTGGCGGCATCGCTGCTGCACCCGACCGCGCTGGGAGGCGCGCTGGTGCACGTCACCCATCATGCGTTCTTCAAGGGCGGCCTGTTCTTCTGCGCCGGCCTGATCCTGGCGGTGACCGGACTGCGCCGCATCAGCCGGATGCGCGGGCTGGGCTGGCGGATGCCCTGGACGGCCGGCACGCTGACGCTGCTTGCGCTGGCCATGACGGGCATGCCGCCGCTGTCGGGTTTCGTCGGCAAGTGGACGCTCGGCACGGGAATGGCGCAGGCCGGCGGATTCCTGCACCTGGCCGTGATGCTGATCGGAAGCCTGCTGGCGGCGCTTTATCTCTGGCCCGTGGTCTACCGGATCTGGCAGCGGCCCGAGCAAGGCGATCCGCTGCACGCCGCGATCGATCAGGGTGAACGCTGCGGTCCGCGCGGCTGGATGTTGTTCGCGGTTCTGGCCGCCGGCCTGGTCACGATCGCGCTGGGCGTGGCCGCCGGCTCGCCCGGCTTTCCGCTGGAACTGGCGCGAATCGCCGCCGACGCGCTGCTGGGAGCATCGGCATGGGAATGACCGCCGACCAGGCAGGCACGATGCTGCCGCTGGTGGTGCTGTGGCCGTTGCTCGCTGCGGCCGCGGGCGGCGTGCTCGCAAAGTCCGGATGCAGCCGGCGCGGCTTCGACGTTTTCGTGATCCTGGCCGCCGGCCTTGCACTGGCCGGCGTCGCCGGGCTGATCGCGCCGGTGCTGGCCGAATCGCGCCTGGTCGGCGCGCTGCCTTTCGGCCGGGGCCGGATCGAGTTCGCGGCCGATCCGGTCGGCGTGATGTTTGCGCTGGCCGCCGCGCTGGTGTGGTTCTGCGCCACGCTGTATGCCACGGCCTGGCTGCGCCAGGACGCAGCGCGGGCCCGCTTCCAGATCACCAGCCTGGTGCTGCTGTCGGCCAACCTGGGCGTGGTGCTGGCCGCCGACCTGATCACGCTGTACATCTGCTTCGAAGTGCTGGGGATTGTTGCGCTGCTGCTGGTGGTCCACGACGGCACTGAAACGGCGCGGCGGGCCGGCGTGAAATACTTCTGGATGACGCTGCTGGGCGGCATTTCGCTGCTGGCCGGGATCCTGCTGTTTCATGCGCTGACCGGTTCGATCGACATGAGTGCGGCACCGCGGGCCTCCGACGGCTCGCCGCTGATGTGGGCGACGTTCATCCTGCTGCTGGTCGGCTTCGGCGTCAAGGCCGGGATGGTGCCGCTGCACATCTGGCTGCCCGACGCCCATCCGGTGGCTCCACCGCCGGCCAGCGCGCTGCTGTCCGGGGTCATGATCAAGACCGGCGCCTACGGAATATTCCGCGTCCTGAACGTGCTTTTCTCCGGCGGCCCGGCAGCAGCCGATCAGGCGCCGGAAACGCTGCAACCCTGGGTGACCATGTCGGACATGGGCCTGGTCGTGATGTGGCTCGGCCTGGCCACGATGCTGATCGGCGTGGTGCTGGCGCTGGGCCAGCGCCAGGCCAAGCGCATGCTGGCCTGGCACAGCGTCAGCCAGATGGGCTTTGTGCTGACCGGCCTGGGCACCGGCGCCTACCTGGGCGCCGACGGGGCGATGGCCTCGGCCGGCGGGCTGCTGCACGTGTTCAACCATGGATTATTCAAGGGCGCGCTGTTCCTCGGCGCCGGTGCGGTCGCCATGCGAACCGGCACTGCGAACATGTACCGCCTCGGCGGCCTGTGGCGGAAAATGCCGGTGACCTTCGGCTGCATGCTGGCAGCCGCGGCCGGCATCACCGGCGTTCCGCTGTTCAACGGCTTCGTGAGCAAGTGCATGATTCATCACGGCCTGGTCGAGGCCGCCGAGCGCGGCGGCGGCCTGTTGCTCACGGCCGAATGGATCTTCCTGGCCACCTGCGCCGGGACGTTTGCGTCGTTCGTCAAGCTCATCGGGCTGGTCTTTGTTCGCAAGCCCGAAACCGGTCACGACGCGACGGTTCGAGAAGCGCCGGCGCCGATGCAGGCCGGCATGCTGATCCTCGTGGTGCCGATCGTCGTCATCGGCGTGCGCCCGCAATGGCTGCTGGAAGGGCTGATCGCGCCCGGACTTTCGCTGCTGGGCATACCGGCCGATCCGATCGCCTACTTTCTTTCCCATTACTTTCTCAGCGCCGCGGATTTCGGGTCGTTTTCGGGTATGGCGATTGCAGGTGCGGTGCTGTTCATCGTCGGCATGCGGTACGGCCTGTTCCACTTGCATGCACCGGGCTGGGTGGGCGTCGATTACTGGTATCGCGCGGCCGGCAACGGCGTCCTCGCGCTGTGCCGGGCATTGTCCGGCAACAGTGCAAGAATCCGGGCGCGGGTCAGCGAGTCGGCTGCCGATGCGGCGAATCGGCTGATCGCCCTGCTGCATCGTGCCGAAAGATTCGCGGAGCGGCACGAGGACCGCGCTTTCGAACGCCTGGATCGATTGCGCGACCGCGTCAGGGAAAAGGCCGAAGATCTGGCCCGGGACCGGGCGGACAAGACACCGGGGCCCGCGCACGAGGAACGCATCAATGCCGCGCACTGGATTTCGGGCCTGCTCGCCACGCAGCTGCTCGAGCAGGCGATGCATTCCTTTGCCGGGACCGATGACAGGGAGGCGGTGGAGAAGTGGCTGTCGAGCGCAGAGGCGCGGACCGAAGACCTGGCGCAATCGTCGCTGGAATTCGCCGACGCCTGGGTCGGCGGATCCGAAATCACCGCAACCGCGCTGCAGTCATCGCTGCGCAAGATGCTTCCGCGGCTGCCCCCGCAATCCGATATCGCCGGAGGAACCGGCCGCAGAGACTGGATCGGAGAGCTGGGCGCGTTGATCTTCCGCCCCGGCGAACCCCATTGGCCGGTGACCGAGAGCCTCGATCGAGGCCGGCTTGCCGCATGGCTCCGGCGCTATCTGGAGGGCGCGGCGCGAAATCTGGACCTGGCGCTGGGGCTGGTGTTCGCGCTGCTTGCGCTTTTGCTGCTTCGATTGGTCTATTAGCGGCGCGGTCGATCAGCTGCCGTAAGCCGGTCCGGCCTCGTAGGCCGGCTTTTTCAGGAGTTCCGCCAGCGAATCGTCGATTGTCAAAGTCGTTCGCATAAAGGAATCTCAGTATAGAAAGAACAATCATCAAAGCATCAATTCGTCCGTGCAGCACGATTCTTGAATGCCCCCCCCTCAGCGAATTGGGCGGGGCTGGGTGGATGCCCTGAGTGAGGATTCACACCGGCGCACGCGCCGGCCGTCGGTACGGCCGCGTTGCCCTGTTGGTGATGTCTATAAGATCTTTACGCCTTCAGTTTCGTCGCAATCGCAGCGCGTTGCCGAGCACGAACAGGCTCGAGGCCGACATGGCGCCGGCCGCCAGCATCGGCGAGAGCAGCATGCCGTTGAACGGGTACAGCACGCCGGCGGCGACCGGGATCAGCAGCGTGTTGTAGCCGAAGGCCCAGAACAGGTTCTGGGCGATGTTGCGCATGACTTTCCGCGACAGTTCGATCGCGGTGACGACTTTTTCCGGGTCGCCCGACATCAGCACCACGTCGGCGCTTTCGATGGCGATGTCGGTGCCCGAGCCAATCGCGATGCCGACGTCGGCGGCGGCCAGCACCGGCGCGTCGTTGATGCCGTCGCCGACGAACGCCACGCTGCCGTCGGTGTTCTGTTCGAGCTTGTCCAGCGCCTCGACCTTGCCATCGGGCAGCACGCCGGCGATCACCTCGTCGATGCCGAGTTCGCGGGCGACCGAATTGGCCGTACTGCGGGCGTCGCCGGTGATCATCGCGGTCCGGATACCCAGTTCATGCAGGGCCGTGACGGCGCGCTTCGCGCTCGGTTTGACCGGGTCGGCCACCGCGACCAGGCCGGTGATGTCCCGGTCGACCAGCACGTAGACCACCGTTCCCCCCTTGTCGGAAAGCCGTTCGGCGGCCTGGCCCAGGGTCTCGGGCAGGTCGATGCCCTCGGCTTCGAGCAGGCGCGGGCCGCCGACGCGGATCGCCCGGCCTTCCACCCGCGCCGATACGCCCTGCCCGGTCTCGGAATCGAAGCCGTCCGAGTCGGGAATCCCGATGCCGGATGCGTTTGCGGATTCTACAATTGCCCGGCCGATCGGGTGCTCGGAATGCTGTTCGACCGCCGCGGCCAGCGCAAGGACGCGGCTTTGGTCCGTCCCGTCGACTTCGACGGTCTCGATCACTTCCGGCCGGCCCTCGGTCAGCGTGCCGGTCTTGTCGAACGCCACCAGCCCGACGTCGCGCAACCGCTGCAGCGCATCGCCTCTTCGGAACAGCACGCCGGAATTGGCCGCCCGGCCGGTGCCGACCATGATCGATACCGGCGTGGCCAGGCCCATCGCGCAGGGACAGGCGATGATCAGCACGGCCACCGCGTTGACCAGCGCCAGGCTCAGCGTCGGCTCGGGCCCCAGGGCAAGCCAGGCGACGAGCGTGACCAGCGCGACCGACATGACCACCGGGACGAAGTAGCGCACCACGCGGTCGACCAGCGCCTGCACCGGCAGCCGGTTGCCCTGGGCCTGTTCGACCAGATCGATGATCTGGGCCAGCACGGTGTCGCTGCCGGTCGCTTCGGCCTTCATCCGGAACGCGCCGGTCTGGTTGAGCGTGCCGCCGACGACCTCGTCGCCCTCGCCCTTTCGGACCGGGTCCGGCTCGCCGGAAATCATCGATTCGTCGACCCACGACTCGCCGCTGACCACGCTGCCGTCCACCGGCACCTTGGCCCCGGGACGCACGTGGACGATGTCGCCGGGCTCGAGCTCCGAAAGCGCGACCTCGACCGGCTCGCCGTTACGCTCGACCAGCGCGGTATCCGGCGCCAGTTCCATCAGCCCGCGAATGGCGCTGGACGTCCGCCCGCGCGCGATCGCTTCCAGCCAGCGGCCCAGCAGGATCAGCGTGATGATCACGCTGGAGGCTTCGAAATAGACGTTGGCCGTACCCGCCGGCAGCAGCCCCGGCACGACGGTAGCGACCACCGAGTAGCCCCAGGCGGCCGAACTGCCAAGCATCACCAGCGAGTTCATGTCCGGGCTCAGACGCAGCAGCGCCGGTCCGCCGAAACGGTAGAACACCAG
>JAWLEW010000102.1:0-3910 GCA_041685925.1 Wenzhouxiangellaceae bacterium | reverse complement strand
CAGGCGGCCACCGTCGGCGAGCCGGCTCCGGCGTTCGAACTGGCCGACCAGTACGGCGAGACCCACTCGCTGGAAGATTTCAGCGGGCAGTGGCTGGTGGTGTTCTTCTATCCCAAGGCCGACACGCCCGGATGCACCACCGAGGCCTGCAATTTCCGCGACAACATCTACGCCATCCGGGGCGCCGGCGCCGAAGTCGTCGGCATCAGCGTCGACTCGGTCGAAGACCAGAAGGAATTTTCCGACAAGTACAAGCTGCCGTTCACGATTCTTTCGGATACCGGCGGCGAGACCTGCGACGACTACGGCGTCTTGAGGAGCTTCGGCAGCGCAGAAGTCGCCAACCGCGAATCCTTCCTGGTCGATCCCGACGGCGTCGTGGTCAAGCACTACGAGCGCGTCAACCCGGAAACCCACACCCAGGACGTCATCGCCGACCTGGAGCGGCTGCAGTCGCGAGACTGAAAGCCGCATTCAGCGCAGGTCCCAGGCCTCCAGCCATTCGGTAGAGACCTTGCGCATGCCGAACTCCTCCACCAGCCGGGCTTCGAAGTCCGGCATGTGGCCGGCGCCGTAGAAGATGGCCACATCCCGGGCGCCGGCGCTGAGCTGGTCGGCCAGCACCTCCAGCGCGCGCTGGTTTCGCACCGTGATCAACGTGGAACCGTCGTCGCCGGCAAGCGATTCGAGCAGATCGGCCTGCTCCGACAACTGGGCGGCCAGCAGGCGCTTGAGCGCAAGCTGGCGGTCGTCGGCAAACAGCACCTTGATGAAATCGGCTTCCTGGCCGGCCCCATTGCCGGCCCCCTGTTCGGCCATGGCCAGCGCCCAGCCGCGGATCATCATGCCCATGACCGACTCGCCGCGGTCACGCATGCTCGCCGAGAACGCATCCGGCGTCAGGTCGGCGTGCACCATGTTGTCGCGCCGGTAATCGATCTCGTCGAGCTGGAACGCCAGGCCCAGGGCGTTCTTCATGCCGCCCTGCAGCAGACCCACCATTGACGGCCGCGCGGCGGACGAAGTGGGCGAAGCACCCGGCTCGCCGACCAGTTCGTAGAGCACCACCTCGTATTCAGCCAGGCGACGGTCGATCGCCTCGAAATAGCTGCGATCGGCCACGTGAACCGCGCTGACCAGGTCGATGCGCGCGCCCGCCGCGTTCTCGAAGCTTGCGACAGCCACCTCCAGCGCTTCGGGGGCGCCGTCGTCGGCCTGCGTCTGGCGGATGTAATCACCGTCGTCCGCCTGGGCCTGGACCGCCAGCCCCGACAGGGCGAACAGGAAGGCAGAAACCATTCCGGTGATGTTCGAAGCCCGGGCATGCATCATGGCGTCATTATGCACGCGGCGCGCATGCCGGGCATGCCGGCGCGCCCCCACTGCTATCATTTCGGGTTTACGGCAAGCTCGATGAGGGGATGATATGTGCGGAATTGTTGCGGCCGTCGCCGAACGCGACGTAGTCCCGCTGCTGATCGACGGCCTCAAGCGGCTGGAATACCGCGGCTACGACTCGGCCGGGCTGGCATTCATCGACGCCGATTCGGCACTCGTGCGGGAGCGCACCGTGGGCAAGGTCGCGGCACTGGCCGAGGCGCTGCACGACGGCCATGCCGGACGGACCGGGATCGCCCACACGCGCTGGGCCACGCACGGCCGCCCCAGTGAAGCCAACGCGCATCCGCACTTGTCGACCCAACGCATCGCCGTGGTCCACAACGGCATCATCGAGAACTACCAGCAGATCAAGCAGGCGCTGGAAGCCGACGGCTACGCGTTCGATTCCCAGACCGATACCGAGATCATCGGTCATCTGATCCACAAGTCGCTGCGCGATCACGACTCGATGATGGCGGCATTGCGTGCCGCGGTCGCTCAGCTGGAGGGCAGTTACTCGCTGGCCATACTCGACGGCGAGCGCCCGGACCGCGTATGGGGCGTGCGCCAGGGCAGCCCGCTGGTCATCGGCGTGGGCGTCGGGGAGCATTTCCTGGCCTCGGATGCCGCCGCGCTGGTGCCGCTGACCCAGCAGATGATCTACCTCGAAGACGGCGATATCGCCGAGGTCACCCGCACGAGCGTCGCAATCACGGATGCCGACGGGCAGCCGATGAAGCGCGCCACGCGCATCTCGTCGATTCCCGCCGACAGCGCCGACCGGGGCGACTTCCGGCACTTCATGCTCAAGGAAATCCACGAGCAGCCCGGCGCCATCGCCGCGACCCTGGACGGCTATCTCGAGGGCGCCGAAATCCTGCCCGGGCTGGACCGCGAATTATTGTCGCGGGTGCGGGCCATCCACATCCTGGCCTGCGGCACCAGCTACCACGCCGGCATGGTGGCGCGCTACTGGATCGAGGCGCTGGCCGGCATTCCCGTGATGGTCGAGATTGCCAGCGAATACCGCTACCGGGAGCCGGCGGTACCGGAAGGCACCCTGATGCTGGCGATTTCGCAGTCGGGCGAAACCGCCGACACGCTGGCGGCGCTGGAACTGGCCTCGGATCGACGCTACGTCGGTCGGCTGGGGATCTGCAACGTGCCCGAAAGCGCCATCACGCGCGTGTGCGACCACGTCCTGATGACCCGCGCCGGCCTCGAAATCGGCGTGGCCTCGACCAAGGCCTTCACCACCCAGCTGACCGTGCTGTTGCTGCTCAGCGCCGCGCTGGCACGCCAGAACGGGCTGGACGCCGGACGCTTGCGCGAAGTGACCGAATCGCTGGGCGAGGTCGTGCAGCAGGCACGCGAGGTCCTGGCGCTGGACGAGCGAATTACCGAGGTCGCCACCCGCATCGCCGACAAGTCGCATGCCCTGTTCCTGGGACGCGGCCCGGAATTCCCGATCGCGCTCGAAGGCGCGCTGAAGCTCAAGGAAGTCTCCTACATCCACGCCGAGGGCTACGCGGCCGGCGAACTCAAGCACGGCCCGCTGGCGCTGGTCGACGAGGATCTGCCGGTGATCGTTTCGGCCTCCAGCAATCACCTGCTGGAGAAACTCAAGTCCAACCTGCACGAAGTGCGGGCACGCGGCGGGCAGGTCTTCGTGTTCGCCGATCGCAACGTGACGCTGGACAGCTCCGACGGCATCGAGGTGATGCACCTGCCGATCCAGCACACGGTGGCCTCGCCCATACTGCAAGTGCTGCCGCTGCAGCTGCTGGCCTACCACGTCGGCGTGCTGCGCGGCACCGACGTCGACCAGCCGCGCAACCTGGCCAAGTCGGTGACGGTGGAGTAACGCAGCCCGCTTGACGAACCCGATGGGCGCGCGACGGACGGGCTGTTGACAGCTGCCAAAAAAAAAACGCACCCGTTCGAGAAACGGGTGCGCGTCCTTCCTGTCGCCCGCACTTCAAACGTGCGGGCGCGCGGCCTGATCGAACCCCTTCACCGGGCCGCTTTCAGGTTCCCCTTCCCCGGGAATTCAGTTGGCCATGCGGGCCGGCGCGTTCAACATTTCGTCGTTGTCCGACAACTCGTAGTCGGTATCTTCCGACTCGAGGTTGACCAGCCAGTCGAGAATCGCTTCTTCAGCGACCATCGCGTCGAAATTTGCCGATTCAATGCTGCTCAGGTCCATGTCGTTCTCCTCGTAATTTCGTACTTCTGAATCAAACATCCAAAAACTTCCCGATTCGGTCTTGATCCTGCGACGGTCTCGAAGATGCAAACGGCATGCCAAAGAACACCCGGTCGCCCGGATCGCCTTTATTCAGGGGGAAATCGACATCTCGCGGGATCGGGCCGGGTGACGCAAAGTGACAATAATCGACAGAAATTCCGCCGTTTTCGTCACCCTCGACCGGAACCGGACAAGGGACAATACGCGTCCTCCCGTTTTGCCGGAACGTCCGATGCCCGTCGCACACCGCTTCGCCCTGCTGTTCATCTGTCTGATCTGGGC
>JAWLEW010000101.1:0-3925 GCA_041685925.1 Wenzhouxiangellaceae bacterium | reverse complement strand
CGGCCGGCGCCCAGCCTCTTTGGCGGGCGCTTGATTGCGGAAACCGGCAAACCGGAAAGCGGCGCGAGGCGCCAATCTAGCCGGCCCGCAGAATCCGCACCGGCGGGGTGGACAGGACGCTGCGGTTGCCCAGCCAGCCGGCGCCGACTACGAGCAGGGCCGAGGCGGTGAAGCCGAGGGCGAACAGCGTGATGCCGGGGCGGTAGTCGAAGCCGAACAGTTCGTCGGCCATGATCCAGCCGGTGACCGCGGCGCCCAGCGTGGCCAGCGCCGCGGCAATCGCGGCCATGATGGCGTATTCGATCAGCAGTCCGTTGCGCACGGTGGCGTTGTCGGCGCCCAGCGTGCGGATCAGCGCGGCTTCGGCGCGACGCTGGTCGCGGGTGGCCTCCAGCGCGGCCAGCAGCACCACCAGCCCGGCGATGAGGGTGAACGCGAACACCACCTGCGCGGCCTGGCTGACCTGGCGAATGATTTCGAATACCCGCTCGATCAACGCGCCGACGTCGAGCACGCTGGCGTTGGGCAGCGAGCGAGCCAGGTCGTCCAGCGCGCCGAGGCCTTCGGGCGGCAGGTAGAAGCTGGCGACGAACTGGTGCGGCAGGAACTCGCCGGCCTCGGGCGTGAGCAGCAGGAAGAAGTTGACGTTGAACGAGTTCCATTCGACGTCGCGGATGTTGCTGATCTCGGCGCTGAACTCGCGCCCGCCGCTGTCGAAGGTCATCCGGTCGCCGACGGCCACGCCGACGCGCTCGGCCCAGCGCCGCGCGACCGAGATCTCGCCGCGCTCGTCGGGGTCCCAGAATTCGCCTTCGATGACCTCGTTGGCCGGCGGCAGCGTGTCGGTCCACGACAGGTTGACCTGGCCGGTGAAGCCGCCCTCCGGCGGTTTGTCGCCGCTTATTTTTGTGAGCTGGGCGTTGGCCATGGGCCGGATCTGCAGCTTTCGCGCGCCGATGTCTTCCAGCGTGGCGCGCACCCGGTCGTACTGGTCGGGCTGGATGTTGACCATGAAGTGGTCCGGGGTGTCGGCCGGCAGGCTGTCGCGCCACTGGCCGATCAGCTCGCCGCGGACCACCATCAAAAGCAGCAGCGCCATCAGCCCCAGCCCCAGCGCCGTGATCTGCACGACGCTGGCGCCGCGGCGGCGGCTCAGGCCCGCCAGGCCGAAGCGCCAGGCGCCGCTGGCGCGGGTCGACAGCGCGCGCGTGAGCACCATCGCGCCCCAGGCCGACAATGCCAGCAGGCCGGCCAGCAGCGCGCTGCCGCCGAGCATCAGCACGGCCAGCTTGACGTCGCCGAGCTCGTAGACCGGGATCGCCAGCGCGGCCAGGATGGGCACCAGCCAGATGATGCGCTCGCGCGCGGCGGGTACGTCCAGCGAGCGGTTGAGGATGCGCATCGGCGGCACTTGCCGGAGCGACAGCAGCGGCGGCAGCGCGAAGCCCACCGCCAGCAACAGCGTGAACACCGCGCTGCCGACCAGCGGCTGCAGGCGCATGCCGGGCAGCTCGGAGATCATCTGCGTGCCCAGGATCTGCGCGATCAGGGCCTGCCCGGCCACGCCGGCGATGCCGCCGACGACGGTGGCGAACAGCACCAGCCACAGCAGCAGCAGCGCGATGGCGCGCATGACTTCGCCGCTTTCGGCGCCGAACGCCTTGAGGATCGCGATCAGGTCGCGCTGGGCGCGTGAAAACCGCATCGCCGACAGCAGTACCGCGACCGCGGCCAGGATCACCGCGGTGAACGCGGCCACGGCCAGGAAGCGGCGCGCCTGCTCCAGCGCCTCGTCGGTCTGCGCCTGCGCCTCGCCGGCGGTCTCCAGCCGCTGGCGCCCGGACAGTTCCGGTGCGGTGCGTGCCCTGAAGCGGTCCACGGCGCGCTCGTCGCCGGCCGCCAGCAGCCGGTAGCGGGCGCGCGAGCCGGCGCCGAGCAGGCTGGAGCCCGACAGGTCGTCCAGGTTGACCAGCAGCCGCGGCGAGAGCTGGAACGGGCCGCCGCCCTGGTCGGGTTCGTAGGTGAGAATGCGCCGGATTTCGAGCTCGCGCTCGCCCAGGATCACCGAGTCGCCGGGTTCGATATCCAGCGACCGGAGCCCGCTGGGGGCGATCCAGGCCGTGCCGGGCGCCGGAATCCCGTCGGTGGTGCGGTCGGGCCCGTCCAGCGCGTCGGCCACCTTGAGCGCGCCGCGCAGCGGGTAGCCTTCGCTGACCGCCTTGACGTCGAACAGCGCGCTCTCCTGGTCGGAAAACAGCACCGTCGAAAGCGTGATCATTTCGCTGGTCGCCAGCCCCAGTTCGTCGGCGCGCGCCGCGATTTCCCCGGGCAGTGGATTGCGGTCGCTGACCACGACGTCGGCGGCCAGCACCTCGCCGGCCTGGCGCTCCAGCGCGCGGCCGACCCGGTCGGTGAACAGGCTGACCGCGGCCAGCGCAGCGGTGGCCACGGCCAGCCCGGCGATCAGCATCCACAGCGCGCCGGAGCGGCCCTGGCGCAGCAGCAGCCGGCCCGAAAGCGCGGCGCTGTTCATGCCGGCGCGCCGCCTGCAGCGCGGGCCGGCGCCGGGCCGGCTTCATCGCCGGCGTCGGCCGATTCCAGGTGACCGTCGTCCATGGTCGCGATATTGGCGCAGCGCTCGGCCAGGCGCGGGTCGTGGGTCACCAGCACCAGCGCGGTGGCATGGTCGCGGTTGAGGTCGAACAGGAGGTCGGCGACCGCGTCGCCGGTGGTGCGGTCCAGGTTGCCGGTCGGTTCGTCGGCGAACAGGATGTCGGGGTTGCCGGCGAATGCACGCGCGATCGCCACGCGCTGCTGCTCGCCGCCGGAAAGCTGGCGCGGGTAATGATCCAGCCGGTGGTTCAGGCCGACCTGGTCCAGCGCGTCGAGCGCGCGCCGGCGCGGATTGTCGGCGCGCCCGATCTCCAGCGCCAGCATCACGTTCTCCAGTGCGGTCAGGCTGGGCAGCAGGTGAAACGACTGGAACACGAAGCCGACCCGCGCGCGCCGCAGCCGCGCGCGGCCGTCCTCGTCGAGTTCGCCGAGATTGTGGCCGGCCAGCAGGATTTCGCCGGTCGTCGGCGTCTCGAGCCCGGCCAGCAGCCCCAGCAGGGTGGTCTTGCCCGACCCGGAGGCGCCGACGATGGCCAGCGTTTGCCCTGCGTTCAGCTTCAGGCTGATATCTTTGACGATCTCGAGCCGGCCGCCCGGCGCGTCCACCGTGTAACTGACGTGGCGCGCGACAAGCGGTTCGGCGCTGCCGGCATCCACTGCATTCGGAGATGATTTGCTCATGAAGTTTTCGGGACTCCCGATTCGTTTCGTCCTGTTCGCCCTGGCGCTGTGCGCGGCCGGCCTGGCGGCCGGTGCCGCCCAGGCAGAGCGTATCGTGATTCTGGGCGACAGTTTGTCCGATGCCTATGGCATGCCGCGTGAAGCCGGCTGGGTGCACCGGCTGGACGAGCGCCTGGGCGAGGGCCACGAGGTGATCGACGGCGCCATCTCCGGCGACACGTCGGCCGGCGCGGCTTCGCGCATCGATGATCTGCTGGCGGCCCACCAGCCGCAAGTGCTGATCGTCATCCTGGGCGGCAACGACGGCCTGCGCGGCCTGCCGCCGTCCGCGCTGGAGCGCAACCTGGCAAACGTCATCGAGCGCGGCCGGGCCGCCGGCGCCGAGGTCGCGCTGATGCAGATCCGGCTGCCGCCCAACCTGGGCCCGACCTACATCGAGCGTTTCGAGGCCGTCTACCCGGAACTGGCCGAGCGCTACGGCATCGAGCTCATCCCGTTCTTCCTCGAAGACCTGTTCCAGGAGCCCGGCATGCTGATGGACGACGGCATCCACCCGACCGAAGCGGCGCAGGACGAGATCGTGGCGTTCATGGAGCCCTACGTTCGGGCGTTGGTGGAAGGTTAGCCGCAC
>JAWLEW010000014.1:55344-61092 GCA_041685925.1 Wenzhouxiangellaceae bacterium | reverse complement strand
GCGTGCAGCACCACCCCGGCGCAGGCGACGTCGAACAGATCGGCTCCGGCGGCGCCGCCCTGGCCGGCCAGGCTGGCCACGATGCCGGTCAACGCGTCGCCCATGCCCGCCGTGGCCATGGCCGGGTTGCCGAACGGGCACAACCCGACACGGCCGGCCGGATCGGCGACCAGCGAACCGGCGCCCTTGAGCACGACCACCGCGTTGAAGCGCGCGGCCAGTTCGCGCACGGCGGCAAACCGGTCGCGCTGGATTTCGGCAATGGACACGTCCAACAGGCGCGCCGCCTCGCCGGGGTGCGGGGTCAATATCCAGTTTCCGCGCTCGAAGCCATGCTCGGCCAGGAGATTCAGGCCATCGGCGTCCAGCACCGCCGGCAATTCCGCTTTCAGCAGCCGCTGCCAGGCCGCGCGCGACCAGTCCGAACCCCCCAGGCCCGGTCCCAGCGCGATCACGTCGGCCCGCCCGGCCAGCGCATCCAGCGTCTCGCCGTTCTCGCCGTCGGCCCACATCGCCTCGGGCAGGCTGCCGGCCAGCGCCCGCGAATGTTCGCGTCGGGTGGCGACCGAAACCAGGCCGCTACCGGCCATCAGCGCCGCCCGGGCCGCCAGCACCGTGGCGCCGGGCATGTCGTAGTCGCCGCCGCAGACCAGCACGTGGCCCAGCGCGCCCTTGTGGATCGTTTTCGACCGCGCCGGCAGCACGCGCCGGACAATATCGCCGGACAGGCGTTCGGCGTCCGGATCCAGGTCCCGGTAGACCGATTCAGGCACTTTCAGGTCGTCGAACAGCGCGCGGCCAATGCAGTCCGGTGCCTGGCCGGTTTCCAGTCCGCGCTTGCGCCCGATGAAGCTCACCGTGACCTCGGCATGGACGGCCTTGCCCAGCACCGCACCGGTGTCGGCGTGCAGCCCGGACGGCACATCGACCGCAATGACCGCGGCGCCGGAAGCATTGATCGAATCGATCACCTCGGCGTAGTCGTCGCGAACCTCGCGGTCCAGCCCGGTGCCCAGCAAGGCGTCGATGACGACATCGGCCTCGATGCTGCCGGCGGGCCCGGAAACCGCACCGCCGATGTCCAGCCAGGCTTCCGCGGCCCGCCGGGCGTCGCCGCTCAATTCTTCGGGCGGCTTCAGCGCGATCACGCGCGCCTGCATGCCGGCATCGCGGGCCAGCGACGCCACCACGTAGCCGTCGCCGCCGTTGTTGCCTCCGCCACAGCACGCCACAAGGCTTTTCGCCTCCGGGAACCGGGCACGCATGGCGCGAAAAACGGCCCGTCCGGCACGCTGCATGAGTTCGTAGCCGGCGATTCCATGATCCTCGATTGCCCGGCGGTCGAGCTCGCGGACCTGCTCGGCACGATACAGATTGTTTCCCATTCGCATCACCACCAGTTATCCAATCTCGAAAAAATCGAATTGCAATCGCAGATTACGCAGATTAACGCAGATCACGGGATCGCTACCTCGAAACAACGAGAAGCTGATTCTCTCGCAAGGCCTCCAACCCTTTGACCCCAACGTTGCGTTTCGCTGCACTCAACGCACCCTGCGCGGGCAATAGTGGTTTTGTCCGGTTATCATCCCGGCCATGCAGATCGAAAACCAGGCCGAACAAGAAGATCCACGGCCAGATGCCGAGGCGCTGAAGGCGCGTATCCGCGAATGGGGTGCGGATCTGGGCTTCCAGCAGGTCGGCTTTGCCGACACCGACCTGGCCGACACCGAGCAGCGTCTCGACCAGTGGCTGGCCGAGGGAAAACACGGCGACATGGACTGGATGGCCCGCCACGGCCGCAAGCGCACCCGACCGGCCGAACTGGTGCCCGGCACGCGTTCGGCGATCGTGCTGCGCATGGACTATCTTCCGTCGCGGGCGACCCCGCTGGACGAACTGCTGGACCAGCCCGAAAAGGCCTGCATTTCGCGCTATGCGCTGGGCCGCGACTATCACAAGGTGCTGCGTGCGCGCATGAAGCGCCTGGCGCAGAAAATCGAGGCCGAGATCGGTGAATTCGGCTACCGCGTGTTCACCGACTCGGCCCCGGTGATGGAAAAGCCGCTGGCGGCGAAAGCCGGCCTGGGCTGGATCGGCAAGCACACCAACCTGCTGAATCGCCACGCCGGCAGCTGGTTCTTCCTCGGCGAAATCTATACCGACCTGGAATTCGCGCCCGACCGCCCGGTCCAGGACCACTGCGGCTCGTGCCGCAAGTGCATCGACGTCTGCCCCACGCAGGCGATCACCGCGCCCTACCAGCTCGATGCCAGGCGCTGCATCTCGTATCTCACGATCGAGCTCAAGGGCTCGATTCCGGAACGATTCCGGGCCGCGATCGGCAACCGGGTCTACGGCTGCGACGACTGCCAGGCGGTGTGCCCGTGGAACCGTTACGCGCAGTTCAGCGGCGAAGACGACTTCCAGCCGCGCAAGGACCTGGATTCAGGATCCTTGGTCGAGCTGTTCGGCTGGGACGAGGACACCTTCCTGAAGCGGACCGAGGGCACGGCGATCCGGCGCATCGGGCACGAGCGCTGGCTGAGAAACCTGGCCGTCGGGCTGGGCAACGCCCCGACCACGCCCGAGGTCACCGGCGCGCTGGAAGCACGCCGCGATCACCCGTCTTCGATCGTGCGCGAACATGTCGAATGGGCCCTGGCCCGCCACCGGCTAGTGGGCCACTAGAATCGGAGGCCGGCGCCCAGTTCGAGCTCGGCGCGGCTGCTGTTGGTCTCGACCGGCCACAGCTCGAGCTGTTCGGCCTCGAGCACCGGATGATCCAGCGGAAAATCACCGACCGAGCGTGACTCGATGCCGGCAAAGCGGCCGAAGGCGGTCACGTAGCGGCCCGGGGCATAAGTCATCGGCTCCAGGAACCCACGATGGTGGATCACGAACCGTGCGTCACCGTCGCGATTGCGTCGGGGGCGATCGCCGGGGCCCAGCGGCAGGCTGAGCACCTCGATCTCGGTCCGGTCGCCGCTATTGACCACGCCGACGATGCGTCCACCCCAGATCACGCTGGTGCCGCGCGCCTCGGGCCGTTCGCGCGCCTCGCCCGGCGACAACTCGGCGACTTGCCGTCCCGCGGTGTCGAACGGACTACTCGCGCAGCCGGTGAGCGCCAGCGCAATCAGAATCATGTTCAGGACCTGTTTCATCGGGTCTGCCTGCTTTTGGCTCGATGCGTTTTCAAAATCAGCTTTCCTGGTCTCGGGCGCTGCGTCGCTCCAGTTGATCGGCCAGCTCGCCCAGCTTGCGCTGCACCGCCGGCGCATGCTCGGGCCCGATCCGGATCAGCGCCTTGCGGCCCCAGGAAAGCTGCTCCAGTTCCGGATCAATATACTCGTAGAGCACCTTCGGCTGGTGGACGCGCGGCCGCTCGGCCGGCGACTCGAATTCGGCGAGATGGTCCAGCACCTCGATCATCCGAGCCCGAAACGACTTTTCGGGTTCCTCGCCCATCGCCTGCCACGCCTGCTCCAGCGCAGGCTCGTAGCGGTCGAACAATTCGGCCAGCTCGGTGGCATCCAGGCGGTCGAACAGCGCGCGATACGGTCGATAACGCGGATCGGGGGCTTGCGGCAGGCGCAAGGCATCGTCTTCGGACGCCAGCCGCGGCAGATCGGGCACGTGGTCCAGCGGCCTGAAACGCAGCGGCACCGGGTCGCCATCGAGGCTGTTGACCGTCGTGACCAGTCGTTGCAGCAGCCCCTCGCGCGCGACCATCTCGATCTGCCCCGGCGCCAGGCGCAGCGCCAGGTCCTCGCGCAGTCGCTGCTGCGCGCGCTCCAGCGAAATTTCGGGATCCGGAGCCGCTTCCGGCGGCGGCGCTTCGGCCGCATCGTCGCCACCAGCGGCAGCGTCGTCTGCCGCTTCGTCGAGCGTGACCGGATCGACACGCGGCGGCGGCGCCGCCCGGGTCTGTTCGCCGGCGCTGTCGCTCGGCAATCGTTCGGGCGCCAGCCCGGTTTCGGTCGGCACATCGGGCCGCGGTTCCGGCGGCGCGGCACGCTCGCTGTAGAGGTAGAGCGCCAGCGCCGAAAGCGCCAGAACGAGCGCGGCGATCAGCCCGATGCGGCCGCGCATCCTGTTGAAATCATTTTGCATTGCCGACTCCCGGTTACCAGCCCGGCCCGGCCGTCCCGGACGCGGTGTTACCATATACGACCACTTGAATAGACAGGAAATTCCATGCAAGCAAAAGCCGATACCGTCGTATCCATCGACTACACGCTGAAAGGAAACGACGGTGAGGTCATCGACACCTCCGAGGGTCGCGAGCCGCTGGCGTATCTGCACGGCCACGGCAACATCATCCCGGGTCTCGAAAAAGCGCTGGAAGGCAAGAGCGAAGGCGAAGAGTTGCAGGTCAAGGTCGAACCCGAGGAAGGCTACGGCCCGCACCGCCAGGAACTGGTGCAGCAGGTTTCGATGGAAGCCTTTGCCGGCATCGACGAAGTCGAGCCGGGCATGAAGTTCAACGCCGAATCGGCACAGGGCCCGCTGGTGGTCAAGGTCACCGATGTCGAGGGCGACCAGGTCACGATCGACGCCAACCATGACCTGGCCGGCCAGGAACTGAATTTCGACGTCACCGTGCGCGACGTTCGCGAGGCCAGCCCCGAAGAGCTCGAACAGGGCCAGGTCGCGGGCTGACCGGTTCGCCTCCGGGCAATAATCGCAACACCGAAAGAACCGGGCCGCGCGCCCGGTTTTTTTTGCCACGTTGGGCAAGGCGCGCGCTGGACGGGTCGACGGCCCGGACATGGACGCGCAACGGTCGCCATTGCAGGCGAACCCCCTTCGGGTATCAAAACACGGTTTCTGATAGAATTTTTAAATGAATCTTCGTGCCGTCCATTATCTTGTCACCCTGGCCGACGTGCGCCATTTCAGCAAGGCCGCAGAGCTTTGCCACGTCAGCCAGCCCACCCTCAGCACCCAGATCCGAAAGCTCGAGGAAGAGCTGGACGTACAGCTGGTGGAACGCTCGCCGCGCAAGGTCATGCTCACCGAGGTCGGCGAGGAAATCGTCGAACGCGCCCGCGCCATGCTGGCCGATGCCGACGCCATTCGCGCCATCGCCCGGCGCAGCAAGGATCCCCACTCCGGTACCGTGAGAATCGGCATTTTCCCGACCCTCGCGCCTTACTTTCTGCCGCACGTGGTGCCGGAAATACGCAAACGATTCCCGCGCCTGACCCTCAGACTGTTCGAGGAAAAGACCGAGGACGTCATCAATATGCTGCGCCAGGGCCGCCTCGACGCCGGGCTGCTGGCGCTGCCGATCGAATCGGAACAGCTCGCCACCCGGGTCCTGTTCGAAGAGCCCTTCGTGCTGGCCGTCCCGGAATCGCATGCGCTGAGCGCCAGCAAGACCATCACGCTGGAAGACCTGGAACAGGAAGAACTCCTGCTGCTCGAGGATGGCCACTGCCTGCGTGAACAGGCGCTGGAAGTCTGTCAGCTTTCAGGCGCCCACGAAAAGCTCGATTTCCACGCCACGAGCATGGAAACCCTGCGCCAGATGGTCGCCGCGGGCACCGGCATCACGCTGATGCCCGTCATGGCCGTCAAGCCGCCGGTGGCGCATACCGACAACCTGGTCACCCGGCCCTTCGCCCAGCCCGGACCGAAGCGCACCATCGCGCTGGTGTGGCGCAAATCGACCGCGCTGGGCCCGTTCCTGGAGGAACTGGCCGAGATCTTTTCGGCCGTCGATCCGGAATTGCTCAAGCC
>JAWLEW010000014.1:0-55244 GCA_041685925.1 Wenzhouxiangellaceae bacterium | reverse complement strand
GTATCGCGGTTGATCACCACGATGAACACCTTCCGAAGGTAGCCTTCGGGACAATCGATCGGCTTGACGCCGTGCCAGGAATTGCCCTGGCGGATGAACAGCAGGCTGCGGTTGCCCAGCGATTCCGAGCTCATGGCCTCGTCGAAATCCTCGAATGCCGGGGCCGAGCGGGCCGAAAACCGGCCCTTGTCGTCGAGCACCTGCGTTTCTCCGCCCCATTCGGGCTTCCAGTCGGCCTCGGTATTGAGATAGAAGATATGCGAGCCGAGCTTCCAGACCGCGTCGCAGTGCGGCGATACCGAGCACCCGTTCGGCGTGTAGTGAAAGTGGAATGTCAGGCTGAAGCGATCATGGCCGATCATGCGGGCCAGGAAATCCCGGTATTCCGGGCCGCGCAGTTCCCGGACAAAGGCTTTCCATGCATCGGAAACCGGCAGATCGTCGCGCCATTCCAGCGCGTAGCGATCATGGGCCTGCTGGCCGTGCTTGCGCGATCGACCGAAAACCGGCTTGAACTGGCCGACGTCCGGCAGCTGTTCGATCAGCGTGTCGAAACCTTCCCGGGTCAGCAGTCCGGACGGGTTGGACCAGGGATAAGGCCGGGTGGCGCGGAATCGTTCGCCGTCCATCGCGGCAAGCTTTGCTGTATCGAGAAACATTTGTCCATATCGCGTCGAGTAAACGAAGCGCGATTATCGCATCGCTCGTCGCATCGCACGTCGCATCGCGCGCGCATGCACGGCGCACCGGACGCTGCGGTTAAACTCGCCTGACCGCCAATGACTCCGACGTGCATGCGCCTGATTCACATTACCGATCCGCACCTGACCTCGCTGGATGCCTGGCGGCCCGGGCCGAGCGCCGGGAAAAGGTGGCTGTCGTGGCTGTCGTGGCAAAACCGGCGACGCAAGGTGCACCGCCCGGCGCGTCTGACCGCGCTGACCGCGCACCTCGAAGCCGCGCGCCCGGACGTCTGGGCGATTACCGGGGATCTATGCCAGCTCGGGCTCGAACAGGAAGCGCGCGAAGCCGCCGCCTGGCTGAACCGCCTGGCGAGCGCAGACCGGGTGCTCCTGGTCCCGGGCAACCACGATGTATTCGCGACCGATTCTTCCGACTCGATTCTCCGCCACTGGTCGGACTGGCTGCACGTGGATCCGGCCGCACCCGAATGGCCGGTCGTGCGCGCCTTCGGCGAGGCGACCCTGATCGGCCTGAATTCGGCGGTGGTGACGCCCATACTGAAGGCCGGCGGCCGGCTGGGCGAAGCGATGCGCAGACGACTGGATCATGCGCTGGAAAAAAGCCGCGGCAGTTGCCGGGTCGTGATGATTCATCACCCGCCGCTGCCCGGGTCCTGCAAACCGCGCAAGGCGCTGGCCGATGACCGGGAACTGACCGAACTGCTGAAACGGCGGGGCGCAGCGCTGGTGCTGCACGGCCATCTCCATCACAATCGGGAATATCGGCTGGCGTCCAGCGACGGCGGCGAAACGGCCGTGTTCTGCACCGCATCGGCTTCCGCGGCGGGCAGCCAGGGACCGGCCGCGGCCCGCATTTTCGATATCGAGCCCGCACCCGGCGGCTACCGGGTTTCGATGCGGCTGGAGGCGCTGGACGCAAGCAACCGCGGCCACACCATCGAACGCAGCGAATGGATCAGCCGCGGCTGAGCAACGGGGGCGATGCAGAAAGCTTGCCGGCGCCGCCTGGTCGCACGGCTTGGACCGCGCGCTGGAATTACTCGACGCGCACGCTTTCGTCGGCGACTTCGGCCGGCATGGGCTCGGGATCGGGCAGATCGGCCGGCGCATCTTCGGTCGGGTGCATGGTGGACGCGCTATGCCCTTCGGCCAGCAGGTACTCCAGCCACTTCAGCAGTGCACGATTCATGCGCCAGCTCCGCTCGACCAGGCCCCGGACCGGCAGGTCGGGACCCGCCAGGCGCTCGATGCCCTGCTCCGGCGAGAACGAAGTGGCCTCGGCCATGCGCGCATCGTGATAGACGCGGATATGGGCATTGGGGTGCTGTTCGCGCTCCGGGCCCAGCAGGTAGGTCAACTGCAGGAACGTCGTGTAGTTGTGGCGTTCGAGCACCCGCATGTAGAGTTCCGGGGCATCCTCGATCTTCGATACCAGGATGTCGCTGCGGGCCAGATCTTCGGGCATCAGCACGCTGAGCGCATGAAAGACCCCGGAATGCAGCGACGGCAGGCGTCGGGCAATGACCCGGGACAACGAATTTGGATTGCGCAATTGTGTCAGCATTTCAGGAGAATAGCACAGCAGTTCGGAATTTCCGATTCTTGACAAAACGGAAATTGCATGGTTCAAAAATGATCCCGATCCAGCCCCAGTTCGAGCAGAATGCGGCTGGCCAGCTCCTCGACCGATGCACGGGTCGAACTGAGCATCGACACGCCCTCGCTGCGCAGCAGCGATTCGGCCGCATCCACTTCGTAGCGACACTGCTTGAGTGACGCATAGCGACTGTCCGGTCGCCGGGTCTGACGAATTTCCGCCAGCCGTTCGGCATCGATCGTGAGGCCGTACAGCTTGTGCTTGTGCTTGCGGAGGAAGTCCGGCAGGCGTGGTTTTTCGAGATCTTCTTCAGTTAGCGGATAGTTTGCGGCTTTCAGCCCAAAATGCAAGGCCATATAGAGGCAGGTTGGCGTTTTTCCCGACCTGGAGACCCCGACCAGGATCACATCGGCGTTTTCCAGCCGTTTCGAGATGCCGTCGTCGTGGGTCAGCGCGTAATTGGTTGCCTCCATGCGGTCTTCGTAGCGGTGCGTATCGCTGATGCCGTGCGCCTTGCCCACCGAGTGCGAGCCCGCCGTGCCCAGGATCTCTTCGAGCTGGGGCAGGAACGTGGCGAACATGTCGAATACGTGGGCGTCGCTTTCGCGCAGCGCCGCGCCGATGTCGCCGTCGACGATGGTGCTGAACACCAGCGGCTTGGGCCCGTCCTTTTCGGCCGCGCGGTCGATCAGATCGGCCGCCTCGCGCGCCTTTTCGACCGTGTCGACGAACGGCAGGCGTACCTGCCGGAACTCGTGGCCCGAGAACTGGGTGAGCAGGCTGTGACCGAAGGTTTCGGCGGTAATGGCGGTGCCATCGGATATGAACAGAACGGTGCGGCGCATGGGCAGGCGGTTACAATATGGGTTTGGGATTCGACAAGGGATTCGACCGATCGTTATGACAAGCGTGACCGAGTATATCCGCTGGCTGGACCAGCTAGGCATGGACGACCTCGAACAGGTCGGCGGCAAGAATGCATCACTCGGGGAGATGATTGCAAATCTGGCGTCGATGGGCGTGAACGTCCCCGGCGGATTCGCCACCACCGCCGACGCCTTTCGCGATTTCCTGGCCGAAACCGGCCTGGACGAAAAAATCCGTGCCCGGTTGGAATCCCTGGATACCGAGGACGTGCGCGAGCTGGCCGCCGCCGGCAAGGAAATCCGCGCCTGGATCGTCGAAACCCCCCTGCCCGAGCGCCTGAGCGAAGAAATCCGCTCGGCCTGGGCCGAAATGGAAGAGCGCTTCGGCCAGGGTATCGAGGTCGCGGTGCGGTCGTCGGCCACCGCCGAGGACTTGCCCGACGCCTCGTTCGCCGGCCAACAGGAAACCTTCCTCAACGTGCGCGGCCTGGAAGACGTCGCGCGCAGGATCCACGAGGTGTTCGCCAGCCTGTACAACGACCGGGCGATCGCGTACCGGGTGCACCACGGCTTCGAGCATGCCGACGTGGCGCTGTCGGCCGGCATCCAGCTGATGGTGCGCTCCGACGTCGGCGCCGCCGGCGTGCTGTTCACGCTGGACACCGAATCCGGCTACCGCGGCGTGGTGTTCATCACCTCCAGCTACGGCCTGGGCGAAAGCGTGGTCCAGGGCGCGGTCAACCCGGACGAGTTCTACCTGTTCAAGGCCAACCTGGAAGCCGGACGGCCGGCCGTCCTGCGCCGCAGCATCGGCACCAAGGCCACGCGCATGGTCTACGGCGAATCCGGCGGGGTGGCCACCGAGGACACACCCGACGATCTCAAAAACCGGTTCTCGATCAGCGACGCCGACGCCGAGAAGCTCGGGCAGATGGCGCTGACCATCGAAAAGCACTACGGTCGGCCCATGGACATCGAATGGGGCAAGGACGGCAACACCGGCGAGCTCTACATCCTGCAGGCGCGCCCGGAAACGGTCAAGAGCCGCTCCGGCCAGGTCATGGAGCGCTTCAAGCTCGAGGCCCCGGGCGACGTGCTGGTCGAGGGCCGCGCCATCGGCCAGCGCATCGGCCAGGGCAACGCCCGGGTGGTCGACGACATCGCCGACATGCACGAGGTCGAGGACGGCGACGTGCTGGTCACCGACATGACCGACCCCGACTGGGAGCCGGTGATGAAGAAGGCCTCGGCCATCGTCACCAACCGCGGCGGTCGCACCTGCCACGCCGCCATCATCGCGCGCGAACTGGGCATTCCGGCCGTGGTCGGCTGTGCCGACGCCACCGACAAGGTTCGCCACGGCGACCCGGTCACGGTGTCCTGCGCCGAGGGTGATACCGGCCGCGTCTACGCCGGCGACCTGAAATTCAGCGTCTCCGAAGACAGCCTGGACGACATGCCCGCCGCCCCGGTCAAGCTGATGATGAACGTCGCCAACCCCGACCGGGCATTCGATTTCGCCCAGATTCCCAACCACGGGATCGGCCTGGCGCGGCTGGAATTCATCATCAACCGGATGATCGGCATCCATCCGCGCGCACTGCTGGAATACGAAAAGCAGTCGCCCGAGCTCAAGGCCGAGATCGACAAGCGCACCGCCGGCTACGACTCGCCGGTGGATTTCTACGTCGACCGTCTGGTCGAGGGCATCGCGACCATCGCGGCACCCTTCGGGCCCAACCCGGTCATCGTGCGGCTTTCGGACTTCAAGACCAACGAATACGCCAACCTGATCGGCGGCGAAGCCTACGAGCCGGACGAGGAAAATCCGATGATCGGCTGGCGCGGCGCCTCGCGCTACGTCGACGACGACTTCAAGGCGGCTTTCGAACTCGAGTGCCGCGCGCTGCGCAAGGTGCGCGACGAGCTCGGCCTGGACCACGTCTGGGCCATGGTACCGTTCGTGCGCACGGTCGAAGAGGCCGCGGAAGTGGTCGAGGTCATGGATGAATTCGGCCTCAAGCGCGGCGAGAACGGCCTGAAGATCATCATGATGTGCGAACTGCCGTCCAACGCGCTGCTGGCCGAGGAATTCCTCGAACACTTCGACGGCTTCTCGATCGGCTCCAACGACATGACCCAGCTGACCCTGGGACTGGATCGCGACTCCGGCCTGGTCGCCCACCGCTTCGACGAACGCAACGGCGCGGTCAAGGCGCTGCTGGCCATGGCCATCAAGGCGTGTCTGAAGCAGGAGAAATACATCGGCATCTGCGGCCAGGGCCCCTCGGACTACCCGGAACTCGCCCAGTGGCTGCTCGACGAAGGCATCGAAAGCATGTCGCTGAACCCGGACACCGTCGTTGATACCTGGCGGCGATTGGCGGAAGGCTAGGCTTTAGGGTTTAGGGTAAAAACAGACCTGATTACGTACCTGTTTCCGCCATGCCCCGGAACGCCGGGGCAAAGCGTAGGGTGTGTTGAGCCGCAGGCGAAACGCACCGATCGGCGTTCTGGTAACCGTTGCGATGCGTTCGTTGTCCGTTCGGTGCGTGTTCGCTTCGCTCAACGCACCCTACCTGGTATTCGATGGCTGAAGCAGATACGTAATCAGGAAAACAGAAATGCAACTGCCGTCGTCGTTCCGAATTCACTTCGATCACAGCGATTTTTCCTTAAACCTTAACCCCTAAACCTCGAACACCCTAGCGCCCGGGAGTTTCGGCCTTTTCTCCTGGCCCCGCCAACGCCCCCATGAACTGCCGGTAGTACTTGAGCTCTTCGATCGAGTCGCGGATGTCGGCCAGGGCTTCGTGGCCGGTGTCCTTGACCAGGCCTTCGGCGATTTCGGGCGCCCACCGGCGAGCGAGTTCCTTGATGGTGCTGACGTCGAGATTGCGGTAGTGGAAATACGCTTCCAGCTCGGGCATCAGACGGGCCAGGAAGCGGCGGTCCTGGCAGATGGAGTTGCCGCACATCGGCGAATTCCCCGGGGGCACCAGGTCGGACAAGAAGTCCAGCGTCTGCCGCTCGGCCGACCGGGTGTCGACGTGGCTTTCCAGGCAGCGCTGGATCAGTCCCGAGGCCGTGTGCGTGCGGGTATTCCACTCGTCCATGTCGGCCAGCTCGTCATCGGTGGCCCGGACCGCGATATTCGGGCCGGTCGCGATCTCCTCGAGTTCCGAATCGGTCACGATGGTCGCGATTTCGATGATCTTGTCGCGGCGCACGTCCAGCCCGGTCATTTCCAGGTCGATCCAGATCAGCCGTGTTTCATCCATCCTCGATCATCCCCATGCGTCAGCTTTTCCAATGTCAAACCTGGTGAGCCAGCATTCAGCTTGCCTCTCGGCGCAGGTGGACCGCGTTCTCATCGGTAACTATACCAGCCGTATACTGATGCGATTACCAGGCAGCACGATCACATGAGCAGACCACTACGCGTTTTGATCGCGCTGGGCAATCACGGCCTGGCGACCACCGAAGACCTCGAAAGCGACGTGCCCGAGCCCACCGAGATCAGCTTCAGGCGCAACGTCGGCCGCCCGCTGCCCGGTGACCTGGTCGATGTCGATACGCACGGCGCGGTTGCCTCGATCGTGGAACGAAAAAACCTGTTCGGCCGCGGCACCAACCGGGGCCGCTTCCAGCCGGTCGCGGCCAACCTCGACACCTTGCTGATCGTGATCGCCCCGGAGCCCGCGCCGAGCGTCGACCTGCTGCACCGCTACGTGGCCGCGGCCCATATCCAGGGCGTACGGCCGGTGGTCGTGATCAACAAGACCGACATCGGCGTACCGCAGGCGCCGCCGTTCACCCACTTGCCGGAAATGGACGTAGAAGTATTCACGACCCGCTGCGAGGGCGAAATCTCGCTGGACGGGTTGGACCGGTTCTTCCCTCGCGGCATTCACCTGCTGGCCGGTCAGTCCGGCGTGGGCAAATCCTCGCTGGCCAACGCGCTGCTGCCGAACCTCTCGCTGCAGACCGCCAGGCTTTCCCGTGCAACCGGCAAGGGCCGGCACACCACCACCAGCGCCCGCTTGCTGCGCATGCCCGACGGCGGTTGGCTGGTCGACACGCCCGGCGTCTGGGAATACGGCCTGTGGCAAATGCCGGTGACCGAACTCGAGCGCGGATTCCCGGAATTCGCCCGGGTGGCCGGCAGCTGTCGCTTTCGCAACTGCACCCACGACCACGAGCCCGGCTGTCGCATCCGCGCGGCGGTGGCTGAAGGCGAGATTGCCGAATCACGCTACGAGGCCTGGCTCAGCCTGCTGTCGGAGCAATTGCGGCTCGGAACCTCCTGAAAGCAGTCAGCAAAGCGAACCACAGATGTCGCACATTTACGCAGATTTTTTTCGCTTTTAATAATCCGTGCGAATCTGTGTAATGTGTGGTTTCAGGCTTTGACTTCGGCGTCCCGCAGCTACCAAGGCAGCTCTTCGCCGTTGGCGTGGTGGAAGCTGCCGGTGGTCTCGATCGACAATTCGTCGATGCGCTGGATCAGGCCGCCGGCCGATTCATCCGTATCCACATTTCCGGTATTGCCGGTCATGTCGGTCTTCACGTAGCCCGGGTGCAGCAGTCCGACGGCAATGCCGCGCGCCTGCAATTCCAGCGCCATCGACACCCCGCCCATGTTGACCGCGGTCTTCGACATCCGGTAGCCGTAGTGGCCGCCCGAATCGTTGTCGGCGATCGAGCCCATGCGGCTGGTGATGATCGCGACTTTCGAACCCTGTCCCAGCCGATCGACCAGCGCTCGCGTGACCCGTAACGGCGCCAGCGAATTGACCTCGAACTGCAACCGGAAGGCGTCGAGCTGGTTCTCGATGTCGTCGAAGCTGGTCGGCCGCATCACGCCGGCGTTGTTGACCAGGACGTCGATGGCCACCCCGGAAAGGCGGCCGGCCAGGTCGGTGAGCGAATCGCCGTCGGTGACGTCGATGCCCGCTTCGACCCGCACACCCAATGCATCCAGCTCGCCGGAGGACTCGCGGCACACCGCGATCACGTTGTCGCCGCGGTCGCGGAGAAGCCGGGCAAGCGCCAGTCCGATGCCACGATTTGCGCCGGTAATCACGATATTGCTCATAAATCCACCTCGCTGTTGAAGTTCGTCGGGTTGTATCGGCCACGGCTGAATCGGGAACGAGCCGGGGCTCAGCCCGAATCGACCACCAGCCACTGCCAGGAAAACCAGTAGAAGTCGCCGCTGCCGTCGGCCGCCGGTGCGGTGCAGTTGATCTTGTTGCGTCCCGGTGCGCCCACGCCTTCGACATCTATGGTCACCCGGGAGGGACCGTCGCCGTCGGTCTCGGCTTCCAGCCGTCGGCCGCTGCCGGCAAAGCAGTTGAGCTGCCCGGCCCGGAACCCGCCGGATTCGACCTCGAGCTCGATCCGGTCGATATCGCCGCCGTCGCCCGGCCGCGTCTCCGTGCGAGACACCGGCAACGGCCGCGAACGCACGGCAAGCTCCAGCCGATCCATGGACGCGAACCCGGTGGCCATCGGAAAACGCGGAATGCTGAACGGATCGGTCAGCGGCCCGACCGGGCCGGAGCGCTGGGCCAGGCCGTATTCGTGTTCTTCGGCCACCACTTCGGCCAGGTCGGGCGAATCCTCGCCGTAGGGATAGGCGAACAGGTCGGGCGGCCGCCCGACCTCTGCTGCAATGCGCGATCGCGCCTTCTCGATGTCGGCGCGCACCCGGCGGCGCCACTCGCGTACCGACTCGTCCGGTCGCGGCCGCGCCATGTGGCCGTGCCCGGCGCTGTGATTCTCGACCGCCGCGCCGTGTTCGGCCAGCGCGCGCAGCTGTTCCCAGCTCATGTACGGCGCGTGCCCGGCGTCGATCGCGTCGGTGTTGGCGAAGACCGCGTACGGCCAGCCGCGCTCGGCCAGCCGCGGGCGCGCCTCGGTGTAGACCGACTCGTAGGCATCGTCGAAAGTCAGCGCGACGACCCGCTCGGGCAACGCTTCCGACCCTTTCAGCGCCGCATCCAGGACACGTTGCAGCGGCCAGACGCGGTAGTCGTTCTCGGCCAGGTAATCCAGGTGCCGCTGGAACTGCGCCGGCGTCACGCTGGTCGAGGCCGGGGTGTCCTCGCTGACGTGGTGATACAACAGGATGACGGCATGCGGCTGGGATGCGGGAGACGACGGCGAGCACGCCGACAGCAGCAAAAACGCCAGCGCCCGGAATCGAAAAGCCATCACAGCGTTTCCCGGACTCTCTCGATGATCGGGCGATTGACGCGAATGACGGTCTTGATTTCGGCGACGTAATCCTCGCGCCGCTCCGAGTAGCGGACCAGACCGTCGGCCAGCGCCATCGCCGTCGGAGACTCTCCGTTGCGGCGCATTCGGGCCCGGATCGCGCGCAGCGGCGCATAGGCGGCGTGCGTGTTCAGGTTGCGCAGGTAGCGCTCGACCGAATCGGCAACGCTGTCGAATGCCGCCACTTCGTGCCCGGCACCGGTATTCCTGCGTTCGGGCACCAGGCCGCAGCCGGGCTGGTAGCACCAGTGTCCGAAAAGATTGTTCGCCTCGGTGGCAAAGCGCGAGCGGCCCCAGCCCGATTCGGTCGCCGCCTGCACCAGCGCCAGCGAAACCGGAACCGCGTCCACGCGCCGCTCCAGCGGCTCGATGCTTTCCAGCGGCGCGTCGGGATTCCAGCCGACGGCATACTCCTCGGCCAACTGGCCGAGCCAGCGCCGATCCAGCCAGCCGATTGGCTCACCGGCCCGCAGCTTCCCGGCCAGGTCCAGCAGCCTTTCGCGCTGCTCGAGCACTCGCTGGTTCTCGGCCATCACGATAGGCGCCAGGAACTCGAAGAACGCCTGCTTGCGTTCGGACAGGTCCTCGATGGCGGCGAAATCGGGCAGCTGGCGGTCCTCGCGAATGCCGACGACGCTGGCAACCAGCAGGACCACCAGCACCAGCCCGACCACGACCGGAACGGGGCGGACCATTGCCGTGATGCGCGCCATGCGCGATTGCGGTGCGTCCCGCGTCGTTTGCCGGTCTTCTCTGTCCCGGTCGTGCTCGTGCTTCATTCGGTTTCCCGTCCTTGTTGGGCCGGCGCATCCAGCGCGTCGAGCGTCGCGGGCCCTGGATAGCCGTCGGCCACCAGTCCGCCGGCGGCCTGGAACTCGCGCAGCGCCGCCCGGGTCGCCGGCCCCATCGCCCCATCCGGTTCGCCCGGGTCGAAACCACGCTCGATCAGGACGCGCTGCAGGTGTTCGATCTGCGACCGCGACGGCGCGGTTTCAACCTGCGGCAGTTCGGCGATCAGCCGTCCGCCGCCGGCGATGCGATCGGCCAGGCGGCCGACGGCAATCGCATAGGCCTGAGATCGGTTCCACTTCATGATCACTTCGAAATTGTCGTAGACCAGGAACGCCGGCCCGCGGTGCCCCATGGGCACGATCACGGCGCCGCGCATGTCGGCCGCCGGCAGCGGCCGACCATTGGCCTGGCGCACGCCCAGTTCGCGCCAGCGCGACAGCGGCGCGCGATGCCGCAGCCCGGACCGGTCGAACGGGAAACCATCCGGCAGCCGCACCTCCCGGCCCCAGCGCTCCCCGGGTTCCCAGCCCAGGTCGGCCAGGTAGTTGGCCGCCGAGGTCAGCGCATCGGCCTCGCTGTTCCACAGATCGATCGTCCCGTCGCCATCGCCGTCCACCGCATGGCGCATGTACGAGGAAGGCATGAACTGGGTATGCCCCATGGCGCCCGCCCAGGAGCCGCGCATGGTCTCCGGCGCCAGGCCTTCGCGATGCAACAGCTTCAGCGCGGTGATCAATTCAGCGGTGAAGAACTTGCTGCGCCTGGGATCGCAGGCCAGCGTGGCGAGCGAATCCAGCGTCGGCATGCTGCCGAGATAGGCGCCGAAATTGGTTTCCATGCCCCAGAACGAGACCAGGTAATGGCCCGGGACGCCGTATTCGCGGGTCAACCGGTCGAGCAGCTCGCGATGGCGCGTCAGCAGTTCCCTGCCCCGGCGCACCCGCGTTTCGTTGACACGGGCACGCAGATAGGCCGAGAACGACTGGCGGAATTCGGGCTGGTCACGATCGAGCTCGATCACCCGCGGCTGGTACTCCAGCGAGCCCAGCACTTCTTCGACCACGGATTCGGGCACCGCCTGTTCGAGCGCACTGGACTGAAGCGCTGCCAGGCAGGCATCGAAAGACTGTTCGTCGGCGGCTGCAGGCTGCGCCAGCCCATGCGCGAGTATCATCGCGGTGACGAGCCGGATTGCTTTGAAGTATCGATTCAAGTGGGATTTCCGGTGTTTGGCCTGGGTGAGAATTCAGAACCGGGAATCGTCCGCAGGTTCCGAGGAAAACGTCTTCGGCCATGATACAGCGCCGAGACAAGACCGCTGCATGCGAACAGGGCGCATCGCCGAGGTAGCCTGAGTCGATGCCGGGCGTTACCATTCCCGGCTCAATCAGAATCTGCCGAGTCCATGGACATCACACAGGCAATACGCGCGGCTGCCGAGGCCGCACGCCCGGCCGCGGCGCGCGGCAAGGTGGCCGACTACATTCCGCAGCTGCGCGAACTCGACCCCCACCGCTTCGGCCTGGCCATCGTCGAGCTCGACGGTACCGAACACGTCGAAGGCGACGTCGACATCCCGTTTGCGATCCAGAGCATGTCCAAGGTCTTCGCGCTGATTCTTGCCATGCAGCAGTGCGGCGGCGAACGCGCCGTGCGGCGCGAAATCTGGGAACGCGTCGGCCGCGAACCTTCCGGTGATCCGTTCAATTCCCTGGTGCAGCTCGAGCACGAATGCGGCATCCCGCGCAACCCGATGATCAATGCCGGTGCGCTGGTCATCGCCGACCTGCTGATCGAACACTGCGGCGATCCGGTCGACGATATCCTGAACCTGGTTTCCGAGCTGAGCGGCGAGACCATCACGCTGGACCCGGCAACGGCGGCCGCCGAAGAGGAATTCTCCGACCGCAACCGCGCCATGGGCAGCCTGATGGCCGCCTTCGACAACCTCGTCAATCCGCTTGACCAGGTGCTGGACGTCTACAACAAGCAGTGTTCGCTGATGATGTCGGCGCGCCAGCTGGCCCGCTCGGTGCGCTTTCTGGCCAACGACGGCGTCGACCCGGCCAGCGGCAGACAGGTGCTTTCGTCATCGCTGGCCAAGCGCGTGATGGCCGTGATGCTGACCTGCGGCACCTACGATGCGGCCGGCGAGTTCGCGTTCAGCGTCGGGTTGCCGTGCAAGAGCGGGGTGGCCGGCGGCATCATGGCCGTGGCGCCGGACCATTCCGGCATCTGCGTGTGGTCGCCGCCGCTGGACGCGTCGGGCAATTCACTTGCCGGGCGCGTTGCCCTGCACGAGCTCACCGACCGGCTCGATCTGTCGATCTTCTGATCGAGCCGGGAACCGCAATTCTCAGGCCGTCGGATCGTTGCGCCCGAGCTGGTCGTGGCTGGAGACCCAGTCCAGCGATGAAATCGCCGCGGCCAGCGAAATTTCACCGGCAAGCACCGTGCCCGCGACGATCTCGGCGAACTTCCTGACGTTGCCGACGCCGGCGCAACCCATGATCTGCAGCGCCTCGTGCTGGGTCGGCAAGCCGGTACCGCCGCCGACGGTCGCGACGATCAGCGACGGCAGCGTGATCGACATGTACAGATCCCTGTCCTCGGTCAGGTCGGCGTAGAGGATGCCGGTGGACGACTCGGCCACGTTGGCCACGTCCTGGCCGGTGGCGATGAAGACCGCGGTGATCGCGTTGGCCGCGTGGCAGCCGTTGTTGTTCGCGCCCGAAAGCATGCTGCCGACGTTGGCGGCCTTGCCGTGGCGGTAGAGCTGCTCGGTATCGGCGTCCATGATGTCCTGCAGCACCTTGCGCTTGACCACGACCTCGGCGGTGACCCGCTTGCCGCGGGTGCGCATGGTGTTGATCATCGAAGCCTTCTTGTCGGTGGCGAAATTGGCTTCGAGGTAGAAATCCTGGATTTCGGCTTCCCGGAAGTGCTGCAGAATCCAGTTGCAGGCCGCGAACGTCGCCTTCCCGACCATGTTCATGCCCGCCGCATCGCCGGTGGTGAAGTTGAAGCGCGTGAAACAGAACCGGTTGGAAAGATAGTAATCGACATATTTGAGCTTGACGAATGGATCGGACTCGGCGCACACGGCCTTGATCTCGTCGAGATGCTCGACGATCCAGTCGGCGAACCGCCGGCCGCTGGCGGCGTCTTCGAAGCAGAACACCGGCGCCCGCTGCATGTTGTCGCCGACCACCGCGCACTTGACCCCGCCGCTTTCGCGGATGACCTTCATGCCGCGGTTGTATGACGCCACCAGCGTCCCCTCGGTGGTCGCCAGCGGCACGTAGAACTCGCCCCGGGCGTGCTCGCCGTGCACCAGCAGCGGCCCCGCGACGCCCATCGGCACCTGCGCGGCGGCGAACAAATGCTCGATGTTGCCCCGGGCGGCGTCCGGCTCGAACGAATAGCGCGCCAGGTGATCGATTTCGGCGCCGGTGCGATCGCGCACGAACTGCTGGCGCGTGCGGATGATTTCCTGTTCGTAGTCGTCTTCGGGATTCCTCGGAACCGCATCGGGCGAATCGGCAGCGGCACGCGGCTGGTCGGCGACTTCCAGGACCAGGGTTCCGAACGCATCGACGTCGAACTCCAGCACCAGCGAATGTTCCGCATCGGCAAGCGGCGCCACGTCGAGATCGAACGTCAAAAGCGTGCCCAGCGGAAAGTCGATGGGCGCCTGCGGATCGACCCGATCGGCGCCGAAAGATTCGCCGCCGTCCACCGAAACCCGGATCTGTTCCGGTTGCAGCGCCTCCCCGTTGAGCGTGATCCGCCTGACCCGCTCGAGCTTTGCCGGGCCGAGGCGGTTCTTGACCGAAAACCTGGCGCCGGCGGCCGTGTTGCGCAGGCTGGAGCGATTGTAGAGCTTTTTCAGGAGTGCACTGGGCACGGACTGCATTGCGGATCTCCTTGGGCCGGATGCCGGGTATCGCACCGATCAGCCGATTCCTCGGCAGATTTCATCGGTCGAGCGGTCAAGCGTCCGATCGGCGCCCGCAACGGGCGCCGACGCGTCAAGACACGTGGAAACGGAGGCGGGAACCGGCTGCGCGATCGATACCGGAGCGCGCAACCGCGAGAAGCTACTTCATTCTTCTTCCTCTGCCTTCATGTCTTCATCGATCTCGGCGAGGATTTCCCGAGCGTTTTCAGGCAGTTCGTGGACGATGCCGTAGTGGCAATCGATGCACGTCTGCCCACGCTCCTCGGCCGTGGCGTGCCGACGGGACGCGAAACGGTCCTGGGCCTCGAGATCCATGTTGTCGCTGCTGTGGCATTTGCGACAGCTCTTGGAGTCGTTTTCCTTGTAATGGCGCCAGACCTTTTCGGCGCCGTGCGGACGGTAGTCCTCGTATTTTTCGCGGGTCGAGATCACGCCCCGCAACTCGGGAATGATGTCCTTGGACACGATGATCTTTTTGGTGACGTAGGCAAACCAGTCTTCTTGCGGGTCGGGCAGGTGACAGTCCTTGCAGGCGGCCTGCACGCCACTGGCATTGCTGAAGTGGCTGGAGGCTTCGTACTCGGGCTTGATGAACTGCTCGTGCGAGTGGCACACGTAGCAGAATTCGGTCGTGCTGGTCTGGTGCAGCGTGTAATTCATGGTTTGCAGCGCGGCGGCGCCCACGGCAACGGCGAGAAAACCGCCCAGCGGAATGCCCAGCAGCCACTTGCTGTTCGGGCGACTCCAGAGTCGCGCCCACCACCCTTTCTTGGATTCGTTCATGTCGTGTGCCTTGTTTTTACGGAAAGTCGATTCGAATCTGTACTTTTCGGCTCCAGAATATTCACCCGCAGCCGGGATCGACATGATTCAGATCAAAAAATGGCCGTGAAATCCCGCTGAGAACGATACGGAATCCGACCCTGAACCATCAACCTTCGACAAGTTCGCGGTGCACCCGCACCGCTCCGTTTCGCGGCTGGATCCGCCGGCCCCGGGCTTCGAACTGGGCGCGCGTGAAAGCCGCCCCGAACAGCAGGATCAGCGAAGAATAGTTGACCCAGAGCAGCAGCAGCGCCAGCGAGCCGGCCGCACCGTAGGCCGATGCCGTGGCGGTGTTGGCCAGGTACATCGCGATCAGCGAACGCCCCAGGGTGAACAGCAGCGCCGTCACCAGGCCGCCCACGAGAACGTCGCGCAGCGACAGCACGACGTCGGGAAGGACCTTGAACATGGATGCGAACAGCAGGGTCACGACCGTCAGCGAAACCGTGATTTCCACGCCCACCATGGCCCAGCCCGGCACCGGCAGCCACTGATCGGCGAACACGATCACCGCGCGCAACGCGACGCTGAGCGCGAGCGAAACCAGCAGCACGAAGCCGATCGCCAGTACCACCGTCAGCGACAGCAGGCGTGCCTTGACGAATTGCCAGATTCCGCCCTTGCTGGGTCGGGGCACCACGTCCCAGATCGCGTTGAGCGATTTCTGCATCTGGGCGAACACGGTGGTGGCGCCGATCACGATGGCAACCACGCCGGCGATCGTCGGGAACCAGCCGGACTGATCCAGCTGCGAATTGATCACGGCGGTCTCCACCGCACCGGCCGCCTTGGGACCGACGATATCGCGCAGCTGGTCCAGAAGCTGTCCTTCCGCGACCCGCGGCCCGACGACGATACCGACCACGGCAACGGCCACGATCATCACCGGCGCGATCGAGAACGCGGTGAAGAAGGCCAGCGCGGCCGCGTATATGAACGCCTGGCTGTCGATCCAGTTGCGTCCGGCCGACACCAGCACCCCGCCCCACCAACGGATTCTTTCAATCGGTTTATCGAACATGGTTCGCAGTCTATCGCAGGGGCCGATCCGCCGGAGGCCATCGCTGAATCGCCGAACCGAAGCAATCTTTTCCCGCCCGGAGCCCTTTGGGCGAGAATCTGCCGCGTATTTGCCCTGGATCAAGGACGGCCGATCAACGATCTGTTTAGGTGGAGGAGAATCATCCGCTCATCGGTGATCCTTCCGGCCGGCCATTTTCGGCTCGGCCGCCCTCGCTGGAGGTTCGGCCATGAAAAACATTTTCGTCATGGGTCTCGACCCGTTCAACCTCGAATTGTTGAAGACTATCGGCGGCGACGAGGAATACCGCTTCCACGGGTTGTTCGAGACCTCGGAAGTCGTGCATCCCGAAAGCGGCGAATTCCCGTCGCTGGACGCGCTGCGCGAGCGCGCACGCGAGCGGTTCGCCGAAATTCCGGGCGGGCCCGACGCGGTCATGGGCTATTGGGATTTCCCCACCAGCGTATGCGTGCCGATGTTCGCCCGCGACGCCGGATTGCCCGGGCCGACCCTTGAATCGGTCGCGCGTTGCGAACACAAGTACTGGTCGAGGCTGGAGCAGAAGAAAGCGCTGGGCGACATGGTCCCGCCGTTCCAGGCGATCGATCCGTTCGCCGAGAATCCGGCCGACCAGGTGAGGATCGACTATCCGTTCTGGCTCAAGCCGATCAAGGCGCATTCGTCGTTTCTCGGCTTCTTTATCGCCGGGCCCGAAGACCTGGAACGACACATCCCCGAGATTCGCGAAAATATCGGCGTCGTGGGACGGCCGTTCAATGAATTCATGGCGCACGTCGAACAGCCCGACGAGGTCGCCGCGGTCGACGGCTATCACTGTATCGCCGAGGGCATCATTTCCAGCGGCGTTCAGGCAACCGTGGAGGGTTATTCCTGGGAAGGCGAAATCATCGTGTTCGGTACGGTGGATTCGATTCGCGCCGGCAAGCAGCATTCCTCCTTCGCGCGTTACCAGTACCCGTCGAAGCTGCCGCGCGAGGTCGAGGCGCGCATGATCAAGGCCGCGCGCACGGTCATTCGCCATATCGACTACCAGGGCGCAACCTTCAACATCGAATTCTTCTGGGATCACCGGGACGATTCGATCCACCTGCTGGAAATCAATTCCCGGATTTCGAAGTCGCATTCGCCGCTTTTCCTGATGGTCGACGGCGCGACCAACCAGAAGAACGTGCTCGACCTGGCATTGGGTCGCCGTCCCGATTTCCCGCACCGCCAGGGCGACCACGCGCTGGCCGGCAAGTTCATGCTGCGGTTGTTCAAGGACGACCTGGAAGACGGCGTCGTCGAGCGTGTCCCGACCGACGAGGAGATCGAAAGGATCAAGGAAGCCTATCCCGATATGCGCGTGCAGCTGCTGGTCGATGAGGGCATGCATCTGAGCGCGCTCCAGTTCCAGGACAGCTACAGTTACGAAGTCGCCGTGGTGTTCCTCGGCGCCGACCGGCAGAAGGAACTGCTCGATCGCTTCAGCGACGTGGAAGAACAGCTTCAGTTCGACATTCATCCAATCGAAAAGAGAGCCAATTGAAAAAAGTTACCGACTTTCCGTTCGAGATTACCGAACAGGCCGACGTCCGGATCCCCATGCCGGACGGAATCGAGCTTTCGGCGCGCATCTGGCGGCCGAAGGACGCGCCTCCGGTGCCCGCCATCGTCGAATACATTCCATATCGCAAGCGCTTCGGAAGTACCGCCAGGGACGAGATCATGCATCCGTGGCTGGCCGGGCACGGCTATGCCTGCGTGCGGGTCGACCTGCGCGGCAGCGGCGAATCCGGGGGCGTGCTGGAAGACGAATACCTGCAACAGGAACTCGATGACGGCTGCCGGGTGCTGAGCTGGCTTGCCGATCAACCGTGGTGTACCGGCGATGCCGGCATGATGGGCATTTCCTGGGGCGGCTTCAACGCGCTGCAGATCGCGGCGATGCAGCCGCCCGAGCTCAAGGCCATCGTCGCCGCCTGTGCCTCCGACGACCGCTATACCGACGACGTGCACCACATGGGCGGCTGCCTGCTCGGGGACAACATCTCCTGGGCCTCGGTGATGTTCGCCTACAACTCCATGCCGCCCGACCCGGCGCTGGTGGGCGACGATTGGCGCGACCTCTGGTTCGAGCGGCTGCGCGGCAGCGGCCTGTGGCTGGAAAAATGGCTGCGCCACCAGTACCGCGATGACTACTGGACGCACGGCTCGGTGTGCGAGGACTACTCGGCAATCCAGTGCCCGGTGTTTTCGGTCAGCGGCTGGGCCGACGGGTATTCCAACGCGGTGTTCCGCCTGATGCGCAACCTGAAGGTGCCGCGCAAGGGGCTGATCGGCCCCTGGAGCCACAAGTATCCACACCAGGGCGTTCCCGGTCCGGCCATCAATTTCCTGCGCGAACTGCTGAACTGGTGGGACCACTGGCTCAAGGGCAAGGATACCGGCGTCATGGAAGAACCGATGCTGCGCGTGTGGATGCAGGACAGCGTGCCGCCGACCACCTATTACGCCAAGCGCCCGGGACGCTGGGTGGCAGAAGACAAGTGGCCGAGCAAGCAGATTCGAGAGCGCATATACAACCTGTCGCGCTATCGGCTGGTGGATCCCGAACTGGAGGCCGAACCGTTCCAGCATACGGTTCAGTCACCGCTTTCTGTCGGCCTGTTCGCCGGCAAGTGGTGCTCGTATGCGGCCGGGCCCGACCTTGCGCACGACCAGCGGCAGGAAGACGGCGGCTCGCTGGTATTCCAGAGCGAACGGCTGACCGAGGGCTTTGAAATCATGGGCGCCCCGTGCGTCGATCTCGAGGTCTCCACCGAACAGGAAGTCGCCATGGTCGCGGTCCGCATCTCGGACGTGGCGCCCGACGACAAGGTCACGCGCGTCACCTACGGGCTTCTCAATCTCACTCATCGCTACGGCAGCGAAGAACCGCGCCCGCTGCAGCCGGGAAAACGCTACCGGGTGCGCATCGAGCTCAACGGCATCGCGCACGTCTTTCCGAAGGGCCACAAGGTGCGGCTTTCGGTATCGACTTCCTACTGGCCGCTGGCCTGGCCGCCGCCGGAACCGGTACGGCTCAATGTCTATACCGAGGGCTGCTCCCTGTACCTGCCCCAGCGCGAACCGCGCGATTCCGACGCCGACCTGAACGATCTCGGCGAACCCGAAGGCGCCCCGGGCGCGAACATCACGCCGCTGGATCCCGAACATCACAACTGGCTGGTGCACCGGGATCTCGCGGTGGACGCCTCGGAACTGGAGGTCATCGACGACCGGGGCCGGCACCGGTTCGACGACATCGACCTGGAAGTCGAGTGCAGCGCGGTCGAGAAGTATTCCTCGATCGGGGACGACTTCGAGTCGCCGCGTGCCGAAGTGGTCTGGGAGCGCAGTCTCAAGCGCGGGCAATGGAAAATACGCACCGTCACCCGAACCGTGCTGACGGCCAACCCGGACGAGTTCATCCTGCACGCCACCCTGGATGCCTACGAGCACTCCAGCGCCGGCGAAAAGCGCGTGTATTCGAACGACTGGCATGAAAGGATCCCGCGCGAACTTGTCTGAGCACGAGTCGCCATCGCTCGATCCGGAGGAGATTGCCGAAACGCCGTGGCACGCACTGTCACGCGACGAACTGGCCTCGCGCCTGGAATCCGGCGACGACGGCCTGGATGACGAACAGGCGCAATCGCGCCTGGAGCGCTTCGGCGCCAACCGATTGCCGGAAGAGGACCGTCCCGGCCTGGTCGCCATATTCCTGCGCCAGTTCAGGGACCCGCTGATCTATGTCCTGCTGATCGCCGGACTGGTCTCGCTGGGCATCGGCAATATGAACAATGCGCTGTTCATATTCGCCGTGCTTGCGATCAACTCGATCATCGGCACGCTGCAGGAAGGCCGGGCCGAACGCAGCGCCGCGGCGCTGCAGGAAATGATCCGGACCCGCGCTCGCGTCCTGCGCGGCGGAAAACGCAAGACGCTCGATTCGTCGGAACTGGTGCCCGGCGACCGGGTCGTGCTCGAAGCAGGCGCTGCGGTCCCGGCCGATATCCGGCTGTTGTCGGCCAAAGGGCTGCAGGTCGATGAATCTCCGCTGACCGGCGAGTCGACGCCGGTCGGCAAGAACGCCGACGAAACGCTGGACGAGGACGACGTCGTCAGCAAGCGCAGCAACATGGCGTTTGCCGGCAGCACGGTGCTCGACGGCGAGGCCGAGGGCCTGGTCTGTGCGACCGGCGACGACACCGAGGTCGGCAAGATTGCCGAATCACTGGCCGAAGATGCCTCCCAGGCCCCGCCGCTGGTCCTGAAACTGCGACGTTTCACGCGCCAGATCGCGCTGCTGGTGCTGGCCGCGGTCGTCGTGCTCTCGATCACGCAGTTTCTGCAGGGGGTGGAGCCCGCCCGCCTGTTCTTCCTCGGCGTGGCGCTGGCCGTGTCGGCGATTCCCGCCGGGCTGCCGATCGCGATCACCGTGGCCATGGCCGTGGCCACGCGGCGCATGGCCGAGCGCAACGTCATCGTGCGCCAGCTGCCCGCGGTCGAGGGGCTGGGCTCTTGCACGCTCATCGCCAGCGACAAGACCGGTACGCTCACGGCCAATACGCTCACCGTGCGGCGGCTCCACCTGCCCGACGCGGACGAGCTCCGGATATCGGGCGACGGCTACGAGACCGAAGGTGAACTCACGCTGGACGACGACTCCGCCGATGAATCCCGGCGCGAGCGGGCACGGGCGCTGGCCGTTGCCGGGGCCTTGTGCAACGAGGGCGAGATCAGCAGCGGCGACGGCGAGATCGAGACCGAAGGCGACAGCATCGACATCGCTTTTCTCGTGCTGGCCGCGAAGATGGATCTGGAGCGTGAAGAACTGCTGGACAAATACCCGGAAATCGACCGGATTCCGTTCAATGCCGACCGCCGGTTCGCCGCGACCTTCAACGAAGTCGACGGCACGCCGACAGCGCACGTCAAGGGCGCCGCCGAGGTGGTACTCGGCATGTGCCGCAATGCCGATGACAATGGTGACCGGGATGAACTGGACAAGCGCGAGCACGCCCTGGCCGAGCGCGGCTACCGGGTGCTGGCGCTGGCCCGCGGCAAGGTCGCCGACAAGGACGGCGAATACGAAGCCGACGACCTCGAAGACCTGGAATTCCTTGGCTTCGCCGCGCTGATCGACCCCATCCGCCCCGAGGTGCCCGACGCCATCAAGCGCTGCCGGCGCGCGGGCGTCGAAGTTCGGATGATCACCGGCGACCACCCGGCCACCGGCATGAGCATCGCGCGGGATCTGGGGATGGCCGACGACGATGACGAGGCGGTCACCGGCGCGGAGCTGCGCGAACTCGAAGACGACTCCGACGCGCTCGTCGAGAAGATTCGCAAGGCCAGGGTATTCGCCCGGGTGGAGCCGGCCCAGAAGCACGTGATCGTGGAATGCCTGCAGGACGCCGGCGAACTGGTCGCGGTGACCGGCGACGGGGTCAACGACGCGCCCGCGCTCAAGGCGGCGCATATCGGCGTGGCCATGGGCGAAAGCGGCACCGACGTGGCGCGCCGCGCATCCTCGCTGATTCTCACCGACGACAACTTCGCCTCGCTGGTCAAGGGCATCGAACAGGGCCGGGGCGCCTACGACAACGTGCGCAAGGTCACCTGGCTGCTGCTGGCGACCGGCGCGGCCGAGGTGCTGCTGTTCTTCCTGGCGCTTTTCACCGGCCTGCCGCTGCCGCTGACGGCGGTCCAGCTGCTGTGGCTCAACCTGGTCACCAACGGCATCCAGGACGTCGCGCTTGCGATGGAAAAGGTCGAGGACGACGTGCTCGAGCGAAAGCCGCGGCCGCCGGACGAGCCGATCTTCAACCGCCGGATGATCCAGGAAACGCTGGTTTCGGGCGGCTATATCGGCCTGGTGGCGTTCGCACTGTATTACGTGATGATCCAGACCTTCGGCATGAACGAAAACGATGCCCGCAACCTGCTGCTGCTGCAGATGGTGTTGTTCGAGAACGTGCACGCCTTCAGCTGCCGATCCGAAACCCGTTCGCTGCTCAAGGTTCCGCTTCGCTCCAATCCGCTGCTGATTCTCGCGGTCCTCGCCGCCCAGGGGGTGCACATCGCGGCCATGTTCATCCCGGGCCTGAACGATGTGCTGGGCGTCCAGCCGGTGGCCCTGGAGAGCTGGGGCATTCTGCTGTCGATCGCCGCCTCGCTGCTGCTGGTCGACGAAATCGCAAAGTTCCTGCACCGCCGCGCAGACAGCCGACCGAAGCCCGTATCTGATGGCGGATGAGCTGCGTTAACATCAATGACGAACTCGTCCAGGCAATCGCCTCGGAGCAGAAATTCGCCATGAATCATCGCGACCCGATCGGCTCCAGTCCAGCGCTTTTTACCGACATGTACCAGCTCACCATGGCCCAGGCCTATGTCGCCGAAGGCATGTTCGAGCCGGCAACCTTCAGCCTGTTCTACCGCAATCTTCCCGACGACCGCAATTACATCCTGTCGTGCGGCATCGACGACGTGGTCGATTTCCTGTGCGAACTGCGCTTCGGGGAAGAAGACCTCGCCTACCTTCGCCAGACCGGCAAGTTCTCCGCGGCGTTCCTGGATTACCTGGCCGACTTCAGGTTCACCGGGCAGGTGCATGCCCTTCCCGACGGCACGCCCGTGTTTCCGGACGAACCGCTGCTGGAGGTCACCGCACCCGCGCCGGAAGCCCAGATCGTCGAGACCTGGGTGATGAACCAGATGCACGTGCAGTCGGTGCTGGCGACCAAGGCCGCGCGCATCGTGCACTCGGCAAACGGGAAGCCGGTGCTGGATTTCGGGCTGCGTCGGATACACGGCGCCGACAACGGCCTCAAGGCGGCCAGGGCCTTCCACGTCGCCGGCGTGGCGGCAACCTCCAACGTGCTGGCCGGGCAGGTCTACGGCATTCCGATCTCCGGCACCATGGCGCACAGCTACGTGCAGGCCCACGACACCGAAATGGACGCGTTCCGCAACTTTACCCGCGAGTTTCCCGAGACGGTACTGCTGGTCGACACCTACGACACGGTCAACGGCGTCGAAAACGTATGCCGTCTGGCCGAAGAGCTCGGCGACGATTTCCGGGTCAGCGGGATCCGGCTCGATTCCGGCGACCTGGCCGAACTGGCGGGCAAGGCCCGCCGGATGCTCGACGCTGCCGGATTGAAGAAGGTGGACATTTTCGCCAGCGGCGGCCTGAACGAATTCGAGATTCGCGACATGCTGGAACAGGGCGCACCCATCGACGGGTTCGGCGTCGGCACCGCCATGGGCGTCTCGCCCGACGCGCCGGACCTGGACATTGCCTACAAGCTGGTCGAATATGCCGGCCGGGGCCGCATGAAGCTCTCGTCCGGTAAACCGACCCTGCCGGGCGCCAAGCAGGTTTTCCGGCGCCACCAGGACAGCAAGGCGGTCGGCGACACGCTGGCCCGGCGCGACGAGGCGCTTGAAGGAACTCCGCTGCTGGAGCCTTTTTTGCGCGAAGGCCAGCGCGTGCGCCGGGCCGAACCGCCGGACCGGGCGCGCGCGCGCGCCGGCGAACGGTTGGACACCCTGCCCGAAGCGATCCTTGCAATCGATCGCGCAAGGGATGATTACCCGGTGGAATTGAGCGATGCATTGCGCGCTCATCGCGACCGGGTACAGGCCGCAGTCGAGCGCCCGGGCGGCAAACGATCACCTGGTAACGCCGGCGAGCCGGGCGTGCCGAAATGAAATCAACCACGACTTTTCCGCATCGCCGCAAGCCTCGGGACCCGCAAGGAAGAACCAAAGTGACCCAAAGCAAAGACGACAACGACAATGACAACAGCGAACTGCAGATCATCGATGCCGATGGCGTGGAAGCGCTGCTCGACCAGCTGGCAGAGCGCATCCGACCCTGCGTATCATCGTCGACCGCGCTGGTCGGAATTCTCCGGCGCGGCAAGCCGTTGGCCGAAATGCTGGCCGAACGTCTGGCGAGATCGAGTCGGCTGGAGCCCGAGGTGGGTACGCTGAAGCTCAAGCGCTACAGCGATTCGCTGGAGTTGCTGCACGATCGTCCGCGCATCGATCGCGATGCCCTCGACATCGACATCGAGGACCGGCACCTGATCCTGGTCGACGACGTGCTGTATACCGGTGAAACCATGTTTCGCGCGGCCTGCAGCCTGCGCGCCGGCGGCGCTACCCGCATCCAGGCCGCCTTCCTGTGCGCCCGGCCCGGACTGAAGATGCCGCTCCACGCCGACTTCGTCGGTGCACGCTTCGACATCCGCTCCGACTGGGTCATCCATTGCGCAGTGCCGCCGTACGAGGATCACCTCGGCGTCGTGCTGGCGCACCAGGACGCTTTACGATAAGGGAATTCGGTCTGAAGCCTTGCGATTGCAAGGCGTCCCCGGGATTTGCCGATCGATTCCCGGGTGACCGGCGTTGGAAAGCTCGGCCCCGGGGTCGTCAATGGCCAGACGATCCGGTCAGGTCTGATCGTCCACCGTCGCACCGTTGGCCGCATTCGTCACGGCCTTCATTCCATTCCGACAACCGGACTCGGAGTCGTAGTTCTGGCTGGTACCGATGACCTGCCCATTGGTCGAAGTCAGGTTGAAGCGGAACTTGCCCGAAGGGGTCGTGTTCATATCGAACCGCTCGGGATCGACGCTGTTCTTCTTGACCGACTCGATGCCGTTGACGCAGCTGGCCTTCTTCGAGTAGCCTTCGCTTCCCAGAACGTTCTGACCGTTGCCGGCCTTGAGCCTGAACCGAAACTCCCCGGCCTTGTCCTTGTAGATTTCAAATTTTCCAGCCATTGGCTTCTCCTCTCTAATTGCGCTTCCCGCTGCCGACGCCAGCAGGAATTATTGCACCGCGGATGCAATCGGGACAGCTGGCTTCTGTCAAGTTATGCAAAAACTGTCCGTCCGGGAAGGGCTTCAGCCACAGACCGGCCTTTGCCGCTGCTTGAATCTTGGAGTCGTCATTCCTGTCTGCGGATTGTTCGGCCCGGAGCCAGGTGGCGTCGAATTTGTGGATCCGGTCGGCACAAGGTTTGCCCTGATACTGCAATCAAGCAGTGGTCGACCCCAACATGCCCCCGACCGACCCGGTCGCGCGGGCCGGCCGATCCTCGTGCTCAGTCACCCGAACCCAGGTAGGTCTCCAGCCACTGCTGCTGTTCCCAGAGCATGTGCAGCAGCGAGGCGCGGGCGCGGTAACCGTGGCTCTCGTGCGGCAGCATGACCAGCCGGGCCTGGGCGCCCAGTCCCTTGAGCGCGTCGAACATGCGCTCGCTCTGCATCGGGTAGGTGCCGGAGTTGTTGTCTTCCATACCGTGAATCATCAGGATCGGTTCGTCGATCTTCTCGGCGTGGAAGAACGGCGAGGCATTCGTGTACACCGTCTGGGCTTCCCAGAAATCGCGTTCCTCGCCCTGGAAACCGAACGGCGTCAGCGACCGATTGTAGGCCCCGCTGCGCGCGATGCCGGCGGCGAACAGGTCGCTGTGGGCCAGCAGGTTGCCGACCATGAACGCGCCGTAGGAATGACCGGCAATCGCGATCCGGTCGGCCTCGGCAACGCCGCGCTCGACCAGCACGTCCACGGCGGCCTCGGCGCTGGCGACCAGCTGCTCGCGGAACGTGTCGTTCGGCAATTCATCGCCGACGCCGACGATCGGCATCTTCGGGTCGTCGAACACCGCGTAGCCCAGCGCCAGGTACGGCAGTGGCCCCCAGAAGCTGACCTGGTTGAACTCGTACGGCGACTCTCTGACCTGCCCGGCCACCGCGCTGTCCTTGTACTCCAGCGGGTACGCCCACATCAGCACCGGCAGCGGTCCGTCGCCTTCGGTATATCCGGGCGGCAGGTACAGCGTGCCGCTCAGGTCCACCCCGTCGGCCCGCTCGTATTCGATCAGTTCCTTCTCGATGCCGGTCAGCTGCGGGTGCGGGTGCGGAAACTCGCTGACCTGGGTCAGCGAATCGGCTTCCAGGTCGCGGACGAAGAAGTTGGGCTGGATTTCGCGCGCCTCGCGCAGCGTCAGGAGTCGCTCGCCGGCATCGTCGAGCACGTCCGAGACCCGCTCGTAATACGGCGCCTCGGAGCGCCACAGCCGGGTCGTTTCGCCGGAATCGAAATCGTGGCGGTCCAGGAATGGGATATTGCCCTCGGGCGAGGCGCCGTTGCCGGCCAGCAGGATATCGCCGCCGTCGACGGTGTGGATGATCCGGGTCCCGAATTCACTCAGGCCGCGCACCGGCGTGCCCGGATCGTTGTAGGCGTCGTTGTAGCTGCGTTCCTGGAATAATGTCCGTTCGGCTTGCGGCGCGCCCGGCGCGATCTTCCAGGTCCTGAGCTTGCGATCGGAGAAGCGCCATTCGGTCAGCATCGCCAGTTCGTCGTGGCCCCAGTCGAGCCCGGCATAGCGCCATTCGGTCCGCGCCAGCAGTTCCGGCTCGGCCTCGAACGGCGCCCGCCATGCATGCACCGCGTCGTGATGCTCGACGTCGGCACGCATGTCGCCGCCGTCCAGCGCCTCGGCCCATACCAGCGTGGCCGCGACGTCGGCGCGCCACTGGATGCTGCGCCGGCCGGTGCGTACCGAGTCGAAGCCCTTGGGAATGTCCTCGGCCAGCGGCAGGTCGGCCACCGTCTGCACCAGCCGGCCGTCGGCGTCCCAGACCTGCGACAACAGCGGGAACCGCGAATACGGCACCGCGTAGGAATACGGCTGCTGGATCATCTCCACGAGCAGGTAATCGGTGTCGGGCGAAGGCTCGAAATCGGCCACCAGCGCCGGCCCGCCCAGCTCCTCGACGTCGCCGTCGAGGCGCACCCGCGCCAGCTGACCTGTGGCCAGGAACGTGAACCGCTCGCCATCCAGCGGCGTCTGCAGCAGATCCTGATAGGTGCGCACCGGCGCCTTGCTGTCGGGATCGGTTTCCTGGATCACCGGCGCGATGGCCTCGATCGAGGGTTCCGGCAGGGCTTCACCGTGGTTGACGGCGATGTTGATCAGCAGGCCGCTGGCATCCGGCAACCAGGTGTAGGGCGTGGAGGTCAGCACGCTGTTGAGCGGCAGCGAGACCAGTTCGCGCGCCTGCCGGCCTTCGACGTCGTAGATCCACAGCGTGTTGCGCTCATCACGGGCCAGGGTAAACGCCAGGTATTTCGAGTCCGCGGACCACGCCGGCGCGGCGATGCGCCCTTCCGGCAGCCCTTCGACGGCGATGCGCGAACCGTCGTCCAGGTCATGCAGCGCGATCGAATCGTAGCTGCGCGAACGCGAGCGCGTGAACGACGCCGGCAAGATGCGCAGCCCGGCCAGCTTGAGCTCTTCGGCCGCGATTTCTTCCAGCCCCACCACCCACTTCCACTCCAGCGCCGCGACCCAGCGCTTGTCGGGCGAAACCGTCGACGCCGGCTGCATGGGCGCATCGACCAGCGCGGTCAGTGCCGGTTCGGGCTCGCGGTATTCTTCCTGCGCCGCGGCGATTGAAACGACCGAGCCGGTGAACACAACCCCGGCAACGAAAACGAAAGCGACCAATGCACGATGCATCATGGATAATTCCTGGAATGATCTGGGCAGGCAGGCAGTATAAACAACGCGCCCGGCGCCGGCGCCGCCGCGCCGACGCGGATCGACGACCGACCGGTGCGCGGACCTGATGTCCACGTCTGCACCGCTGCGATTGCTGTACCTCGACGAGCGTCTTTGCGCGATCGACAAACCGCCCGGCATCATGGTCCACCGGACCGGCATTTCCACCGACCGGGTGTTCCTCGTCGACCTGTTGCGCGAACAGCTGGGGCAGCGTGTCTGGACGCTGCACCGGCTGGACCGGGCCACTTCCGGGGTACTCGTGTTCGCGCTGGACGTCGAGATGGCCGCCGCAATGGGGCGGCTGTTCGAGGCCGGGGCGATCGCAAAAAGCTACCTGGCCGTGGTGCGCGGCTGGCTCGAAGACCGGGGGCGCATCGACAAACCGCTTGCCGGCGCACGCAACAAGACCCGCGCTGCGTTGACGCTTTATCGCTGCCTGGCAAGAACCGAATTGCCGGTGGCGGTACCGCCGCACGACAGCGCACGCTACAGCCTGGCCGGGATCGAACCGAAGACCGGCCGCACGCACCAGATCCGGCGCCATTTCAATCACATCGCCCACCCCATCCTCGGCGACGTCAACCACGGCGACCGGCGGCACAACCGGCTGTTCCGCGCGCGCTTCGGCTGCCACCGGCTGCTGCTGCACGCCACGTCGCTGGAATTCGATCATCCAGGCCACGACCGCCCGGTGAGGATCGACGCGCCGCCGCCGCAGGATTTCCGCTCGGTCATGGCGGCCCTGGGCTGGCCGGAGACCCTGCACGACGGACCGGAGTCGGCCGGACAAGCGCCCGCGAGACCAGTACAGTAGAGGCATGGAGACCACGCTCCTGACCGTCACGCTCGCCGCGGCCGTCACCGCGATCATGACCGGCGTGGGCGCGCTGCCGTTCCTGTTCTTTCGCAACATCGGTGATCGCGCGATCGGCTGGTCGAATGCGGCCGCCGCCGGCCTGATGCTGGCGGCAAGCCACAGCCTGGTCTCCGAGGGCGTTTCCCTGGCCGCCGGGCTGACGCTGGCCGGCACCGTGCTGGGTCTTGCCGCCATCCTGGCCTCGGAAAAACTGCTGGACCGCGCGGATGATTTCTCGATCGCCGAACTGCAGGGCGCCAGCGCGGTCCGCGCCCTGCTCATCCTGGGCGTCATGACCGCACATTCCTTTGCCGAGGGCGTCGGGGTCGGCGTGTCGTTTGCCGGCGACGAGGGCCTGGGCTTGTTCATCACCACGGCAATCGCCTTCCACAACGTCCCGGAGGGACTTGCGATCGCGCTGGTGCTGGTGCCCCGCGGCACGCCGGTCTGGAAGGCCGCGCTGTGGGCGATCTTTACCAGTCTTCCGCAACCGCTGATGGCCGCGCCGGCCTTCGTGTTCGTCGAATGGTTCAGGCCGATGCTGCCGGTCGGCCTGGGCCTTGCCGCCGGCGCGATGCTCTGGATGGTGTTCGCCGAGCTCGCGCCCGATGCGCTGAAAAAGAGTTCGTCGGCCTCGGCCGCTGCGGTCGTCGTACTGGCCTTCGCGGCCATGATGCTCTTCCAGCTTTTCGTATTGGCGTGATCCGGGCGCCTTACGGCTTGATACGATTTACCCCGGCATTCCACACATTCATGTACGGAGATTCCCCATGAACGAAAGCGGCAATGTACTCCTGATCACCGGCGCTTCCAGCGGCATCGGCGCGGCCACGGCACGGGCTGCGGCCGACCATGGTTACCGGCTGGCGCTGTGCGCGCGATCCGAAGACAAGCTCGAGGCCCTGGTTTCCGAGATCGGCGCCGACCGGGCATTCGCGCTTCGCTGCGACGTGACCGACTACGCCGACCAGCAGCGCATGGTGGCCGCAGTACTCGACCACTACGGCCGCATCGACGCGATATTCGCCAACGCCGGCACGGGCGGTGATCCCGGGGGCTTCTCGGGCGCGCCGGTAGATTCGTGGAAGAACATGGTCGAGGTCAATATCCTCGGCGTGGCCTACACCTTGCGCGCGAGCCTGGAAGAACTGAAGAAACGCCACGGTCACGTCGTGCTGACCGGCTCGGTCGCCGGCCGTCGCACGCTGGCCGGATCGATGTACTCGGCCACCAAGTGGGCGGTATCGGCCATCGGCTATGGGCTGCGCGAGGAAATCAAGGGCTCGGGCGTGCGCGTGACGCTGCTGGAACCGGGCATGGTCGACACCCCGTTCTTCGACGAACCCAAGCCCGATGCGCTGAAAGCCGAAGACATCGCGCGCGCGGTGGTCTACGCGCTGACCCAGCCGGCCCACGTCGACGTGCACGAACTGATGGTGCTGCCCACGCCGCCCCGCGAAGAAACCGACTGACCTGCGATGATGGCGATGGAAGCCTATATCACGCTGGCGATCATCATCGCTGCGGTCACGCTGTTCGCGACCGAAAAATATCCGCCCGACCTGGTCGCGGTTTGCGCCATGGCGCTGCTGGCGCTGACCGGGGTGCTGACGCCGGCCGAGGCGTTGCGGGGATTCTCGAATCCCGCAACCGTTACCGTCGCCGCGATGTTCGTGCTGTCGGCCGCAGTGCTCAAGACCGGCGTGATCGAGGCGATCGCCCCGGCAGTCAGTCGCCGTCTGAAAAACCATTACACCCGAACCACCGGCACCATGATGGCTTCGGTCGGCGCGATCTCGGCGTTCGTCAACAATACGCCGGTCGTGGCGACCTTCATCCCGATCGTTTCCAGCGCCGCGCGCGAGGCCCGCATCGCGCCTTCCAGGGTGCTGATGCCGCTGTCGTTCGGCGCGATATTCGGCGGTACCTGCACGCTCATCGGCACGTCCACCAACCTGCTGGTCAGCGGAATCGCGCAACAGAACGGCATCGAATCGTTCTCGATCTTCACGTTTGCGCCGTTCGGCCTGGTGATCGCCGTCACCGGCATCACCTACATGCTGCTGATCGGCAACCGGCTGGTGCCGAACCGGTCCATCGGCGAACAGCCGGAAGAAGATTTCAAGGTCGAGGATTTCCTCACCGAGATGCGCATACCGCGCCATTCCGCCGCCGAGGGCAAGACCCTGGACGAGGCGTTCAATGAGGTCCTGGACGACGATCGCGAAAACCTGGAGGTGCTCCAGCTGCTGCGCGACGACAACGTCGTCGAGCGCCCGCGCGCCGACTTCAGGCTGCGCGCCGGGGACCGTCTCGCCGTTCGCGGCGATATCGCGCGCATCCGGAAGATCTTCGACACCGATGATTTCAGGATTTCCAAGCGCCTGGAAACACAGCAGTTCAAGGATGCCGAGAATGTGCTGCTGGAAGTCATGGTGGCCAGGAATTCCGACCTCGAGAACCGGACGCTCAAGGACCACCAGTTTCTGCACCGCTACAACGCCAACGTGCTGGCCATTCGGCGCAGCGGCAAGCTGAGCCGGAAAAAGCTGTGGGAAACCCGGCTCAAGGCCGGTGATGTCTTGCTGCTGCACACCTCCAGGCATGCCCAGCAACGCATCCGCGAACTGGAATCGAAGCGGGTCGCCCCGTTCTTCACGATCAGCGAACACGATCTGCAGCCGTTCAGAAAGCGCCGCTTCTGGGCGGTCATGACGGTGATTGCCGCCGTGGTGCTCGCGGCTTCGCTGCAACTGGTGCCGATCAGTATCGCCGCGATCGCCGGAATTTCCGTTCTTGCGCTCGCCGGCGTGCTGACGCCGCCGGAAGTCTACAAATCCATCGACTGGGGCGTGGTGTTTCTGCTTGCCGCGGCGCTGAGTTTCGGCACCGCGATGAACAACAGCGGCCTGACCGATTCCCTGTCCGGCGTGCTGTTCGACGCGCTCGGCAGCCAATACGGTCCCGTCGCGATCGTGGCTGCGCTTTACCTGATCACGGCGCTTTTGACCGAAATCATGTCGAACAACGCAGCAGCCGCGCTGCTCGCGCCGATCGGCATCTCGCTGGCTGCCACCATGGACGTGGACCCGCTGCCGTTCCTGCTGACCGTCGCCTTCGCCGGCTCGGCAAGCCTCCTGACTCCCGTCGGCTACCAGACCAACACCATGGTCTACAGCGCCGGCAACTATCGCTTCACCGACTTCACGCGGGTCGCGGCGCCGCTCAGCCTGACCCTGTGGGGCCTGGCGACGCTGTGCATTCCGGTCTTCTATCCGTTCTGAAGTCGACCCACTGTCGGCGCGCCCGGCCTGTCGGTTGACCCGGCCCGGCCGTCTTCAGTCGCCGAACACTTCGTTCAGATACGCCGCGGTGCGCACGCCGGCCTGCTGGAGACGCTTGTAGAGCGTATCCGTCCACCGGTAGCCGTAGTCCCAGCGAAGATCGCGATCTTCGGGATAAATGCGCTCTCGAAGCTCCGCGCTTTCGGCCACCCAGACCATCGGGTCCGGCGTGTTCCAGGCGCGGAATTCGGCCGGCCCGATCTTCGCTTCCAGCCACTCGGTCATCTCGGTATACGACAGCTGCTTCGAATCGATCAGCTGCGAATCCCACAGCCGGTGCAGGTTGGTCGGCTCGCCGAAATACGTAACCTCGAAGTCGTTGCCGCCGCGGTCCTCGCCGTTGCCCACGTGCAGCGGCTGGTGCAGGTCGCCGACGATGTGGACGATGAAGCGCAGCGCCCGTGCCCGGTCCTCGGCCGAGGTTTCCGGATCGCGGACCGTTTGCGAGAAATCGGCCAGCGCACTGACTGCATCGCCTTGTTCCGGGGCGCCGACATCTTCATAGGCCTTGCCCGGCGGCACCGTCACGTAATGCCACGGGTTGGCGGTCTCCTGCCAGAACTCGGCCGGATCGGCACGCATGAAGTCCGGCCAGGTCGAGGCCTCGGCCAGCGTCTCGGGAGCGAGAATCCCGTTTACGGCCAAACGGGCCTCGGCCGACAGGTAACCGTCGGCGATCTCGGCGGCGACCCGGTGCCCGGTCGCGCCCCAGCCGAACGCCTGAACAGAGACCAGCAGCCCGCACAGCAGGAACATGAATTTTTTCATCAAAATCTTCACTTGTTGAACGGCAACCCGGATGATAAGGGATACGAAGCGGATAAAGTAAAGCTGGAAGAAGCTCCCGGCGTCCCGATGCCGATTGCCCAGAGGATCCTGAACGCCCGTGCCCGGCGCCTGTTCTCCGGTCAATCGCCCCGGCTGACTACCGGCAGCACGAGACGGCTCGGATATTTTTCGGAATGATGCAGGCGCACGGTGGCGGTCCGGGCATCTTCGGCGGTCTGCTCGTGAACCGGTTTCGCCGCGTTGTAATGGCGTTGCTGGTGCACGCCGTTGGCCGGGCGGATGAACAGGCGCAGGCGGCTGTCCTTTGCAACCAGGCGGGAGAACCAGTAGAAGCGCTCGAACACCAGCTTCTCGACCACACCGGGCGTCATCATGCGGACTTCGCGCAGTCCGTCCCGGTGGCGCGCGCGCAGCGTTTCTCCGGCCAGTGCGATGCTGCTGCCGTCGGCGCGGATCTCGTACAGCGTGGCGTTGATGTCGGTGTCGGGCACGTCCATCTCGATCCAGGCCTCCAGGCGCAGATATCCGCTGATCTCGGTGGGGCTCTCGAACGGTTCCGAGTGAAAGACCAGTCCGTCGCCGTCGATGTGCATGACCTCGCCCTGGTCGACGATGTAGTCGTCTGCCACGCCGCGTTCGGCCTTGGTTGTATCCAGTGGATCGTAGAGGTATTGCGAGTGCGGCGAGCGCGTATCCGGCGTCCCGGCCAGCACACCCGAGTGGAAGACGTCGTGCCGCGTGCGGTCGGCGCCCAGCTGCAGCACCATTTCCGAATCGTGCACTTCTTCCAGCGAAGGCGCGGACTTCCACTCGTTGCCGCCGGCGACGAAATACGTCACGCGATCCCGGATGAATTCCGGACGATCGCCGTCGGCCATGGTCCAGCGGTACCACGCCCGATCCAGCGCGAACGCGTCGAACATCATTTCGTCGCCGAACTTGTAACCGCCGAACTCCCGGCGCGGCTGCCGCGTGCCGCTGTGATCCCAGGGCCCGAGGATCAGAAAATGACCGGCCTTCGCCCTGTCGCTGCCGTGTTTCATGTGGTCGCGGTAGTACTGCATCGCGCCGGGCTGGTCGCCGTCGTAGTAGCCGGTGATGGTGAGAATCGGCAGATCCAGTTGCCGCAGCTCCTCCGGAGAAGGCACGCGCGCGGCCCAGTAATCGTCCATGTAGGGTCGCGATACCCAGCGCTGGAAGATCGGACTCGGATTGCCGATCAGTTCGTCGAGGTTCTCGAACGCCATCCCGGACTTGTGGTATTCGAGAAACTTGCGGTTCCAGAACTCGTCGTCGCCGAAGATTCGGCCCTGCGGCGTCACGCCGCTGGTCAAGGTCAGCCAGCGGATCGAATACGGATACTGGACGTTGTAGTTCATCGGGAAATCGATGCCGTGATACGGCGATGCGATCGGCACGATGGTGGCCAGGTTTTCGGGAAAATAACGCGCCGTCACCCACTGGTTGTATCCGCCGTAGGAGCCGCCGCGCATTCCCACCTTGCCGTTGGACCAGGGCTGTTCGGCTATCCACTCGACGACGTCACGCCCGTCCTCGCCGTCTTCCAGGTCCAGCGGCCGGAATTCACCCGCGCTGTTGCCGCGCCCACGCGTGTCGACGACCAGGAAGGCGAATCCATGGCGCGCAAAATATTGCGCGTCGGGATGGTATCGATCACTGATATACGGCGTGATGGTCACGATAGTGGATAGCGGATCGCCCTCGTCGCCCGCCCATTCCTCGGGCCGATACAGCGTGCCGTTGAGCGTGATCCCATCGGCCATGGGAATCTCCACGCCCCAGGTAAAGTCGACATCGACGGGCTCGCGACCGATGTCGCCGGATGTATCGGCGGCGAAGCAGTCGCCAGCAAAAATGGCGGCGAACAACAGGAAAGACAGGATGTGCGCATGCATGACGGATTCTCCCAATGGCGGCTTGCCGCGGAACGAAGGGATTACGGAATGCCGATGATTGCGATCCCGGCCCATGCCGCCGGATGTCCGTAGTCGCGATTCAGCGCGGCGGCGCGGTCAGATCGATGCGCCCGGACTCCGTCACGTGGATGTCGCGCGCGAATCCTTCCGGGTCGAGCTTGGCGGTGAAATCGTAGTCGAAGGTCTGACGCGGACTGCGCAACAGGCTGTTGACCAGGCGAATGCCGCCGAGGAAGTTCACCGCGGCATTGAGCGTCACCGTGCCCTGCCCGTATCCCTCGATGACGGGCATCTCGTTGCTCACACCGTCGAGCAGCGGTTCCCCGTCCAGTCGAATCGAGTAGGAAACGCCCTGCAGCCTGAGCGGCTCCGGATTCGGATTCAGCACGATCAACCCGATCTCGAACGCCGGCAGGCCGGACGCCTGACCCGGCACGGCCCGGAACGACTGGACGCTGACAGTCGGCAATTCCCGGTCCTGGCCCAAACCCGCGCAGCCGGTAACGGCCATGGCCAGCGCAGCCATCAGGATTCGAGCGAAGGTTCTTGCAGCGCTTGATTTCATAATGCTCCAGCCAGCATCCAGTTCAAGACTTCACGGTCGCAAATTCATGCCGCGAACCCTTCAAGGCAAACGGGAATTCATGTCGTCATCTTCATGATACCGCGTCGATCAATGCAGCGCTACCGAGAAAATCAGGGGTGTCATCCGGCTGCCCCGCCGCAAATGGCATCACCGGATACGACGATGAAAGCGCCGGTCGGCAGCCAGGATGGCAACACGCGTTCGGCCGCCCGCGCCGGCCACGAGCCCCCTGGTGCATGAATCGCGGTGGCTACGCGAACGTTGCGCACGGGCAGGCCTTCGAACAGCGCCCGGGCCTCGTCCGGCGTGTGCCAACGCGCGCCGCGATACCCGCCGCTGCCGCCATTGCGGCCCTTCTTCAGCCACAACAGGCTGTGTCGATTGAGCAGGCCGACCGCAAAGCGCCGCCGCGTGACGCGCACAAGTTCCCGCATCGCGGTCCGCTCGTCGTCCATGAAACAGATTGCGGCAATCGATACCACCAGGTCGAATCCGGCATCGGCGAACGGCAGCGCCGACCCGTCGGCAATCGCGTACAACGCGTGGCGTTCATCGTGCCGGCGTGCATAGTCGACCCAGGCCCGGTCGATATCGACCGCCGCGACATCGCCTTCTATAGCGGCACCCAGCGCCCGCGTGAAATGCCCGGTGCCGCAGCCGACATCCAGCAGCGACTCCCCTCGCCGCGGCTGAAGCCCATCCATCACGAGCGCGGTTTCGCGCCGCCCGATCCAGCGCCCGCGCGGCGTTGCATACCAGCGATCGTAGTCCTCGGCATCCATGGCGCCTGTCGCGCTCCGGTACGGTCGTGACCCGATCATACCCGGCAACGCGACCGTCCGATGCCGGGCGTGCAGGCAGCGGGCGGGCCACGGGAAGCGCAATGCCGAAAGACCTTGACGGGCTCCAATCGGCATGTATATGATCTGGACTCATAGTTCCATCCATTCTCTTTCGCGGCGTTTTGAAAGATTCCGCGGACCATCCACCAAGAATCGATACCCTCAAAAACGTTCGGGTCGGGATCAGGGGCGTCCGGTAACTGTCCGAATACCCCGGGAACGGACCAACGCCACATCAACGGTCGAGTGACTGACGGGAACCCGGTTGCCGGCCATGCCGAAAAATGCAATCAGGAGCATACGCATATGCTGGACACGACTGCGACGGTTTCGGACGAAGGGCTGGAGCGGCAAGGTCCGGACCATCAAGGGTTCATCTCCGCGATCAGCACGATATTGCCCGACGCCGCCATCGTTACGGACCCGTTGCTGTGCCTGACGAACGGCACTGACGCCAGCTTTTACAGGCTGGTTCCCAAGGCCATCCTGCATCCCGAAACCGAAAGCCAGGTCGCGCAGATCCTGGCCATGGCACGCCGATTCTGCGTGCCGCTGACGTTTCGCGCCGCAGGTACCAGTCTGTCCGGCCAGGGCGTTACCGATTCCATCCTGGTCAAGATCGGTCCGGCCTGGAAGCAGGCTCGAGTGGGTGAACATGGCGAGTCGATCACGCTGGGCCCGGCCGTCATCGGCGCGCATGCCAACCGGATGCTCGCGCCCTACGGCCGAAGAATCGGCCCCGACCCGGCATCGCTGGACGCCGCGCAGATCGGGGGCATCGTGGCGTGCAACTCGAGCGGCATGTGCTGCGGCACGGCCCAGAACAGTTACCAGACCCTGCGTGGCGCGCGCCTCGTCCTTGCCGACGGCGCGACCCTGGACTCCTCCGATGACGAAAGCCGGGCCGAATTCGCCAACACGCACGGGGAATTTCTCGGCGAGTTGAAAGAAATCTCGGACGAGGTCAAGCAAGACGCCGAGCTTGCCGAACTGATCAGACGCAAGTTCTCCATCAAGAACACCTGTGGCTTCAGCCTGAACGCGTTGATCGATTTCAGCGACCCCGTCGACATACTGACCCACCTCATGGTCGGTTCCGAGGGCACGCTTGGCTTTATCTCCAGCTTTACTTACACCACGGTCGAAGATCCGGCGCACAAGGCAACGGCGCTGGCCATTTTTCCCGACGTACGCACCGCGTGCATGGCCGTCGCAAGGCTGGAAGACCAACCGGTCACCGCAGTGGAACTCATGGATGGCGCTTCCCTGCGCTCGGTCCACGGCAAGCCGGGCATGCCGCAGGAACTGGATCAATTGCCCCGCGAGGCCGCGGCCCTGCTGATCGAGGCCGGTTCTGCCGATCCGCGCATCCTGGAAAACCAGGTCGAGCGCGTGACGCGCGAACTCCGGGACATCGAAATGCTCACGCCCCTCGAGTTCACCGAGGACGCGGGCCGGAGAACCGCACTGTGGGCAGTGCGCAAGGGCACGTTCCCCTCCGTTGGCGCGATGCGCCCGCCCGGCACCCACGTGATCATCGAGGACGTGGCCGTCCCGACCGCAAAGCTGGCCGATGCAGTGCTCGAGTTGCGGGAATCGTTCAGCAAGTACGGTTACGACGACGCGATCATCTTCGGACATGCGCTGGCAGGCAACATCCATTTCGTACTGACGCCGGATCTCGGCACGACCGAAGCATTGGACCGGTACGGCAGGTTCATGGATGAACTGGCCTCGCTCATTGCCGGACGCTACCAGGGTTCCCTGAAGGCGGAGCATGGCACCGGCCGCAACATGGCGCCATATGTCGAACTCGAATGGGGCGAAAAGGCCTACGACCTCATGTGGCGGCTGAAACGCCTGTTCGATCCGGCCGGAATCCTGAATCCCGGCGTGATCCTCAATGAGGACAAGAACATCCACATGCAGAACATCAAGCCCCTGCCGCTTGTAGATTCGATCGTGGATAAATGCATCGAATGCGGCTTCTGCGAACCGGTATGCCCCACGCGCGAGTACACCACCACGCCGCGCCAGCGCATCGTGGGACTGCGCGAGATCTCCCGCCTGCAGGAAACCGGCGAGGCCCCGGACCGCCTGCGGCAAATGCAGAAATCCTACGAGCACCAGGCCATCGCAAGCTGCGCCGGCGACGGTCTTTGCGGTCAAGCCTGTCCGGTGGGAATCAACACCGGCAAGATGATGACCAGCCTGAGGAGCCAGGCCTGGGGACGCACGGGACCGCGAATCGCGTCCTTTCTGGGTCGTCGATTCGCGGCCGTGATGTCCATGACGCGGTGGGGCCTGGCAGGCGCCAACCTGGCCCACCGCATACTCGGCGCACGCGTCATGTCCGCGCTTTCCCGGGGCGCCAGAAAACTTTCCGGCGGCCGTTTGCCGTTGTGGACGCCGGCCATGCCCCGGCCGGCCCGGCTGGCGCGACCCGCCAGCTTTCCGGATCAGCAACGGCCTCGCGTCGTCTATTTCCCCAGTTGTGCAAGCCGGACCATGGGACCCGCGCTCGGCGATCCCGAAAAGGCTTCGCTGTCGACCCCTGTCGTCTCGTTGCTGGAGAAAGCCGGATACCAGGTGGTGCTTCCGGATTCCCTCGGCGGCCTTTGCTGCGGCAAGCCATTCGACAGCAAAGGCCTGTTCAACGAAGCCGAGCGCAAATTCAGCGAACTCGAGAAAGGCTTGCGCGAGGCAAGCCGCGGCGGGCAAGACCCGATCGTTTTCGATACCAGCCCCTGCGCCTATCGCGCCACCCATGAACACGCCTGCAATCTCGAGATTCATGACCTTCCGGACTTCCTGGCCGAACACGTTCTGCCGAAACTCGATGTCGTTGCACGCGACAAGAAGGTGGCGATGCACACGACGTGCAGTACGCTCAAGGCAGGAACCGAGCAGCGCTTGCACGAACTGGCCTCGACCTGTGCCGAAAAGGTCGTTCAGCCTTCCGGCATCAAATGCTGCGGCTGGGCAGGATCTCTGGGGTTCACGCTGCCCGAGGTGAATGCCAGCGCCTTGCGGACGCTGGCCGATCAATTGCCCGACGACTGCCCCGAAGGCGTGTCTTCGAGCAGAACCTGCGAAATCGGCCTGAGCAATCATGGCGCAAGACCCTATCGGTCGATTGCCTATCTGCTGGACCGCTGCACCGAACCGCGTGAGCACCGATGAATTTACAGGCCGATCCAGAAAATGAAGTCCTGTCTCCTGCGCGAGGATCTGCCTGAATCGGCCACCGCTCGCCACTGATCACGACGGATCATGCGCAACTTTCCAATAACCGCCAAACGGGAGAACAATATCAAGAAGCCAACCCCCAGAAGCTCCCGGCACGCGAGGCTCTTGCCCGTCCGATCCTTCCTGCTGATTCTTCTGTGCAGCGCACTGTTCAGCCCTGCGCTTGCCGAGGAAGGCAAAGTGGAAGAACTCGAGCGACGGATCGCGGAACTGGAATCGCGCGATCATCACAAACGCATCGAAGAGCTCGAATCCCTGGTCAAGGAGCTGATCGAAAACAATCACCGGATCCTCGAGGCGCGAAACGCCGAGCTGGAAACGGCCTCTGAAGAGGTCGCCGCGGCGCGAGCACAGGCCGAGCAGGCCAGAAGGAAGCTTGACGAAATCGCCGAGCGCGTAGAGCCGGCCATCGCCATTGCCGAACAGCAGGAAGCCAGACCGAACTTCACTTTCGGCGGCTACGTCAAGACCGACTTCATGGCAACCGACTTCGACGACGGCGAGCTTCCCGGGGACAGCGTGGGCCGGGATTTCCTGGTGCCGAGCACCATTCCGATCGGCGGGCAAGGCGAGGGCGTAAAACTGGACGCTCACGTCCGCGAAAGCCGTTTCCACTTTCAAACCGACCATACCATCGGCGACGGCCATGAGATAACGAGTTTCATCCAGCTCGATTTCCTGACGACGCCTTTCGGGAACGAACGTGTCAGCAATTCTTTTTCACCCAGGCTGCGCCACGCCTTCTTTACCTACAACGATCTCCTGATCGGGCAGACATGGAATACCTTCATGGATGTCCCGGCACTCGCCGAAAGCGTCACTTTTCTCGGTGCATCCGGCTCGACCTCGTTCGGCCGCCAGCCGCAGATCCGATACAGCCCGGGAAATTTCGCGATCGCACTCGAGAACAGTGAAACCACGGTCACACCAGTGGACGGCGGCCGGATCGAGACGGACGACAACAACGTTCCCGACCTGAACGTCCGTCATACCTGGGATTCGGAATGGGGACACCTCCAGGTCGCCGGCATCCTGCGCCAGCTCAAGTACGAAGACCGCAATATCGACATCGACGACTCGACCCTCGGGTGGGGTGTGAGCTTTTCCGGAAAGGTATTGCTGGGGCGCGACGATCTACGATGGATACTGCACTATGGCGACGGCATCGGCCGCTACGTCGGCCTCAACTTCGCCAATGACGCGGCCATCCGCCCCGACGGCACGCTGGAAGCCATCGGCACGGCCGGGGGCTTCGCCGCATACCGCCATTGGTGGAATCGGAAATGGCGCTCCAACGTGATCCTTTCCTACCTGGAAGTCGACAACCCCGGGCAGTTCGACGGTCTGCGTGTCAACCGGTCCAACTGGAGCGGCCAGGTCAACCTTCTTTACAGTCCCGTTCCGCCGATGAGCTTCGGCCTCGAGTACCTGGTTGCCGAGCGGGAGGTCGAAACGCGCGAAACCGGACAGATGAACCAGCTGCACTTCATGGCCAAGTACATATTCTGAGCACGGCCTGAAACGCGCAGGTGCAGAAACGCATGGCATTGCGCTATTGCACTATCACCAGACAGAAACTGCCGCCCAGGAGAAAAAAATGTCCATAGGATTTTTAGCCGTTCTGGCGATGATCCCGATCGCGATCGCCCTCGTGCTCATGGTAGGTCTGCGCTGGCCGGCCACACAGGCGATGCCGATCGCGTGGGCCGCCGCGGCGATAGCGGCAATACTGGTCTGGCAACTGCCGGTGGGCTATGTGCTGGCGCTGTCGATACAGGGCATCATCACGGCCGTCGGCATCCTGATCATCGTATTCGGGGCAATACTGATCCTGATGACCCTGCGCGACTCCGGCGCGATGGAAACCATCCAGAGCGGCATGCAGGACATTTCGCCGGACATGCGCGTGCAGGCGATCATCATCGGCTTCCTGTTCGCGGCTTTCATCGAGGGTGCCGCAGGCTTCGGCACGCCGGCCGCGCTGGCGGCGCCGTTGCTGCTGGCGCTCGGGTTCCCGCCCATGGCCGCGGCGGTCATCTGCCTTTCGTTCAATACCGTTCCGGTCACCTTCGGCGCGGTGGGCACCCCGATCGTGCTGGGTTTGACCTTCCTGCGCGACCTGATCGACGATGCGGTAGCCGTCGGCGGCCCGGGCGTCAATTTCAGCGACTACCTCTCGTTCGGCGAAGTCGTTGCCCAATGGTCGACGATCATGCATCTGCCGATGGCGTTCATTCTTCCGATATTCATGCTGGGTTTCATCACCCGTTTTTTCGGCCCGAATCGGACGTGGTCCGACGGCTTCGCGGCCTGGAAATTCTGCATATTCGCTTCGTTTGCATTCAGCGTTCCGTACGTGTTCTTTGCCTGGTTCGTCGGACCGGAATTCCCTTCCCTGATCGGAGGGCTCATCGGACTGGCCATCGTCGTCTGGGGCGCCAAGCGGGGCATTGCCGTTCCCGACCAGGTATTTACGTTCGGCAGCCAGAAAGACTGGGACCCCGAATGGACCGGCACCGTGAGTGTTGCCGAGGGCAGCAGATTCGAGGCCCGGATGAGCCAGTTCAAGGCCTGGTCGCCGTATATGCTGATCGGCCTGATCCTCGTTCTTACCCGAATCGACCAGCTTGGTCTCAAGAGCTGGCTGGCCGACGTGCAGATCAATTTCCGGAATATCCTCGGATATGAGTCCGTCGAAGGCAGTATCGCAATTCTTTACCTCCCGGGAACCATTCCGTTCATCCTGGTCGCGGTGCTGACGATCTTCATCCACAGAATGAGCCCGACCCAGGTCAGGTCTGCCTGGATCGACGCCATCAAGCGAATGAAGAATCCGGCGATCGCACTGTTCTTTGCAGTCGCCCTGGTCTCCATATTCCGGGGCTCGGGAATTGCCGATGAAGCCTTGAACCCCAACAATTATCCGTCCATGCCGCTGGCGATGGCCGAAGCGATGGCGGCGATCGCCGGCCAGACCTGGCCGATGTTTGCCGGTTTCATCGGTGGACTGGGCGGCTTCATCACCGGCTCCAATACCGTGTCGAACCTGCTGTTCTCGGAATTTCAGTGGGGAATGGCGACCGAGCTCGACCTGCCGCATCAGATCATCGTCGCGGCCCAGGCCGTCGGCGGTGGATTCGGCAACATGGTCTGCATTCACAACATCGTTGCCGCGTGCGCGGTCGTGGGCCTGTCCGGGAAGGAAGGACTGATATTGCGCAAGACGTTCTGGCCCTTCCTGCTGTACGGGGTGGTTGTCGGAATCGTGGTTACACTCTTGAGCTTCGTCTTCGTTCCGGGTCTGTACTAGATGTACCCCGCCACCGGCGTTGGGGCGCGCATCTTCGATCGAGTCGTCGAAGCAATCGCCGCCGGTATCGAATGTGACCGTCGGCTCATCGGCGCTCGCGTCGCGGTCGGCCGGCAGCGCGATACCCTTCAGTGCATGCGGCCGCGCCAGGCGCCCGCATGGTTTGAAAAGCTTGCCGCGTGGCATGGGGGCGATTAGTATCCAGCCTGGTCCGCCGCACTGCCCGTCTGGAGAAACCGCATGACCCGCAACCCCATCCATCGAACCGGCCCGGTCTTCGCGCTGTTATCCATTGTCGTCCTGATCGGCTGGAACGGCGGCCCGCCCGGCGCGAGCGCGTCCGGGTCGGAACCGGTCCAACCGCGCTACGACGTGGTAATTCTCGACGGCCTGGTCTACGACGGTCTCGGCGGCGACCCGGTTGCCGCCGACGTTGCCGTACGCGGCGACCGCATCGCGGCGTTGGGTGAATTCGAGATCTCCGACGCGACCACCGCGATCGACGCCGCCGGAATGGCGGTGGCGCCGGGATTCATCAACATGCTCAGCTGGGCGACCGAGACGCTGATCGAGGACGGCAGGGGTCTGAGCGATCTGCGCCAGGGCGTCACCCTCGAAGTCTTCGGCGAAGGCTGGTCCATGGGGCCATTGAACGACGCGATGAAAGACGAGATCATGGCCCGCCAGAGCGATATCCGATTCGACGTCGAATGGGACACGCTGGGCGGCTATCTCGAACACCTGGAGACACGCGGCATCTCACCCAACGTGGCCTCGTTCGTCGGCGCGACGACAATCCGCATGCACGAGCTCGGCGAGGCCGACCGCGCGCCGAATCCCGACGAGCTTGGACGAATGCAGGCGCTGGTTGCCGAGGCCATGCGAGAAGGCGCCCTGGGCGTGGGTTCGTCGCTGATCTACGCGCCGGGCTTTTACGCCGATACCGACGAATTGGTCGCGCTGGCCGCCACCGCCGCAGAGTACGGCGGTTCCTACATCTCGCACATGCGCAGCGAGGGCAATCGGCTGGTCGAGTCGGTACAGGAACTGATCGACATCGCCGACCGCTCGGGCGCACCGGCCGAGATCTACCATCTGAAGGCCGCCGGTCGCGAAAACTGGGGAAAGCTGGAGCGTGTTTTCGAACTGGTCGAGACCGCCCGGGCCCGAGGGCTTGACATCCGAGCCGACATGTACAACTACACGGCCGGCGCCACCGGGCTGGACGCCGCCATGCCGCCGTGGGTGCAGGAAGGCGGTCACGACGCCTGGGTGCGCCGGCTGCAGGACAGTGAAATCCGGAAACGCGTGATCGACGAGATCGGCACGCCAAGCGACGACTGGGAAAACCTGTACCTGGCCGCGGGCGGCGCCGAAAACCTGCTGTTCTACTCGTTCAAGAGCGACGACCTCAAGCCGCTGACCGGCAAGACGCTGGCGGAAGTGGCCGCGATGCGCGGCACCAGCGCGGAGCAGACGATGATCGACCTGGTGATCGAGGACGACAGCCGCGTCGGCACGATTTATTTCCTGATGTCCGAAGACAACGTCGCGCGCAAGATCGCCAAGCCCTGGATGGCCTTCGGCAGCGATGCCGGAGCCTACGCGCCGGAGGGCGTGTTCCTGAAATCTTCCACCCATCCGCGGGCCTACGGCAACGTAGCCCGATTGCTCGGAAAGTACGTGCGGGAGCAGCGGGTCATTACGCTGGCAGAGGCCATCCGTCGGCTCACCAGCTACCCGGCCGGCAACCTGAAGCTGAGAGATCGCGGCCGCCTGACGCCGGGCTACTACGCCGATATCGTCGTATTCGATCCAGCCACCGTCGAGGATCACGCCACTTTCGAGGATCCGCATCGGCTCGCCACCGGCGTGCGCGACGTGTTCGTCAACGGCGAGGCCGTATTGCGCGATGCCGAACACACCGGCGCCACGCCCGGTCGCGTGGCGCGCGGGCCTGGCTGGACCGGCTGGGCGGAAAGCGACGGCGACGTGCGGACCCCTTGACTCACGCTGCTATATTGAGCGAAAGTTCTCGTTCGGCCGGGTTCGGGATCGGCTGATCAACTCGATGGATCGGTGTCAATGATTCGATTACTGGTATTTTGCCTGCTGCTCGCTTTCGGCACGGCCGAAGCGGCCCCGCGCGAGATCAGCGATCACCGCTGGGCCGACGTGGATCGAATCGTCGCGATCGGCGACCTTCACGGCGACTACGACAACTACATGGAGACCCTGCGAGCCGCGGGTATCGTGGACCGCCGCGACAGGTGGATTGCCGGAAGTACTCACCTGGTCCAGACCGGCGACATTCCCGATCGCGGACCGGAGACGAAAAAAATCATCGAGCACATGGCAAGACTCGCACGCCAGGCAAGTCGCAGGGGTGGCCGCGTTCACAACCTGATCGGCAATCACGAAGCGATGAATGTCTACGGTGACCTTCGTTACGTCACCGAAGAAGAGTTCAAGGCATTCGCGACGCCGCGCTCGGAACGAATCCGCGATCGCTATTTCGACGCGGTACTCGACGACATGAAGACGCGTGATCCCGCCGGATTTGCCAAACGCCCCGACGATTTCCGCGCTCAATGGTATGACCGCCGCCCACTCGGCTGGGTCGAGCATCGCCAGGCCTGGAACCCGAACTGGAACCCTGACGGCGAAATGTTTCGATGGATTTCCAACGCCCGGGTCGCCGTGCAGATCAACGACGTGGTCTTCGTCCATGGCGGCATCAGCGGCCATTACTGTCGCGACGCGCTCGAATCCATGACCGCGCGCGCGCACGCCGCGCTGGAACAACGCGACCCGGAGGAATTGGGCATACTGACCGATGAATATGGACCGTTGTGGTATCGAGGCCTGGCCGGGGTGGCGCCGGAGGCGTCTACGGAGACGGTGGACGCAATTTTGCGTCAACATGACGCCGCCCATATCGTGATCGGCCACACGCCGACCGGCGGCATCATCTGGCCGCGTTACTCCGGGCGGGTGATCCAGATCGATACGGGCATCAGCGCCGCATACGGCGGTCACGTCGCGTACCTGGAAATCACGCCGGAGCGGCTGTTCGCCGGCTATCTGCCGGAAAAAATAGAACTGCCCGGCGACGATGCCGGCCTGGCCGACTATCTACAACGCGTCATTGAATTGCTTCCGGACAATGAAGCTGCCCGTGAGAGGCTTCAAGCACTCCGGAGCGAGGTCGATGAAGCCCGCCAGGCAGCAACGGAGACAGGCGCGGCAATCGAAGGCTCCGACAACGCGCCACCCCCCGCCGGACAAGCCGAAAACGAAAACGGAATTCCTATTTGCGGCACGCGCCTGTAATTGCCCGTTCGAACAGTTCGGGATCTTCCATCACGGCAAAGAAACCTTCCAGGTACCTGGTTGCCCGCGACCGGGTCCGCGAACGCAGGCGCGGCTCCTCTTCGACAATTGCCTGAATGGTCTGCTTGTTCTGCAGGAATTCGTCACGCGCGGTTTCGAGCGTGGAATTATGCAGGCAGAATCCGCGGTACAGTCGCTGCGAAACTTTCGAAATCGGAAGCCCGTCGTTCGGCGCCGCGTAATGCGCATCCACGAACCCGGACGAATCGAAATCGTAAGGAAGCGCATAAAGCGGCTCGCCCGATTCCGGAGCGATCAGCTTGGCATTGTGGCAGCAGTCTTCACCGGGCGGGCCACCGAGCGAGGACCAGTCCTCGTTCCCGATCAGATACTGAAAAAGCGCAAAGCGGCTGCTCTCCAGTGGTTCCAGCCGGTCCGCCGAAATATCGCCGACATCGTACTTGTCCAGTCCGTTGCGGTTGGCGACCAGTTTATCGTCTTCGATCAGGAACGCGAAGCGCGGCCCATCATTCCTGTCACGGTCCGAATCATGGTAAGTCACCGAGAGCGGACGGATCCGAAAGCTTCGATCGGTGACCACGTTGTAGATCGGATAGGCCAGCATTTCAAGAATGTAATACTCGTCCCATCTTCGACCGTTATCGCAATGCGTCACCATCTTGATCGACTTGTTGCCTTCGAACAGGGTGCCTTTGACGTCGTTCTTTTCGAACCTCAGCTTGATTGGCGGAAAACGACAGATTCGCTGGCGCGTCTTGCCGCGACGCTCGACGGTCAATTCAACGATCTTGCGATTCCCCGATTCGTCGATGTATTCGAGGGTTGCCGGATAGGGATCCTGGTTTGCTCGGTTGCGAACGATCTTGCGCCAGGGTCCGCTGAGCGTCAGCTCCACGGTATCGCTCGATCTGAAAAGCGCTACCGCATCACTCGCCCGGGCAGAATCCGAACCGAGAGTCGCAATCAGACACCCCGCGCAAGCCATGCCGATCGACGCCACGGAAAGACGCGCCGATACCGCATGCACGAGGCGGGATGCCAGAGACGGCTCGTGGGACCGGGACGGCAAGTTCATTTTCATCGTTCGCGATACCTCGGTCATCGGCGCCTGCAGCATGAAGGCTTCAGGATTCCGATTCTTCGGACGCAGAGGCCTGTTGCCTGGCCGCCTCCTTGCGTTTCTGTTTCTCGGCCTTGCGCCGGGCAGCGAAATCCGGCTCCAGCCCGTCGCCGAAACAGCACACGTACAGGGCCGCGTAGCTGAAGAATATCGTAAGTATCGCAGCCACCTCGAGTGCCTCGACGCCAGCCGCAATGCCGGTGCCGATGGCGACGAGAATGAACAGGGCATCGAAAGTGTCCTGAAGCGCCCTTCTGAACTGCACCCCGGCAACGATACCGGCAAGACTGAATGCCAGCGCAAGGCTGTGCTGGACGATAAGCACGATTGCCGCGACCACGCCCGGAAGTATCAGCGTGGTCTCGTCGAGCGAATGATCGTGGATGCTGGAACCGTGAATGCCCTTGTGCACCCATGAAACCGGCAGGACCAGCAGCCATGTTCCAATCAGGGTGATGACGAGCTGGCGCGCATAACCGAGCCGATCGAGATCCTCGCCGGCCCGCAACATGGTGCTGATGATTTCGCCGTCGGGCCGTTGCGTTCCAAGCTGCCTGTTATCGATGGTGATTTCGCCGCCGGCGGCAAGATCCCGGACGCCGCCGATGGGCAGCAGGTCGGCAAACGAAGGAAAAATCGCGACTATCACAAGCAGCAGCAGACCAAGCGTCAGATGGTAGGCCAGCATCTTTCGAAGCAGCTTGAAACCGTTGCGCCGAATGCAGTTCTCATCTTCGGCGAGCGGCTTTTTGACTTCGGAACCGGATCTTCCCGCGGATTCGTTCAAGTCTTCTTCCTCGAGCCCGACCGATGTCGGGCAAAGCACCAAGGCTGTCGTTCATCATACGCCGAGTTCATGGACCGAAGCAACCGTCACCGGATAGACGTCGGGCAGCAAGAAAATCTTTACACGATGTCGTTAGCATGAAATCACTTGATACCAGGATCCAGCCCTTGTCCCGTTCAGCTCCTTTGCGGTTTTTCCCTTTGCTCGCCGCCATTGTTCATTCGGCCGCGATCTTTGCCGATGAACAACAGGCCGGCCCCGATTCATTCGGGCAGGCATCCGGTCGCGTTTTCGAAGACCGCGACAATGACGGTAACCGCGACCCCGACGAGGCCGGGGTTTCCGGCGTCCTGGTATCCAACGGGCGCGACTGGGTGCGCACCGACGAAGAAGGCCGCTATGGCATCGTGGCGCGCGAGGACATGGACCTCACCATCGTCCAGCCGGCCGGCTGGCGCGTGCCGACCGATCAGCGCCGGGTGCCGCAATTCTTTGAAGTCCACAAGCCAGGCGGCAGCCCTGCCCGCTTGCGCTTCGGCGGCCTGCCGGATACCGGGTCGATCCCGCGGCAAGTGGATTTTCCGCTGGTGCGGCGCGGTTCGCCGGACCGGGCATTTCGCTGCGCGATCATCGGCGACAGCCAGACCTACTCCAACCGGGAAGTCGGGTGGTTTCGCGACGGCGTGATCACCGATCTGGCGAACCAGGCACTGGACGCCGACGATTGCCTGCTCTACCTGGGCGACGTCGTCGGCGACGATCTCGGGCTGCTCGATCGCCTGCTGGAAATCGGCGCCACCCTGGGCCCCGCCCAATGGCTGGTCCACGGCAACCATGACCTGGACTTCGACGCCCGCTCCGACGCCGACTCGGCCGATTCCTGGCGCCGAATGTACGGCCCCAGCTACTACGCCTTCGAGCGCGGCCAGGTGTTGTTCGTAGTGCTCGACAACGTGGTTTATCCGTGCCGGCCCGGCGACGGCGAACCGGCTCGGGAATTCTGCCGCGACGAGGAACGGCCCACCTACAACGGCCGGATTACCGACACCCAGATGCAGTGGCTGGCCGGCCTGCTCGAGCACACGCCCGAGGACCGCCTGATCGTGCTGGCGCACCATATACCGCTGGTCTCGTTCGTCGACGCCGACAGCGCCAGGCACCAGACCGACAACGCCGGCGCGCTGCATGAGCTGCTGAAAGGCCGGCCGGCGCTCTCGCTTTCGGGGCATACCCACAGCACCGAAAACCATGCGCCCGGCCAGCACTTCGAAGGCTGGCAGGCCAATGCCGGCGTCGGACCGCTGCCGTTTCGCCACATCATCGCCGGGGCCGGATCGGGCGCCTGGTTCCAGGGCGACTACAACGTCGACGGCAACCCGATGGCGCTGCAGCGCATGGGCGCACCGCCCGGCGTGCTGATGCTTGAATTCGACGGCGCCGAGTACCGCGAGCGCTATCTCGGTGCACGCGTCGACCCGGACCGGCGCCAGTGGATCGGGCTCAACACGCCGGCATTCCGGAAATGGTTCGAGGCGATCATGGACTGGAAGGCGCTGGATGCGTCCGAGCGCGATCCGCTGCCGCCGTTTTCGATCCAGGATCTGCCGGATACCCGAATCCTCACGCCGGAAGACCTGGCCCAAGGGGTGTGGCTGACCGCCAACGTCTGGGCCGGCTCGAGCGAAACCGCGGTCGAGGCCACGCTCTCGGACGGTCGTGAACTGAGGCTGGAAAGAACCCAGGCCGGAGACGGGGAACGCGCGCGGGTCGGCGCCGAATGGGCCGACCCGTTCGCGGCAAGCCGGCAGCTCTCGGTCGCCCGCCACGCCTTCGAAAGCCGCAGCGGCGACCCGCGCGCCCAGGGCTTCGAGCTGTTCAAGGGCGCCTCGTATGGCCCGGCCGCACCACAGCCGCAGAGCGCCGTCGCAGATCGCAACATGCACCTGTGGCGCGCCCGGCTGCCCGAAGACCTCGCCGCCGGCGTCTACCGGGCACGCGTGACCAGCACCGACCGCCACGACCGAACCCACACCGACGTGATCGTGTTCGAAGTGCGTGAGCGGCGTCCACCGCGCGACTTCCGGCACGAAGTCTGGGAAAACCCGGTCGGCCCTGAATGAGTTGTCGCCGACACCCGGCTTGCGGCCTTCATGGGCCGGCAACCCGGGTTTGCCGTCACGAATTTGAGACGCAGCAAAGGTACTCTCGTTGTTTTAGGCAAGAATCGTTTTCATGAAATCTTTCGATTCCCGACCCGGCCGGGCCCGGTTGACCGGCGCCAATGCGCTGCAAGCCGATGTCGATCAGCCCTGGGAACAGGACAACCAGGCATGGTGGGACTGGTATGTTTCTCTCGGCGCCGACGAAATCGAAGAAGACCGGAGACCGTCGCAAGCGGCCGTCGAAAGTGCAAATGCGCTGCTCGGACGCGAGCTGGCCGGCGCCGAATGCGCTTCCGACGATGAGCTCGCGCGCGAGCTTGAACGCCCGTATCGCCTGCGCCGGGATCAGTCGGCTTTCTTCCGCGAAAACGGCTACGTCAAGCTGCCCGATGTATTTTCGCGCCGAACGGTTTTCCGGCTGCGCGCCGAGATGCTGCGCTGCTTCGTTCGCTCGTTCGGGCTGAATCCGGACCGGGAAGCATCGGACCGGTTCCTCAGCCTGGAGCTGGAATGGTTGGCCAACCCGGTGATGCGCCAATTCGTGCTGTCGCCGAGAATCGCGCGGCTTTGCGGCCAGCTGCTGGGCGTCGACGCCGTGCGCCTTTACCACGACAACCTGCTGGCCAAGCAGCCCGGTTGCGGCCGCACGCCGTGGCACTACGACCACCATCATTTTCCGCTGGCCACCGACGACGTCGTGACCGCATGGATTCCGGCCCAGTCCATCCCGACCGCAATGGGCCCGCTCGCGTTCGCCGGCCCCATCGATGCGCACCAGCACGTGGCCGACATCCCTTTCGACAAGTTCGGCACTACTTTCGATCAGCAGGTCGAACAGGCCTTCCGACGTCTGCAGCGCGAAATATTCGTCGAGGATGGCCCGTTCGAGATCGGCGAGGTCAGTTTCCATCACAACCTCTGCTTCCACAGCGCCGGTTCCAACTACACCCGCTACAGCCGGATGGCGCTCGCCAACACGTATTTCGTCTCGGGTGCACGGGTCGTGGAGAACCCGACCATGGTTTCGGGCGACTGGCAGAAATTCATGCCCGGCACGCGGCCCGGCGGAATCGCCGACAGCGAACGCAACCCGGTGTGCTGGTCAAGGCAGACACAAGAAGCGCAAACCCGATAGGATCGGGATCCGGCAGACGTGTTGATGAATTCCTTCCAATGTTCGGTCCCACTGATCGGACCGAATCCATGCGCCCGAACCGCAGGTGCGTTTCCGACGCACGCCATGGCAACCGTCCTTTCCGCCGTCCGTCAATCCTGAACAAACCGCCAGAGAAGAAAATGGCCATACCCGCTCAAGACATTCGCAGCCGGATCGATCGACATCTCGATGAAATCGGCAATCTCGAGGAACTCTCGGATACGCGCTATCACGTCACGCACGAGCGCTTCGAGCACGCCAGCAACCAGCGTTCGCTGATCATCGACTGGCTCGAGCACGTGGCCGATGCAACGACGTTTCCGGCCCACCGACCCACTCGGCTGCTCAGCGTCGGTTGCGGCGGCGGCGTTATGGACCAGCGCATCGCGCAGGTTTTCGCCGAACACGTCGATGCGCTCACGCTGGCCGGCGTCGACCCGAATCCCGAGCACACCCGGGCGTTCGAAGCGCTGTTCGCCAACAGGGGCTTCGCAGTGGACGTCTTTACCGGGCTGTTCGAGGACTACCGGCCCGAGACCACTTTCGATGTCGTTCACCTGGTCCACTGCCTGTACTACTTCGAGCATATCGGGCCCGAGCTGCGCAACGCCGCGGAAATGCTGGCGCCCGGCGGAACCATGATCATCCTCCAGGCGCCGAATGAAGATCTCAATCATCTGGCAGACCGCGTCTGGAAAAAGCAGTTCGACCAATCGGCCTGGTACAGCGACGATGTGCTCGCGGCGCTTCGACCGCTCGAGCTGGATACGCGCGTGCAGCGCCTCGCGGCCCATGTCGACGTGACCGAATGCTTTGAAGCCGGAAACCCGGCAGGCACCGAGATTCTCGACTTCATCGTCCAGGCCGAGACGGCGGAATTCTCCCCGGCATTCCAGGCAAGGCTGCGCGAGAGCCTGCGTGCGATCTGCCACGTGCACGGCAACCGGCTGCTGGCCGAACACCCGGTCGATGCAATCGTCTGCCGCAAGCCTGCCTCCTTGCGCTGAGCCCTCCCTGGCCCGGCCGCGGTCCCGCCAGATGACCGCGCGGTACACTAGACAGCAATCGGGCATCGGAGCATCGGTCAATGTTGTGGCAGGCAATCAGCGCGGCCCGGGACCTGGGCCGCCTGCAGGAAATCGCGGTCGTACTGATCCGCTACGGTTTCGGCGACGTGGTGCAGCGTATCGGAATGGCCGGGGCGCTGGAAAAAGCCGGCAAGGTCCTGCACTGGGGCAGCGGCGAGGACTCGGGGCCGATGCGCACGCCCGAGCGGCTCAGGCGCGTGCTCGAGGATCTCGGGCCGACCTTCGTCAAGCTCGGCCAGGTGCTCGCTACCCGCGTTGACGTATTCGGCCCGGAATGGCTGGAAGAATTTTCCCGGCTGCAGGAAAAGGCCCCGCCGGTCGAATGGGACGAGATCCGCGCGCAGCTGACCGAGGACCTGGGCCGGCCGCCCGAAGAATTGTTCACCGAACTCGACCGCGAACCGCTGGCCGCCGCCTCGCTGGCCCAGGTGCACCGCGCGCGCCTGGCCGACGGTCGCCAGGTCGTGCTCAAGGTGCGGCGGCCCGGCATTCGGCCAACGATAGAGGCCGACCTGCGCCTGCTCCGACGCCTGGCCGATATCGTCGAGTCCGAGGCCCCCGAAATGCGCCAGTACCGGCCCGGCGAAATCGTCAAGCAGTTCTCCCGCTCGCTGAGCCGCGAGCTCGATTTCGCCGCCGAGTGCCGCAACGCCGAGCGGATCGACGCCCAACTGGACCCGGAATCGGGCATCGTCGTCCCCGAGGTCTTCTGGGAATACAGCGGCGAACGGCTCAACGTCCAGCGCCTGATCGAAGGTATCGCGGGCAGCGACATCGCCGGGGTCGAAGCCGCCGGGCTGGACCGTCACCGCATTGCCCGCCGCGGCACGCGCGCCATTCTGTCGATGATCCTGGAACACGGCTTTTTCCACGCCGACCCGCACCCGGGCAACGTCAAGTTCCTGCCCGAAGAGCGCATCGCGCTGCTCGATTTCGGCATGGTCGGACGGCTGTCGCAGACGCGCCGGCACGAAGTGGCGGATCTGCTGCACGGCCTGATCGATCGCGACCCCGACCGCGTTGTGCGAATCCTGCTGGTCTGGAGCAGCGATGCCGATACCGACACCGATCAGCTGGAAGAGGACATCGTCGATTTCATCGAGCAATATCACGGCGTACCGCTGGAACACCTCGACATGTCGGCGATGATCGGCGACATGACCGGCGTGCTGCGCCGCCACCACCTGATCCTGCCCGCCGACCTGGTGCTGATGCTCAAGGCCTTCATCACGCTCGAAGGCATGGGTCGGTCGCTGGATCCGGAATTCGACATGGCCTCGGAAGCCGCGCCGGTGGTCCAGGGCGTGCTCAAGCGTCACTATTCGCCGTCGCAGGTCGCCGCCCGGCTGCAGAAGAACCTCATGGATACGCTGCGCGTCGTGGGCGCCCTGCCCGAAGACCTCAGCCGGCTGCTGCGCATGGCCCGGCGCGGGCGCATCGAAGTCCACATCGACATCAATTCGCTCAAGGAAGTCGCCGCACGGCTCGACAAGGCCGCCAGCCGACTGACGCTGGGCATCGTCACCGCCGCGCTGATCATCGGCTCGGCGATCACGCTCAATGCCCAGTACGACCCGAACGACACCGGCCTGCCGCTGCTGGGGACCATCGGCTTCGCCGGCGCCGCGCTCGGCGGCGTCTGGCTGCTGATCTCGATCTGGAAAAGCGGCCGCGACGACTGATCCGCCCGCCATTCCCGCCGCCGCGACAACGATCGATTCATTGACCGGAGATTCGGCAACGAACCGGCGCCGGTTCGCCGGCGAATCGTGCGCGGGTCCAGCGCAGCAACAGATCCGGAACCGGCGAATCTTCATCGACGATCGACAAATGCCCTTGATCGGCGAAACCGCGGTAGTCGACGACCTGCCCGGCCAGGCAGCGGTTCGACACGAAACCGCCCTGCACGCCGGGCGTCACCGTCGTGTCGCGGCTTCCCTGCACAATCAGCACCGGCGCCTCGATCGGTTCGTCCGGCACGTTTTCGGCCAGCCGTGCGGCGAATGCGCCGGACGGCGGCGGCTCCCGGAACAGCGTCGGTCCGGCGATCAGCGTCGGCAGCGCCGAGGCCAGCATGCCGGCATGGTCAAGGCAGCGGTCGGCAATGTCGCGCGCCAACGGTCGCGCGAACGAACGCAATCTGCCTCCGACATCCACGTCGGGATAGACCGCCGCATACGCTTCGACCAGATAGGCCGAGAGCATGCGCCCCATGAAGCGACGATGCACCACGGAAAGCAGGCGCGGAAGATCGGTCGCCGGGGCGACGGCGGCAATGCCGGCCAGCTCGATGTCCGGCGCATACGCCGGCGCAACGATCCCGGCCCACAGCGCGGCGTGTCCGCCCTGGGAGTGGCCCCAGACCACTGCACGATCGGCCAGCTCCAGCCGCTCGATTTCGCCGGCCGCGCGCACCGCATCGAGCACGGCGTGGGCCTGTGGCGGACCGACGAGATACGGGTGCGGCCCGGGCGTTCCCAGGCCGGTGTAATCGGCCGCGACCCAGACCCACCCCGGGTCCAGTACCCGCGGGAAACCCGGCGCCAGATCGAACGGCCCGGACATCATCGACGGCGCACAGCCGCGCGTGATGCCGGTCGTGCCGTGCGCCCAGGCGACGACCGGCCGCGGCGCCGGATGTTCGCCGGCCGACGCCACGACCAGCGCACTGGCGGGCCGAACATCGCCTGCCGCACCAGTGGTCGCGTACAGGATGCGCCAGCCGACCGCGCCGTCCGGTACGCCCCGCCGGTGCGTCTCGACCCGGAGCAGCTGCCCGGGCCGCGCGTCGGGCGACAGTTCGAACTCGTAAAACGGGCCGGGCGGGGACGGCCGCGCCAGCCACCAGCTGACCGCATACGCGAGCACCAGCACGCCGAGTACGACGTAGAAAAAAGCCATCCAGAGCCTGAAAAAGCGTCCCGTGCCGGACGCTTCGGCCGCACTATTGTTCGCATCCGATCCCTGCATCCTGTCGC
>JAWLEW010000100.1:2762-4013 GCA_041685925.1 Wenzhouxiangellaceae bacterium | reverse complement strand
AGAAAGTCGGCGGCGTCGAACAGGTGTTTGGTCACCAGCGTGGCCCAGGTGCTGTCGGCGCCGGTGAGGCGTTGCCCGTGCTGCAGGATCTGGCCGAGCAGCGGCTCGCCGGCCGTGGACAGATCGACCAGGTCAATGGGCCGTTCGGCCACCTGGGCAAGGGCGTCGATGAGCGCCATTTTGCGCTGAGTCGTCAGCGGGCCGTCGGCGAGCACGGCAATATCCAGATCGCTTTCCCGGTTCTGGGTGTCGTCGGCGACCGAACCGAACACGATCGAAAGCCGGATGTCGTCCTGCCGCGCCAGCAGTTCGCGCAGTTTTCCGATCAGTTTGTTTTCGTCAGCGGCCATGTGGCGAGTATAACGCCGCGATATCGCCGAAAGGATTCGGCTCCTACGGGGGGTGTTGTGGGCGTGTGGGGATTGTTGGATTACGCTTTGCTGATCCAACCTGCGCGGGCCAGTTCGACCGACGCGCGGCGCGCCGGGCCATCCTCCCCGTCATTTCGGAAACGTCGCGCGTGGCGCGAAATCAGGAGGTTGTCCGATCTTTCCAGTATCCAGGCTTTCTGGAATGATGAGCGCATGCTACAACGATCAATTCTTCCGCGCTCTTGACAACAACGATGTCGTAGGGGAAACGACGAAGTATGAGGCGCTTCGCTCCCTTGGAGCCGGCATGCCCGGGCATAGGGGACAAGGGGACGAGACCGTCTTCTATAACATCAAGGGCAGTTTCAATCGCCTCGGCAAACTTGGCCCCGAGTCCCTCTCGTTCCTTCTCGTACCAGCCAGCCGCCGCTTCCGCTTCCAGGGCCGCCTGCCGAAGAATTCGTACTTTGCGCACTACCGGGTCTCAAGTCTTGCCCGGATACTCCGTCGAAACTCGGCTCGGTCCAATAATTCCGCCTGCCCGGCATCGATTTCCCGGATTCGCCGCAAGATTTCCCGGTCCCAGGCATCTTCGACTCCGCTATCGCGAGGCGAGTCGAGGCTTTGAATCAGGTCGTGGGCCAATTCTGCCCGTTCGGCTTCAGAAAGTGCCAGAATCTCCGAGCGTAGGCGTTGCAAGGGTTCAGTGCCCATAGAGTGTCCAGGTGTCGATTCGCTAACCATTCTATCGCCCAGCCTGCGTTCTGGTCGAGTCCGGGATGGCGTTGATCAGGTCGGGGCACTAACGCCCCACGTTGGTTGTCCGGCGCCGGGGCGGCGTGCCGGGATTGTTGGATTACGCTGCGCTAATCCAACCTAC
>JAWLEW010000100.1:0-2662 GCA_041685925.1 Wenzhouxiangellaceae bacterium | reverse complement strand
TAGGAGCGGATTCCCATCCGCGATTTGTGCCCGGACCGAATCCGCGTGATATCGCCGAAAGGATTCGGCTCCTACGCGGGTTGTTGTGGGCGTGTGGGGTTGTTGGATTATGCTGCGTTGATCCAGCCTGCGCGCTGCATTCTGTCATTCCGGAAACGCCGCGCGTGGCGAATGCTTATCCGGAATCCACATTCGGGGTTTTGAAAGGTCTGGCTTGACGGGTTCATCGGAGCGCGATATCATTCTATATATATTCTGATATCGTTTTTTTGGGCGAGGTTCCCGTGCCGAGAACGCTGATCAACCTGGAAGCCGACGACAAGCAGTGGCTGGATGCCGAGGCGAAGGCGCGCGGCGTTTCCATGGCCGCGCTGGTGCGCGAGGCGGTGCACGAGTACCGCGTGCACGAGGAGGCCACCGGGCGTCCTGTGTTGGCGCAGGCGCTGGCGGATACTGCCGGTATCTGGCGCCGCGGTGACGGCCTTGCATGGCAGCGTCGGTTACGCGATGAGTGGGCACGGGACGGGTGAAGTATCTGCTCGATTCGGTCATCCTGATCGATCATTTCAACGGCATGGCGGCCGCCACCGGTTTTATCGAGCGCTACGGTGCCGATTCGGCGCTGTCGGTGATCACCCGTGCCGAGGTGCTGGCCGGGTTCGATGACGGCGCGGCTGCGGTCGCGATTCGCTTGCTGGATGCCTTTCCCACGTTGCCGATGACAGCGGAGATCGCAGATACCGCCGCGCGGCTTCGTCGCACCGAGCGCTGGAAGCTTCCGGATGCCATCCAGGCCGCGATTGCGCGTGCCCACGGACTGATACTGGTGACGCGCAACAGCCGCGATTTTCAGCCCGGTGGCGATCCAGAGGTGCTGATTCCCTACCGCTCGAGGTGAGTCCCGGGCCGGATGGGTGTTGGATTACGCTTTGCTGATCCGGCCGCGAACGCATTCCGTCTTCCCGGAAACGCCGCGCGCAGCGCCCTGCCTCTCTGTCTTCCCGGAAATGCCGCGCGCAGCACGGGATTATCCGGGATCCAGTGACTTGTTTCGCCCGCGGTAAAGACGCCAGGTCCCGTCCCGGATCGAGTCCGAGATGACGTTTATCGAGTCCGGAATGACGTTGGCCAAGCCCGGGACGACGAGGAGGGCTGCGGCCGGAATCACGACAGGGCGGCTTGCTTTCAGATATGTGTTCCACGTAAACTGGTTTGACAAACCAGTTGGTTGGAGTTTTCAGCATGGAAATCGGCGCTTTTGAAGCCAAGACGCACCTTGCCGAGCTGCTTCGCAAGGCCGAGGCTGGCGAGGAAGTGGTGATTACGCGTCGGGGCAAGCCGGTGGCGCGGCTGGTGCCGTTTCGGGAACCGGGCGATGGCGATGCCGATCGCAATTCGGCTGTCGAGCAATTGCGGCACTTTCGGAAACGGACCCAGGCGGTTGCGCTCGCCGATTTGCTGGAAGATCGGCACGGCGAGCATCGATACTGAGCCGGGCCGATCATGACCGGTCTGGTTGCTGACTGTTCGGCGTTTCTTCCGTTGTGTTTCGAGGATGAAAGCAGTACCGTCGCCGATGCGATGCTTGTCGAGATTGCGTCGAAGGGCGCGCTGGTGCCGGCGATATGGTGGTACGAAATTCGGAATGTGCTGGTCGTCAATGAGCGCCGCGGGCGTATCGAGACCGGCCAGAGCGATGATTTCCTGAATTTGCTTGGCCGGTTGCCGATCGTTGTTGTGCTCGATGACGATGCGACCGGCGTCGTCGACCTTGCGCGACGATACCGCCTGACCGTGTATGACGCGGCCTACCTGGCGCTTGCGCGAAGCAGGGGTCTGCCGCTGGTCACCCTGGATCGCAAGCTGGCCGATGCGGCGCGCGGAATCGGGGTGGAGTTGTTCGTGTGAGGTCAGTCTGCGCGCGGGTGCAGGGCTGCGTCGGCGATGCGACGCCGGCCGATAGAGGCATGCTTCTATTCGGGATGCTTTTCGAGAATGCGCCGAACGGCCAGTTCAAGTCGGGGCAGGTGCTCTTGCGTAACGGCTTGAATGGTGAGCGGGTCGATGTCTCCGAGATAGTTGTGCACGAGAATATTGCGAAAGCCGCTGATATCCCGCCACGGGATTGACGGTTCGTCTGCCTTCTACCATTCAGGAAGTTGCTGGGAAGCTTCGGCGAGGGTTTGCAGATGGCGTAGCGTGGCCGCGTAGAGGATATCGTCATCCAGCAGGCTTCCTCGTTCTTCGATTTTTTCGATCTTCTCGATGCAGTCGAGGATATGCAGCGCATGGGCTTTCCAGCGGGCCATCAGATGTCGACGGCCTCGCGCAGTACCTGCTGTTGAATGTGGCGATTCAACTCGTGGGCCGGTACCAGGTCGACACGATGACCGATCAGGGATTCCAGGCTGCGCTGGAGGGCCAGGCGTTGAGCGAAAAGGTCATACCCGCGGGGAAGCTCGACAAGCAGGTCGACGTCGCTTTCGGGTTTTTCCTCGCCCCGCGCCGCGGAACCGAAGACACGGATTCGGGACGCGCCGTGTTTGCTCGCGAGTGACTCGATCGCGGTCTTGTTCTTTCGAAGTTCATCGAGGAGCACGTTGGGTTTGACCCCCGGAAACAGCGAGTTCCACTGATTATACGATGCCGAATCGAGTTGAGC
>JAWLEW010000046.1:0-17699 GCA_041685925.1 Wenzhouxiangellaceae bacterium | reverse complement strand
CGCGGTGCCCGAACGCCGTAGGTCGGGGCGCCGTCCCCGACGCCACCGGCTAATCCTGCCGAATGCCTTCGATTGAAAAGGTGAGTTCGACCTCGCGCGCCGAGGGCCCGAGGTCGTAGTCGATGCCCCAGTCGGCGAGCGTCAGCGTGGTCGTGCCCTCGAATCCGCGGCGGTACCCGCCCCAGGGGTCTTCGCCGGCGCCGATCTCGCTGACGTCGATGCTCACCTCGCGGGTCTTGCCCATGAAATCCAGATTGCCCACCAGCCGGTATTCGCCGTCGCCCAGCGGCGTGAATGCGGTCGATTCGAAGGTCGCCACCGGATGCTCGGCGACGGTCAGGAAGTCTTCGTTGCGCAGGTGCTCGTCGCGGCGCTCGTGATTGGTGTCGATGCTCGGCGTTTGAATTTCGACGCTGACCTCGGAATTTTCCGGATTGTCCGGGTCGAAGCTGAATTCGCCGTCGAAGTCGTTGAAACGCCCGTACAGCCACGAAAAGCCGAGGTGGGGGATGCGGAACTGGACGAATGCGTGCTGGCCGCCCGTGTCGATGGTGTAGCGCTCGATCTCGGCGACAGCCGTGGAGGCCAGCAGGCCAAGTCCGGCCAGACCGGCGAATGCAATGCTGTTTTTCATCTGGAATCTTCCTTCTGGTATGGTTCCGGGGCGCGAATGATGCGGCAGACAGCGTGAAAAATCATGGCCGCGTGCGGCCGACGTGGCGCGAAACGCTTCCGATTTTCCGCGGATCGGCGAAAAGACCCGCGCGGCGGGACGGCGATCCCGGCTGTACGCGGGTACACTACGCGCCGGAAATTCCGGCTCCGAAGGCAGGATTCGAAGATGAGTGAAACCGAACGTACGCCGCTGATCGCGGGCAACTGGAAGATGAACGGTTCGGCCGCCATGGCCGAAGCGCTGGTCGGCGCGATTGCCGCGGGCCGGCCGGACAATGGCGCCGAAGTGCTGGTGATTCCCCCGTTCCTGTACATCGATCGGCTGAGCAGGCCTGCCGCAAGCGGCGGCCTGCAGCTGGGCGCGCAGGATCTCAGCGTGCACGCCTCCGGGGCATTCACCGGCGAGGTCTCCGGGCCCATGCTGGTCGACGTCGGCGCCGGCTACGTGCTGGTCGGCCACTCCGAGCGGCGCGAGATGCACGCCGAGACCGACGCGGTCGTGGCCGCGAAGTTCGAAGCCGCGCTGGACGCCGGACTCAAGCCGGTGCTGTGCGTCGGCGAGTCGCGCGAACAGCGCGAGGCCGGCGAAACCGAATCGGTCACGGGCGCCCAGGTCGAAGCCGTGGTGGCTCGCTGCGGCGCCGGCGCGCTGGCCGATGCCGTGATTGCCTACGAACCGGTCTGGGCCATCGGCACCGGCCTTGTGGCCACGCCGGCGCAGGCCCAGGGCGTCCATGCGTTCCTCCGGGCCCGTGTTGCCGAGCACGATGCTACAATAGCCGGCCGTATTCGAATCCTCTACGGGGGCAGCATGAAACCGCAGAACGCGGCTGAATTGCTTGCCTGCGAGGATATCGACGGAGGCCTCATTGGCGGGGCTTCCCTGAGCGCAGATGATTTTCTCGCCATCATTGCGGCAGCCGGCTGACCCGGCTTTTGAACACTGAATAATCGCCGCAGTCGAATTGCGGGAAAGGTTGAACTGGAAAAGGCATGTTTACAACGCTAATCGTTTTTCAAGTGCTCGTGGCCGCCGGCCTGATCGCCATCGTGCTGGTACAGCGCGGTCCGGGCGCCACCATGGGCGCGGCCTTCGGCGCCGGTGCCTCGGGCACCGTCTTCGGCTCGCGCGGCGCGGGCAATTTCCTGACCCGCACCACGACCTGGCTGGCCGTGGCGTTTTTCGGCATCAGCCTGGCGCTGGCCGTGATCGCCACCGGGCTCAACAGCGGCGATGCGGATTCTTCGCTGACCGGCTCGGTGCTCGAGCAGGAAGCGCAGCCGCAGGACGAAGCCGCCGAGACGGGTACGGCGATCGAGTCGGTCATCGAGGACCTGGACAATCCGGAGGCGGCCGAGGAGGCTGCGCCGACCGGCAGCGAAACCGATTCCGAGGCGGCCGGCGAGGCCGATGACGAGGACGGGGACGAACTGCCCGAACCTCCGCAGGGGCCCTGAATACATGAGTTTTTCACGTCGATTTCCTGCCGAAGTGGTGGAATTGGTAGACACGCTGTCTTGAGGGGGCAGTGGCCTTTGGCCGTGCCGGTTCGAGTCCGGCCTTCGGCACCAGGTTCTCGACAACGATTGGCTGTAGAAGCCCGCCGGCTCGAAGCGGCGGTGCAGGTCTCTGCTACAGGAGGCCACCGGCAGGCAGTCGTCTTGTGACACGCGGTCTGCGCCATGGGCGCCGGCCCTGACCAACGCGGCGCCCGGCGCGTCGCCGAAAGTGGAATGGACAGTCATGCTGACGGAATATTTCCCAATTCTGGTTTTCCTGGGCATCGCGACCGTCATGGGCATCGGGCTGATGGCCGCCGGCGGCATTCTCGGCCCGCGCCGTCCCAACCCCGAAAAGCTCTCGCCCTACGAATGCGGCTTCGAATCCTTCGAGGACGCGCGCATGAAGTTCGATGTGCGGTTCTATCTGGTCGCGATTCTGTTCATCATCTTCGATCTCGAGATCGCATTCCTGTTTCCGTGGGCCGTCGCGCTGGACACGATCGGGATGACCGGGCTGGTCGCGATGGCGGTTTTTCTCGCGGTGCTGGTCATCGGCTTCATATACGAATGGAAGAAAGGTGCGCTTGAATGGGAATGAATGTCGAACTGAACGAGGTTGACGACATCCTGCGTCCGGATGCGGACAACAACCCGCTGGTCGGGCGCGGCTGGGCGACGACCAATGTCGATTCGCTGATCAACTGGGCCCGTACGGGCAGCATGTGGCCGATGACCTTCGGGCTGGCGTGCTGCGCGATCGAAATGATGCATGCCGGCGCGTCGCGCTACGATCTCGACCGCTTCGGCGTGGTGTTCAGGCCGAGCCCGCGCCAGTCCGACGTCATGATCGTGGCCGGAACGCTGTGCAACAAGATGGCGCCGGCGCTGCGCAAGGTCTACGACCAGATGCCGGACCCGAAATGGGTGATTTCCATGGGCTCATGCGCCAACGGCGGTGGTTACTACCATTATTCCTACGCCGTCACGCGCGGCTGCGACCGCATCGTGCCGGTCGACATTTACGTCCCGGGCTGTCCGCCTTCGGCCGAGCAGCTGATCTACGGCATCCTGCAGCTGCAGAAGAAGATCCGGCGGACCAACTCCATCATGGCGCCGGCGGCATGAGCGAATTCAGCCAACGCAACCAGGCCCTGGCCCGCCAGCTCAAGGAAAATCTGGCCGACAAGCTGGCCGACCTGCGCGAGGTGCGCAGGCAGCTGATCGCCGAAATCGCGCCGGACGACTGGATCGACGCCTGCCGCGCGTTGCGCGATACCGAAGGCCTGGAGTTCGACATCATGATCGACCTTTGCGGGGTCGATTTCCTGGGCTACGGCGATGACGAGTGGGAAACCGCCGAGGCCACCGGCAGCGGTTTCTCGCGCGGCGTCGACGAACTGGGGCCCGGCCGTTTCGACTGGGAAAGCCGCCCGGAGGCCGAGGACATCCCGAACCGGTTTGCCGTCGTGGTGCAATTGCTTTCGACGCGCCACAACCGGCGGGTGAGGCTGCGCTGCCACCCCGAGCAGGCCGATTTCCCGGTCCTGCCTTCCATCGTCGACATCTGGAATTCGGCCAACTGGTACGAGCGCGAAGCGTTCGACCTGTTCGGCATCGTGTTCGAAGGCCATCCGGACCTGCGCCGCATCGCGACCGATTACGGCTTCATCGGGCACCCGTTCCGCAAGGATTTTCCGCTGATCGGCAATGTGACCGTGCGCTACGACGAAGATCGCGGGCGCGTGGTCTACGAGCCCACCGAAATCGAACCGCGCGTGCTGGTGCCGCGCGTGATTCGCCGCGACTCGCGCTACGTCGGCGACGAACTGGATCCACAAGAGGCGCCTACCAGTGGCTGAAATCAAGAACTACACGCTGAACTTCGGCCCGCAGCATCCGGCTGCGCACGGGGTGCTCCGCCTGATCCTGGAAATGGACGGCGAGGTGGTCCAGCGCGCCGATCCCCACGTCGGCCTGCTGCATCGGGCGACCGAGAAACTGGCTGAATCCAAGCCGTACAACCAGTCGATCGGCTACATGGATCGGCTCGACTACATGTCGATGATGTGCAGCGAGCACGCCTACGTGCGCGCCGTCGAAGAATTGCTGGGGATCGAGCCGCCCGAGCGCGCGCAGTGGATCCGCACCCTGTTCGACGAGATCACGCGCCTGATGAGCCACCTGATGTGGCTGGGCGCCAACGGGCTGGATCTGGGCGCGATGACGCTTTTCCTGTACTGCTTCCGTGAGCGCGAATACCTGCTCGACGCCTACGAAGCCGTCAGCGGCGCGCGCATGCACGCAACCTACTACCGTCCGGGCGGGGTCTACCGCGATCTGCCCGCCGAGATGCCCAAGCTGGCCGAGTCGCGCTTTCGCAAGGCGGCCGACGTCAAGCGGATGAACGAATGGCGCGAAGGCTCGATGCTGGATTACCTGGAGGCGTTCATGGCCCACCAGAACGATCGCATCGACGACTACGAAACGCTGGTCACCGACAACCGCATCTGGAAGCAGCGCAACGTCGGCATCGGCGTGGTCTCGCCCGAGCGCGCCCGCCAGCTGGGCTTCAGCGGTCCCATGCTCAGGGGCTCCGGCGTGGCCTGGGACGTGCGCAAGAAGCAGCCCTACGCCAAGTACCGCGAAGTCGATTTCGATATCCCGGTCGGCGTCAACGGCGACTGTTACGACCGCTACCTGGTGCGCGTCGAAGAGATGCGCCAGTCGGTCCGCATCTGCCAGCAGTGCATTGCCTGGCTGCGCGAGAACCCGGGCGCGGTCATGGCCGGCAACTACAAGGTCGCGCCGCCTTCGCGCAGGGAAATGAAAGACGACATGGAAGCGCTGATCCATCACTTCAAGTTGTTCACCGAAGGCTATTGCGTGCCCGAAGGCGAAACCTACGCCGCGGTCGAGGCGCCCAAGGGCGAGTTCGGTTGCTACATGATTTCCGACGGCGCCAACAAGCCGTTCCGGGTGCACCTGCGTGCACCGGGCTTTGCCCACATCTCGGCGATGAACGAGATGGCGCACGGGCACATGCTGTCCGATGTCGTGGCGATCATCGGGACGATGGATATTGTGTTCGGCGAAATCGACCGATGAATGGATTTCTCCCCAGAACTACTGCGCGTCACGTGGACGGCGCCCGGCGGTGCTCGGAATCCTCATGTACAACTTCGTACACTGCGGTTCCTGCGCTCCGGCGGTCACCGCCCACGCACCGCTCGCTACGTTCTGGAAAGAAATCCTCCGTTTGTTTAGGGCGAGGAGTGTAATCAATGCAAGCGCATGAATCACCGGTTGAGGGCAAGGCCGAGGTGCTGAGCGAGGAGACGCGCGGCACCATCGATCACTGGCGCGCCAAGTTTCCCGAGGGCATCGAAGGCCGTCGTTCGGCGGTGATCCAGGCGCTGGTCGCGGCCCAGCATCAGAACGAGGGTTACCTGACCAGCGAATTGATGGACGGCGTGGCCGATTATCTGGACGTGCCGCCGGTGTGGGTCTACGAAGTCGCGACATTCTATTCGATGCTCGAGACCAGGCCGGTCGGCCGCAACTCGATCTCGATCTGCACCAACATCTCGTGCATGCTGTGCGGGGCCGACAAGGTGGTCAGGTACGTCGAAGACAAGCTCGGGATCAAGATGGGCGAGACCACTTCGGATAACCGGATCTTCCTGAAGGTCGAAGAGGAATGCGTGGCCGCGTGTACCGGCGCGCCGATGATGATCGTCAACGGTCATTACCACGAAAACCTGACCGAAGAGAAGATCGACGAAATCCTCGACGGGCTTGAATAACCGAGCCAAGGGACGAGTTATGGCTGAACACAACGTCTGTTTCACGCACCTCGACGAGCCGGAATGCTGGTCGCTGGACGCCTACAAGCGCCACGGCGGCTACGAGGCCTGGCAGAAGATCCTGGCCGAAAATACGCCGCGCGAAGACATCATCGAGGAAGTCAAGAAGTCCTCGCTGCGCGGGCGCGGCGGCGCCGGGTTCCCGACCGGCCTGAAGTGGTCGTTCATGCCGCGTTCGGCGCCGGTGCAGAAATACCTGCTGTGCAATTCCGACGAGTCGGAGCCGGGCACCTGCCACGACCGCGATCTGCTGCGCTACAACCCGCACGCGGTCATCGAGGGCATGGCCATCGGCTGTTATGCAATGGGCGCGACGATCGGCTACAACTATCTTCGCGGCGAGTTCCACCACGAGCCGTTCGAGCGCTTCGAGGCGGCCCTGAAGGAAGCCTACGAAGCCGGCCTGCTGGGCAAGGACATCAACGGTTCGGGCGTCGACGTCGACATTCATACGGTGCTGGGCGCGGGCGCCTACATCTGCGGCGAGGAAACCGCGCTGATGGAATCGCTGGAAGGCAAGAAGGGCCAGCCGCGTTTCAAGCCGCCGTTCCCGGCCAATTTCGGGATCTACGGCAAGCCGACGACGATCAACAACACCGAAACGCTCGCCTCGGTGCCTGCCATCATGCGCAAAGGCGCCGACTGGTTCCTGGAACTGGGCAAGCCCAACAACGGCGGGCCGAAGATATTTTCGGTCTCCGGGCACGTCAACAAGCCGGGCAACCACGAGATTCCGCTCGGCACGCCGTTTGCCGACCTGCTCGAAATGGCCGGCGGCATGCGTGACGGCAACGAACTCAAGGGCGTGATCCCGGGCGGCTCTTCGATGCCGGTACTGCCGGCCGACATCATGAGGGACGTCACCATGGATTTCGATGCGCTGCAGAAGGCAGGCTCCGGCCTCGGCTCCGGCGCGGTGGTCGTGATGGACGAGACCACCTGCATGGTGCGTGCCTGTACCCGCATCGCGCGCTTTTACTATGCCGAGTCATGCGGCCAGTGCACGCCGTGCCGGGAAGGCACCGGCTGGATGTACCGGGTGCTCAAGCGCATCACCGAGGGCCAGGGCCGGCCCGAGGATATCGAACTGCTCGAATCGGCTGCCGGCCAGATCGAAGGTCATACCATCTGTGCCTTCGGCGAAGCCGCGGCCTGGCCGGTCCAGGGCTTCCTGCGCCATTTCCGGCACGAATTCGAATACTTCGTCGAGCACAAGCGCTCCATCGTCGACGAAAAACTCGGCGCCGCGGCGTGAATCTTTTTTACCGCAGATGAACGCAGATAAAAACGTTGATAACGTTTGGAGCCAGAATGTTTACTGAATCGTGCTTGAACGATGAAATACGGACCAGCCTGAGAAAGGCCGAAAACCCTGATCCTGTTTTTTCAGGGTTTTATCTGCGTTCATCTGCGTCCATCTGTGGTTGAACCGCATTTGCCGTTAAAAGCATCTGCGGTTACATCGAAGAGTTTTTACTGGAACCAGACATGGCAACGATCGAAGACAAAGACACCGAGCTTGTGACCATCGAGGTCGATGGCCGCGAGATCGAGGCGCGCAAGGGCGAGATGGTCATCCAGGCTACCGACCGTGCCGATATCGAGATTCCGCGGTTCTGCTATCACCACAAGCTTTCGATCGCGGCCAATTGCCGGATGTGCCTGGTGGACGTGGAAAAGGCGCCCAAGCCGCTGCCGGCCTGCGCCACGCCGGTGGCCGAAGGCATGAAGGTCTTCACGCGCTCGCGCCGGGCGGTGGACGCCCAGCGCGGCGTGATGGAGTTTCTGCTGATCAACCATCCGCTGGACTGCCCGATTTGCGACCAGGGCGGCGAGTGCGAGCTGCAGGATCTGGCCATGGGTTATGGCCGTTCCATCTCGCGCTTTACCGAACGCAAGCGCGTGGTCAAGGACAAGAACCTCGGCCCGCTGATCTCCACCGACATGACGCGCTGCATTCACTGCACGCGCTGCGTTCGCTTTCTCGAGGAAATCGCCGGCACGGCGGAGCTCGGCGGCGTGGGCCGCGGCGAACACATGGAGATCTCGACGTTCATCGAGCGCAATATCGAATCCGAGTTGTCCGGCAACATCATCGACCTGTGCCCGGTCGGCGCGCTGACCAACAAGCCGTTCCGGTTTTCCGCCCGGGCATGGGAAATGTCGGCGCGCCCGTATATCGGCACTCACGACTGCCTCGGCTCGAATCTCTATTACCACGTGCGCGGCGGCAGGATCATGCGCAGCGTGCCGCGGGACAACGAAGACATCAATGAATGCTGGCTGGCCGATCGCGACCGCTACAGCCATTTCGGGCTCGCCGCCGACGACCGCGTGGCCGCGCCGCGCATCAAGGTCGACGGGCAGTGGCAGGACACCGACTGGGACACCGCGCTGGCGCGCGCCGCCGAACTGCTCGGTGACGTCGTCGAAAACCACGGCGCCGAGCAGATCGGCGTGCTGGCCTCGCCGCGCGCGACCTGCGAGGAACATTTCCTGCTGCGCCGGCTCGCCGAAGGCCTGGGCACTCCGCATCTCGACCACCGGCTCCGAATTCTCGACGCGCGCGATGCCAGCCTGGGCCGTGCCCACCTGGACCGCCCGACGCGCGACGTATCGGGCGCCGACGCGGTGTTCATGGTCGGCAGTCACCTGCGCCACGATCAGCCGATTCTGAACCATCGCGTGCGCACGGCATGGCGCAAGCAGCAGGCTGCGGTGATGGACCTGAATCCGGTGGCGTGGAAATTCCCTTTCGACATGACCGAGCGGATGATCGTTGCGCCGCAGCACATGACCGAGACCCTGGCGCGCGTGGTGAAAGCCGCGTTCGATGCCACCGGCAAGGACGTGCCGGACTCGCCGCTGGGCCGCTTCATCGCCGAACGCAGCCCGGAACCGGCGGCCGACAAGGTTGCCCGTGGGTTGATCGATGCCGACGACGGGTTCCTGATCGTCGGCGACCAGGCGCTGTTCCATCCCGAAGCCAGCCGCCTGCGCGCGCTGGCCGCAGAGCTTGCGCGGATTACCGGGACGGCATTGATGGTGTTGCCGGGTCCGGCCAACAGCCAGGGTGCATGGCGCGCCGGCATGGTGCCGGGCCAGGGCGGCATGACCGCTGCCGAACAGCTTGACCGGGGGCGCAAGGGTTTCGTGCTGTTCGACTTCGAGCCCGAGTTCGACGTCGCCGATCCGCAGGCCGCGCACGACAGCCTGGCCGAGGCCGAGGCGGTGGTTGCAATCGCTGCCTTTGCCGGCAACGACCTGCTCGAGGCGGCCGACGTGCTGCTGCCGCTGGCGCCGGTGCCCGAGACCGAGGGCAGCTACATCAACGCCGACGATCAGCGCCAGTGGCTCAAGCCGGCAAGCAAGCCGGTCGGTGACGCGCACGCCGGCTGGAAGATCCTGCGGCTGTTCGGCGAGCACGTGAAGGCCGACGGCTTCGATTTCGCCCAGCTTGCAGAAGTCATCCAGAAGCTGGATCAAAGCGCGGCGCCGAGCGTGGCGCCGGCCGAAATCAACGCCATCGAGGCTCCGGGCGAGGCCGGCCTCTGGCGAACCGGACCGGTGCCCATGTACAGCGTCGACGCCCTGGTGCGCCGTTCGCCGGCGCTGCAGGAGACCGACCACGCGCAGAACGAATTCGTCGCGCTCAACCCGGCGACCGCCGATGCTGCCGGTCTCGCCGAGGACGATGAAGTCATCGTCCGACAGGGTGGCCGTGAGGTGCGTGCACCGGTGCGCGTGGATGACGCGATTCCGCCTTCGTCGGTATGGATGGCTTCGGCCACCTGCCTGGCCAGCCGGATGGGACCGGCGTTCGGCCCGATCGAACTGGAGCAAGTCCGATGATGGAGCAGCTGACGGTACTGTCATGGACGATGGTCAAGATCACCGCCATCCTGATCCCGCTGACCCTGGCGGTGGCCTATTTCACCTTCGCCGAGCGCAAGATCATCGGCTACATGCAGTCGCGCGTCGGACCGAACCGGGTGGGCCCCAAGGGCCTGTTCCAGCCGTTCGCCGATGTGTTCAAGCTGCTGTTCAAGGAAATCATCATTCCGGCCAACGCCAACAAGGTGTTGTTCGTGATCGCGCCGATGCTCACCTTGATCCCGGCCTTTACCGCCTGGGCCGTCGTGCCGTTTTCCGACTGGCTGGTGCTGGCCGACATCGATGCCGGCCTGCTGTACATCCTGGCCATGACCTCGATGGGCGTTTACGGCGTCATCGTCGGCGGCTGGGCGTCGAATTCCAAATACGCTTTCCTCGGCGCCCTGCGTTCGGCGGCCCAGATCGTGAGCTACGAGATCGCGATGGGCTTCGCGCTGGTCGGCGTCATCATTCTTTCCGGTTCGCTGAATATCACCACCATCGTCGAGGCGCAGTCCGGCGGCTTGTTCAGCTGGTTCTGGCTGCCGCTGTTTCCGTTGTTCGTGATCTATTTCATCTCGGGCGTGGCCGAAACCAACCGTGCGCCGTTCGACGTGGCCGAAGGTGAATCCGAGATCGTCGCCGGTTTCCACGTCGATTACTCGGGCGCTGCCTTCTCGCTGTATTTCCTGGCCGAGTACGCCAACATGATCCTCATATCGGCGCTGGCGGCACTGCTGTTCATGGGCGGCTGGATGAGCCCGGTCGCCGGCGTGCCGTTGATCGGCGAGGCCGGGGTGCACTGGTTCCTGATCAAGATGTTCGGCTTCATGTTCCTGTACCTGTGGTTCCGCGCGACGTTCCCGCGCTACCGCTACGACCAGATCATGCGCCTGGGCTGGAAAGTGTTCATTCCGATTACCATTGTCTGGATCCTGGTTGCCGGCGTATTCCGCGTGACCGGGCTCTACGGAGGTTGAAGATGCAAGCTGTTCGCCAGTATTTCCAGTCTCTGATGCTGCTGGAGCTGTTCCAGGGCCTCAACGTGACGTTTCGCTATTTCCGGCAACCGAAGTTCACGCTGAGCTATCCGGAAGAGAAAACGCCCAAATCGCCACGCTATAGAGGCCTGCACGCGCTGCGCCGATATCCCAACGGCGAGGAGCGCTGTATCGCCTGCAAGCTGTGCGAGGCCGTATGTCCGGCGCTGGCGATCACCATCGAGTCGACCCAGCGCGAAGACGGCACGCGTCGCACCACGCGCTACGACATCGACATGTTCAAGTGCATCTACTGCGGTTTCTGCGAGGAGTCCTGTCCGGTGGATTCCATTGTCGAGACCGACTTCACCGACTATCACTTCGAAGAACGCGGCGAGCATATCGTCGACAAGCAGCAGTTGCTGGCCCTGGGCGACCGGTTCGAGGAAAGCGTTGCCGCCGCGCGCGCCAAGGACGCGCCGTATCGCTAGGTTCGGGAAAACCGTGTCCACAGATTACACGGATTGACGCAGATTGAAAAAAGAGAGAGGGAAAGTGAAGCCATGTTTGCCCAGCCCAAAGGCATAGACGTGAAACTGCACGGAATCAGGGCTTGCAGTTCGCAAACCAGAAGATGGAGTTTTCTGGATTTTCAGCTTTTATGTCTTTTGATCTTTGTGAATCTGTGTAATCTGTGGATCGCCTTGTAGTTTTGATGAAGAACAAGAGCTGAATGCAATGCCGATAATCGAAATCGTTTTCTACCTGTTCAGCGGCATCGCGACGCTGGCCGCGCTGGGCGTGATCACCTCGCGCAACCCGGTCTACTCGGTGCTGTTCCTGGTGCTTGCCTTCTTTTCCAGCGCATGCATCTGGCTGCTGCTGGAAGCCGAGTTCCTGGCCATCGTCCTGGTGCTGGTCTATGTCGGCGCAGTCATGGTGCTGTTCTTGTTCGTCGTCATGATGCTCGACATCAACCTGACGAAACTGAAGAGCGGCTTCGCGAGCTATCTGCCGGTCGGGTTCATGGTCGCGGCGGCCATGGCCGCTCAGCTGCTGATCCTGATCTGGGCGCGCGGCGCCGGGACGCAGGTCCTCGAATACGGTGAGTCCGCCGGCAGCAACACCAGGCTGCTGGGCGAGCTGTTGTACACGCACTACCTGTATCCGTTCGAGATCGCCGGGTTCATCCTGCTGGTCGCGATCGTGGCGGCAATTTCGCTCACCCATCGCCGTCGACCGGAGACCAAGTACCAGGATCCCTCGCGCCAGGTCAAGGTCAAGCGCGGCGAGCGGGTGCGACTGGTGCAGATGGATGCGGAGAAGGAGGACTGAGCATGCTGACACTGGCACATTTTCTGACGCTGGGCGCAATCCTGTTTTCGATCGGGGTGGCCGGCATTTTCCTGAACCGCAAGAACATCATCATCCTTTTGATGTCGATCGAGCTGCTGCTGCTTGCGGTCAACATGAATTTCGTGGCGTTCTCACGCTTCCTCGACAACATGGACGGGCAGGTTTTCGTGTTCTTCATTCTCACCGTTGCCGCGGCCGAGGCGGCGATCGGGCTGGCGATCCTGGTCGTGCTGTTCAGGAACCGCGAGACCATCAACGTCGAGGACATCGAGGAGTTGAAGGGCTGAGTGTTTGAAAGGCTCTCCACAGATTCCACAGATGGACACAGATGGAAACAGAAGAAGCTTTTGCGCGGTAATGGCTCGGCAAGGAGTTGCAGATAAGGATTACGGGTTTCGGGTTTGACTTTCAAGAAAAAACGCATTTTTAATCTGTGTAAATCCGTGAAATCTGTGGATCGCCTTTTGTGGGCTGCTTTTGAAGTAAAAAATACAGGATTCTCGTGGACATAAAAACAATCCTATTGCTGATCCCGCTGCTGCCGCTGGCCGGGAGTGCCGTTGCCGGACTGCTGCGACACCAGGTCGGGCGGGCCGGCGCGCATAGCGTCACCATTCTGGCGGTAGGCGGCTCTTTCGTGCTGTCGGCCTGGGTGGCTTTGCAGGTGTTCACCACCGACTGGCAGGTACTCAACTACACCGTTTATGAATGGGCGGTCGTCGACGGGATCACCTTCGAGGTCGGGTTCCTGATCGACTCGCTGACCGCGCTGATGATGACGGTGGTGACCTTTGTTTCCTTCATGGTGCATGTCTATACCATCGGCTACATGAAGGACGATCCGGGCTACCAGCGATTCTTCTCCTACATCAACCTGTTCACATTCGCCATGCTGATGCTGGTGATGGCCAACAATTTCCTGCAGCTGTTCTTCGGCTGGGAGGCGGTCGGCCTCGTGTCCTACCTGCTCATCGGCTTCTGGTTCCGCAAGGAATCGGCGGTTCGCGCCAACCTCAAGGCCTTTCTGGTCAACCGCGCCGGCGATTTCGGGCTGCTGCTGGGCGTGGCCGCGGTGCTGATGTACATGGGCTCGCTGGACTATGCCGAAGTGTTTGCTGCAGCGCCGGATGTCGCCGGCGAGACCATGAGCGTATTCGGCGGCATCGAGTGGTCGGTAATGACCTTTATCTGCATTGCACTGTTCATCGGCGCGATGGGCAAGTCGGCCCAGGTGCCGCTGCACGTCTGGCTGCCCGATTCGATGGAGGGCCCGACGCCGATCTCGGCCCTGATCCATGCCGCCACCATGGTCACGGCCGGCATCTTCATGGTCGCGCGCCTGTCGCCGCTCTACGAGCTTTCCGGCACCGCGCTGAGCTTCATTCTGATCATCGGCGCGATCACCGCACTTTTCATGGGCCTGGTCGGTATCGTGCAGAACGACATCAAGCGGGTGGTGGCCTACTCGACGCTGTCCCAGCTCGGGTACATGACCGTCGCGCTGGGCGCCTCGGCGTACTCGGTGGCGATCTTCCACCTGATGACCCACGCGTTCTTCAAGGCGCTGCTGTTCCTGGGCGCCGGGTCGGTGATCATCGCCATGCACCACAAGCAGGACATGCGCGAGATGGGCGGCCTGGCCCGGATCATGCCGATAACCGCGGTCACGGCCTGGGTCGGGTCGCTGGCGCTGATCGGGTTTCCGTTCACCGCCGGGTTCTTCTCCAAGGACATCATCATCGAGTCGGTGAAGGTGGCAGACCGCACCGGCGCGGGTTTCGCGACCTTTGCGGTCTATGCCGGGGTGGTGGTGACCGCGCTGTACACGTTCCGGATGCTGTACCTGACCTTCCACGGCAAGTCGCGCGCGGATGCCGAAACCCTTTCGCACGCCCAGGAGTCGCCCTGGGTGGTTACGCTGCCGCTGATATTGCTGGCCATCCCGTCGCTGTTCATCGGATGGCTGACGGTCGAGCCGCTGCTGTTCGGCGGCGCGCTTTCCGACGCGATCAACGTGGCGGCCGCACGCGATCCGCTGGTCCATGTCGGGGAGCATTTCCACGGCGCAACGGCGTTCGCGCTGCACGGCTTCGTCACGCCGGTCTTCTGGCTGGCCATGCTGGGTGTGGCGATCGCGACCTGGGTCTACCTGTTCCAGCCTTCGGTGGCCGCTGCGGTCAAGCAGCGGCTGCACCCGGTCTGGGCGGTGCTCGACCGCAAGTACTTTTTCGACGAGTTCTACCAGCGCGTGGTCGTCGGCGGCGGATTGAAGCTTGCCGGCTTTTTCTCCGAACGCGGCGACCGGACGCTGATCGACGGCTGGATGGTCCACGGCTCTGCACGCCTGGTCGGCGCGGTGTCGTCCCGTCTGCGAACGGTGCAGACCGGTTTCCTGTATCACTATGCGTTCGCCATGATCATCGGTCTGGTTGCGCTGGTGTTTGCATTCGTGCTTTTGAAGGGGTGATGTCATGAATGCAATGAACTGGCCAATCCTGAGTCTGATCGTCTGGCTTCCGATCGTCGCCGGCGTCGCCATTCTCTTCGTTTCCGAGGCGCGCGCCGCGCTGGGCAAGACCATTGCCCTGGTCGCCTCGCTGGTCGCACTGTTGCTGACCATCGTGGCGATTTCCGGGTTCGACATGACGACCGCCGCGATGCAGTTCCAGGAGAAGGCGGTCTGGATCGAGGCGTTTTCGATTCATTACCACCTGGGCGTCGACGGACTGTCTCTGCCGCTGATCGCCCTGACCGCGTTGATCACCGTCATCGTCGTGATCGCCGGCTGGGCGATCCGTGATCGCGTCAGCCAGTACATGGGCGCGTTCCTGATCCTTTCGGGATTGATGTCGGGCATGTTCGCCGCCCTCGACGCGATGCTGTTCTACGTGTTTTTCGAGGCCATGCTGGTCCCGATGTTCCTGATCATCGGCATCTGGGGCGGACCCAACCGGATCCTGGCGACCATCAAGTTCTTCCTGTTCACTTTCTTCGGCTCGGTATTCATGCTGGTCGGGCTGATCTGGCTGTACCTTCAGGCCGGCAGCTTCGCGGTCGCGGATCTGCACCAGCTCCCGCTTTCGCTGAACGCGCAGATCTGGATTTTCCTGGCCTTCCTGATCGCGTTTGCGGTCAAGGTGCCGATGTGGCCGGTGCACACGTGGTTGCCGGACGCCCACGTCGAGGCGCCTACCGGCGGTTCGGTGGTGCTGGCCGCGGTCATGCTCAAGATCGGCGGTTACGGCTTCGTGCGGTACTCGCTGCCGATCGCCCCGGACGGCGCGGCCGCGCTGGACTGGCTGGTCATCGGGCTTTCGCTGGTCGCGATCGTCTACATCGGTTTCGTCGCGCTGGCCCAGCGCGACATGAAGAAGCTGATCGCCTACAGTTCGATCTCCCACATGGGCTTCGTCACGCTGGGCATGTTCCTGACCTTCGCCATCGTCCAGAATACCGGCCAGACCGACGGCGCGGTGCTGGGCATCAGCGGGGCGATGGTGCAGATGATTTCGCACGGTTTCATCTCCGGGGCGATGTTCCTGGCCGTCGGCGTGCTCTACGACCGGGTTCACAGCCGCGAAATCTCGGCCTATGGCGGGGTGGCCAACACCATGCCGTGGTTCGCGATGTTCGCCGTGCTGTTCTTCATGGCCAACTCCGGCCTGCCGGGCACCAGCGGCTTCGTCGGCGAATTCATGGTCATCCTGGCCGCCTTCAAGGCCGACTTCTGGTTTGCCTTCTTCGCCGCGATGACGCTGATCCTGGGCGCGTCCTACAGCCTGTGGCTGGTCAAGCGGGTGTTCTACGGCGAAGTCGCCAACGACAACGTCGCGTCGCTGTCCGACCTGGGCGCGCGCGAGTGGACGGTAATGGTGGTGCTGGCGGTGTTTACGCTGGGCCTGGGACTGTGGCCGTACCCGCTGATCGAGATGATGGAACCTTCGGTGGCCAACCTGGTTGACCACATTACGACTACGAAGATCAACCCGTGAAGAATAGCCCCGTGACGAGTAAACAATGATAATTTCCGACCTTCAACTGGCGTTGCCTGAGATATTCGTCGCCGCCATGGCCTGCGTGGTGCTGTTGGCCGACCTGTTCATCACCGAGCAGCGCCGGGGGCTGACACACACGCTCGCGCTGCTGACGCTGGTGTTCGCCGCCATCATCACGCTGCGCGTCATGGTGCCGGTCGGCGACTCGGTGCTGGCGTTCAGCGAAACCTTCGTGCGCGACCGCTTCGGCGACGTCCTCAAGCTGTTCGCCTACCTGGTGCTGGCTGGCGTATTCGTCTACGCAAAGCATTTCCTGCGGGCCGCCGGGCTGTTCAAGGGCGAGTTCTATTCGCTCAGCCTGTTCGCCCTGCTCGGCGTGATGATCATGGTTTCGGCGGCCAACCTGTTGACCGTGTACCTGGGCCTGGAGTTGCTGGCGCTTTCAAGCTACGCCCTGGTCGCGATTGATCGCGACTCTGCCAGTGGCTCGGAAGCGGCCATGAAGTACTTCATCCTGGGTTCGCTCGCTTCGGGCATCCTGCTGTACGGCATGAGCCTGGTCTACGGTGCGACCGGCAGCCTGCAGCTGGGCGAGATATCGCAGGCGCTGGCCGGCGGCATGTCGGACAACCTGATGCTTTCGTTCGGGCTGGCCTTCATGGTCGTCGGGATCGCGTTCAAGCTGGGTGCCGTTCCCTTCCACATGTGGCTGCCCGACGTCTACCAGGGCGCACCGGCAGCGGTGACGCTGTTGATTTCCTCGCTGCCCAAGCTCGGCTACCTGGCGCTGGCCATTCGGCTGCTGGCCGACGGCATGGGCAACATGCATGCCGACTGGCAGGCGATGCTGGCCGTCCTGGCCGCGCTCTCGCTGATCCTGGGTAACGTGGTCGCGATTGCACAAAGCAATATCAAGCGCATGCTGGCCTATTCGACCATTTCGCACGTCGGGTTCATCCTGCTGGGCATCCTGGCGGCCTCGCCGGCCGGCTACGCCGCGGCGATGTTCTACACCATCGTCTACGCGATGATGTCTGCAGGCGCCTTCGCGGTGATGATCCTGCTTTCGGGCAACGGCATCGAGGCCGAGAACCTGGACGACTTCAAGGGCCTGGCCAAGCGCAGCCCGTGGTATGCGCTGATGATGCTGATGATCATGTTCTCGCTGGCCGGCATCCCGGTCTTCGTCGGCTTCTTCGCCAAGTGGCAGGTCATCGCCGCGGCCATCCAGGCCGATTTCGTCGGGTTGGCGGTGCTGGCCGTCATCACCGCGGTCATCGGTGCGTTCTACTACCTGCGCGTGGTCAAGCTGATGTACTTCGACGAGCCGGAAAGCACCGCGCCGGTCACCGCTCCGATCGACTTCCGCGCGGTGTTGTCCGTCAACGGCCTGGCCATGCTTGGCCTGGGCATTTTCTCCGGTGGGCTGATCGGGGTTTGTGTTCGGGCGTTTG
>JAWLEW010000045.1:0-18019 GCA_041685925.1 Wenzhouxiangellaceae bacterium | reverse complement strand
GCCGGTAACGAAAAAGCCAGCCGGAAGACCGGCTGGCTTTTTCGTCTCTTGCACCGGCCCGGCGTCCGGGTCGGCAATGCCTTCCAGCGCTACGCGTCGATCAGAAGTCGTAGCGAAGCGTCAGGCGGATTTCGTAGACCGAGTCGGCGCGGTCGGTGAACACCGTCGGGTCGTCGTCGAAATCGTTGAAGCGGTACAGGCAATCGCTGGCCTGCTGGCAGGCCGTACGCGGCGCGTCGCCGGTCAGCGCCGCGGCGCCGTCGATGCCGTTTTCGGCCACGTCGGCGGCCGAAACCAGGTCGGCCTGGACGATGCTGGCCTGGCCGAAGAACGGTCCGTTGGTCACCCGGCCCCAGTCACTGTTGATCAGGTTGGGGAAGTTGTCGATGTCGAGGATGACCTTGAACTTGTTGTCGCCGACGAACCGGCTGACGCCCGGAATGCCCGGAAGCTCCTGCTGGAAGCGCAGGTCCCAGATGTTGTTCCAGCGATCCGAGATCTCCGAGTTCGGGTCATGAATCTTGCCGACCGGAATGCCGTTTTCCTCGACGTAACCGAAGAAGCCGTCGACATCGAAGCCCGAACCGTAGACCACGCGGTCATCGCCGTTTGGCGTCGGGATGTACAGCGGGTTGTTGTCGAACGGATCCTCGCCGGCGCCGGCACGACCGAACAGCGCGTTGTCGTCGCTGACGTCGAAAGTCGTGCTCCACACGTCGCCCTTGAACAGCCGGCCGAATACGTCGATGCGCGTCTGCAGGTCCCACAGGAACGAGCGCTCGAAGCCGAAGTTGAACTTGAACGAGTCCTCGATCTGGAACGTCGACGTGCGCGGGTCCGGGTTGTTCCGGTCGACCGTGAACAGGCCGCGCCAGTTCGAGATGCCGCGCGAGGACGTGCCCTCGCTGATGATCTCGGCGTCGGTGTAGGCGTAGCTGACGTCGAAGTTGAAGCCGGAGTCGTACACCTTCGACAGGCCCAGGGTCAGCACCTTGCTTTCGGCGCCGTCCTCGTTGCCCAGACGGGTCAGGTTGTCGAAGCCCAGGTCTTCCAGGTCGGCATAGATCGGCCGGCCGTCGGGCGCGACACCGGTCGGCAAGGCGCCCTGGCGCTGGGTCTGGGCGAGGTTTTCCCAGACGAAGGCGTCCTTGGTGCGCGTGTACAGGAACTGACCCCTGAACACGTAATCGTCGCCCAGGTCGATTCCGCCGAAGTCGAGGTCGAAGCCCTGCTGCAGGCGGATCGACGCCTTCCAGTCCGAAGGCGTGTCGAAGTCCTCGCCGATGACGTCGATGGGCACGGCGGTGCCGGAGGCGATCTGGTCTTGCAGTTCCTGCGGTACCTGCGTGATGTCGACGTTGGTGAAGCCGCTGCCGAACGCGCTGAAGGTCGGCTTCTGGAACGCGTTGGAAATCCAGACTTCCGGGTTGCCGCCGGAGAACAGGCCGAAGCCGCCGCTGACGCTGGTCCGCAGCGCCGGCGTCCAGAGGAAGCTCACGCGCGGCATGATCAGGTCGTTGCCGTCGAGGTTGTTGTCGGAGCGCACGCCGAAGCGATCGAAGATTGGCTGACTGAATTCGGGCTTGTCGTCCTGCTCGAAGCGCTCGTAGCGAATGCCCGCGCTGAGCTCGAAGTCGGGCGTGATCGCCCACTGGTCCTGGACGAAGAACGAAATCAGGTCGTATTCCCAGTTGGCGGCGCCGTCCAGGGCGTTGCCCGAAGGCACATTGACGGTAAAGATGCCGGACGGGTTGGCGTTGGCCAGCTGGTCGAAGGTGTCGAACTGGAAATCGCCGCGCGAGAACGGCACGAAAACGTTGAACAGCTCGTAGTTTTCGTACTCGCCGCCGAAGGTGATGATGTGATCGCCGAGCAGGTATTCACCGGAGCCGAACAGCTGCAGGCGCTCGTCTGCGAAGTCGTTGGCGTGGCGGAAGTTGTCGCAGCCGGCGACAAACCCTTCGCCTTCGGTCAGCAGGCCTTCAAGCGGGCTGCCCGCCAGGCCGGAGATATCGAAGAAGTCCAGCGAGATCTGGCCGACGTCCGGGCCGGCACGGCAGATCTGACCCCGAGCGGTCTCGGTGTAGTTCACGCGCAGGTTGGTCGAGAAGTTGTTGGTCCAGTCCGAAAAGAGCTGACCGGTCCAGGCCTCGACGTCGAGCGGGATGTCGTACCAGGCCGATTCGAACTCGTCGGCGCCGACGCTGACGTCGGATTCCTGGGTGTCCTGGTAGGTGAACGACAGGCGCTGGTCGTCGGTGACGTTCCAGTCGAGCTTGACCAGGGTGCGTTCCGAAGTTTCGGGCACGTTGACGACCTGCGGTCGGGTGCCCGGATCGAAGCCCAGCGAATCCTCGATGATCCCGCGTGCGGTGTCGAAAAACGCCGGGTCGACGCCGTTCTGCTCGTCGAAGTTGGTGAAATCCACCGGCGCGGCGTTTTCGTACTCGTCGTAGGAGACGAAGAAGAACAGCTTGTCCTTGATGATGGGCCCGCCCAGCGTGAAGCCGTATTCCTCTTCCTCGAATTTACCCGGATCGAAGCGGCCGCCGTCGAAGCTGTTGCCGACGAAACTGTCGTCGTTGTAGGCCCAGAACACGCTGCCGTCGAACTCGTTGGTGCCCGACTTGGTGGTGATATTGACGCCGGCGCCGACGAAGTCGGACGCGGTCACCGAGTAATCCGCGACCGCCAGCGTGGCCGACTCGACCGCATCCAGGTTGATCGGCGAACGCGAAGTGGCATAGGTGCCGGTGGAAAGGCCGAAGTTGTCGGTCTGCGAGGCCCCGTCGATGGAAAACGAGTTGAAGCGCGGATTGGAGCCGGCCACCGAAAGTTGGCCCACGCCGTCGGATTGCGCGAGCGGATCGCGCAGCAGCGTGGAAATCACGTCGCGATCGGTGGTGGGCTGTTCAGCGATATCGCTCGCCGAGAACGCCGAACCCACCCCGTTATTGAGTTCCATTTCGCTGACCACGCGCGTGCCGGTAACCGTGATCCGATCGACCGGCGCGTCGGCAGCTTCCATCGAGATCGCCAATGGATTCTGCGAGCCCGGCTTCAGGAAGATGTCTTCGCGTACCGTTGTCCCGTAGCCATCGGTCGCCACGCGAATTTCGTACGGTCCACCGATGCGCAAACCGCTCTCGAAAAACTGGCCGGTGCTCCCGGTCCGGCTGCGCGCCACGGTGCCGGAGGGTATGTGCGTGATGCGCACCTCCGCGCCGGCGATCGGGTCGCCTTCGGCAGACGTCACCTGGCCACGAATACCGGCCGAGGTCTCCTGGGCAACGGCGGCCGGCGCCCACAGGCCAATGGCCAGCAGCAGGAACGCGAACATTGGCAGCGTCCGCGCGACGCGGGACGATTCGACGATTTTCATTTGGACTACTCCCAAGGGTGAGTGACTTGACGGATACCTGCGAGGCGGACTGACACTGAATTCGCTGGATCGGATCATGGCCAGGCCGTCAGCGCTCGATCGAGTGCAAGGTTAGTGCTCCCGGATTACAGCTCTGTTACGAAATTTATGTAAATTTAACAGATGGCGATGCCGCATGGCAGGGTTGAAAGCCGTGGCGACGATTTTTTTTTGCCATCAATCGCGTCGCGGGCTGGAAATCGCCCGAAACTGTTGCCCCGCGGCTCTGACTGCAGTACAATTCCCGGCTTGCTTTCGGGGTGTAGCTCAGCTTGGTAGAGCACTGTCTTCGGGAGGCAGGAGTCGCTGGTTCGAATCCAGTCACCCCGACCACCTTCGCTTCCCTGCGTTCAGGTGGTCCCCGATGCGCCGTCCCGGGGCGCGCCACCAGCCGGCGGGACAACGCCCTTCTCAGGACCAGCCTTCCCGTGTGAGGTTGTCCGACGAATCCCTGTGCACCACGACATCGTCCTCGATGCGGATGCCGCCGTACGGCACCAGCGCGTCCACCGCCTTCCAGTCCAGCTGGCCGGAAATCGGGGCCTGGCGCAATTGCTCCAGCAGGCTGGGGATGAAATACAGGCCGGGCTCGACGGTCAGCACGTTGCCCGCCTCCAGCACACGCGTCAGCCGCAGCATCGGGTGCCGGTCCGGCGGCGGCAGCGCGCTGCCGTCCTGCGCAACCCTTCCGGCAACGTCGTGCACCTGCACGCCCAGGAAATGCCCCAGCCCGTGCGGCAGGAAGGTCGAAGTGACGCCGGCCTCCAGCATGGCGTCGATCTCCATGCTGCAAATGGACGACGAACGCAGGATCTCGGCCACGCCGCGGTGGGCTTCGGTGTGCAGGTCGACGTAGCTCCTGCCTTCCTGCATGCGGCCGGCGAGCCGCTGCTGCAGACCATCCATTTCGTCGATCAGGTCGGCAAATAAACCGCCGTCCCGGGCATGGGTACGGGTGATGTCGGCAGCGTAGCCGCAGCAGTCGGCGCCGGCGTCGATCAGGAAGCTGCGCGAGTCCCGGGGCGCCGCGGCTTCGCGGTACTGGTAATGAAGCACCGCGCAGTGTTCGTTCAGCGCCACGATGCTGTTGTAGGGCAGCGTATCGGGATCGTGCCCGGCGGCGGCCAGGTAGGCCAGGTGAATCTCGAGTTCCGACGCCCCGTCGACAAACGCCGCGCCGGCCGCGTCGTGCCCGGCCCGGGCCATGCGGTTGGCGGTGCGGATGCACTCGATCTGCCAGTCGGTCTTGACCGTCCTGAGCTCGTCCAGTCCGGCCAGCAGCGCGCTCGGATTGAGGTCGGCATGCCGGCCCAGCGTCTCGAAGTCGACCGGGTCGGCGATCAGGGCCGTGGCCGTGGCTTCTTCCAGCGCCGGCTGCCAGGCCGCCGGGTCGGCCGCGATCTCGATCTCGAAATGGTCGGCCCACCAGGCCTCCGGCGACTCCGGCGGCGCGTGCCAGAAATCATCCGGCAGGGTCAGCCAGAGCTTCGGCCGCGCGCCGGGACGGATCTCGAGCAGGCAGTCGGCATTGCGCGGCAGCGGCAGCCAGGCGATGAAGTGCGGATGCGCCCGAAAGGTCGGATGATAGTCGTCCTGGAACCGGGGCCGTGAGCGGCCCGAATGCAGCAGCAGACGGTCGTAGCCGGCGCGCGCCAGCAGATCTTCGGTACGTTCCAGCAGGTGCCGAACGTGGCGGCGATACAGCGTTTCCCGATTCCGGGGCTGGGGGATTTCGGTCATGAATTCGCTCTCGATCCGGTAGACTTCTCGGGCTGAAGTCTAGTGTATCCCGACGCGTTCATGCCGAACTCGCGCACGGACCGGCATCGAACCCGAACCCGAACCCGAAAAACCGGCCACTGCCCATGACGCTGCAGCTCTACAACACGCTGACCCGATCGAAACAACCGTTCGAGCCGCTGGACCCGGATCGCGTGACGATGTACGCGTGCGGCCCGACCGTCTACAACTATGCCCACATCGGCAACGCGCGCCCGGCGGTCATCTTCGACCTGGTCTACCGGTTTCTGCAGACGCGCTATCCGAACGTGATCTACGCGCGCAACATCACCGACGTCGACGACAAGATCAACGCCGCGGCCGCCGAACAGGGCATCGAGATCGGCGTGATCACGCGCCGGTTCACCGAGGCCTACCACGCCGACATGGCGGCGCTGGGCGTGGGCCGGCCCACCATCGAGCCGCGCGCGACCGAGCACATCCCGGAGATTGTGCGCATGATCGAGCGCCTGGTGTCGGCCGGCAACGCCTACGTCGCCGAAGGGCACGTGCTGTTCGACGTGACCACCTTCGACGACTACGGCCGCCTGTCCGGCCGCGACCGGCGCGAAATGATTGCCGGAGCGCGCGTCGAAGTGGCGCCGTACAAGAAGAACCCGGGCGATTTCGTGTTGTGGAAACCCTCCGACGATACCCAGCCCGGCTGGGACAGCCCCTGGGGCCGCGGCCGGCCGGGCTGGCACATCGAATGCTCGGCGATGAGCGCGGCGCACCTGGGCGAGATCATCGACATCCACGCCGGCGGCCAGGACCTGGTGTTTCCGCACCACGAAAACGAGCGGGCACAGAGCTGCTGCGCCCACGAATCCGACCACTTTGCACGCTACTGGCTGCACAACGGCTTCGTGACGGTGGAAAAACGCAAGATGTCGAAGAGCCTGGGCAACACGCTGATCGTGCACGAGCTGCTCGAGCACTGGCCCGGCGAGGCCATGCGCTACCTGCTGCTGTCGGCCCACTACCGCCAGCCGCTGGACTGGTCGGAAAGCGCGCTGCGCCAGGCCGTGACCACGCTCGATCGCCTGTACCGTGCGCTGGAAGACTACCCCGAGGACGAATTTCCAGGAGCCCGACCGGCCGATGCCGTTGTCGAAGCGCTCGAGGACGATCTCAATACGCCCGCCGCGCTGGCCGCGCTGAATGCGCTGGCGCGCGAATTGAGCCACTGCGCCGAGGCCGCCGAGTGTCGTCGCCGGGCCGGCGCGCTGCGAGCATCCGGCCGCCTGCTCGGTCTGGTTCAGCAGCCCGCGCAATGGGCCGAACAGCGCCAGGACGCCTCGACGATCGATCCCGAACGGGTCGACCAACTGGTCGCGCGGCGCAGCGAGGCCCGGCAACAGCGCGACTTCGCCGCGGCCGACCGGATCCGCGACGAACTCGACGCCATGGGCGTGGAACTGGAAGATTCGGCCGAAGGCACGCGCTGGCGCGTCAAGGCCAGGCCGGGTGGTGAAAGCAATGACGAATGAGATGAGCATGGAAGAGACCCAGGACGAAATCATCGACGAGTTCTCGCTGTTCGACGACTGGCTGGATCGCTACCAGTACATCATCGATCTCGGGCGCAAGCTCGAACCGCTGACCCCCGAGGAGATGACCGACGACGCGCTGCTGGCCGGGTGCCAGTCCAGCGTCTGGCTGCACGCCTCGGGCGACGCCGACCGGCTGGAATTCCGCGCCAACAGCGATGCGGCGATCGTGTCCGGGCTGATCTACCTGCTGCTGCGCGTCTACTCCGGGCGCTCGGCGCGCGAAATCGTCGAGTCCGAACCGCGCTTCGTGCGTGAACTGGGCTTGAGCGAACACCTGTCGCCGACCCGCGCCAACGGCCTGAACGCGATGCTCGAGGCCGTACAAAAACATGCCCGCAGCACGTTGGAGTCATGATCGGGCAAAGCACTTCGGAACGCGACCCCGCACCGCGCCGCAAGACCCGCGGCGGGCTTGCGCTGCGAACGCCGGGCCAGCCCGGCGGCAGGCGCAAGCGGTTCTGGGACCAGGTCAACAACAACCTGGTCGCGCTGATCAGCCTGGTGCTGGCCATCACGTCGCTGGGCTACAACACCTGGCGCAACGAAACCACGGAAGTGCAGCGCAACTGGCGCGACGCCTCGTTCCGGATCCTGGTCGAAATCGGTGAACTCAACCAGATCATCCTGATGCGGCGGTATTTTTCCGACGCCGGTCGTGCGCAGTCAGCAGACGGCAACGGCAACGGCAACGCCTCGATCCCGCAGCCCGAGAGCTGGGTGCGCGGCTGGGGCAACGTGACCATGGTGCGCGACCTGACCACGGTCATGCCCGAGCCGCTGCCGGCCCAGGGCCAGCGGCTGTTCGACCAGTGGCAGAGCCAGGCCCGCGCGCTGCACGATCGCTCCGACCCCGAGGCCCGCGAACAGGCCGCCGATACGCTGCTGGGATCCATCGAGGAGTTGCGCTCGCAGGTCGTGATGCTGATCGACGACCTGCGCTGAGCTGCCGCTGCGCCGCTGGCGCGCCGGCCGATACAAAAAAGGCCCGCGACAAAGCGGGCCTTTTTCGTTCCTTCTTTCGGTACCGGTGAAACTCAGTCGCGGCGTTCCAGGATCGAAAGCACCACGCGCCGGTTTTGCTGCCGGTTCTCCACCGAATCGTTGGGCACCTGGGGACGGCTTTCGCCATATCCCACCACGCGCATCCGGTCGCGATCGACGCCGTTCCGTGCCAGGTAGTCGGCCACGGACTGGGCGCGACGCTCCGAAAGCTTCTGGTTGTACGCCTCGTCGCCCATGCTGTCGGTGTGACCGGCAACCTCGAGCAGGATGATGTCGTCGCGCGGCGCGAGGATATCGGCCGCTCGATCCAGTTCGCCCCGGGCCTCTGGGCGAAGCTCGGCCGAATCGAAGGCAAACAGCACCATGCTGTCGAATTCGAACATCACCTCGGGCTCGGGCTCGGGTTCGGGTTCCGGTTCGGGCGCCGGGGGCGGCGGCGCGGGTCTGGCCGGCTCGCTTCGCGGTTCAGGCGGCGGTGCCGGCTGCGGCAGATCGCCGAACGAATAGCTCAGGCCGACCGAAAAGATCATGTCGACGAACCCGTTGTCGGAATCACGCGTTTCACGGTCGTTGTCGTAGCGGCCTTCGAGCTGGGTCCGAAGGCGGAAGTGATCCCCGAACTTCGACTGAATGCCGAAGCCCAAAGATGCATACAGGTCCCGACCGTCATCGAAGAGATTGTCGTGCTCCTGGATACCGACACCGACCAGGCCATAGGGACGATGCCGGTCTTCCATGTCGCCGAAGTGATAGCGGCCGGCCAGGCCCGCACCGTAGATTTCGAATTCCCGGTCAAAATCCGCCGGAATGCCTACACCGGCATCCTCGAACTTGCGCCGCTCGAAATCGGTGGAGTAGCTGTCGATCTGGAGATCGAGGCTGAAATTCGGGCTGTAGAATCGCCCGAAATAAGCGCCGAAGTAAGGCTCGGTCGAGTCCGACAACCGATCTTTCCCGGGCCGCGCGACCCCGCCCATGATTCCCGCATACCAGCGATCGTCGAATACCGTATTGTCCTCCTGCGCGCCGGCCATCGCCGACGCCAGAACCGCTACTGCCATCATCATCTTTTTCATTGCTGCGCCTCCATTCGAGACTTTTTTGAAACTTGCTCCCCGAAACCGGTTCGGGCACGAAATTGTCGAACAACTTGCGCCGGCCTTCAGCGGCTGTCCTTCATCTGCTTCTGCTTGAGTTCCCAGCGCTCCTGGGCGTCGAGGCACAGCGTCGCGATCGGCCGCGCCTCCAGGCGCGCCAGTCCGATCTCTTCGCCGGTCTCTTCGCAATAACCATAGCTGCCGTCCTCGACGCGTCCCAGCGCCTGGTCGATCTTGCCCAGCAGCTTGCGATAGCGATCGCGGGTGCGCAATTCCAGGCTGTTTTCGGTCTCGCGCGACGCGCGCTCGGCCTCGTCGCCCACGTCGCGGACTTCGCCGCGCAGGTTGTTGATGGTTTCCTGCGACTCTTCGATCAGATCCTGCCGCCAATTCAGCAGCTTCTGGCGAAAATATTCCAGCTGCTTCGGATTCATGTATTCTTCCTTTTCCGAAGGCCGGTAATTCTTCGGCAGCTTGACTTCTTTCTTGCTCATGTTTCGGGTGCCCTCAGGGAACTCTTCAAAGCCAACATTCGTTTGGTCAAGCGCGCGATTATATACCGTGGCCGGGGAGTAGAATCAAGCGCCATGCAAACCCTAATTGTAAAAATCATACACGCCTACAGGCGATTCCTGTCGCCGTTGATCGGGCAACAGTGCCGGTTCACGCCGACTTGCTCGCGCTACGCCGAACAGGCGATCGAACTGTACGGCCCGGCACGCGGCAGCTGGATGGCGCTGAAACGCATTCTGCGCTGCCACCCGTTGTGCGCCGGCGGGCACGATCCGGTGCCGGGCAACGAAGACCGCGCCGAGCTGGACGAGCACCGCACTTGAACTGGCTGATGCGCTCGACATCCATGAGCCTGTCCTGGACGAACCGTGCGGACGACCTGCCGAGAGATCACGGCCCGACACACTTCCGAAGCGTTGTTCAGAGATTCCGCTGGTTGCCGCCCGCATCGGCCAAACGCCTGCGCACCGCCAGCCACCACGGCGCCAGCATCAACAGCGCGATCGCCAGCTTGACCCCGTAGTCACCGACCGCCAGGGTCACCCAGGGCATGCCGGTGGCGTAGAACGCGAGCGCGAAGAACAGCGCCGTGTCCACCGCCGAACCGACTGCCGACGAAAAAAGCGGCGGCTGCCACCAGGCGCGCTCGCGCAACCGGTCGAACACCTTGATGTCGAGCATCTGCGAGACCAGGAAGGCGCTGCCCGAGGCCAGCGCAATGCGCGGCCCGGCAAGGAAGGCCGACGCGACCACCGCGAGCGCGAACCCCGACCAGACCACCTTGCGCGCCGCTGCCGGCCCCTTGATCCGGTTGGTCAGGTCGGTGACGAAATAGCTGATCGGATAGGTCAGCGCGCCCCAGGTCAGCCAGTCGTTGATCGGATACTGCACCAGCCAGTTCGCGCTGGCGACGATCACCATCATCGCCAGCACCATGAATATCGTCAGGCGCATGAATCTCGTTCCGGATCCAGGTCGGCCGTGGCCGCCGAACGCGTGCCCGGCAGCGGTGAATTGTCCGCCGCCCGGTAGGAGAACACGACCGCGCGCTTGCGCCGGGCAGTGCGATTGCGGCCGGCGGCATGCAGCAGTGCGGCGTGGAAGAAAAGCACGTCGCCGGGCCCGAGCTCCACCTGCACGGCGCGCTCGATCCACGCCTGGTTGGCCGGATGCCCGGGACGAAAGAAACGCGCGGCATCGAACGCCTCGGCCGCAAAGCCCGCCCGGTGCGAGCCGGGAATCAGGCACATGCCGCCATTGTCGCGCGACTCGGAATCCAGCGCGGTCCAGGCATTGACCAGGTCGGGCCGCCTGAAGGACCAGTAGCGGATGTCCTGATGCCACCCGGTCGCGCTCGAATAATCCGGATGCTTGGTCATGATGCAATTGTGGTGCGCGCGCACGACGCGAATCGCATCGGCGCCGAGCAGCGCCCGAACGCGGCCGGTCAGCGCCGGCGAACACGCCCACTCGCCGAATGCCGGGTCGCGGTCCAGCGCGTTCAGCAGTCTCCGGACGGTGCGTCCGCCCGGCGCGTCGCGCCCGGCCGGTGCGCCGGGGTAGGCAAGCTGCGCCTCGGATTCCAGCGGCGCCCGCGATGCCGCCAGGTCACGCTCGGCGGCGCGGCGCATCCGGTCCAGCATCGCCGGCGGACACAGGTCACGCACCACGAGGAAGCCGTCGCGCTCGAACAGGGGCTGCCGGCCTCGCATGGCGCCTGGATCACGTTCGTTCATGGGCATCTTCAACGGACCGGCCGGGCACGTGGCGGACAACACCAGACAAAGGACCTGTACAAGCGGGCGATAGACACTACACTACAGCCATCGATTCTAGCATTCCGGTCCTATGTCGATCCCGGTAATCATTCTGGTCGTGTTGCTCGCGCTCGCCGCGATGTGGCATTTCTGGCCGGCCCCGCTGGCGCGCCTGTTCCTGTTCCTGGACCGCCGCGCCGGTCGACTGCATGCCTGCCGGGTCACTGCCGCGGGCATCGATTGGCATGTCCTCGAAGGCGGACACGGCGAAACGCTCGTCCTGCTGCACGGCTTCAACGGCGACGCCGACCACTTCAACCGCGTCGCGCGTCACCTGACCCGGCATTTCCGCATCCTCGCGCCCGACCTGCCCGGGTTCGGCGAAACCGGCTTTTCGGCCAGCACCGACTACCGGATCGAGGCGCAGGCCGACACCGTAGTCGAGTGGATGGATCGGGTCGGCATCCAGCGCTGCTACCTGGGCGGCAGCTCCATGGGCGGCTACATCGCCTGCGCGATCGCCGCGCGCCATCCGGACCGCATTCGCGCGCTCTGGCTGCTGGCGCCCGGCGGCGTGGAGAACGTGCCGCTTTCGCCGCTGTTCCAGGAAATCGCCGAGGAACGCCACAACCCGCTGGTGATTCGCGACCGCGCCGACTTCCGCCGGCTTACCGATTTCTGCTTTGTCCACCCGCCCTGGATTCCCGCGCCGCTGGCCCGTTTTCTCGCGGCGCGGGCGGCGGCCCGAGCGATGGAACACCAGCGCGCGTTCGACGCAATCCGCTTCGATTCAGCGACGGCCGAGTCGCTGGTCGACGACATGGAGGTCCCGGCCCTGATCGTCTGGGGTCGCTCCGACCAGGTCCTCAACCCGGCCGGCGCACAGGTATTGGCCGACCGAATGCGCAACGCCGAAACGCTGATGCTGCCGGATACCGGTCACTTGCCCATGCTCGAAAATCCGCGCCTCGTGGCCGAATCCTGGATCAGCTATACCGAACGGCTCGCCCGCAACCAGGTCGAGGGATAAACCGCTTGATCGGCCGCGCGATGCGGCCTCCCCACCACCCCGCATCTGCTCGGCGCGGTCCCCGGCAAGCCATCCTCGGCCTTGCGCTACAATCAGGGCCACCACATCGCTGAGGGAAACGGCATGGCCTTATCGCGCATCTCACCGACCGACTTGCGCTGGCGCGTCGACCCCAGGAGTCTCGACGTCGGCGAAGCGTCGCGCACCGCGCACTCGGCCACGCTGGAGCGGCTGGTCGGCTCGCTCAGCCAGGCGATTGCCGACCGCGCCCCCGGCCGCGGCCACGTATTCGTCCGCGGCCACGCGGCCAGCGACCGCTCGCTTCTGCTCGAGCAGGGCCTCGAGCGCTTGAAGCCGCCGGAACGCGAGCGGCACGACTATTGCCTGGTCCACAATTTCGAACAACCCGACCGCCCCCGGCTGATCCGCCTGCCGGCCGGGACGGGCCGCAAGTTCCGCAGCGCGCTGGACAACATCAACCGCTTCATCCGCGACCAGCTGGAAAACGCCCTGCAGGCCCGCCCCATCCGCAACCGTCTGCAGGCCCTGGAAGAGCGGTCCGACGCGGAGATGCGGCGGGCCACCGCGCCGCTGGAGAAAAAACTCAAGCCACACATGCTGGTGCTGATGCGCGAGGAAGTGGGGCAAATGATGCGCCTGACCGTGCACGTCCAGCAGACGGGCAGAGTCATCACCCAGGACGACCTGGCCAACCTGGTCGCCAAGGGCCAGGTCAGCCCCGAAGAATTCGAAAGCATCCGCACCGTGATCCGGGAAGCCCAGCCCGAAATCCGCAGAATCACCCAGTCGATCAACAGGACCTGGAATCACGCCCACCGGTTGCGTGCCCGGCTGCTGCGGGCCGAGACGCGCAGGCTCCTGGCAGACCTCGTCCAGCCGGTCCTGGAAGAGTTCGAGCAACCGGAAATCAAGCAGCATGTCGACGCCGTCATCGCCGATGTGCTGGAAAAACGCGTCGACAACCCGACCGAACACCTGGCCGATCCCGAGCTGCTCTACGGCGTCAACCTGGTTCACACCGCGAGCGACGAGCCGGAGATCCCGGTGATCTACGAGCAGGTCCCGACGCCGCGCAACCTCGGCGGGACGATCGATCCGGCCTGGCTGGAAAACCGGCGTTCGGTCGCGTCCTTCCTCGGGGTGCGCGGTGGCAGCCTGCTGACCGCCGGCGGCGGATTCCTGGTGATCGACGCCGAAGACCTGCTCGGCCACCCGCGCAGCATCTCGCTTCTGCGCAACGCGCTGGCGAACGGCGCGATCCATATCGATCCGCCCGCCGAAGCCGCCTCCTCGCCGGCGGTCTCGCTGCGGCCGGCGGCAGTTCCGGTCGACGCGCGATTGATCCTGTGCGGCACGCAGGATCACTGGCAACGGCTGCAGCGCGAACACCCCGAATTCGTCGGGCTGTTCGCCGCGCCCATCGACATCCCGGATTCGATCACGCGCAATGCCGCCGGCATCGGCTGGATCGCGAGCCGACTGCGCAACGCGGCGACCCGGGTTCATTCGGCGCCGATCAGCGACGAAGCGATCGGTGCACTGATCGAACAGGCCGCACGCATGGGCGGCCCCGATCGACTTTCGACGCGCATGGGCGACCTGTTCACGGTGCTGCGCATGGCCACGGTGATCGCAGGAACCGACTACGGCGCCCACGTCTCGGCCGTCCACGTGCACGAAGCGATCGACCGAATGCGCCCCCCGCGTCCGGTCAATTCCAACCCGCGCTTCGAAACCGCCGGATTTCCGGCCCGCCAGCACCAGGTCGGCCAGGTCCATGTCTGCGCGCTGGAGCCCGACGGCGACCGAAACTACGGGCAGCTGGTCCGGGTTCAGGCCAGCCTCGCCCACGCCCCCGACACACGCATTGCCTTCGAAGGCGCCGCGCAATCGCCCGGGCCCGAAATCAGCATTCGCATCGAAAGCGCGCTGGCCCATTCCATGCGCATGCGGGAATCCATCGGCCTGCATGCACTGATCAGCTGCGGCAGCACTTCCAGCGGCAATCCGCCGATCATCGGCGGCGCGCTGATTCTCGGTTCGGTGCTGGCGTTGGTCAGCCGCCTTTCCGAAATTCCGCTGCGCCAGGACCTGGCGGTGATCGGAAACCTCGACAGCGACTGCCGCCTCACGCCGGTCGAAGGCGTCAATGCACGCATCGAGGACAGCTTCCGGATCGCGCAGCACAATGCCGTCACCGGCAATGCCGGCGTGATCATTCCCACGCTGCAGCGCAGCGACCTGATGCTCAGGCCGGAACTGGTGCAGGCCGTCCGCAACGACCTGTTCCAGGTCTACGCGGCCGGCAACCTGAGCCAGGTGCTCGAAATGCTGACCGGCACCAGTCCGGGCAAGTGGCGCGACGGCCGCTTCACGCCCGAAAGCATGTTCGACCGGGCGCGCACCGGCCTCCTCGGCGACTGACCCGCGCGCCGCCGGAACCGCCGCCTCTCGCGCCGAGGCACGGCCGAAAGGATATCCGCGCCTGCCTTGTTGCCGCGCGGAAAAACAGGGTATAATTGCGCGCTTGATTCACGGTGATCGGGGCTTTTGCACAAAGCCCGCTTTCTACGGCCGCCAGGCCGTGCTCGATTTCGAGAAGGAGGGGGTTTTCTGGAAAAGCCCGGTCGCCAGACGCAACGCAACCATTGGTTTGCCCTAAAGTTTGGAGTTGAGACAAGATGTCCCTGAGTGCAGAACAGAAACAGCAGATCGTTTCCGAATACCAGCTGTCCAGCAGCGACACGGGGTCGCCGGAAGTGCAGATCGCACTGCTGACCGCACGCATCAAGCACCTGACCGGCCACTTCCAGGACCACAAGAAGGACCATCATTCCCGCAAGGGCCTGATCCGGCTGGTCAACCAGCGCCGCTCGCTGCTCGACTACGTCCGCAACAAGGACATCCAGCGGTATCGCGACATCGTGCAGCGCCTCGGCCTGCGTCGATAAGCGTCGTCAAGCGCCCCTTCGCTCCAATGATCCGACGCGACACCGGTTGCTGCCGCCAGCTGCCGGTGTTTCGTCGTACCCGAATTTCCCTACTTGTGACTGGAGTTATTTCAAGTGTTCAATAAGACAACCAAATCCTTTCAATACGGCGAACATACCGTAACCCTGGAAACCGGCCACCTGGCGCGCCAGGCCACCGGTGCCGTACTCGTGACCATGGGCGATACGGTCGTGCTGGTCACCGCCGTGGCGCGCCCCGAAGCCAAGCCCGGTCAGGCGTTCTTTCCGCTGACCGTCAATTACCAGGAAAAATTCTATTCCGCCGGCAAGATCCCGGGCGGCTTCTTCAAGCGCGAAGGCCGGCCGACCGAGAAGGAAACGCTGACCTCGCGGCTGATCGACCGACCGCTTCGCCCGCTGTTCCCGGAAGGCTTCATGAACGAAGTCCAGGTCATCGCCACGGTGATGAGCCTGAACCCGGAAGTCGACGGCGACGTCCCGGCCATGATCGGCGCCTCGGCTGCGCTCGCGCTTTCCGGCGCGCCGTTCCAGGGCCCGATCGGCGGCGCCCGGATCGGTTTCATCAACGGCGACTACGTGCTCAACCCGACCGCCAGCCAGCTCGAGGAATCGCGCCTGAACCTGGTCGTCGCCGGTACCGAGCACGCGGTACTGATGGTCGAGTCCGAAGCCGACCTGCTGACCGAGGACGAAATGCTCGGCGCGGTCACCTTCGGCCACGACCAGATGCAGACCGCGATCGGCGCGATCAACGAACTGGTTGCCGAGGCCGGCAAGCCGAAGTGGGACTGGCAGGCGCCGGCCAAGCCGCAGGGCCTGGCCGAAAAGGTCGAGGAAATCGCGCTGGCCGACCTGCAGCAGGCCTACACGCTGACCGACAAGGGCCAGCGCCACGAGGCGATCGGCGAAGTCAAGAAGAAGCTGGTCGAGACCCTGTGCCCGGAAGGCGAGGAAACCGAGTTCAGCGTCGAGGACGTCAAGTCGGCGTTCTCGAAGCTCGAAAAGAACCTGGTACGCAGCCAGATCATCGAAGGCAAGCCGCGCATCGACGGCCGCGACCTGACCACGGTGCGTCCGATCGACGTCGAAGTCGGCAGCCTGCCGCGCACTCACGGTTCGGCCATCTTCACCCGCGGCGAGACCCAGGCCATGGTCGTGACCACGCTGGGTACCGGCCGGGACGCGCAGATCATCGACGCGATCGAGGGCGAGTACAAGGATCCGTTTATGCTGCACTACAACTTCCCGCCGTTCTGCGTCGGGGAGACCAGCTTCATGCTGGGCCCGAAGCGGCGTGAAATCGGCCACGGCCGCCTGGCCAGGCGCGGTGTGTCGGCGGTGCTGCCCAGCCAGGAAGACTTTCCGTACGTGCTGCGCGTGGTCTCGGAAATCACCGAGTCCAACGGCTCGAGCTCCATGGCCTCGGTGTGCGGTACTTCGCTGGCGCTGATGGATGCCGGCGTGCCGCTCAAGGCGCCGGTCGCCGGCATCGCGATGGGCCTGATCAAGGAAGGCGACAAGTTCGCCGTGCTGACCGACATCCTGGGCGACGAGGATCACCTCGGCGACATGGACTTCAAGGTCGCCGGCACCGCCGACGGCGTCAGCGCGCTGCAGATGGACATCAAGATCGACGGCATCACGCGCGAAATCATGCACGCCGCGCTCGAGCAGGCCAGGGCCGGCCGCACCCATATCCTGGGCGAGATGGCCAAGGTACTCGACAAGCCGCGCGCCGAGATGAGCGAATACGCCCCGCGCCTGTTCACGATGCGCGTGCATCCGGACAAGATCCGCGACGTCATCGGCAAGGGCGGCTCCACCATCCGCCAGATCACCGAGGAAACCGGAACCACGATCGACATCGCCGACGACGGCACGATTACCATTGCTTCGGCCAACAAGGACGCCGCCGACGAGGCGCGCCGCCAGATCGAGCAGATCACCGCCGACGTCGAAGTCGGCAAGGTCTACGAAGGTACGGTACAGAAGATCATGAACTTCGGCGCCTTCGTCCAGATCCTGCCCGGCAAGGACGGCCTGGTGCACATCTCGCAGATCTCCGACGAGCGCGTCGAGAACGTCACCGACGAGCTCTCGGAAGGCCAGAAGGTCCGCGTCAAGGTGCTCGAAGTCGACAAGCAGGGCCGCATCCGGCTCAGCATGAAAGACGTCGGCCAATCCGACTGATTCCTCACCTCAACCCATTCGTATCCGGGGCGCCCCGCGCCCCGGTGCCGGTAGTACAGATATGACCAGACCCATTCCCGTACCCATTTCGCCAGGCGAACTGCTGGACAAGATTTCCATTCTCGAAATCAAGTCCGAGCGCATCGACGACCCGCACAAGCGCGCCAACGTGGAGCGCGAATACGACATGTTGACCGGCCTGTGGCACGCCGAGGCGGCCGAAACCGCCGACATCACGCAGATGCGCGCCGAACTCAAGGCCCTCAACGAAAAGCTCTGGGAAATCGAGGACGAAATCCGCGACTGCGAACGCGCAGGCGACTTCGGCGACCGGTTCGTCGAACTGGCCAGGAGCGTCTACCGGACCAACGACCAGCGCGCCGCGCTCAAGCGCCGCATCAACGAAGCGCTGGGCTCGACGATTCTCGAAGAAAAGAGCTACAAGGAATACTAAGCCCGCCTTATCCACCACCCGATCTACTGCGACGCCATCATGCCCCGCATCTGAGCCGTTTCACTCGGTCGCGCATCCTCGACGTACAAGCAAGTACGCCTCCGGTGCGCTCGGTCGCAAAACGCCCCAGCTACGCGACCTGACGGCGCCTCGCGACGAACGGCTGGTGGATAAGGCGGGCTGCCCGGTTTCCGGTTTCCGGTTTCCGGTTTCCGGTTTCCGGTTTCCGG
>JAWLEW010000044.1:0-18150 GCA_041685925.1 Wenzhouxiangellaceae bacterium | reverse complement strand
TCGACCAGCGCATCCCAGCGTGCCTGGGCGCGCTCGGCGACGATTTCTTCGGGCGGGCGGGGATCGGGGTCGCTGCAGGCGGCAAGCAGGGCGATAGCGCCGATGGCAAATATCAAATTACTGATTTTATTCAACTTTTGGATTCCTTGGGTCATCTTGTTCGAGGATTGTCACTGGCCGTCGCCAGATTCCGGTTCCGGTTCCGGTTCCAAGGCCGGTTGCGACACCGGCTCCCCCACCGCTTCGCGCAGCGGATCGAGGCCGCGGAACTTGCGGCTGAATTCCCGGGAGACGCGCTCGAGCTTGGCGGTGCTTTCGACCACGGTCGGGGTGATCACGACCAGCGTTTCGCGCCGGTCCAGGCTCTTGTTGGTGCTGCGGAACAGCGCTCCCAGGCCCGGGATTCGCTGCAGGAACGGCACGCCGCTGCGGCCGTCGCTGGTGGTTTCCTCGATCAAGCCGCCGAGTACGATGGTCTGGCCGGACTGGACCGCGACATCGGTCTCGATCGTCCGGGTATTGATCGGCGGGTTGCCGTTTTCCGGCCGATCGCCGGGCGAGGAGACTTCCTGGTTGACCGTCATGTAGACCAGCCCGCCGGGATTGACGCGCGGGGTGACCGACAGGATCGTGCCGGTATTGAGGAACTGGGTCGAGCCGAACACGGTATCGCTGCCGCCGGTGAAGCTGGTCGACTGGATCGGCACCTGGACGCCGACGTTGATCCGGGCGTCGGAATTGTTGCGCACCATCAGGGAAGGCGCCGAGATCGTGCGCACGTCGGAGACCGACTCCAGCGCGTTGATGGTGGCGCTGACGAAGTCGTCGCCGACGTTGCCGGCGATGGCGGCGAGAAAACCGGGACCGGCGCCGACTTGCGCGTTGTTGGCGGCCGATGAATCGACGAAGCCGCCTTCGGGCAGGCCCGGGAAGCCTTCCTCGCCGGGCAGCGCGTTGGACAGGAACCACGACACGCCGTACTGCAGCTGATCGTTGAGATCGACGATCAGGATCTGGGCCTCGATCAGCACCTGCAGCGGTTCCTCGTCGAGCCGCTCGATGGCGTTGAGGATGGCGTCGTAGTCGCTGGGCGAGGCCTGGATGAGCAGGGCGTTGGTTTCCTGAACCGCCGTGATGCGCACCTCGCCGTCATCGCCGAGACTGACCGTACCGCCGCCGCCTTCGTCCGAGGGTTGGCGTTCCCGCGCCTGCGGGCTGGTCTCGTTCTGGAATTCGCTGACCGAGCTGGCGCGGGCGGTTTCCAGCCCCGGCGCCAGCGAATCGCGGTCCTGGCGGGACGTGGCGCGCGACGCACGTCCGCCGCCCTCGCCGCCGAACACGTTGCCGATGTATCCGGCCAGGACCTCGGCTTCCAGGTTCTTGACCTTGTAGACATACAGCCGGCTGCCGGCCTCGGGGCTGGAGCGGTCCAGCCGCTCGATCCAGCGCGCGACCTCCTCGAGGTAATGCTCGTTGGTGGTGATCACCATGATCGAGTTCAGGCGCTCCAGCGGCATGATGCGGAACATCCCGGCCAGCGGGTTCTCCTCGCCGCCCAGCAGTTCCTCGAGTTCGGCGACCAGGTCGGACACCTCGATGCGGTCGATCTGGAACATGCCCACCGACATGCCCTCCAGCCAGTCGACATCGAAGGTGTCGACGATCTGCATGTAGTTGCGCAATTCGGCGGGGGTGCCGGCCAGGACCAGCAGGCTCCGGGCGTTGTCGGCGTTGAGGACCGCGTCCTCGCGCGTATACGGCTCGAGCATGGTCTCCATCTGGGTCGCCGAGATGTATTCCAGCGGCACCGCGACGACCTGGTAACCGCGCTGCAGCTCGCCGTCGGCCAGGCGCGGCGTGAGGTTGCCGCGAACCGCGTCGGACACCGGCAGCACGTGGAAGCGGTCGTCGCGCCATATCAGGGTCGCGCCGTTCCAGCGCAGCAGCATTTCGAGGATCGGCAGCACCTGGTCGCGCGATACCGGCTTGGCGGTGGAAAACGTCACTTCACCGGAAATGCCGGGCGCGATCACGTAATTTTCCTCCAGGATGTCGCCGAGGATGGCGTGGATGATTTCCTGGATGCCCTGGCCTTCGAAGTTGAGCGTGAACACGCCCTCGCCTTCGCTGACCGGCGGCTCGCGCGAAGCCGCCTCGCGGTTGATGAAAACGCCGGTGCCCGGAAACTTCTCGCTGCCGCTGAAAGCGCCTTCCGGGTCCATTTCCTGTCCGCCGACCAGATCGATGGGACCTTCACCCGCTTCATCCTCACCGGCCAGCGGTCCCGAGGGCCGCGCCGGGTTGGTGGGGTCGTTGTAATCCGGCGGCGTGGCGCAGGCGCCGAGCAGCAACACGACAAGGATGGCCGACGCCAGGCGGCGCGCAGTGCATTTGAGATCATCAGAGGTCATTCGACACCAGTTCCGTTGATTCGTTATTGGTTTTTGCTGCATTTCAACCGCCGTTGTCCTGTTCCCGCGCGCGCCGCTCCGCCTCGGCACGCAGTTGCGCCCGACGCTCGGCGACTCTTCGGCGAATTTCCTCGGCCCGCGCGCGTGCCGCGGCCTCGCCGTCCTGCTGGCCCTCCTGTTCGGCCGCCTGGTCCTCATCGTCCTGGCTGGTGTCGGCGGCCGCCTGCCGCCTGGGCGGCGCACCCGTCTCGAGCGCGGCGGTCTCGACTTCGAGCTCCAGTTCCTCGGTCCGGCCGCCGTCGGTCTCGAACTGAACGCCGCGCGCCCGGATTTCGGCCAGCCGCCAGGCCGATTTCTCGCCGGCCATGGCCATGCCCTCGCGCAACACCAGCGTTTCCTTGCTGGAGTTGTCGGTCACCATCGCCAGCTTGAGATCCGGCGTGATGATGATGCCGGCGACGGTGGCCTCCAGCTCCGGAATTTCGACCTCCGGCTCCGGTTCGGGTTCCGGTTGATCGAGCTCATCGGCGTCTCCGGCCATCTCCAGCACCGGCAGCTGGCGGTCGGCAAAGAACACGGGGCGTTCGACGATGGACATGTATTCCGTGATCCCGGCAAGCTCGGGGTTCTGCGCCACCGGCTGATCCAGCAGCGATTGCGGCGTGCCCGCCGGCGTTATGGACTCGACGTCGGCGCGTCCGAACAGCAGAAATGCCAGCAGGCCCGCCAGCACGACCGCGCCGATGCCGGCCACCAGGAGGACGCTCAGCAGGTTCTCGTGCGGATCGAGGTTGAGCTTCATGCCTCGCCCTCGTTGCCCGGTTGATTGAGATAGCCGTACATCTCGAACCGGATGTCGAGCTGGCCGTACGGGCTGCTGCCGCGTCGGCCGCGCTGGTCGGGGGTCAGGCGCTGATTGATCATCATGTTGTCGACGAACACCAGCGGCACGCCGGTTTCCATTTCATACAGGATGCGCATGAAATCGTCCAGCGGGCACTGCATGCGCACGTTGACCCGAACCGAGCGGAATCGCTCGGGATCGCTGTAGCGGCGCGGCGAGGTGTTGGTGATGTTGCACAATTCCGCGTCGCCGGCGCTGCGCTCCACCCAGTCGCGCAGCATGCGGATCAGCTCGGCCGTGGCGATGTTGGCGTCCTCGCCGTCGAGAAACAGCGCGCTGTCCATCTGCGAGGCGCGCAGTTCTTCGAGGCGTTCGCGGGTCGGCTCGGCCAGTTCCACCGCGCCCTTGTAGCGCGCGATCCGGTCTTCCAGCCGGTCGATTTCGCCGCCGAGCTGGACATGGCGCATCACGAACCAGTGGAAGAACAGGAAATACACCAGTATTGCGGCGACGACCAGCAGGCCGATGGCCAGCGGTCGCGACTGCCGGGGGTCGGGCAACAGCTTCATGAATCCGCCCCTTCCGGCTCCGCCGCTTCGGGCCCGGGCTCGGTGACCACCCGGACCTGCGACCGGAAGCGCTCCTGGCCGGTCCGCGGATCGATGCTGATCGCCCCGGTGATTTCCGGTGAATCGAACATTTCCGAGTCGTCGAGCAGGCCAATGACCCGCTGCGAGCCGTCGGCCTGGCCCTGGATGCGCAGGTCCCGGCCCTGGAGCTGGAACTGCTGCAGCCAGATGTCGTCGGGCAGCAGGCTGGAGACTTCTTCCAGCAACTCGATGGCCGCCGGCTGCGAAGCGCGCTTTTCGGCCAGGAAATTGGCCGCCAGCAGGGTTTCCTCGAACTCCTGCTGCAACTGCATGACGCGGCGCGCCTCGACGCGCAGATCGTCGGCCTGCGCCTGCAGGCCCGCAAGCGTGCGCTCGCGCAGCACGACGGTCTGCGCCATGACCAGCCCCAGCGCAACGATCAGCCCGACGCCGAGCAGCACGTTGAAGCGGGCCCGCGCGTGCACGTAGCGCGGCCGGCGCGATTCGGGCAGCAGGTTGAACCCCTCGGGGCGCGGCGGGTCCTCGCCGGCCAGCGTATCCACCGCGTGCACCACGGCGCCGAATGCGCGTGCGCGCGCCAGCAGCGGCTCGAGCACCTCGTTGGGCACGATCCTGAGCGTGACCTCGATCCGGTTATGCGCCGGGTCGTGGCGCTCGATCCGGTGATCGAGCACGACCTGTTCGGCCCGAAACGGGGAAACCTGGTCGAGCTGGAAGCGCAGCGCCTGGTCGAGGTTGCTCTCCACCGCGGCCGGCAATTCCAGCGGCAGCGCCAGCACCTGGTCTTCGTGCAGGCAAAGCCGCACCTCCGGGCTGCCGTCGCCGAATTCGGCCAGGATGTCGCGCCAGCGGCTTTGCAGCAGCTTGGCGTCCTCGCCGGCGCCGAAGACGTCGAGTACGCGCGGCGCGCCGTCGGCGCGCCAGATCCGGAAGTCGCCGCCGCCGGATTCGGCCGGCACGAGCCACAGCTGCGGCTTCGGCGGCATCAGGCGTCGCGAAAGCTTTTCGGGCACGAGTGCGCCGAGTTCGCTGCCCCACCAGGACAGGAACGCGGGAATGGGCGTGGCCTGGTAGCGCTGGCGCACGCGTTCGCGCAAATTTTCGGCAAGCTGCTGCATCAGTTCGATTCGGTCCGGTTCTGCTTCCAGCGCACAATGCGAAATGGACGACCGCGGCTATCGGTGCCGAGCCGGATCGTCGCCTCGATTTCGTTCCAGGTGCCGCTGTCCAGGGTGGCTCGACTGACGATGCTGTGCGTCAATCCGCTCCCGCGCTGATTGACCATTGTGCCATCCGGCAACGCAAGCTGCATCTGGTCGGCGGGATGATACTGCGAGCGCTCCTCTATAAACAACTGCGTACTCTCCTCGTCCATGTCGGGAATGGTCTGCAGCACGCTGGGCGGCGCGAACGCGGGATTGAAGTCGGCCCGCCCGGAATGCACGGTCACGCTGTCGGCCACGCTGCGAAAGAGATCCCAGCTCATGCCGATGACCTGCTGCAGCTCCTCGACCGTGCCGAACGGCTGGTTGGCCGGACCGTAGGGCAGGCCCTCGTTGGCGTATTCCCGGTCCTCGGCGCCCATCACGCGCGTTTCGTCGTCGGCATCGATCCAGTCCTGGATGGCTGCGGTCATCAATTCGGCGTCCTCGCCGTTCAGCCCGACCGATTCGAACAGCCGGATCAGCAGTTCGGGGTTGCCCTGCGCGGTGGCGTTGACGTCGATCAGGCCGGTCTCGTCGGTAATCCGCACCTCGACGTTCGCGTCGCCGAAGCGGAACTCGTAAGGACGCCCGTCGGCCACCCAGCGTGTTTCGACGTCCGGGTTGCGCAACTCGACCACGGCGCGATGCAGCCCGGCCTCGGCGGCGTAACGCGCGTCCGTCGTGTCGAACAGAAACCGCGACTGCAGGACTTCGGTGCGCGCAAGCACCGCAAAGGTGCCGATGATGATGGTCAGCAACGCCAGCATCCACATCACCACGATCAGCGCAATGCCGCGACTCCCTGACGGATTGCGTTGCATCATCTTCGATTGCGCTGGCCGCGGCCGATCAAGCGTGCGCGGATATCGTCGGCGTTCATGTTCTGCCGCGAGTCACCCCTGCTGTCGAGAACCACCGGCGTGACCAGGTCGGGAAAGAACAGGCCGTTGTCGCGCTCGATGCCCAGCCGCAGCGAAACCGAAAGCGGCACCTGTTCCGGAGTTTCCCAGAAGTTGTCCCAGAACACCGACTCGCCTTCCTCGTCGAAGCCCAGGAATTCGAACTCGGCTCGGCCCACGTCTTCGAGCAGGGTCACCGGCGGCTCGCGGTCGAGATCGCCGGGCTCGTAGCCGTTGAGCATCGCGAACGCCAGCACCAGGTCCATGCCGACCTCGCCGCGCTCGAGCCGAAGCTCCTGCACGTAAGGGCCGCCGAAGCCGAGATAGCCCGGCATGGGGGCGACGAAACGGATTCGCTCGGATTCGCCCTCGAACCGGATGAGCTGGTCGCCGTCTTCCTCGATGATCAACGGCCGGGCATGGGCGATCTGGCGGCGCAGGAACTGGTGCACCACGCGCAGGCGATTGGTCTCCTCGATCAATGCCTCGCCCGACGACGAGGCGCGCACGCCGGCGCGGAACCCGCCATAGGCCATGGCCATGATCAGCGCGATCAACGCCGTGGCCAGCAGCAGCTCGATCAGCGTGAAGCCCGATTGACCGCCGCGGGCCCGGTTTGGATCGCGACCGGATACCGCTCCCGCGAAAATCGTTCGAACACGTCGGCTACGATTCGCCGTCGCAGGCGCCTCCGGGCGCCGAGCCTCCCGATGTTCTGATCGCGGCCTGGAGACCGCTCCTACAGGTCGATGCTTCACGCCCGACCCGATCCGGCGCGCGTGCGCTTGATCGAGGTTCAATCCAATCACCCGCGCCCCTCCTGTCTTTCGGCGTAGAAGCGATCGACCGATCGCAGCGTTTCGAACAGCGCCGAGCGTTCCGAACGCCCCTCGCCCCAGTAGACCGTGAGGCCCACGTAATACAGGTCGATCGGCAGATCCGCGTAGGCCACGCCGCGGTCGTCGGGGACCTGGTAGGGCTCGATCACCATTTCCCAGCTGAATTCGTCGTTGTAACGGCCGCTGGAGGTGCCCGGCTGCGGCAGGGCCTCGATGCCGACCATGTCGAGCTGGCTCTGCGCCAGCAGCGCGGCCTGGGTGAAATCCCCCGATCGGCGGGTATTGCTGATCGAAGTCGAAAGGATCTGCAGGATCACGCCGAACAGCACCGCGAAGATCGCGAAAGCCGCCATGACTTCGATCAGGGTGAAGCCGCGCTGGCCGGACGGGGCAGCGTTCAGGGAACTGGCCGGCAGCCGGCCCGGCCGGCAATTCGGGTCTGAACGAGCGCACCCGGAGACCGCGCCTGCGGCGTGCTGAACCTTTTTCACCTTGCGTCCTCCGGCGGGTCCTGGCTGATCTCGCCGGTCAGCCAGCCGACCGTGACGTACCACTTGCGCTCGTCGACCGACAGCAGCACGCTGCCGCCGGTCGAGGATCCGTCGGGGAAAAACCGGATGCCGCCGGCGTTTTCGCCGGTCATCTCCGAGCGCGCCGTCTCCAGCGTGATGTCCAGGCCCTCGGGGAGCTTTTCCTCGTCCCCGCCGGCCGCCTGCCAGGTGAGCTTGTCGGCATCGGCCCGGAACACCTGCTCGGTGCGCTTGATGATCGCCTGGCCGCGGGTGTGGCGCAGCCCGGCGATGATCTCGCGCACTTCGTTGCGCAGCTCGGCTCCGCCCACCGAGCGGGAAATGGACGTGCCGACCAGGCCGAACAGGCCGACGACCAGCACCATGACCACCATCAGCTCGATCAGGCTGAAGCCGGCCTGGGCGGGAAATCGCTGAACGACCCTGCGGTTCATGCCCTGTCGCCCGGACAACGCGCGATCAGAGGTTCCAGTTTTCGATATCGCGATCCGGGCCCTCGCCGCCCGGCTGGCCGTCGCGGCCGTGGCTGTAGATATCGACGTCGCGATTCTCGCCCGGGAACCGGTAGTTGTAGCGATTGCCCCAGGGGTCGTCCAGATTCGATTCGTTCACGTAGGGGCCGTTCCAGTTCGATACGTTGCCCGGACGTTCGACCAGCTCGCGCAACTCGCGCGGCGCCCGACCCGTATCCAGGTAGAACTCGTCGACCGCCATCGACAGGCGCTGGACCTCGGCCACCGCCGTGCGCGACTTGGCGTCCTCGCCGCGGCCCATGATGTTGGGCACGACCAGCCCGGCGATCAGCCCGAGAATGACGAGCACGACCAGCAGTTCGATCAGGGAAAAGCCCTGAGAAGTGTTTTTCATGTTTGCAGCCTTGCGTATTTGCTCCACACGAGATTATGACAGCCCGTAGCGGAAAGATTCCCTGGCGGCACGTGTTTCTTCTTCAGGCCACCAGCTCGTTGATGCTCAGAATGGCCATCAGCACAGACATCACGATGACGCCGATCACCGCGGCCAGGCCGAGGGTGAGCGCCGGCACCAGCATGGCCATGATCCGGTCGATCGTGGTGCGCACTTCGCGGTCGTAGGTATTGGCGACCTTGAGCAGCATCTCGTCGAGCTGCCCGGTCTCCTCGCCGACGTTGATCATCTGCAGCGCCAGGCGCGGGAAATGCCCGCTCTCGTTCAGCGCCCGGGCCAGCGGCGTGCCGGTCTTGACCTTCTTGGCCGCCTCGCCGACGTCGTCGCGCAGCACCGTGTTGGTCATGACGTTGCGCGCGATCGAGATCGCCGACAGCAATGGTACGCCGTTGACCAGCAGCGTGCCGGTGGTGCGCGCCAGCCGGGCCATCTCGATCTTGGCGATCGCATCGCCCACCCACTTCGTGTTCAGAAAGCGCCCGTCCCAGCGCAGCCTGGAGGCCGGCTTGCGCATCTGGCCGCGGAACCACAGCGCAAACAGCACCACGATGGCGATCAGGCCCCACCAGAAGTTCTTGAGCACGTCGCCGACCAGGATCACCACCCGCGTGAGCCAGGGCAACTCGCCGCCGAAGTCCTCGAACATCGGCGTGAACTGCGGAATCACGTAGACCATCAGCAGCATCAGCGAGGCGATCGCGAGAATCACCAGCAGCGCCGGGTAGATCAGCGCCGAGACCACGCCGTCCTTGAGCTCCTTGGCGCGCTCCAGGTATTCGGACATGCGCGACAGGGTCTGGTCCAGCGCCCCGCCCATCTCGCCGGCGCGCACCATGTTGATGTAGAAGCGCGAAAAATTGCCCTGGCGCTCTTCCAGCGCCTCGGACAGCGCGATGCCCTCGCGCACCCGGTCGCGGACCTTCGACAAGGTCTTTTCGACGCGCTCGTTCTCGGCCAGCTCGACCAGGATGCCCAGCGAACGGTCCAGCGGCAGCCCGGCGCCCAGCAGGGTGGCCAGCTGGCCGGTGATGTCGCCGACCTCGCGCTGGGTCAGGCCCTGGCGGCCGCGAAACAGCGTTTCCAGGCGAAAGCCCGACGAAACCTCCTTGGCCTGGACCGGGATGTTGCCGGTTTCCTGGATGTGCGCGACGACCAGGTCGGCACTCGGGGCTTCCATCTCGCCGGTCAGCGTCTCGCCGCCCGGCGTGACCGCCTTGTAGCTGAAAAGCGCCATCAGGCTTCCTGGGTCACGCGCAGGACTTCCTCGGCGCTGGTGACCCCCAGCAGGGCCTTGCGCATGCCGTCCTGGTACATGGTGCGCATGCCCTCGGCGCGGGCCTGGCGTTCGAGATCGCCGGCGGTCGCCTGGCGCATGACCATGCGCCGCAGTTCATCGGACATGGCCAGGAGCTCGACGATGCTCGAGCGGCCCTTGTAGCCGGTCGGGCTGGCTTCCGACGTCCCGGGCCGGTACAGCGTGATCGGGTCGGCGTCGGTCAGCTCGCGCAAACCCAGCTCCTTGACCATTTCGGGCAGCACCTGGAACGGTTCGCGCGTTGCCGGATCCAGCCGGCGTACCAGGCGCTGGGCCATGATGGCATTGACCGTCGAGGTCAGCAGGTAGTCCTCCACGCCCATGTCCAGCATTCGGGTCACGCCACCGGCGGCGTCGTTGGTATGCAGCGTGGACAGCACCAGGTGCCCGGTCAGCGCCGACTGGATCGCGATCTTGGCCGTTTCCAGGTCACGCATCTCGCCGATCATGATCACGTCCGGGTCCTGGCGCACGATGGCGCGCAGCGCGGCCGCGAAGTTCAGCCCGATCGACGACTTGGCCTGGATCTGGTTGATGCCCTCGAGCTGGTATTCGACCGGGTCCTCGACCGTGATGATCTTGCGCTCCGGCGAATTGAGCTGGGACAGCGCCGTATACAGCGTGGTCGTCTTGCCCGAGCCGGTCGGCCCGGTGACCAGGATGATGCCGTGCGGCATTTCCAGCGCATGTATGAAGGCGTCGCGGGTATCTTCGGCAAAACCCAGCGCGTCGAAATCCAGCGTGACCGCCTCGCGGTCCAGGATTCGCATCACCACGCTCTCGCCGTGCGAAGTCGGCACCGTGGACACGCGCAAATCCAGCTCCTTGCCCTGGACGCGGTGCATGATGCGCCCGTCCTGCGGCAGCCGGCGCTCGGCGATGTTGAGCTTGGCCATGATCTTGACGCGCGAGATCACCGCGGCGGTGGAGCGCGCCGGCGGCGCCTCGACTTCCTGCAGGACGCCGTCGACGCGGTAGCGCACCTTGAGCCGGTTCTCGAACGGCTCGATGTGGATATCGGAGGCCCGGGCCTCGACCGCGCGCTGCATGAGCAGGTTGACCAGCCGGATGACCGGCGCCTCGGAGGCCAGGTCGCGCAGGTGCTCGACGTTCTCCTCGTCCTCGCTCTCTTCTTCGCCGCCCAGCCCCTCGGCGATCTGGCCCATGGCGCTGCGGCCGCCGCCGAAGAAGCGTTCGATGGTGTTGTCGATCTCCGAGGCGATGCCCACCAGCGGCCGCACTTCCAGTCCGGTGGCCATCTTCAGCGCCTTGAGCATCGCCGGATTCTGCGGGTCGGCCATGACCACTTCGAGCGCATCGTCGTCGACGCGAATCGGCACCAGGTGCTGCTGCTGCATGAAACGCACCGAGATCGAATCCACGCTCGGCGCGTCTTCCGGGAAATCCTTGTCCATGCACAGCGGGATCTCGAGCAGCTCGGACTGGGCAACCGCCAGGTCGCGTTCGGACACCAGTCCCAGTCGCACCAGCAGCGTCAGCAGGTTGCCGCCGTGCTGTTCGCGATAGGCGCGCGCCCGGTTCAGGTCTTCGCGCCGGAGCCTGCCCTCGTCGACCATCAGCTGGCACAGTTCCGCGGCGCGGTCTTCGAGATGATCGCTCACCTGCGGCAGCAGATCGGTCTCGTCGGTGGCGGTAATCGCTTCGGTTTCCATCGGGCAGATCCGGTTTCAGTCACTCGATTATAGGGAATGCGGCCATACGTGCCGGCCGCAGATATCGACACCGCGCCGCGGCACAGGTTCAGCGACGGCGGTGATCGAAAGCGACGCGCTCCAGGAACGGCCGGTTCATCAGGATCCAGGTGGCCAGCGGCACGACCGCCGGCAGCATCAGGTAGCCGAGCTGGTAACACAGCGCGATCAGCGTCGGCGACAGCCCCGCTTCGGCCACCGCGGCAGCCGCCTCCGGCCCGATGCGAAACGCCAGGTCGGTCCAGTTCTGCCAGAACACCCCCCAGGCGGTGACCAGCGACATCACCAGGTAACCGATCAACAGCTGCAGCGCGCGCCTTTTGGCCGACATCGGCGTGGCCATGATCAGGCCGAACAGCAGCGCCATGCCCCAAGCGTAAATCATCGGGTTGACATCGTTGTTCAGCAGCGCAACCCGGCCGTCGACCATGCGTTCCATGCGGATCGAGGTATGGATCTCCAGCTGAAGGCCAAGCTGGACGACGCCCTCGAACAGGTCCGGAAAGAAACCGGTCAACGCCCATTCGACGATCCGCGACGGCAACCACATCAGCGCGCTGCCGAACGAGAACCACAGGAAGAAACCCAGCGGCAGGTACAGCGCCGCGAGCAGGAACATTTCCTTGACCGGGTTGCCGCCCCGCTCGTCCTCGTCGCGGTCCTTGTCCTTTTGCGTCGATTCGACTTGCTCGTCGCTCATCAAGCTCCCCTGACCTCGAAACGGCCCGGCTTCAATCCACCCAGGCCCGCGCGTTTTCGAACATGCGCATCCAGGGCGACCAGTCGCCCCACTCGTCGACCCAGTGGGCCGGCGCCCAGGAGTAGTTCACCGCGCGCAGCAGGCGCTCGGGATGCGGCATCAGGATCGTAACGCGCCCGTCCTCGCTGCACAATCCGGTCACGCCCTCCGGCGAGCCGTTGGGGTTGTCCGGATAGCGGCGTGCCGGCGCGCCGGCGGCGTCGACGTAGCGCAGCGCGACCGGCGCCCGCTGCAGATCGGCCCCGGCGTGGAATTCCGCCCGCCCTTCGCCGTGCGCGGTGGCCACCGGAAGGCGCGCGCCGGTCATGCCGCGCAGCATGATCGAGGGCGAGTCGACGATTTCGACCAGGCTCAGCCGGGCCTCGAACTGGCGCGATCGGTTGTGCACGAAACGCGGCCAGTGCGCGGTGCCGGGAATGATGCCGGTCATCGCCGACAACACCTGGCAGCCGTTGCACACGCCCAGCGCAAAGGTGTCGGGGTCTTCGAAGAATTGCCGGAACTGCGCGCGAATGGATTCGTTGAACAGGATCGACCGCGCCCAGCCCCGGCCGGCGCCGAGCACGTCGCCGAACGAAAATCCGCCGCACACGGCCAGGCCCCTGAATCCAGCGAGCCGTCGCCGGTCCTGCTCCAGGTCGCTCATGTGCACGTCGACGGCCTCGAACCCGGCCATGTGGAACGCCATGGCCATTTCGCGCTGGCCGTTGACGCCCTGTTCGCGCAGGATCGCCACCTGCGGCCGCGCGCGGCCGGTGACCGCCGGCGCGCGCTGGAAGGTCACCACCGGCGTCAGTCCCGGGCGATCCCACTCGGCCAGCGCGGCATATTCCTCGTCGGCGCAGTCGGGATGGTCGCGCAGGCGCTGCATTCGGTAGCTGGTCGCCGCCCACAACCGGTTCAGTTCGGGCAGGCTGCGCCGCCACAGGCAGGCGCCGGCCCGGTCGATGCGCAGCGCATCGCCTCGTTCGACCTTGCCGATGCGCATGACCCAGTCGCCCAACCCGGCGCCGGCCAGTGCCGAGACGACCGATTCGGCCTGGTCCGAGCGGCACTGCGCCACCAGTCCCGGCTCCTCGTTGAACAGAAAGCGCAGCGGCTCGGCGGTCGCCGGCAGCTGCAGCGCGACGCCCGCGTGACCGGCCAGCGCCATTTCGAGCACCGTGGTGATCAGGCCGCCGTCGGAGCGGTCGTGCAGCGCCAGCAGCCGGCCGTCTGCGACCAGCTGCTGGACCGTGTCGAACAGCGCCGCCAGCTGCGCGGGATCGTCGACGTCCGGCACCTCGCCCAGCGCGCGGCCGAAGGCCATGGCCAGCGCGCCGCCGCCCATGCGCTGCGAAGGCGGCGCCAGCAGCAGGAGCTCGGTCGCGCCGCAGTCGGTAACCAGCTCGGGGGTGATCGACCGCCGCACATCGGGCACCGGGGCGAATGCGGTCACGTTCAGCGACACCGGCGCGGTCATGGTCAATGCCCCGCCGTCGGCCTGCCAGCGGGTCTGCATGGACAGCGAATCCTTGCCGACCGGAATCGCCAGCGCAAGCGTGCGGCAGAAATCGCCGGTGACGGCTTCGACCGTGGCGCGCAGCGCGGCGTCCTGGCCGGGCGCGCCGGCGGCCGCCATCCAGTTGGCCGAAAGCTTGATCCGGTTGCGCCCGGTCACGACGGTTCCGGCGAGATTGAGCAGCGCTTCGGCCACGGCCATTCGCCCCGAGGCCGGCGCATTCCAGACCGCGATCGGCGTGCGCTCGCCGACCGCCATCGCCGTGCCCGTGTAATGCCGGTAATCGGTCAGCGTGACCGCGCAATCGGCGACCGGCACCTGCCACGGGCCCACCATCTGGTCGCGAACGCTCAACCCCCCCACGCTGCGATCGCCGATGGTGATCAGAAACTGCTTGCTGCCGACCGCCGGCACTTGCAGGACCCGGTCGACGGCCTCGTCGAGCTCGATGCCGGCGAGGCCTTCGTCCGCCGGTTCCGGCGCGGCGCTGATGGCGTCGATCTGCAGGCGCGGCGTCTTGCCGAGCAGGACGTCCAGGTCGAGATCCACGGGGGCGCGGCCGGTACGTGCATCGGCAACCTCCAGCCGGTGGTCGCGCGTGGCCGGGCCCAGGTCGGCCATCGGGCAACGCTCGCGGCGACAGATTTCGGCCAGCACGTCGCGGCCGGCCTCGGAGACGGCCAGCACGTAGCGTTCCTGCGACTCGTTGCACCAGATCGCCATCGGCGACATGGAGTCGTCGGCAACGGGAATGGCGCGAAGCTCCAACCGACCCCCGACGCCGCCATCGTGCAGCAGTTCGGGGATGGCGTTCGAAAGTCCGCCGGCGCCGACGTCGTGGATGGACGCGATCGGGTTGGCCTCGCCCAGCGTCCAGCACTGATCGATGACCTCCTGCGCGCGACGCTGCATTTCCGGGTTGGCGCGCTGTACCGAGGCATAGTCGAGCTGCTCGGAAGATTGCCCGGAATGCAGGCTGGAGGCCGCCCCGCCGCCAAGCCCGATCATCATCGACGGACCGCCCAGCACGATGACCCGGTAGCCGGCCTGCAGCGGTTGCTTTTCGGTCTGGCCCTCGGCGATGGTGCCGGACCCGCCGGCCAGCATGATCGGCTTGAAGTAGCCCCAGAGGCGATCGTCGATGCGCTGGCTGAAGGTCCGGAAATAGCCCAGCAGGTTGGGCCGGCCGAATTCGTTGTTGAAGCGCGCCGCGCCGATCGGGCCGTCCAGCATGATTTCCAGCGGCGCGGCGATCCGGTCCGGCGGCAGCGGCGCGGCTTCCCAGGCCATGGCGTGATCCGGAATGCGCAGGTCGCCGACCGCGAAACCGGTCAGGCCGGCGACGGGGCGGCCGCCGCGCCCGGTCGCGGCTTCGTCGCGGATTTCGCCGCCCGAACCCGTCGCGGCGCCGGGGTCGGGCGAAATCGCAGTCGGGTGGTTGTGGGTTTCGACCTTGATCTGGGTATGCAGCGTTGCCGGCCGTTCGATCCAGGCCGGCGATTGGAACGGGGCGCGGAAAAGCGTGGCCGTATCGCCCTGCATCACCGCGGCATTGTCGTCGTAGGCGGTAATCACGCCGTCCGGCGTGGCGGCGTGGGTGGCGCGGACCATGCCGAACAGGCTTTGGTCGGCGGGCTGGCCGTCGACGCGCCACTGCGCGTTGAAGATCTTGTGCCGGCAGTGTTCGGAATTGGCCTGGGCGAACATCATCAGTTCGGCGTCGGTCGGATTGCGCGCCAGGCCCCGATAGGCCTCGGCCAGGTAGCGGATCTCTTCGTCGTTGAGCGCCAGCCCGAGTTCGCGGTTCGCCGTGTGCAGGGCGTCCAGCGGCGATCGTCCCAGCTCGATCTCGCGCAGTCCACCGCCCGGCGCCGGATCGAACCACGTCTGCAGCGTGTCGAGGTCGTCGACCACCGATTCGGTCATGCGGTCATGCAGCAGGTCCAGATGATCGGAGTCCAGCGCTTGCGCATCGATACCGTCGAGCCGGAACCACAGGCCGCGTTCGATCCGCCGGACCTGGTCGAAGCTGCAGCGCAGCAGGATGTCGGCGGCCTTGCTCGCCCAGGCGCTGCGCGTGCCCCTGCGCGGGACGACCAGCAGCGACGGCTCGCCGGCCTTGTCGATCGAGGCTGCGTGCAGGAGCCGGTGCAGCCGGGCGGCGGCGTCGCGCGACAGCGGACCGGCGTCAAGCAGAAAGAATTCGGTAGCGCTTAGGCGGACCGGCCGGGCCAGCAACCGGCCCAGGGCGTCGGCGATTCGCTGCACCTGGAAAGCGGGAAGCCCGTCCTGTCCGAGGAGGAATTGCATTGGCGTAACAAGGCCGTGGATGCGACAGTGGCGCAAGTATACCGGGCACGGCCGCGTCCGCTCGGACTATTGCGAACCCGGCAGGCATCCAACGCCGCGATGTCGGCGCCGGCGCGGCGGAGGAACGCTGCGGCCGGGTATTCGGCGTGGGGCTGTTCGCGCACCGCGCGGGCCGCCGCGCGGCGCAATGCTATTGAGCGCTGCCGGAAGCCGCCAGTTGTTCCAGGCGCACGCGCAGATCTTCGGGCGGCACGTAGCCCGGGATCAGATCGCCGTTCGGAGTGACCAGCGCCGGCGTGCCGGTCACGCCCACCGCTTGTCCCATTTCATACTGCGCGGTTACCGTCGTGTCGCAGTCCAGCGGCTCCGGCGTTCCGCCGCCCTTGGCCAGGTCCATCGCCGCCTGCTGGTCGTCGGCGCACCAAACCGAAGTCATCTTGGTGAACGTGTCCGAACCCACTCCGGCGCGCGGAAACGCGGCATAGCTGATCCGGATTCCGGCATCGTTGTATTCCTCGACCTGCTGGTGCAGGCGACGGCAGTAGCCGCAATCGACGTCGGTAAACACGATGACTTCGTATTCGGAATCCGCGGCCCCGTAGGAAATCAGATTGTCGTGGTCGATTTCCCGGACCAGTTCGCGCCGGATCTCGCTCCTGGCCTGGTCGGTAATATCCTGGCGCGTATCCAGGTCGAGCACACGGCCCTGCAGCAGATAGCGCCCGTCGTCGGTGACGTAAACAATGTCGGAGCCCAGACGCACCTGGAGAATTCCCGGCAGCGGGGACTCGGCGATGCTGATTTCGGTTTCGCCGTTGACCAAGCTGCTCAGGCGTTCTCGGACGACTTCGTAATCCTGGCCCTGCGCGGACAGGGGCAGGAGCATTATCAGCATCGAAACTATTGGCAGAATGCGATTCACTATCGGGATCTCCGTATCGGGTTTGGCGCGCCAGTGGGCGATGATTGTAGCCGCTGAACCTGCAAACTTCACAACGTCGGGCTGCGGCGGTTTTGAAACGGGCAGCTGGAATTAGTTCCCGTTCGGCCTGAAATCGGGTGCCCCGCGTCCCCGCCGTTCGGGCTTCAACCCCGGGGGTGATGCAGCCGATGCACGCTCTTGAGCCGAGCGCTCGCGACATGGGTATAAAGCTGGGTCGTCGCAAGATCGGCATGACCGAGCAGCAATTGCACCACCCGCAGATCCGCGCCGTGGTTCATCAGGTGGGTGGCGAACGAGTGCCTGAGCTTGTGCGGCGATACCGGGTCGGCGACGCCTGCGGCAAGCGCATGTTGCCTGAGCCGGTACCAGACGGCCTGGCGGGTCAGCCGGGATCCCCGCCGGCTGATGAACAATGCGTCGCTGACCGGCGTACCAAGCCATGCGCGGCGAGGCCCCTCGCACCAGCGCGAAAGCCATTCGACCGCCTGCTCGCCGAGCGGCACCAGGCGATCCCGGCCACCTTTGCCGGTCACCCGGATCAGCCCCTGGCGCAGATTCACCGCGGGCAACTCCATGGCGGTCAGTTCGCTGACGCGAACGCCGGCCGCGTACAGCACCTCGAGGATCGCCCGGTCTCTCAACCCCAGCGCCGTATCCACGTCCGGAGCAGACAGGAGCGCTTCGACCTGGGCTTCGGCCAGCACGCCGGGCAACCGCCGCGGCATGCGGGGCGGCTCGAGCGCGGCGAGCGGATCGTCCGACAGCAGGCCCTGCAGCCGCAGCCAGGCGCAGAAACGGCGAAGCGCGCTGAACTGGCGTCGAATCGTCGAGACGCTGGCGCCGCCACGGATTCTTTCCGCCAGCAGTGCCGGCAGCCGCGCCGAATCGATTTCGCAGTTCGCTTCATCCGGACGCACGGAAACAAAAAGACCCGACCGGACGAATCCGGTCAGGTCATTTCGGTATGCGGCCAGCGTGTGATCTGCAAGACCGTCCGCCGCCCAGGCGGCATCCAGGAACCGCTCGATATAGTCAGTCGGCTCCGTCATTGGCGCAGGAAGCGCCTATCTGCCGGTCAACCGCGCGATCCCGCGCTCGGCCATGGACTCGATATCGTTCAATTTTGCGCGCGTGGCGCCGACGAACTCATCGATTGCCTTGCGGCCTTCGCCCGCCTCACGTTCGGCGAGTTCGAGTGCCGCCTGGCGCATTTGTTCGGCCGCGACTGCCAGGCGTTCCCATGGAGAGCTGCTCGCGGCCTTGCGGGAAGCCTTTTTCTTGGAAGCCTTTTTCTTGGAGGCCTTCTTCTTGGAGGCCTTCTTCTTGGAGGCCTTCTTCTTGGA
>JAWLEW010000099.1:0-4129 GCA_041685925.1 Wenzhouxiangellaceae bacterium | reverse complement strand
TGGCTCCCCGGGTCGGATTCGAACCAACGACCTAGTGATTAACAGTCACCCGCTCTAACCAGCTGAGCTACCGGGGATTTGTTGCAAGCCCGATATTGTCACCGGTGACGGCCTTTTCGTCAAGACCGTCGCGCGCTTTTTTCCGGTCACGCGCCCGATTCGGGGCAGCTGAGGTGGGCGGGCAGGTCGCCGGTCCGGGGACGGCCCGGGTTGGAGACGACGACTGCGCGCGCGTTTGCCGGATTTTCCGGATCGCAGAGCTTGATGGTCAGGTTGGTTCCGGTGGCGAAGCCCGACGGTCGGTAGCGAACCAGCGTTCGCCCCGCAGAGTCCATGATCAGGCCTTCGACGCCGCTGCCTGCGCGCAGGATGTCCGCGGGCGCATCGGCCTTGCGGTTGCGGTCGGGATCGCGAAAAACGATCCATCCGTGATGCCAGCGATTGCCGCCGGAACAGCTCGTGCCGTCCGCGGTGGGGCACATCACGGTGATTTCGCGCTGGAAGACCGCGTTTTGCCTGGCCAGGTTGAGGCCGGCGACGAGTTCGTTGGCCGCGGCACTGATGCGCTGGCGCTGCAGCAGATCGTGGAGCGAGGGCATCGCGATGCTCATCAGCACTGCGGCAATGGACACCGCGAGCATCATTTCCATGAGGGTAAGTCCGCCGTTCCTGCCGTGCATTGTTTTCTCCCGTCGAGTCGATGGGAGAAATGGTCGCTTCCAGCCGGGTTCCGGTCAGTCGGTGATTCGGCCGAGGTCGGGTAGGGAAATTTCCCTGATTCCGGTAGGCAACTGCTCCTGGCAGGCTCAGGAAGCCGGTTTCAGCGCCTCGCCGATGCGTTCGACGGCCTGCTCGAGGTTTTCGATGCCGCAGGCGAACGAAAAGCGCGCGTGGCCCGGGGCGCCGAATGCGCTGCCGGGCACCAGCGCGACGCCGGCGTGTTCCAGCAGGTGCTCGCAGAAGGCCTGGTCGCCTTCGAGTCCCAGCGTCTCGATGGCTTCGCTGCAGTCGGCGAACACGTAGAAGGCGCCTTCGCCCGCGCTGCATTGAACGCCGGGCAGTTCGTTGAGCGCCGGCACCAGCCAGTCGTGGCGCTTGTGGAATTCGTTGCACATCCGCTCGACGCAGGCCTGGCTGTCGGTCAGCGCGGCTTCGGCCGCGGCCTGGCTGATGGAGCAGGGATTGGACGTGCTCTGGCCCTGGATCTTGCGCATCTGCTTGATCAGCTCGGCGTCGCCGGCGGCGTAGCCGATGCGCCAGCCGGTCATGGCATAGGCCTTGGATACCCCGTTGACCACGATGGTGCGTTCGGCCAGGTGCGGACAGGCCTCGGCCAGCGTCGAAAACGGCTCCCGGGCCCACCAGATGTGTTCGTAGATATCGTCGGAGACGATGGCCACGCGCGGGAACTTGTCGAGTACCTTGCCCAGCGCTTCGAGTTCGTCGCGGGTGTAGGCGCGGCCGGTCGGGTTGCCGGGCGAATTCAATACCAGCAGGCGGGTCTGGTCGGTGATCGCCGTGCGCAGCTGGGCCGGGCTGATCTTGAAGCCGGCCTCCAGCGAGGTCTGCAGCGTGACCGGTGCACCGCCGGCCAGGCGAACCATGTCGGGATAGGAAACCCAGTACGGCGCCGGGATCAGCACCTCGTCGCCGGGATCGATCATCGCCTGGACCAGGTTGTACAGCGACTGCTTGGCGCCCGAGGAAACCAGGATCTGCTCGCGGGTGTATTCCAGGCCGTTGTCGCGCCGGAATTTTTCGATGACCGCGTCCTTGAGCGCGGGCGTGCCGTCGACCGGCGTGTAGCGCGTCTGGCCTTCCCGGATTGCGTCGATCGCGGCCTGCTGGATGTGATCCGGCGTGTCGAAGTCGGGCTCGCCCATGCTCAGGCTGATGATGTCGCGTCCGGCGGCCTTGAGTTCGGCGGCTTTCATCGACATGGCGATGGTGGCGGAAGGCTTGACCTTGGCGACGCGTTGCGCGGTGCGGATTGGCATGAATTGTCCCCGTCGAGATACGCGGCGGCATTGCATTGACCGCCGATCGACCACAATTATAGAGACTTGATCGAAGCGCGTGTATCGACGATGGCCTCAACCCGACCGCAGGTCCGGCCCCTGAAGAAATTCCGCATGGCCTCGAAGTACGAGCCTGCCGGCGACCAGCCCGATGCGATCCGGCGGCTGGTCGAGGCGGTTGGCGGGGGCAGCCAGCACCAGACGCTGCTGGGCGTGACCGGATCGGGCAAGACCTTCACCATGGCCAATGTCATCGAGCGCACCCAGCGCCCGACGCTGATCATGGCGCCCAACAAGACCCTGGCCGCGCAGCTTTACGGCGAGTTCAAGGCGTACTTTCCCGACAACGCGGTCGAGTATTTCGTCAGTTACTACGACTACTACCAGCCCGAGGCCTACGTGCCGTCCTCGGACACCTTCATCGAGAAGGACGCCTCGATCAACGAGCACATCGAGCAGATGCGGCTGTCGGCGACCAAGGCGCTGCTGGAGCGGCCGGACGCGCTGATCGTCGGCACCGTCTCGGCCATCTATGGCCTGGGCGACCCGTCGAGCTTTCTGAAGATGACCCTGCGACTGCAGACCGGCGCGGTGATGGAGCAGCGCATGATCCTGCGCAAGCTGGCCGAGATGCAGTACGCGCGCAACGACTTCGAGCTGCGGCGCGGCACGTATCGCGTGCGCGGCGAAGTCATCGATATCTTTCCGGGCGATTCGGACGAGGAGGCGGTGCGGGTCGAATTGTTCGACGATGAAATCGAGCGCATCAGCCAGTTCGATCCGCTGACCGGCGAGGTGCGCGAATCACTGGACGAACTGACCATCTTTCCCAAGACCCACTACGTCACCCCGCGCCAGGTGGTGCTGGACGCCGCCGAGGCGATCAAGCTGGAGCTGGGCGAGCGGCTGGAGCAGCTCAAGGGCGCCGGCAAGCTGCTCGAGGCTCAGCGGCTCGAGCAGCGCACCCGTTTCGACCTCGAAATGATGATGGAGCTGGGCTATTGCCAGGGCATCGAGAACTACTCGCGCCACCTGACCGGCCGCCAGCCCGGCGAGCCGCCGCCGACGCTGTTCGACTACCTGCCCGACAACGCGTTGCTGATTCTCGACGAGTCGCACGTGACCGTGCCGCAGATCGGCGGCATGTACAAGGGCGACCGCTCGCGCAAGGAGACCCTGGTCGAGTACGGTTTCCGGCTGCCGTCGGCGCTGGACAACCGGCCGTTGACCTTCGAGGAGTGGGAAGCGCGTGCGCCGCAGACGATTCATGTCTCCGCCACCCCGCGGCCGTGGGAGCTGGAGCGCTCGGCCGTGGTCGCCGAACAGGTCGTGCGCCCGACCGGCCTGGTCGACCCGGAAACCGAGATCCGTCCGGTCGACAGCCAGGTCGACGACCTGCTGTCGGAAATCCGCGAGCGGGTCGGCGAGGGCGACCGGGTGCTGGTGACGACGCTGACCAAGCGGATGGCCGAGAACCTCACCGAATACCTGGCCGAGCACGATGTACGGGTGCGTTACCTGCACTCCGACATCGACACCGTCGAGCGGGTCGAGATCATCCGTGATCTAAGGCTGGGCGTGTTCGACGTGCTGGTCGGCATCAACCTGCTGCGCGAAGGCCTGGATCTGCCGGAGGTTTCGCTGGTCGCCATCCTGGATGCCGACAAGGAGGGGTTCCTGCGCTCGGAAGGCTCCCTGATCCAGACCATCGGCCGGGCCGCGCGCAACGTGCGCGGCAAGGCCATCCTGTATGCCGACAGGATCACCGGCTCGATGAAGCGCGCGCTGGACGAGACCGAGCGGCGGCGCGACAAGCAGTTGGCGTTCAACGCCGAGCACGGCATCACGCCGCGGACCATCGAAAAGAACATCGCCGACATCATGGCCGACGCGCACGCCACCCCGGGCAAGAAGAAGTCGGCGCGCGCCGACCGGGGCAGGGCGGCCGAAGCGCCGGGCGGCTACGAGGTCGAGCCGATGTCGGCCGCCGAGGCGGCCAGGCGCATCAGCCAGCTCGAAAAGGACATGTTCAGCGCCGCCGAGAATCTCGAGTTCGAGCAGGCCGCGAAGATCCGCGACCAGATCCACCAGATCAAGAAGCAGGGGTTTGC
>JAWLEW010000098.1:0-4162 GCA_041685925.1 Wenzhouxiangellaceae bacterium | reverse complement strand
TTCGTCTACAACCACACCGAGATCGCGCGTGCCGGATGGGACGGCGACGGCCTGGCGGGCGAACTCGAGGTGCTGACCGGTGATTTCGACCGCTCGGTGGGCGGGTTCGACATCGGCATCGACGGCGAAACGCTGTACCTCACCGCGGCCGATCGGGGAAGAGTCCGCCTGTTTTCGTTGCCGGCCGCCGGCGGCGAGGTCGCACCGCTGGACGCCGACAGCGCCGGCGTATTCGGCGGCATCCAGGCCGCCGACGGGGCGCTGGTGGCGCTGTGGGAAAGCTCGGCCCGGCCGGTCGAGGTGGTGCGCGTGGATCCTTCGAGCGGTCAGCGCAGCGCGCTGAGCGAATTCAACGCCGAGCGCGCGGAAGGCCTGGACCGGCCCGCGTTTCGCGAGTTCTGGTTCACGTCGAGCAAGGGCCGGCGCATCCACAACTGGCTGGCGTTGCCGCCCGGGTTCGACGAAAGCAAGACCTACCCGCTGGTGCTGTTCATCCACGGCGGGCCGTTCAGCTCGTCGCTGGATGCCGATCACGTGCGCTGGAGCCCGCACCTGCTCGCCTCGCCGGGCTACGTGGTGTTGCTGACCGACTACACCGGTTCCGTTGGTTATGGGGCCGAGTTCTCGCGCAACATCGAGGGCGATCCGCTCGAGACCCCGGGCGAGGAACTGATCGAGGCCGCCGACGCGGCGACCGAGCGCTTCGACTTCATCGACCCCGAGCGCCAGGCCGCCACCGGCGCCAGCTACGGCGGCCACCTGGTCAACTGGCTGCTGGCCACCAGCGACCGCTTCGACGCGCTGGTCGGCCATGCCGGGCTGATCGACCTGGAAGGCCAGTGGGCGACCAGCGACTCGATCTATCACCGCGAGCGGATGAACGGCGGCCCGCCGTGGGGCGACAGCGAGGTGTGGGAAGCGCAGAGCCCGTCGACCTACGCGCCCGAGTTTTCGACGCCGACCATGCTGACCATCGGCGAGAAGGACTACCGCGTGCCGTTGAACCAGACCATTGCCGCCTGGACTTATCTTCAGCGCCTGCAGGTGCCGTCGAAGCTGCTGGTGTTCCACGACGCCGACCACTGGATCATGAACGGCAAGGAGGCGAAGCATTTCTGGGAACAAGTGCATGCCTGGCTGGCTGAATACGTGCCGCCCGAAGGCGGGTAGCCTCCCGCCTGGCGGGATCGGAAAAATCAAGGGCGATGGGTTGCGCGGGCATTGTCGTAGGTCGCGGTTGCGGGAAAGACAAAGTCGCTGGCCCCGGGTCAAGCCCGGGTCAATGTTTGATTGGCATCAAGTGAAAGCCCTTTTGGACTGTTAGGGTCGAGTCCGGATGAAATTCGAATGCCCGTTCGAGGAGGGCCCGTCATGCTTCGATTCCGCAACCTGATCGCAACGCTCGCAATCGCCGCGGCCGCGACGCCGGCGGCGGCGCTGGAAGTCACCGGAGGCTTTACCGGCTGGTGGGCCCAGCCCGAGCAGCAGAACCATGGCGTCATCATTACCATCTCGCGCCTGCCGGGCGGCGAGAAGACCGGCGTGGTCTACTGGGCGCATTTCGACGGCGGCGAACCGTCCTGGCTGATCGCGCAGGGCGAGATCGACGGCGACACGATCGACGCCGACGCGTTTCGCTTCGAAGACATTGCGTTCATGCAGCCCAACAACCGCGACGCCGATTTCGGCGAGCAGGTCGGCACGCTGCGGGTCGAGTTCGCCGATTGCCGCAGCGGCACCGTGACCTACGAGACCGAGACCCTGGGCGCAGGCGCATTCGACATCAGTCGGCTCGACAATCCGCCCGGTCGCAATTGCACCGGCGGGATGGCCGACGACCGGCGACCGAATCGCGAGCGCGAGCGCATCGAGGTCGCGCTGGAAGGCGACGGTACCGGCGTGGCCGAACTGGACATGCGCCCCGGGCGGGCGTGGTTCGAGGTCACCGTGCGCGACGTGGCGCCCGGCGACTACAGGCTGCAGGTCGGCGCCGAGGGCGAGGATGTCGAACCGCGGGGCGAGTTCGAGGTGTTCGAGACCGCCGGCGGCGGCACCCGGGGCGAGATCGAGTTCCGTTCGCCGCGGACCGGCTCGGGCGACCTGCTCGATTTCGACCCGCGTGGCCAGCCGGTCGAGGTGGTCGGCGACAGCGGGGTCGTGCTTTCGGCGACGCTGCCCGAAGAGGGCACTTTCCCCGGCAACGGTTCGGCGCCGTTCAGCCACGGCTTCCACGGCGCCGGCGGTCGAGACATCGAGTTCCGGCTCGATAACCTGAGCAGCGACTACCCCGATGCGATCGCCACGGCCGAGCTGACCATGGGCGGCGGCGTGATGGAATTCGAGATCGAGCTGGTCGGCGTGCCCGCCGGTTCCTACCCGGTCGCCGTCGCCGGCGTCGAGCGCGGCGTCATCGACGTCGCCGAGGCCGGTTCCGGCACGACGCGCGGGCAGATCGAGTTCGGCTATCCCGGCGATGCCGGCCAGCGTCCGTTCGACTTCGACCCGGCCGATGCGCTGATCGAGGTCTTCGGTGACGCGGCCGACGCGCCGGTACTGTTCGAGGGCACGTTCCCTGCGTTCGACCGCATGGGCGGCGGAATGGGCGATGGGCCCGGCGGTGGAATGGGCGACGGGCCCGGCGGCGGAATGGGCGGTGACGGCGCCGGCGGCGGGTTCGTCGACGTCGACGAGACCAGCGTCGAATTCGACAACGTCGGCGGCGAAGCCCATGCCGGCGCGCGGGCTTTCGCCGAGTACGTCGCTCGGGCCAACCGCACTTCGTTCGAGGTCGAGGTCGAATCGATGCCGCCCGGCAGCTACGCGCTGCGCGTGGACGGCCAGCAGCGCGGCGTCATCGACGTGTTCGAAGACGGCGACGGCGAGCTCGAGTTCGGCGATCCGCCGCGCTTCGACGAGCAGGCGCTGGATTTCGATCCGCTTGGCAGCACGCTGGAAATCGCCGACGGTGATGAAGTGGTGTTCAGCGTGACGTTTCCGCAGTAGCGCGCGGCAGATCATTCGAGGCTGCGACGGCCCCCGCCGCGACGGGGGCCGTTTTCGTTGGATGCGCGGCAGATGCGCCGGCCCCCGCGTGCCGGGCGCGGCGGCGTTTCGGGCATGGACAATGACCCGGTCACAACGATTCGGCCACAATGCTGTCGGACATTGCAACGCCACAGGAGCCCGATCGCCATGGACGCAAGCGCACCCCGATCTCCCGAAAACACGCCGTTCGAGGGCATTGCCTTCGACAACAGCTACGCGCGCCTGCCGGAGGTTTTTCATGCGCGCATGTCCCCGGTGCCGGTGGCCGGGCCTTCGCTGATCCGGCTGAACGAATCGCTGGCCGAGTCGCTGGGGCTGGACCCGGACGCGCTGGCTTCTAGCGAAGGCGTGCAGATGCTGGCCGGCAACCGGCCCGCGTCCGGCGCCGAGCCGGTGGCCATGGCCTACGCCGGCCACCAGTTCGGCAATTTCGTGCCGCAGCTCGGCGACGGCCGGGCGCTGTTGCTGGGCGAGGTGGTCGACCCCGCCGGCGTGCGGCGCGATGTTCACCTGAAGGGCGCGGGTGCGACGCCGTTTTCGCGCGGCGGCGACGGGCGCTCGTCGATCGGCCCGGTGGTGCGCGAGTACCTGGCCTGCGAGGCGATGGCGGCGCTGGGCATTCCGACCACCCGCGCGCTGGCTGCGCTTGCGACCGGCGAGACGGTGATGCGTCGGCAGCCCGAGCCCGGCGGCATCCTGGTGCGCGTGGCGCAAAGCCACGTGCGCATCGGCACCTTCGAGTACTTCGCCCGGCGCGGCGACGTCGAATCGGTGCGCCGGCTGGCCGACTACGTCATCGACCGGCATTACCCGGAACTGGCCGACAGCGACCGGCGCTACCAGGGCCTGTTCGAGGCGGTCATCGAGCGTACCGCCGAGCTGGTCGCGCGCTGGATGCTGGTCGGGTTCATCCACGGCGTGATGAACACCGACAACACCTCGCTGGTCGGCGAGACCATCGACTACGGGCCGTTCGGCTTCATCGACGCGTTCGATCCGACGACCTGCTACAGCTCCATCGACCGCAACGGCCGCTACGCCTGGAACCGGCAGCCGGGCATCGCGCAGTGGAACCTGGCGCGGCTGGGCGAGTGCCTGCTGGGGTTTTTCGCCGACC
>JAWLEW010000043.1:7223-18805 GCA_041685925.1 Wenzhouxiangellaceae bacterium | reverse complement strand
CCGACTACCGACCACCGACTACCGACTCCCGGCCGCCGACGACCGCGCCTGCGCCCGTACGAGCCGTGTGCGCAGGTCGGGCCCTACCCTGCGCTGTTCCAGTATGGTGAAATGGAGACGCTGATCGAGTTTTTCCACGCCGGGCAGGCGGGCCAGCGGACTGCCTTCGGCGCCGATGATACAGGGGGCCTGGTAGACGAGGAGTTCATCGACCAGTCCGGCGGCCAGCAACGCGCCGGTCAGCACCGGACCGGCTTCGACGTGCACTTCGTTGATCTCGCGCCGGGCCAGCGCCGAAAGCAACTCGGCAAGGTCGAGCCTGCCGCTTGTGTCGGTGCCCAGCCAAATGCGTTCGCACCCCGGCGGCGCAGATCCTTCGGCCGAAACGCCGGCCTGGATCACGTGCGCTCCGGTGGTCAACAGCCTGGCCGTGGCGGGCAGGCGCGCGCGGCTGTCGGCAACGACCACCAGCGGTGTCTTGGCGAACCCGTCCAGGCGCACGTCCAGGCCCGGATCGTCGGCCAGGACGGTCTCGATGCCGGTGAGGATGGCGCCGGCCCGGGCGCGCCAGCGATGCCCGTCGCGACGCGCCGCCGCGCCGGTAATCCATTTCGATTCACCGTCCGGCCCGGCGCTCCTGCCGTCCAGCGAACCGGCCAGCTTGGCCCGGACCCAGGGCCGGCCGCGCTCGATGCGGCTGAGAAATCCGCGGTTGAGCTCCTGCGCCTGGTCCGCCATCAGGCCGCAGCGCACCTCGATGCCGGCGCGCCGAAGCCGCCGCATGCCCTCGCCGGCCACGCTCGGATGCGGATCGCGCATCGCGCAGATCACGCGCGCGACGCCGGCATCGATCAAGGCGTCGACGCACGGCGGGGTCCGTCCATGATGACTGCACGGCTCCAGCGTGACGTAGACCGTCGCCCCGCGTGCGGCATCGGCAGCCTCGGCCAGCGCGCCGGCTTCGGCGTGCGGTCCGCCGGTGCGCGCGTGCCAGCCGCGCCCGGCAATACGCCCTTGCTGCGCGATCACGCAGCCGACCCGCGGATTCGGCTCGGCGGTCCAAAGCCCCTTGCGCGCCAGCCGCAGCGCCTCGGCCATCAAGGCATGATCACGCGCACGGAATTCCCCGGCGGCGGGTTCAATCATCGCGCCGGCCCAGCAGCGAGATCTGGCGGGTATCCAGCGCGCCGGGGTTTTCCTTTTCAAGCCGCTCGATTTCCTCGCGAAACGCCTGCACGTCCTCGAACCGGCGATACACCGAGGCGAAGCGCACATAAGCGACCTGGTCGAGCTTGGCCAGCTCGGTGGCTACCCATTCGCCGATGGCCTTGCTGGGCACCTCGGGCTCCTCCAGGGTCCGGATCTTGCGCAGCAAGTCGCGGATGGCGCGTTCGACCTGCTGGGTTTCCACCGGCCGCTTCTCCAGCGCGCGCTGCATGCCGGACCGGAGCTTGTCCTCGTCGAAGGCCTCGCGCGAGCCATTGGACTTGATCACGTTGGGCGCGCGCAGCGCCGGCGCCTCGAAGGTATTGAAGCGCGCCCCGCAGTGCGCGCACTCGCGCCGCCGGCGGATCTGGTAGCCGTCCGAGGTCAGGCGCGAATCGACCACGCGGGTGTCGGTATGGTTGCAGAAGGGGCACCACATGATGCTGTCTGGACCTCTCCCGGATCGGGTTTCCGGTACAAACGCCTATGGTACTTGGAATACGCCGCTGGTGCCCTGCCTGCAAGACGGGCCCGAGCCGGCAGGAGTCAGACTGCGTCAGCGTCGACGGCGATCGGCGCGTGGCGCGAAATCCGATCGCGCCCGCCGCGCTTGGACCGGTACAGGGCTTCGTCGACGCGCCGCACGCAATCGTCCCAGGTCTCCCGGCCCGGCATGTACTGCGCCACGCCGAAGCTCGCGGTCAGGCTGAGGCGATGCTCGCCGACCGTGATCGGCCGCCCGGAGATGACCTGGCGCAGCCGCTCGGCCACCTGCTCGGCCTGGTCCAGCGCCGCGCCCGGCAGCAAGGCGAGAAACTCCTCGCCGCCGAAGCGAAACGCCACGTCGTCGCCGCGCATCACCTGGTCAATCCGCCGGGCCACCTCGCCGAGCACGCGGTCACCGACCTGGTGGCCGAATTCGTCGTTGACCCGCTTGAAATGATCCAGGTCGAACAGCAGCACCGACAGGTCCAGATCGCGGCACTCGGCGCGCTGCATGTAGTTTTCGGCGATTTCGTCGAGCGACAGCCGGTTGTTCATGCCGGTCAACGGGTCACGTTCGGCCAGATCCATCAACTCGACCTGCTTTTCGCGAAACATCATCACGGCAAACGCCATGGTCAGCAGAAAGCCAAAGATCATCGCACCCAGGAATCCGAGGCCCTGCGATGTTTCATGAGTGATCACCCGACCCGCGAGCGGTTCGACCAGTTCACTGGCGAAGCGAAACGCCAGCACGACCGCAAAACCCAGCAGCACTGCCGCGGCCATGCGATGAAACGACCGCATGCCCCGACGCCGGCTGCGCCACAGCAACAGGCCGGTCCAGGCCGCCAGCAGGAAATGCAGCATGTTGAACATCAGGATGCGCAGGCTCAAGGCTTCGCGCAGCCCTTCGACCGCAACGCCGAGGACGAACAACAGGCCGACGACGCCCAGCAGCGCGGCCGTCCAGGTGCGCTGACCGAGATAGCGCTGTACGCCGACAAGAACGAAAGCATGGCCGGCCGAGATCAGCGCATTGGCCAGCGAAATGGCGATTTCGCCTGAAACCGGCAAGCTCGTCACCAGCGCCAGGTTGCCGAGCAGGTAACCGAAGCCGAATGCCAGGCCGGCGACCAGCCAGTCGAGCATGGCCCGTGCCCGCATGCCCGCGTGATAGATGCCGAGCATGGTCGCGGCCATCAGGAAGCCGCTGACGCTCGAGGCAAATGCCATGGTGCGCATGTCCAGCATCGAGAATTCGATATTCAAACTGCCTCCCTGAAAGCCGTATTGAACGTGCAGGACTTTCAGAGCTGCAACACCAGCGCCAGAACGCTTTCACGCGTGATGCATCGCACGCTGGCGCTGGCGAAGCGAGACAAGATGCGCGCAGGGAGCGGCGACGGCTCCCGCCGCTGCCGTATCAACCTGGGCGGGATGCGACGAGATGCCGCATCAGCGCCCGCAGGGCCGCGGGCTTGACCGGCTTGAACAGGCGCTGATAGCCGAGCGTCTCGAGCAGGTCGCCAAGTTCGTCCTCGCGATCGGCCGTCAGGATCAGCACCGGGATTTCACGGCCTGCCGCGCGCCGGAGTTCGGCACTGGCCGATACCCCGTCGTCGCCGCCGAGGTGATAATCGGCGATGATAAGCCCGGTTTCGTCGTCGATGGCCTCCAGCGCGTCGCTGCGGCTGGCCGCGATCCGCACCCGGCAGCCCCAGCGCTCCAGCAGCATCTGCATGCCGTCGAGAATCTCGCGGTCGTCGTCGAGGCAAAGCACCTCCAGGCCCTCGAAGCTGCTGGACGAGCGGGCCGTTGGCGCGTTTTCGGCCGTTTGCGCCGAATGGCCGTCGCTGTCGTCCAGGCGCAGCGAGACGGCGAACAGGCTGCCGGCGCCCGGCCTGGACTTCAGCTCCAGCGGCGCTTCGAGCATGCGGCATATGCGGCGGCAGATCGAAAGCCCCAACCCCAGCCCCTGGTCGAATTCCGGCTCCTCGGCGTCGCCGGCCAGGCGCTCGAACTCTTCGAAGATGCGTTCCTGCTCGTCGGGGACGATGCCCGGACCGGTATCCCAGACCTCGAACCGCAGCATGCTGCCGCGCACCCGGCAGCCGACCAGCACGCCGCCGGCGCGCGTGTAGCGCAGTGCATTGTTGACCAGGTTGAACAGGACGCGCTGAAGCAGCCTGGCGTCGGCGCGTACATGGCGACGGCAGGCACGCACCCTGAGCCGAAGGTCGCGGCGCTCGGCCAGCGCCGAGAACTGGCGCTCGACCTTGTCGAGCAGTTGGGCGGCCGGAACGCGGGTCCACTTCGGCTGCAGCGCGCCCTGATCGAGACGGCTGATGTCGAGCAGCGCCGAGAGCAGTTCTTCGGCCACGCCCAGGCTGTGGTCCATGCGCCGCACCAGGCGTCCCTCTTCGGCCGGCAGGCGATCGATGCTTTGACCGAGATTGGCCGAAAACAGGCGCGCGGCGTTCAGGGGTTGCAGCAGGTCGTGGCTGGCAGCGGCGAGGAACCGCGTCTTGCTCCGGTTGGCCTGCTCGGCGTCGTGCTTGGCGACCTCCAGTGCCTGCATGGTCGCGCGCAGCTCGCGCGTGCGCTTGTTGACCTGCTGCTCCATGGTTTCATAAGCGCTCTTGAGCTCGGTCTCGTTCTGTTTGAAGCTGGTGATATCGGTATAGGTCGTGACATAGCCGCCACGCGGCATGGGATTGCCGCGAATCTCGATCACCCGGCCGTCGCCGTGGCGGCGCTCGAAGACGTAGGAGGTGCCCCGGCGCATATGGTGCATCCTGCGGTCGATGGCCGATTCGATTTGCGCGCGACTGCCGCGCTGCTCGCGCTCGAGATTGAAGCGGATCAACTCTTCGACCGGCCGTCCGAGATAGACCATGCCGGGCGGATAGCCGAGCAGTTCGACGTAGGCCCGGTTCCAGCTCACCAGGCGCAGGTCGGCGTCGACCACGCTGACGCCCTGGCTGATGTGATCCAGGGTGGCCTCCAGCAGATCGCGGTTGAACTGGATTGCACTGGAGGTCTGTTCCAGCAGCGCCAGCGCCTCGTCGGCGTCCATGCCGCTGCGACGCAGGCCGGCGGTGAGCACGGTGCGCGCCGAGGCCGAGCCGATGCATCCGGCCAGCAGGCGTTCGGTGAATCCCACCAGCTCGGCGTTTGCCGGCTTGGCCTCGATCTGTTGAAAACCGGTTTCGGGGCCGAGATCCATCGCGTTGGCGAAGGCCAGGTCGACGCGCTCGCGGCCGATGAAGCTCATGGCCAGCCTGCGCAACTCGCCTACGGTGACCGGACGCAGCGAATCCCGGCGCCCCAGCAGCATCGGCAGCGTCGGCCGGCGCCGGCGCACCCATAACGATATCGAGACCAGTGCGGCGATGTTGAGCGACAGTCCCAGCAATACCGCGTCATTCAGATTCGACCTGCCCCATTCCGGCCAGCCCGAGACGATCGAAGGCACGAAAATCAGCGACAGCCAGCTGCCCAGCCCCAGCATCAGGCCCGCCATGACGCCTTCGCGACTGGCGCGCCGCCAGTACACCCCGAACACCAGTGCCGGCGCGAACTGGATCACCGCGGCGAAGGCCATCAGCCCGATCGAAGCCAGCGCATCCGCCGACGGCAGCGCCAGGTAATACAGCCAGCTGATCGCGGCCAGGGCGAGAATCGTCACGCGCCGGCTGTGCAGCAGCAAGCGGCCGAAGTCGCGGCTGCGGTGAATCTTGAGCTGCATCAGCAGCGGCGCAATCAGGTCATTGCTCACCATGGTCGCCAACGCCACGGTCGCGACGATGACCATACCGGTCGCCGCGGAAAATCCGCCGATGAACGAAAACAGCGTGAGCAACGGAAGATCCGCGCTCATCGGCAGGCTGAGCATGAACATGTCGGCATTGGCCGCCTGGCCGGCAAAGCGCTGCAGTCCGGCAACGGTGATCGGCACTACCAGCAGCGTGAATCCGAGCAGGTAGGCGGGAAACAGCCAGCGGGCTGCGTTCAGGTCGTCGGTCCGCTCATTCTCGACGAAGGTGACCTGGAACTGCCTGGGCAGGCACAGGATGGCGGCGCCGCCCAGGAGCGTCTGCACCCAGAAACCGCCGGGCAGTCGGTCGGGCATGAACAGCTCGCGATAGTCGGCGTTGCCGGCGATCGTGCGCACCAGCCCGCCCGGACCCTCGAGCAATGCATAAAGCGCCCACACGGCAACCGCGCCGAAGGCCAGCAGCTTGACCAGCGACTCGAATGCCACCGCAAGCACCATTCCGCGATGGTGCTCGCTGGCTTCCAGGCGGCGCGCGCCGAACAGAATCGAAAACGCGCCCAGCGCCATCGCCAGGACGAAGGCCAGCGACGATTGCGAGAGACGCTGCGGCTCGTCGGCGATGATCACCACCCCGTTGGTCACCGCCTTGAGCTGAAGCGCGATGTAGGGAATGGCCCCCAGCACCGCGGCCAGCGTGACCAGCACCGCCAGCGGCCGTGACTTGCCGAAACGATGCGCGATGAAATCGGCAATGGAAGTCAGGCGCTGCTCGCGGCTGAGCTTGAGGATCCGGTGCATCAGGTCATGGCCCAGCACCAGTACCAGGATCGGGCCGATATAGATGGTGGCGAACAGCCAGCCGTCGGCCGCCGCGCTGCCGACGGCGCCGAAGAACGTCCAGGAAGTGCAGTAGACCGCCAGCGACAGGCTGTAGACGACCGTTCGCGTGCGGCCGCTCAGACGGTCTTGCGGCAATCGATCGCCCATCCACGCCAGCGCAAACAGCAGGCCGACGTAGGCCAGCGCGATCAGCGCGATGAATTGCGGCGAGAACATCGACGGCTATACCGTGAGCAATGGCGACCGGGCGATCATAGCAGCCTGTATCGACGCGCCGCCAGCGCCCGCCGGCGGCGCGTCCGGCCTGGCCCGAAAGCGATGACAAGCGCTCGCCTTGCGCTCCCGGCGCTTCATGTCGACTAAAGTCGAAGCGCATTTGACCACCCCCGCTGCTACATTTCCTTCACACCGCATGAATGCCGGAGGGAAGAGAGATGTCGCAGCAATCGGAACACCAGGACCGTCGGGACGCCTACTGGAACGCCAACAAGAGAATCATGTTCGGCTGCCTGATCGTCTGGTTCGTCGTTTCATTCGGGTTCGGGATCATCCTCGTCGAACCGCTCAACAACATCCCGCTGTTCGGCTACGAACTCGGCTTCTGGTTCGCGCAGCAGGGCTCCATCTATACATTCCTGATCCTGATCTTCTTCTATGCCTGGCGCATGAACAAGCTCGATCGCGAACACGACGTGCACGAAGAATAAGGAGCTTGTGAACATGGATCTTCAATTACTGACTTACCTCGTCGTCGGCTTCACCTTCCTCATCTACATCGCCATCGCGGTGTGGTCGCGGGCGCATACCACCGGCGATTTCTACGTCGCCGGCAAGGGCGTTCACCCGGTCGCCAACGGCATGGCCACGGCCGCCGACTGGATGTCGGCCGCCTCGTTCATCTCGATGGCCGGCCTGATCGCCTTCCTGGGCTACGATGGCTCGGTGTACCTGATGGGCTGGACCGGCGGCTACGTGCTGCTGGCGCTGCTGCTGGCGCCCTACCTGCGCAAGTACGGCAAGTTCACGGTGCCCTCGTTCATCGCCGACCGCTACTATTCGAGGACTGCGCGGGTCGTGGCGGTGATCTGCCTGATCTTCATTTCGTTCACCTACGTCGCCGGGCAGATGCGCGGCGTCGGCATCGTGTTCTCGCGCTTTCTCGAAGTCGACATCCTGACCGGACTGCTGATCGGCATGGGCGTGGTCTTCATCTATGCCGTGCTCGGCGGCATGAAGGGCATCACCTACACCCAGGTGGCGCAGTATTGCGTGCTGATCTTCGCCTACACGGTTCCGGCGGTCTTCATCTCGATCCAGCTGACCGGGAATCCGCTGCCGCAGCTCGGCCTGGGCTCCACGGTTTCCGGCGAGTCCGTGTACCTGCTCGACAAGCTGGACGGGGTCGTCCAGGACCTCGGGTTCGGCGCCTATACCGACGGCAGCAAGGCCATGATCGACGTGGCCGCGATCACGCTGGCGCTGATGGTGGGCACGGCCGGACTGCCGCACGTGATCGTGCGCTTCTTCACCGTGCCCAAGGTCTCGGATGCACGCAAATCGGCCGGCTGGGCGCTGCTGTTCATCGCCCTGCTCTACACCACCGCGCCGGCCGTCGGCGCCATGGCGCGCCTGAACCTGATCGAGACGATCTGGCCCGGCGAGGTCGCCGAAAACCAGCCGCTGGCCTACGAGGACCGGCCGGACTGGTTCCGCACCTGGGAAAACACCGGGCTGCTGGATTTCACCGACAACAACGGCGACGGGCTGATCCAGTACTACAACGACGGCAACCCGGATTTCACCCCCACCGCCGAGGCCAATGGCTGGGACGGCAACGAGCTGGAAGTCGACCGCGACATCATGGTGCTGGCCAACCCGGAGATCGCCAACCTGCCGAACTGGGTGATCGCGCTGATCGCCGCCGGGGGGGTGGCCGCGGCGCTGTCGACGGCGGCCGGCCTGCTGCTGGTGATTTCGTCGGCCGTGTCGCACGACCTGGTCAAGAACATCATCGCGCCCAACATGAGCGACCGGGGCGAGCTGCTGACGGGACGCATCGCGGCAGCGGTGGCCATCGGCGTTGCCGGCTACCTGGGCTACAACCCGCCCGGCTTCGTCGCCCAGGTGGTCGCCTTCGCGTTCGGCCTGGCCGCCGCCTCGCTGTTCCCGGCGATCATCATGGGCATCTTCTCGACCCGGATCAACCGCGAAGGCGCGATCGCCGGCATGCTGACCGGACTGATCTTCACCTTCAGCTACATCCTTTACTTCAAGGGGATCTTCATCACCCCGATCGCCGCGGACGTGCCGGAAAACTGGCTGTTCGGCATCTCGCCGGAAGGCATCGGCGTGGTCGGCATGCTGCTGAACTTCGGCGTGGCCTTCACCGTCAGCCGGTTCACCGCCGCACCGCCGAAGCATATCCGCGAACTGATCGAGGATATCCGCGTACCGCGCGGTGCCGGCGGCGCCCAGACCCACTGAGCCCGCTGTCCCTCCCCCGATCCGGCCGCCGCCCCGGCGGCCGAATGACTCCGGCGGTGCGCGGCACCGCCGGTTTTTTTGTCCGGACGGACCGAAAAGCCCTAGAATCGAACTCATGACGCGCCCATCTCCCGACATTACCCGCTTCCTGCAGACCGTCGCCCCGTTTTCCAGGCTCGACAGCGCGTCCGTCGAAGCGCTGGCCGCCCGGCTCAAGGTTCGTTATCACACCAAGGGAGATGCCCTGGGCGAATTCAGCCCGCCGGGCGGCGACGGGCTGTTCATCCTCCGCAAGGGCGCGGTCGAACTGCTGGACCCGGACGGCGAGATTCTCGAACAGCGCGGCGAGGGCGACCTGTTCGGCCACCGCATCGCGTTCGGCGGCGAACACGACGATTATTCCGCGCGCGCCATCGAGGATTGCCTGATCTGGCAGCTCGAGGCCAGGGACGTCAGCATCATGCTCGAACGCCACCCGGCGCTGGCGGCGTTCTTCGAGGCCGGGCCCGGGGCGCGCCTGCGCGAGGAAAGCCAGATCCGGTCGCGCAGCGAGACCCTGGGAGAACTGGGCCTGCGCAGACCGGTCACGGCCGGACCGGACGCATCGATCGCCGCCTGCGCCCGGGCCATGGCCGACAGCCAGGTCAGCTGCCTGCCGCTTATCGAGCACGGAGAACTGGTCGGCATCATCACCGACCGCGACCTGCGCAACCGGGTGCTGGCCCGGGGACTGGACCCCGAGCGGCAGGTGCGCGACATCATGACCCCCAGCCCGGCCACGGTGGCGCTGGACGGGCGCATCGAGGCGGCACTGGTCGAGATGATGCGCCTGGGCATCCACCACCTGCCCGTGACCGATGCGGACGGCGCCCTGGCCGCGGTGGTCAGCGCCGGCGACCTCGTGCGCGTGCAATCACCGCACCCGCTGCGCCTGGTACGCGACATCCAGCGCGCCGACACGGCCGCACGGGTCGCAAAAATCGCCCGGCGCGGACCGCGCATGCTGGCCGGGCTGGCCAATGCCGGTGCCGGCGCGTCGGAAATCGGGCGTATCGCCGGGCGCATCACCGATGCCTGCACGCGCCGCCTGCTCGCCCTGGCCGGAGACGAACTGGGCGAAGCCCCGCTGCAATATGCGTGGCTGGCTTTCGGCTCGCAGGCCAGGCTCGAGCAGGGCCTGATCAGCGACCAGGACAACGGCCTGCTGCTGGCCGAAGAGCCGGACGATGCAGCGGCCGAATACTTCGAAGCGCTGGCCACGCGGGTCTGCGACGGCCTGAACGAATGCGGCTACGTGTTCTGCCCCGGGGGCGTGATGGCCAAGGGCGAATGGCGCATGTCTTTTTCCGCGTGGCGCCAGCGCTTCGACCGCTGGATTCGCGAACCGGCGCCGAAATCGGTGATGCAGTCGTCGATCTTTTTCGACCTGCGCGCGGTTGCCGGCGATGCCGAACTGGCCGGGCGGCTGCACCGCGAGGTGTTGAAACAAGCGCGCGACAGCGAAATCTTCCGCCGCTTCCTGGCTTCCGAATCGCTGGGCCACAAGCCGCCGGTGGGCCTGTTTCGACAATTCGTGCAGGAACACGGCGGCGAGCAGTCGCGCGGCCTGAACCTGAAAAGGCGCGGCGTGATCCCGATCGTCGACCTGGCCCGCGTGCGTGCGCTGGAAGGCGCGCTGGAAGTCATTCATACCGAGGAACGCATCGAGGCCGCCGCCAGCGCCGGGCTGATGACCGAAAGCGACGGCGACGACCTGGTCCACGCGCTGAAGTTCATCGCCGACATCCGGCTCGCGCACCAGGCGCGACAGCTGGAAGCCGGCCACGCGCCCGACCACCTGGTCGATCCCGACGAGCTCTCGGGGCTGCACCGGCGCTACCTGCGCTCGGCGTTCCGTATCGTCAGCGAGGCGCAGAAGGCGCTGGCCCTGCGCTACATGGTCTGACCCATGCTGAAGCCCGTCAAACGCTGGCGCTGGAATCGGCTGGACCGCGCGCTGCGCGTCCAGGGGTCATCGCACGGACTGCCCAACCCGGTGCTGCGCGTGAACGCCGCGCCGCTGCTGGCCGTGGACCTCGAAATGACCGGGCTGGACGCAAGCCACGACGACATCGTCAGCATCGGCTGGGTGCCGATCGAGCGCGGCGCCATCGACATGGCCGGCGCCGGCGAAATCGGCGTCCGGCCCGGACCCGTGCGCTCGGTGGGCGAATCGGCCACCATCCACGGCATCCGCGATTGCGACCGGACCGGCGGCCAGACGGTGCATGCCGCACTCCAGGTCCTGCTGCAGGCACTCGACGGGCGGGTCGCGGTGTTCCATCATGCCCCGCTGGACACGGCATTCCTGGATCGCGCAATGCGGCGGGAATTGGGCTTCGGCTGGCGCACGCCGTGGATCGACACCCTGGACTGGTTCAGGCGACGCCGACTCGAACGCGACCACGAAACACCCGCTGGATCGACCCGGCTGGAAGCGGTGCGCGAACACTTCGGACTGGATGCGCGCTCGGCGCACAACGCGCTGGACGATGCCATTGCGTGCGCCGAGATCGCGCTGGTGCTGGCCGCACGCAGTCGGGCCCGTTTGCTGGATGCATGCCGGCTGCCGCGCGCCATGACGCGCCGCTAGTGGGCGACGCGGCTGGTTCGGCAATGCTCAGCGGTCTTCAGTCGGTCACGATCCGGTTGCGTCCGTCGCCCTTGGCGCGGTAGAGCGCCCGGTCGGCACGCTCGATCAGCTCTTCGGGGCTGGCGATGTGTCCTTCGCGCGCCGTCGCGACGCCGA
>JAWLEW010000043.1:0-7123 GCA_041685925.1 Wenzhouxiangellaceae bacterium | reverse complement strand
TGCTCCAGGCGTCTTTCACGCAACCGGTACTGGCGCAGCGTGACGCGATAGATTGCATAGGCCGCGAACACGGCCGCGATCAGCACCAGCGAGATGAACCACCAGGTCTGGTACCAGAAGGGCGCCCGGTGCAGTTCCAGGGTGCGCGTGACCACGCTGTCGGAATCGTCGAATCCGGCCTCCATGGGCGCGGCCTGGACCTGGAATTCCTTCGGCCCGGGCGTCAAGCCGGTGAAATAGGCCGTGCGACGTTCACCGACCGGTTGCCATTCATCATCGAAGCCGCGCAAGCGATAGCGAAAGTGCACGCGCTCGGGCGCGCTCATCCGCGGCGCGGTGTAATCGATTTCCAGCGAACGCGCCGAGGCCGGCAAAGACAGCGGTCCGCCGGCGGCAACGACCTGCGAGTTGACCCGCACCTGCTCGACGACCACGGCAAGGTCGGCGACCGCATCGGCCTCGGTCTTGTGCGGATCCAGGCGGGCCAGGCCCCGGTTGGTCGGGAACCAGAGCCGGCCGTTCGAGTCGCGCAGTCCGGCCGGCTGGAAACCGCCCATGAACTGCGACGAGCGCAGCCCGTCGGATTCATTGTAGAGCCTGGCGTCGACCATCTCCGAGCGGCCTTCGGCGACCGCGTCGAGGCTGTCCTGCGGCACCCGCACCAGACCGGCCGAGCCGCTGAGCCACAGGTGTCCAGCCTCGTCGCTGACGATTGCCAGCACCGATTGCTGCGGCATTCCATGCGCCGGCCGGTACTGGAACAGGACTTCGTCATCCAGGCGCGCCAGGCCGCCGTTGCGCATGCCGATCCAGACCGTACCGTCCGGGTCCTGCCAGGTGGTCGAAACCAGTCCGCCGGCCAGACCGTCCGCCTGGTCCCAGGTGCGGACCTGTCCCCGGTCGTAACGCACCAGGCCGTCATTGGTGGCAAACCAGAGTCGCCCGGATGCATCTTCCATGATGTGCCGGGCCAGTCCTCCGGGAAACCCGTCGTCGCCGGTCAGCACTTCGATTTCCCCGTCTCGCAGGCGATTGATGCCGCCTTCCGCCGCGATCCAGACGCTGCGGTCTGAATGCTGGTGAATCGCGAAGACATGGTCGCTGCTCAATCCGTCGCCGGTATCGATATGGCGGATTCGATCGCCGTCGATGACGTTGACCCCGCCGCCGAAGGTACCGGCCCAGATCCGATTGTCGGCATCGACCATCAGCGCCGATACGGAATTGCTCGAAAGCCCGTCTTCGGTCGTCGTGCGCGAAATCTCGCCGTTGTCGGCCAGTCGATAAAGTCCCCGGCCCTCGGCGCCGACCAGGATCGCGTCATCGTGTTCGGCCACGACGAAGGTGGCGTCGGCCAGGCCCTCGGGCTCGCCCCAGGCCAGGAAAAGACCCTCGCTGAGCCGGTGCAGGCCGTTCATGGTGGCGGCCCAGACGTTGCCCTCGCGGTCTTCCAGCAGATCGAAGATATGCGTCGGACTGGCCCGGCCCAGGTCGAACGGCCGGGCCTGGCCCCCGATCTGCCAGCGCCACAGGCCGCGCCCGTAACTGCCGATCCAGAGGTTGCCGTCGCCATCGCGCAGCGCCGACTGCATGGGCAGATCGACGGGCAGGTCGCCGCGCGGCAGAGCCTCCGGATTCCGTTCCGCGCCCAGCCTGAACAACCCGCCGGTATAGCTGCCGGCCAGCAGACCGGTCTCGTCGGCGAACAGCATGTGCATCTGGACCGAGTCCAGGCCGTCGTCCGGGGTGTAGTTGGTGAACGTTTCGCCGTCGAACCGGCTCAGGCCGCCGGTCAGCGTCGCCAGCCACAGGTCGCCGTTGTCGGCCTCGGCAATGCGGAACACACGGTTGGCGACCAGGCCGTCGGCCTGGGTCCAGCTTTCGATCTCGCCGTCTTGCAGGCGGCTTGCGCCACCGGCCGTGGCAAACCAGACGGCGCCGTCGCCGGCGACGAAAATGTCGTAGACGATGTCGTCGGCCAGCCCGTCCTCGCTGGTCCATTTGCTGAACTCGCCGCCTGCCAGGTGCAGCGCGCCGCCGCCGTAGGTGCCCAGCCACAGCGTGCCCGCGGACGATTCGGCAATCGTGCGTACATCGCTGGAGGCAAACGCCGGGGTGTTCTGCGCATTGAAGGTCGTGAACCGGACGCCGTCGAAACGCACCAGCCCGTTCTGCGTGCCCAGCCAGAGATAGCCCTGGCGGGTCTGGGTCACGGTCCACACGACGTCGGCCGGCAGCCCGTCCTCGCGCGTGTAAGTCTCGTGCAGGAACTGCGATGCCTGCCATTCGGGATTCAGCGCCTGGACGCCGACGGCGGCACCCGCGGCAATAAAGCCGCACAACCCGTGCGCCAGCAGACGGCGCATGCGCTTCGACCAGCGGCGGCTTTCGGTGGCGCTATCTGCGGCGGTAGTAGTCACTGCGGCCCCAGTACAGGATCATGCCCAACCCGAACAGCATACCGCCAAGGTGCGCAAAATGCGCCACCCCGGCCATGGTCCCGGAGACCCCGAAAAACAGCGTGAGCAGGCCGTATCCGATCACGAAATACTTCGCCCGGATCGGCACCGGCGGGATCAGCAGCAGGATCCGCTGATTGGGATACATCATGCCGAAGGCCAGCAAAACCCCGAACACGCCGCCGGAAGCGCCGATGGTCGGGTACACCCCGCCGGCAACCGCGGCCGTGATGAGCTGGACGATGCCGGCGCCGACCACGCAGACGACGTAGTAAATGACGAATCGGCGCGAGCCCCAGGCCTGCTCGATGGGCAGGCCGAACATGTACAGCGCGAACATGTTGAAGAACAGGTGGCCGATGCCGCCGTGCAGCAGGGCGTAGGTGACCAGTTGCCAGACGCCGAACCCGGTTTCCAGCACGCCGATGCCGGAAAAGTTGATCTGGTCGGGGGTGCCCAGCGGCCAGAGCGCCAGCAGCCGGATCGACTCGAGCTGGTTCATCATCTGGAACAGATAGGCCGCGACCGTGACGCCGAGGATGATCATCGCCGCGGGCGGATTGCTGATCGGGCGCGATCCGTTCATGGCTCGATCCGCTCCAGCAGGCGTTCCAGGTCCGCCCTGCCTTCGAGCAAGTCCTCGTCGGCGATCCGCTCGCGCAGCGCGGCAAGCTGGCCGGCGTCGGGCGTGCCGTCCCATTGCGCCCACTGGCCGGCAATGAAACCGAGCAGCGCGGCAAGTTCTTCATCATCGACCTGGCGCATGTGCGGCATGTAGCCCCGATACGTCGTGCCGGCGACCTCGATCTCGCCGCGCAGGCCCAGCAGCACCACCAGCGAAACCGCCTCGGGCCCGAGTTCCAGCCACTCGGAGCCGGCCAGCGGCGGAAAAGTCGGCGGACGGCCCGCGCCGTCCCGGCCGTGGCAGGTCGAACAATACCGGACGTATTCGGACTCGCCGGGCTGCAGCGGAACATCGGGCTCGTCGGAGCATCCGGCCAGCGCCAATCCGGCTGCGACGATTGCGGCGGCGCGTCTACAATAGCGTCTTGATCTGCTGGTCTTCATATTCACTCGAAAGGATTGTCCGTTTGTGTCATTTGAGCGCGTAACAGTCTACGCCGCCTCCAGCCAGGCGCTGGCGACGGAGTACTTCGACGTCGCCGCGCGCCTGGGCCGTGCACTTGCCGTGGCCGGCATGCCGATTGCCTACGGCGGCGGCAGTACCGGCCTCATGGGCGCATTGGCCGATGCGGCGAGCAGCGCCGGCGGCGAAGTGCATGGCGTCATCCCGAAGTTTCTCATGGACATGGAGAAGGGTCATCAAGACCTGACCAGCCTGGAGGTCGTTCCGGACATGCGCGTTCGCAAGCACATGATGCTGGAAAACAGCCGGGCCGTGGTCACGCTTCCCGGGGGCTGCGGTACGTTCGAGGAAGTCTTCGAGGCCATGACGCTGAAGCGCCTGGGGCAGTATTTCGGGCCGATCATCCTGGTCAACACGAACGGCTATTACGATCTGCTGCTGGACTTTCTGCGCCACAGCGTGCGCGAGAAGTTCATGAACCAGGCCCATCTCGATCTCTGGCATACCGTGGCCGAGCCCGAAGACGTACCCGAGGCGATCGAATCCGTGGAACCGTGGAGCGCCGACGCCCTGAAATTCGCCGGCGTGGAGGCCGAACGATGACGCATTCTCCGCATATTCGCAAGGCCAGCTTCGGCGACGGCGCCGGCTGGCTGATCGGCGGCGGCGAGCTGCTGGGACGCGGCGGCAGCGCGTTGATGCGCGTGGTGCTGGTGCTGCTGGTCATCTCGCTGATCCAGATCGTGCCGCTGATCGGCACGCTGGTCCTGCTGCTGATCTCGCCGGCGCTGACCGCCGGCATGCTCAACGTGTTCCGGAGCGTGGAACAAGGCGTCCCGCCCGGCGCCGAGACCGTACTGGCCGGCCTGCGCGATCCCGGTCGCCGCGGGCCCTTGCTGATGCTGGGCGCATTCTTCATCATCGGCGTTTTTGCCGCGATCGGCGGGTTGAGCGCATGGCTGGCGCCGCAGATGGATCTCCAGGCGCTCGCCGAATTCATGAACGATCCCGAAGCGCTGGACAACAATCCGGAACAGTTTCTCGCCCTGTTCGAGGGGGTCAACGTATTCGGCGGGCTGCTGCTTGCCGTGGTCGTGCTGGCCGCGGTGCTGGGCGGGCTGTATTTCGCCGTGCCGCTGGTGTTCTTCTGGAACTGGCCGGTGTTCACCGCGCTTGTCTGGAGCCTGCGTGCGCTGCTGATCAACTGGCTGGCGTTTCTGGGATTCGGGCTGGTCGTGATCGGCGTATTCCTGCTGGCCGGCATCACCTTCGCGTTCATCTCGGGCATCATCGCCCTGGCGCTGGGAACGGCCGGTGCATTCATTGCCCAGCTGCTTTCCATGGCCTTGTCGCTGTTTCTCCAGCTGCTGGTCGCCGCCGCCCAATGGCGCTCGTTCATCCAGGTCTTTCCGGCCGGGCCCGATGAACAAGACGGGCCCGGTGAAGGCGCGCTGGAGCCCTGATTCCGGCTGCTACAGCCAGCCCTTGCGCTTGAAGAACCAGTACGGCAGGACCGCCGCGCCCAGCATCACGGCCAGCGCGGCGGGATAGCCGAACGGCCAGGTCAACTCGGGCATGTACTCGAAGTTCATGCCGTAAATGGAAGCGATCATGGTCGGCGGCATGAAGATCACCGCCAGTACCGAGAAGATCTTGATCGTGGCGTTCTGCTCGATATTGATCATGCCCAGCGTCGCGTCGAGCAGGAAGGTGACCTTCTGGGTCATGAAACTGGCGTGCTCGCTGATCGACTGCACGTCGCGCGAAAGCGTCTGCAGGCGATCGCGCGAATCCTTCGAAGTATGCGCCATGCGCGGCCAGACCAGGCCCAGGTAGCCGCTGGCGCGGCTGAGCGTCATCAGGCTTTCGCGCAGGTCCGACAACAGGTCGCCCTGGCGGCCGAGCTGCTGGAGCACGTCCTGGAATGAGCTCTTGCCGGAAGGCTTGAGCTCGGCCTGGGCGAAGATGGCCGACGAAATGGCGTCGATCTCGCGGCTGGCGTGCTCGAGGATATCGGCAAGCCGGTCGACGATCGCCTCGAGCAGCGTCAGCAGAACCGTGGATGCGCTTTCCAGGCCGAGATCGGCCCGGGCCGCGCGCTGCGGGAAGGTCCTGAACGCGCGCGGCTCGGTGGAACGCACGGTGATCAGCAGCCAGTCGGTGAGCACGAAGCTGACCGGCCCCATCTCGGCCTCGCCCTCGCCGGCGCGCGCCGGCAGCGTGACGGTCAGGAACCAGGCGTCGTTTTCCTCGTACAGCCGGCTGGAGACCTCGATCTCCTCCATCTCGTCGCGGGTCGGGATGTTGACGCCCAGCAAATCCTCCAGCTTTCTGACTTCGTCCAGCGGCGCATCGTAGAGGTCGATCCAGACGAGGTGGTCGAGCTGCTCCAGCGGCTGCTCGACCGTCACCAGTCGTTCGTTCGAAAGCCTGTAGCCGATCATCCGTTGACCTCCCCGATCCCGCGCGCCCGGCAAGACGGCGCGACGCCCGATCAGAATCCGTTTCCCTGCCCGGGATTGTAGACGGGCAAGGACTTCGATGAACGAATCAGTCCCGGTCCACCCAGTCGCGCGGTTCGAGATACTCGGCAAGGCGGGCTTCCGGAGTGCCCGGTTCCGGGTGCCAGTCGTAGCGCCATTGCGCGACCGCGGGCAGCGACATCAGGATGGACTCGGTACGCCCGCCCGACTGGAGCCCGAACAGCGTGCCGCGGTCGTAGACCAGGTTGAACTCGACATAACGGCCGCGCCGATAGCGCTGGAAATCGATCTCGCGCCGGCCGTACTCGGTGTCCTTGCGCCGCTCGACGATCGGCTGGTAGGCGGCCAGGTAGCCGTCGCCGACGGCGCGCATGTAGGCGAAGGTGGTGTCGAAATCCCACTCGTTCAGGTCGTCGAAGAACAGGCCGCCGATGCCGCGGGTCTCGTTTCGGTGCTTGAGATGGAAATACTCGTCGCACCATCGCTTGTGCGCCCGATAGACGTCGTCGCCGAAAGGCCTGCACAGGTCGCGCGCGGTTTCGTGCCAGGCCCGGCAGTCTTCGTCGAACGGGTAATACGGCGTCAGGTCGAACCCGCCGCCGAACCACCAGACCGGATCTTCCCCCGCCTTCTCGGCGACGAAGAAGCGTACGTTGGCGTGACTGGTCGGCACGTAGGGATTGACCGGGTGCATCACGACCGAAACGCCCAGCGCCTGGAAGCTGCGTCCGGCCAGTTCGGGACGGCGGGCGCTGGCCGCGGCCGGCAGCGCATCGCCGTGGACAAGCGAATAGTTCACGCCGCCCTTTTCGAATACCGCACCGTTCTCGAGCACCCGGGTTCTTCCGCCGCCCCCGCCGGGCCGGTCCCAGGCATCCTCACGGAAACGCGCCTGGCCGTCGCTTTGCTCGAACGATGCGCAGAGGCGGTCCTGCAGATCGAGCAGGTACGTTTCGACAGCAGTGACCATTTGGGAGCTTTCGGGCATTCTTTTCAGGTCCCGGGGGATGGGGGTTTAGGGTTTAGGGTTCAGGTTTCAGGTTCAAGATTCAAGGAATGGGCTGCGCGACGGTTTCACTTGAAACTTGAAACTT
>JAWLEW010000042.1:16211-18910 GCA_041685925.1 Wenzhouxiangellaceae bacterium | reverse complement strand
GACCCTTGTAAAGGGCTTGCCATTCACCGCGGGTCGCGCCTTGCACTGTCGACTCAGTCACACTCTGAATGTTACAGGATTAACGACGGGGTACACTAGCGGCCGCTTCGTCGCTGGTTGGGGTGCAGCGCCGCACCCAGGATGTGCTCGCTCTTGCGCACCACGTGCGATGCGTGACCGACGATCAGCGGGTCGGGATTCCTGACCAGGCTGGTGTCCTTGTCCGGATAGTCGAGCGAGGAGAGGAAGTGCAGCATGGTGTTCAAACGCGCGCGCTTCTTGTCGTTGGACTTGATGATGGTCCACGGGGCGTCGGCGGTGTCGGTATAGAAGAACATCGCTTCCTTGGCCTCGGTGTATTCGTCCCACTTGCCCAGGCTGGCCTTGTCGATGGGCGAAAGCTTCCAGCGTTTGAGCGGATCCTGGGCTCTTGCCTCGAAGCGCCGGGCCTGCTCGCCCTTGGTGACCGAGAACCAGTACTTGTACAGCCGGATGCCGGAGCGCACCAGCATCTGTTCGAAATCCGGCGCCTGGCGCATGAATTCCAGGTACTCGACCGGCGTGCAGAAGCCCATGACGCGTTCCACGCCGGCCCGGTTGTACCAGGACCGATCGTAGAACACCAGTTCGCCGGCGCTGGGCAGGTGTTCGACGTAGCGCTGGAAGTACCACTGGCTGCGCTCGCGGTCGCTGGGCTTGTTGAGTGCTACGACGCGGGCGAAGCGGGGGTTGAGGTGCTCGGTGAAGCGCTTGATCGTGCCGCCCTTGCCGGCCGCGTCGCGGCCCTCGAACAGGATGATGAATCGCTGCCCGGTCTCCTGCGCCCAGTGCTGCACCTTGAGCAGTTCGGCCTGGAGGGCGGCCTTTTCGGCCTCGTAGGCGCGGCGGCCGAGCTTCTTGGTGTACGGATACTTGCCGGTCTCGAATGCGTGCCGCACCTGGTCGATCGTGACCCTGGGAAACTCGGTCGGCGCGCCGTCGGCCGCAGCGGGGCCGTTTGCGTCCCGGCGCGTGGCCGAAGCGGTTTTGGAATCGTTCAATGGACTCTCCTGCCGGAAGATGAAACCTGCCTGGAATGCGTTTTCAAAGCGTCGATCTTCCAATCTATCCGATCGACCGGTAGTGGCTTTGACTGAGATCAAGTATTGTCGCGGCGGCCGAGACGAGGCGGCAAAACGCCGCCGTGCGATGATTTCCGGTCCTCGGGCGCTTTACCCGATTCTACAGGCGACGGCGTCGGCCAGCCGCGCGGCGGCATCGGCCTTGTGGCGGAAGAACAGTTCCGGCTCGATCAGCTCCAGCTCCATCACGACCGGCCCGCTCCCGGTCTGCACCAGGTCGACGCGCGCGTAGGCGACCGGCTCCGGCGCGGCCGCCAGTGCCTGGCGGGCGATGGCGGCCTCGGCTTCGGTCGGTGCGTGGGCGTGGACCGTGCCGCCGTGGTCGTCCTGGACCCGGAATTCGCCCGGCGCGGCGATCTTGCGAACCGCGTGGCTGGCTTCACCGTCGATCACGATCAGCGAGACCTCGCCGTGTTCGACGATCGCCGGCATGAACGGCTGCAGCAGCATGTCTTCCTGCGCCACCAGCCGCTGCCATGGCGTTCGGGCAGCCGCGGCGTCCTCGGCCCGTATTCGGTAGGTCTCGCGGCCGGCGCCGGAAACGGCCGGCTTGATGACGGCTTCGGAGAATCCATGGCGCGCGAGCAGGTCGGAAAGATCCGGCGCCGGGGTCTGTCGTCGAACCACGGTGGTCGGCACGGTCGGCACGCCGGCGTCGATCAGGTCGACCAGGTAGCGCTTGTCGCAATTCCAGCGGATCACGCCGGGCGGGTTGACGACGCGGGTCAGGGGTTCGACCCGGTCCAGCCAGGCGCGGAACTCGTCGAGTCGATCGAAATAGTCCCAGGCCTGCCGGATCACGATGGCGTCGAAGGCGCGCCAGTCGATCGCGGGATCGGCCCAGTCCACGCGCGCGACCTGGAAAGCGCTTGCGCCCAGGGCGGCCGAAAGGATTCGGTCCTCCTCGAGAATATTGCGGGCATAGGCATCCGGGTTGGGCGGATCGATCCAGCGATGGTCATTGACCAGTGCGACATGCTTGTTCATGGTGCAGTGCGAGTCCGGGCGCCGTCGGCGGCGAAGCGGCAATGTTAATGTGGAATCGGGCACTCGTGGACGACACGCGCCGAACAGGTCCCGTCGGGATACCGGTTCTCGATGCCGTCCGACCCATGCAGACAGCGAAGGAGCAACGACGATGAAAGTAGTCTCAGTGCGCAGCCCGGGCGGCCTCGACAATCTCGAAATACTCGATCGTGAAGCCCCCGGGGAACCGGGACCCGGCGAGATGCGCGTTCGCATCCACGCCAGCTCCCTGAATTTTCACGACTACCTCGTCGCCAACGGGTCGATCAAGACCGAGGACGGCCGCATTCCCATGTCCGACGGCGCCGGCGTGGTCGAAGCGCTCGGTGAAGGCGTCGACGAATTTGCCGTGGGCGATCATGTGGTTTCGACGTTTTTCCCCGACTGGCTCGACGGCCGCGCGCGGGTCGGCAATTTTCGCCGAACCCCGGGCGACGGAATCGACGGCTACGCGCGCGAACGGGTTGTCGCCAGGCCGCAATGCTTTACCCGCGCGCCCGAAGGCTACGGCCACCAGCAGGCCGCCACGCTCACCACGGCCGGCCTGACCGC
>JAWLEW010000042.1:0-16111 GCA_041685925.1 Wenzhouxiangellaceae bacterium | reverse complement strand
GCGCGAACGGGTTGTCGCCAGGCCGCAATGCTTTACCCGCGCGCCCGAAGGCTACGGCCACCAGCAGGCCGCCACGCTCACCACGGCCGGCCTGACCGCGTGGCGGGCGCTGGTGGTCAACGGCGGCCTCAGGGCCGGGCAAACCGTGCTGACGCTGGGCACCGGCGGCGTGTCGATCTTCGCCCTGCAGTTCGCCAAGTCCATGGGCGCCTCGGTGATTTCGACCTCGTCTTCGGACGAGAAGATCGAAAAGCTCGAGGCGCTGGGCGCGGACCACACCATCAACTACACCTCCGAGCCCGAGTGGGGCAAGCGCGTACTGGAGCTGACCGACGGCCACGGCGCCGATCACGTCATCGAAGTCGGCGGACCCGGAACCTTGCCGCAGTCGATCAATGCGGTACGCATCGGTGGGCACATCTCGCTGATTGGCGTACTGACCGGCGGCGCCGGCGAGGTGCCGACCGCGAAGCTGATGGCAAAACAGGCTCGCCTGCAGGGGCTGATCGTCGGCAGCCGCGCCGACCAGCAGGACATGGTCCGTGCACTGGAGGTCACGGGCATCGAGCCGGTCGTCGATCGCTGTTTTGCCTTCGACGACATTGCCGATGCGTTCCGGTTCGAGGAGGCCGGCCGGCACTTCGGCAAGATCTGCCTGGAATTCTGATCGGCTGGCCCGCCTGGCGCGGTGCGTGCAGGCCGCCGGGGTTTTCTGTCGGGTGGAATCGATTCTTGTTATATTGGAAATCAATGGAACTCGATCCGGCCCTCGGCGTGGCGGATCGATGGCTTGCGGTCCGGTTCATGCTCAGGTTCGACTTCTTGCACCGATGGGCCGGACGGTGTTCCCGGTGCGACACCCAGAGAACGACTGTTTGCGCATTCGCGCCGCGACGGTAACTCAGGAGGTCAACCATGCAGAAAATCCGAATTCCCGGTACCCAAATCGAAGTTTCCCGCGTAGCGCTCGGCACTTGGGCCATCGGCGGCTGGATGTGGGGCGGCACCGAGGAAGAGCGTTCGATCGCGACCGTTCATGCCGCGCTGGACAAGGGCGTCAACCTGGTCGACACCGCGCCGGTCTATGGCTTCGGCACCTCGGAAAAGATCGTCGGCAAGGCGCTGGAGCAGTACGGCGGTCGCGACAGGATTCATGTCTCGACCAAGGTCGCGCTCGAATGGGACAACGGCGACATATTCCGCAACGCCTCTCGCGACCGGATCATGCGCGAGGTCGAGGATTCCCTGAAGCGGCTTCGCACGAGTTATCTCGACATCTACCACGTTCACTGGCCCGATCCGACCCGCCCGATGGAAGAAACGGCCAGGGCGATGCGGAAATTGCTCGACGACGGCGTGATCCGGGCCGTCGGTGTCAGCAATTTCACGCCCGACCAGATGAATCGGTTCCGCGAAGACTGTCCGATCCACGTTTGCCAGCCGCCGTACAACATTTTCGAACGCTCGATCGAATCCGACATCAAGCCCTATTGCGAGCACAACGACATCGCCCTGATGACCTACGGCGCGCTGTGCCGCGGAATGCTGACCGGCAAGATGACCGCCGACCGGAAGTTCGAAGGCGACGATCTGCGCAACAACGATCCCAAGTTCCAGCAGCCGAGGTTCGGGCAGTACCTGGAAGCCGCCGACAAGCTCCAGGCGCTGGCGCGCGAGCGTTTCGGACGATCGCTGATCGATTTCAGCGTTCGCTGGATACTGGAGAAAAACGTGCCCATCGCAATCTGGGGCGGGCGCAAGCCCGGGCAGATGGATCCGCTGGACGATGTATTCGGCTGGTCGATGGATGGTGCGGCGTTGTCGGCCGTCGAGTCGATACTGGCCGAAGCGGTCAAGGACCCGGTCGGGCCCGAATTCATGGCCCCGCCCACGGGCCTGGGCTGAATCCGCAGCAGCGCCCGGTCGATCCGCCGCTGCCGGATGCCGCGCGCCGGGCGGCGCGGATTTCGGGATCGATCAGACGCGTTCGACAATTACAGGAAGGTGGCCGATGAGCAAGGACAAGGAGACCTCCGGCGACATGAAGACCATCGTCGTGATCGGGGCCGATGACCACAACCTGGCAATGATCCGGGCGATTCCCGAGGCAGGCGACTGGCAGATCGCGCGGGTGCTCGAATGGCAGGATGTGCAGCCCGATAACGGCAGAATCGACTTCGACGACCTGTATCGACAGGCCCGCGAAAGGATCGATGCGCTCGACGGCAAGCCGGACGCCATCATTGGTTATCTCGATTTTCCGGTGACGTCGCTGGTGGCGCTGTTGAGCCGGGACTACGGACTGCCCGCTGCCTCGCCTGAAGCCATTGCGTGCTGCGAGCACAAGTACTGGATGCGTGAAATCGAGGCGCAGGTGTTCCCCGACACTGCGCCCAGCACAGCGGCGATCAATCCGTTCGAGGTCGAGCAGGCGCAAAAGGACGCGCCCGCGTTTCCGTTCTGGCTCAAGCCGGTCAAGGCGCATTCGTCCGTGCTCGGGTTCATGATCGAGGACGAAGAGGATCTCGATCGGGCCTTGCACGCCTGCCGCCAGAAGCTTCACTTCTTCGGTGAACCTTTCAATGATTTTCTGAGGCACCTGGAAAAGTCCGGCGGCGCGCCGGAGGTCGGCGGAAACCACGCCGTGGCCGAGGAACTGGTTTCGGCCAGGCGGCAGTTCACCCTGGAGGGTTATGTCTGGCAGAACGAAGTGACGATTTATGGCGCGATCGACTCGATCCGGATCGGCGAGCACAAGTCGAGCTTTTCGCGCTACCAGTACCCGGCCCGGCTGCCCGAGCCGGTGCTGGAAAAGGCCACGGAAATGACGCGCAAGCTTCTGGCCGCGTTCGAGTACGACGGCTCGCCGTTCAACATCGAGTTCTTCTGGAATCCAGACACCGACGCGTTGCGAATCCTGGAAGTCAATCCGCGGATCTCGAAATCGCACTCGCCCCTGTTCAGCATGGTCGACGGGGTTTGCCATCAGAAGGTCGCGATCGATCTCTCGCTGGGCAGAAAACCTGAAATGCCGTACCGTCAAGGCAAGGACGACATGGCGGCGAAGTTCATGTGGCGTTCGATGGAAGCCGACGGCATCATCAAGCACGTTCCCAGCCAAGAGGATGTCGCCGGCCTTCAACAGCTGCTTCCGGACCTCGACCTGGAAGTGCTGGTGGAAAAGGAGCAGCAACTGTCTTCGATGTTTTACCAGGACAGCTACACTTATGAGCTGGCCGTGATCTTTCTCGGCGGCCATTCGGAGGAAATGCTGGAGGATTCATACCGGATGTGCATCGATTGCCTGCCGATACACTTGAAGCCATTGCCCGAGACGGCCTGACAATCGATCCAGCGGCGCGGTGTACCCCGAAGCCGGGCGCGCCCGCTGATTTGAGGATTGCGCGAAGAAGATTGTCGAATCGAGCGCCCACGGCGCCGCGAAAGCGGTAGATTGAACTCATGGAAATCGATTTTCTTCAGTGGTCTTATCGCCTGGCGGTTGCGATTGCAATCGGCCTCCTGATCGGCATCGAGCGTGGATGGAAGGGACGCGAAGCGCAGGAAGGCGAGCGCGAGATCGGCTTGCGCACGCTTGCGCTCATCGGGCTCGTGGGCGGGCTTGCCGGCTTTCTCGGAGCCGAGTTCGGCGGCCTGTTGATCGGGCTGATATTCGTCGGACTTGCGATTCTGCTGGGTCTCGTCTACAGGATCAAGAGCGAGGAGCGCGCCGACATCGGGCTGACGACCGAGATCGCGGCACTGGCAACCTTCCTGCTGGCGACGCTGGCCGGGCTCGGCCAACTGGCGATCGCTTCTGCCGGCGCAGTGGTCATGGCGCTGCTGCTGACCTACAAGAGCCAGCTGCACGGCTGGCTGCGCGCGCTGGACCGTCCGGAGCTGCTGGCGGCCTTCAAGCTGCTGCTGATCTCGGTGGTATTGCTGCCGCTGTTGCCGAACCAGGGCTTCGGTCCATGGCAGGCCCTGAACCCGTACGTCATCTGGTGGATGGTGGTGCTGATCGCCGCCATCTCGTTCGTCGGTTATTTCGCGATCCGGATCGCCGGCGCGCGCGCCGGCACGATATTCACCGCGCTGGCCGGCGGACTGGCCTCGTCGACCGCGACCACGCTGAACCTCGCGCGACTGGCGCGCAGGCAGAATTCAAACGATTCGCTGCTGGCCGGCGGGATCCTGCTGGCATGCGGCACGATGTTTCCGCGCATGCTGCTGGTCGCCACGCTCATCCATGCTCCCCTTTTTTCATTGCTGGTGTGGCCTGCGGCGACCATGGCCCTGCTCACCTACGGTCCGGCCCTGTGGTTGTTGCGCAAGCCCACTAAGTCGCCTTCCGGGGAAGACATGCTGCCGCACAACCCGCTGGAGCTCACTTCGGCGCTGACCTTCGGTGGCCTGCTGGCACTGGTGATGCTGCTGGGCAAGGCGTTGACCGAGTGGTTCGGCGACGCCGGCGTCTATGCGCTGGCGGCCGCCTCCGGAATTGCCGACGTCGACGCCATCACGCTGTCGCTGGCGCGCATGGGCGGCGAGGACCTGACCGCGACCACGGCGGTGCTGGGCATCGTGATCGCCGCATCGGTCAATTCGCTGGTCAAGGCCGGCATGGCCGGCGTGATCGGGGGGCGCAAGCTGGGCCTGGCGGCGGGCATCCCGCTGGGCATTGCCGTGGCGGCGGGCCTGGCCGTGGTCCTGCTGGTTCGATTCTGATCGCGCCGATCAGTTTTCCTCGACCCGGTACACCACCGTGTTGTATGGACTGGCGGGTCTCGAGGCATCGTATTTCACCCCGATCGAATATTCCTTGCCGGCCTCGACCATGACCGTGATCCGGTTGTTGTCTTCATTGCTGCGCGAGCGCACACCCGACCGCAGCCCGGGTGGATTGGTGATGAACGCGCGCACGGTGAGCTCGTATTCGCCCGGCTCCAGCCACATGACCTCGCGCGGATGAATGTTCTTGCCGTCGATTTCGATGAACTCCACCGGATAGATGTATTGGGCCCGCTTGCCGATTGCGCCCACGATCATGGCCGAATCCTCGCCCGGCTTGGCGAACGGCAGCGCATCGTCCTGGGCCTGGGTCGGGAAACTCGCCGCCAGGAAGAGTGCGGCGAGCAGCGATGAAAACATTCCCGGGCCGAGCCGACGGCGCGGACGCGAAAGATGGCTGAATGCGTGCATGTCGTACTCCTTTGTCGATCTCGAGGTTCTCGAAACAGGCCGGGCCAGGTTTCAGGATAGCCGAATGCGGGCGGCCTGCTCGATCGCAGTCGGTTCAGCGCTGGCAGGTCGGGCACCAGACCGTGGCGCGCTGGCCGATTACCGCTCCCTTGAGCCTGCGCCCGCAGGCCGGGCAGGGCTGGCCCGCCTTGCCGTAGACCTTCAGCTCCTGGCCGAAATAGCCCGGCGTGCCGTCGCCGACGGTGAAGTCGCGCAGGCTGGTGCCGCCGACTTCGATCGCGCGCGTGAGCGTCTCGCGAATGGCCTCGGCCAGCCGCGCATATCGCGCCCGGCTGATGCGCCCGGCGGCCCTGCGAGGGTGAATGCCGGCGGTGAACAGCGCTTCGGCGGCATAGATGTTGCCCACGCCGACCACGACCGCGCCGTTCATGATGAATTGCTTGACCGGGCCGCGCCGGCTGCGGCTTCTGCGCCACAGCCAGTCGCCGTTGAAGTCCTCGGCCAGCGGTTCCGGCCCCAGCCCGGCCAGGCGCGGATGGATGCGCGGATCGCGTCCCGGCTGCCACAGCACCGCGCCGAACCGGCGCGGGTCGGTGTAGCGAATCAAGCGCCCGTCGCGTATGGCGATGTCGATATGGTCGTGCTTTTCGGGCGTTGCAGGCCTTTCCCAGCCGCGGAAGGAGCCGGACATGCCCAGGTGCCACAGCAGGCTGCCGTGGTCGAAGCGCCAGATGAGCCATTTTGCGCGCCGCTCGAGCCCGCGCACGGTCTCGCCGGCAAGCTGCTCGAGCTCCGGGGCCACGGGCCAGCGCAGCGTGGATCGGCGCACCTCGACGCGCGCTATGGCGCGGCCTTCGACCAGCGGCGCCAGGCCGCGGCGAGTGGTTTCGACTTCGGGCAATTCGGGCATTCGTCTCTACGCCGCTTGAATTCGAGGGTCCCCGCGCAAAGGTCTTGGCAGAGGGGCTTCCTTTTTCATCTATACACAGTGCAAGGAGGATCGATCATGAGTATCGCAAAAGTGACCGAAATCACTTCGACTTCGACTTCGAGTTTTGAAGACGCCATCCAGACGGGAATGCAGCGGGCATCCAAGACCTTGAAGAATATCAAGGGCGGCTGGGTCAAGGAACAAAAAGTCTCTTGCGACGAAAACGGCCGAATCAACGAGTATCGCGTTGATTTGAAAGTGACCTTCGTGCTCGAAGACTGAAGCCAGCCGGCGTCACGGACCGGGACGTCGGCTTCAGTCCGCGTCTCGGTCCGGTGACCTCCTACAGTCTCGAAAGACGCGCCCGTCGATCTCGATACGGGCTTCAGCGCCCTTTTCCCAGAATTCCACGCCCGAGCCGGCAAACCGGGCCCCGGAAGCACTTTCGACGCTGGGCAGCGCGAACACCCTTTGCTGGTGGTGAAGCGCGGCCGATCCGGCCGCGGTACGGGCAATGAACGTTTCCGCGCCGCACTGCCAATGCGTTTCGTCGACGCCCAGGCGCTCGCCCGAAGCCAGCAGCGGCTCGAAGGCGGCGATGCTGCCGTCGGTTCGGGCCGGGGTCACGTCCATCAGCCGGGTCATCAGCGAATACAGATCCACCGAACGGACCGCGGGCAGCCGTTCTCCGGGTTCGAAGGCAGGCCCCGAGGCGATGAAAATGCCGTGCATGGCGTGCCAGGCCGGGTCCCACCCGTGCATGCCGTTGAGCATGCCGCGCTGCATGCCGGCGTAATAGGGCTTGTTGGAAATCATCCAGCCGAGCTCGGCCTCGACGGTCACGTCGGGCACGCGCTGATGGTCGTCGAAGTGATAGCGCTCGGGGCCTTCACCCTTCTTCCATACCCGCCGAAACGCTGCATGGGCCCCGTCCAGGGCCTGGAAGATTTCGTCGGCGTCGGGCCCGCCCTCGACCGTCCAGATCTGGGCCGCCGGCCCCCAGTCGGAGACGTTGACCTCGCCCAGGTCCAGGAACTCGTCGAGCAGCACGTAGCGCTCCAGGTCGATGGGCTGCATGCCGTGGTCCGAGGTCAGCAGAATGTGCATGTCGCGGTACAGTCCGCGGCGCTCGAGGCCGTCGAGCAGTCGGCCGAGCGCGCGATCGACCTCGACCATGGCTTCGATGGTCTTCGGATGCCCCGGGCCGTGCGCGTGTCCGGCCGAATCCACCGCCGAGAAATACAGGGTCAGGAATGCCGGGCGCCGGTCCTCGGGCAAGTCCAGCCATTCCAGCACCTGGTCGACCCGCACGTCGTGCGGCGTGTCGCCGGCATACGGTTTCCAGATCGATGGTCGCATGCCGCCGATCTGGGCTTCGGAGCCGGGCCAGAAGTACGTCGCGGCCGTCTTTCCGGCTTTCTCCACCGTGTTCCAGATCGGCTCGCCGTCGTACCAGTAGCCGTCGCTGACCGCGTCGCGGTTGCCCAGCGAGAAGCGGGACTCGCGTTCGGGATCCCACATGCTGTTGGCGACCACGCCGGTGTTTTCGGCATACAGTCCGGTGACCATCGCGTAGTGGGTCACGAAGGTCTTGGTCGGAAACACGTGCTGCAGCGAGTCGGCCTTCAGGCCGTCGGCGGCCAGCTTCTCCAGCGCGGGCAGGTCGGCCATTTCCATGTAGTCGTGGCGAAAGCCGTCGATCGAAATCAGCAGCAGCGGCGGGGAATGCGCGCCGGCGTCCGAGGCGTCGCGGGTCTGATTGCAGGCTGCCAGCAGCAGTGCAGAGAGTACCCAGACAACTGGAACACGTAGGATGGAGAGCATGATTTTCTGCCTGGGTCGATGTACGGGCGTCTGCGCGCCAGTCGAGGGTTGGGAAACAAGACCGTATTTTACTCGGCGATGCGCAGCGGCGGGCCAATAGCACCAGCCGTCGACCCGCGCAGCCCGCCGGTCGGCGGTTCAGCCGCCGGCACGGCCGAGCCGGCGCATGCGCTCCAGCCACCGGCGACGATGGCGTTCGCTGCCTTCGACCATTCCGACCAGGCTTGTACGTACCGGTTTGATGCCTGCGAATTTCAGCACGTTGCGGCGGAAGCTCTTGACGCTGTGTGCGCGGTAGAAGCCGCGGTAGAACAACGCCGGCATGCCCATGGTCACCACCAGACGCGCCGAGCGGCCGGTCAGCAGCTTGACCGGCATCCGGCCTTTCGGCTCGGTGAAGGCGAAATCCGGGCGCATGACCTGCTCCAGGAAACCCTTGAGCAGGGCCGGCATGTCGCCCATCCACAGCGGATAGAAAAATGCCACGTGATCGCACCACTGCAGGTCGGATTGCGCCGCTTCGATATCCGGCGGAATGTCCGGACTGCGCCATGCCGCAGCGCTTTCGAGCAGTGGGAAATCCAGTCGGTTCAGGATCTGGAAGCGAACTTCGTGTCCCGCCACGCCGGCCGCTTCGGCATAGTTTTCGGCCAGGTTGTCGCCCAGGTGATCATGGCCGGCGTCGGGGTGCGCCTGGACGACGAGAATCTTGCGCGACATCGCCGTGTCCTCAGGCTTCGACCGGTTCTTCGCTGGGCTGCTGAATGAAGTTGCCCTGGATCAGGTCCACGTCCATCTGCCAGATCCTGGACACCTCCTCGGCATCCTCCAGCATGGGCACGATGAGCTTGCGCCCGGCCGCGCGTGCCGCCCTGGCGAAGGCCTCGAAGCGTTCGATCAGTTCGGCGTCGTCGAGCAGGCGATGGGCGAAATCGGCCTTCATGCGCAGGTAGTCGGCGGGCAGGTGCTTGAGCAGTACGACTTCCGGCACCTTTTCGTCGATGCCGGTCAGCGAGATGCCGATCCCGAGTTTCTGCAGCTCGGCGAGCACCTTGCGCGCATCCCGGATTCGGGGTTTGAGCTCGCGGATATTGAACTCGAGCACGATCTTTCGTTGCTCGCGGTCCAGCGGCTCCACCTGCTCGGCCAGCCAGCGCGCGAACTTCTCGTCGTCGACCAGCGCCGGCGACTGGTTGAGAAACAGCGTCGGCAGCTCGGCGCCCGAATCGGCACGCTTTTGCAACAGGCGGATGGCGTGAGCGATCATCCAGTGATCTACTGCCGGCAGTACTCCGCGTTCGGCGGCAATCGGGATGAACCGGGCGGCCGGTATCAGCGTGCCGTCGGGTCCCTTCAGGCGCGGCAGCAGCTGAATGCGTTCGACTTCGGGCCCGGAAGTCGCCAGAAGCGGCTGGAACACGACCTTCAGGCTGTCGTCGCGCAATGCCTTGGTCAACTGGCCGAGCAGGGTGCCCGGCGTGTCGGCCTCATCGGCGTCGCCGGCGGCCACTTCGAAGCGGTTGCCGCCGGCTGCGGAGAGCTGTTCGGCGGCGCGCGCCGCACGCACCAGGTTCATTTCCGCGGGTCGGAGGCCCTCGCGCACCGGGCGGATGCATACGGTCACGGTCGCCGCGATCATGTGTTCGCCGATCTCGAACAGGCTGCCGTTGATGGCTTTGTGCAGCGCACTGGCATCGGCCTCGTAATCCCGGTCACCGCCTTCGGAATCCAGGAGTACGCCGATTGCGTCGAGCCCGAAGCGTGCCGTGACGTCGGCGCCGGCCAGCTGGACACGCGCCCGTTCGTGCATTGCGTGCACCAGTTTTTCCAGGCCTGAGAATCCGATGTGGTCGCGGTGGTTTGCCGCTTCGTCCAGCGTGATCCAGCCGACTGCCGGCGGGAACGCGCTGCCCCCGCTCTTGCGGGCCTTGCGGCATTGTTCGGTCAGGTGGTTGATCAGCGTCGGCGAACGCACGACCCGTGCCAGCCCGTCCGGCAGATCGTTTTCCTCGCCTGGGTCAAGCATTTCGTTCATGATGCAGCCTGCCGATTGCCCCTGTGCATTCGAGTCCAGCGCGATCAGGTGCTGCCAACGCCGACCCCGGGTTTTCGCCCAATTCGGGTTTTATCACTTTCTGGACCTGAATGTCAGTATAACGCTGCAGCGCTATATTGAATGAAAGCGATTCGCGTGCTGCAAGGTCCGGTCATCGATTCAAAAACGGAACGTCCAGTGAAAGTCGAAGTTACCCGTAGCTGGTTACGCAAATGCCGCGCCATGGTCGCCATCCTGGCGATGACGCTGACCTCGGTGGCCGGAGCTTCGGAACCCGACCTCGAGCAGGTCTACGCACCTTACCAGGAACTGCTCGAGCGCCACCTGCACGAGCGCGACCTGCCGCGGGGCGGGCTGATCAGCGCGTTCGAGTATCGCGCGGCGCTGGCTTCGCAGGACAGCCTTGAGTTGCTCGACGACCAGCGTGAACGCCTGGCCGGATTCGATCGCACGCGGCTGGAGGCGCGCGCGCCGGCGCTGGCGTTCTGGGTCAATGCCTACAACTACTTCATGCTCGATTTCCTGCTGCGCAATCCGGACGACGGCCGACCGGCCGACAGCGTCCGCGATTACGGCCATCTGCTCGACCCGTACGCGCTGTTCGGGCGCAAGCTCTTCGAGGTCGGCGGGCGTGATTACTCGTTGCGCGAAATCGAGCTTGAGGTATTGCTGGGAGAAGCGTTTGCCGAGCGCGGCTGGAAGGACGCCCGCATTCACTTCATGGTCAATTGCGCCTCGGTCGGCTGCCCCCCGCTGCGCAAGCAGATCTACACCGCCGACAATCTCGACGCCATGCTCGCGGAAAACACCCGCAGGGCGCTGGACACGCCCTTGCACCTGGCGCGCGACGGCGAGCGCCTGCGCCTGACCAGCCTGTTCGACTGGTACGCCGACGACTTCACGGGCCAAAGCGGCTCGGTGCGCGATTTCATTCGCGACCACGGCAGCGAACGCGCTCGGGAACGGCTGCGGGCAACCGACCGGATCGATTTCATCGACTACGACTGGTCGCTCAACAGCCCGGCGAACTTCGACGCTGTATTGCGTGAAACCGGCGCCGAAACATTCGAGTGATTCAGCGGTTGCCCCGGAGTTTCAGCGCCGCCAGGCCGACAGGTCCCGGCCGATGAGCGCTTCGATCCGGTCGATTTCCGGTGCGAACTGTTCTACCAGCCGAATCCGCAGCGCCGCATCCAGCGGCGCCCTGGGCTGGCGCTGCGCTGCCTGTTGCAGCCGCTTCTTGCGTAAGCTGCGGATCGAATCGTACCGCCCCTGGGGCACCAGGCTGCGCATCCGGTAACGCAGCGTGCTGGCTTTCCAGCGCCGATACAGCCACGTGTCCGATGTCGGCGCCGAGGCATTGTGCACATCGAAATCGGGCGCGAAGGCCGGGTCCACGCCCAGGAAATCCAGCGTTTCGGCGTACACCTCGCCGGGGTCGGCCTTGAGGTCGTCGAACAGGATGATCTTCACGCGCTCGCGGCCGAATGCGTCGAAGTAACGTTGCAGTTGCTCGCTGTAGCGCGCGATTTCCGAGTAATACAGGCTCTCGGCAAAGCGTGCGTCAACCGGAATGCGTTTGCCCCGGCGTCGTTCGGGCTCGGCAGCCAGCGCCTCGCCCAGGTCCTCGATGTCGTCGCGCTGCCCGCGTTGATAGTGGTGGGCGTGCAGCGAATGCAGCATTTCGGCCGGGTGGCGCAGCATGGCGATGATCAGCGCGTCCGGGTTGCTCGCGTGAATCTCGGCGGCTGCATTCTTCGAATACAGATACCAGGTCGAGCGGTCGCCGCACAGCCGCTTGCCGCCGGCGTTGCGGCATAACGCGGCATATTGCTTCGGTGACAGTCGGGGCTTGTTGTATTCGATGTCGCTGCCGAAAAAATGCGGCTCGCCGCGCAGCACGAAGATCTCGGGGTGTTGATTGAGATACTGCGCCATCGAGGTCGTGCCGCACTTGGGTGCGCCGACGATGAAAAAGTGCGGTGGGTTGCCGCTGCGCTTGATGCCGGTCGTCATCTAGAAGCCGTAACCGAACTGCCGTATTTCATTGGCGAACAGGCGTTCGACAACGCCCCGCTCGTCTTCGCCGTACCAGTCGTGGTAGCTGCCGGTCCGCTGCATGCCCTTGGCATGGGCCAGCGGGGGATGCTGCAGACCAAGCCGGGCAAAGACCTCGTCGAGGTCGTTGCCCAGCCGCTCGAAACGCCCGACGTAATCGACTTCGATCCGCCCGTCGATGGTATAGATCGGCCAGTTGTCGAAGTGGCGCGGGATGGTCCTGTTGCTGAAGTCGCGTTGGTACAGTCGCTGCAGGAAATCGCTGAACGTCATGTCTGCATTGCCGGTCTTGCGCGTTCGCCACACATAGTCCGATACCGCGCGATCGAACGGATTGCGCACGAAGCAGAACTTGAAGTAATCGCGCCAGGCCTTCGGAAAAAGCGCGTGCACATCCGCGGCGTGGGCGTGCTCGGGCGAGCGGCCCAGCGGCGTGCGATATTTCAGGCGCTGCGCGCCGTTGAGGGCTTCGATCCGGTAGCTGCGGTCGTTCAGCTGCCCCGGACGGCGCAGCAGCCGGTAGGCGAAGCTTGCCGCGGCCATCGGATGAAGCAGGTCCCGGCGCGCCCGGCGGTTCGGCGCCACGCCCTGCTCGAACGCCTCGGGCCAGGTGCCCAGGTGCAGGTCTTCGGGGCCCAGGAATGGCGCCAGGCATGCGGCGATCGAACTGCCGGCAGCCTTGCGACAGTGCATGAAGATGAACCGGTGACGGTGACTGATGATCAACGCATGCGCTCCACGGCGTGCAGGAGAAGCTTATTGTTTCACATCAATCCCTGAAAAAGCCGACTCCCGCAAGGGGAGCCGGCCTGGAACGAAGCCGTTGCCCCGAAAGACACGGCGTTAATGGTCGACGGGACCCCGTGACCGAATCACGGGGCCGCGATCGAACGATCCGCGACGATCAACCTTCGTCGTCCTCGTCGTCGTCCTCGTCCTCGTCATCGTCCTCGTCCTCGTCCTCGTCGTCGTCCTCGTCGTCGTCCTCGTCGTCGTCCTCGTCGTCGTCGCCGGCATCATCTTCGCCGTCCTCGTCGGTGAGTGGGAAATCGACGTGGAAAATGGTCTGGTCCGCTTCGAGGATCTCCACCAGCGTTCCCCGGGGGTCGAAATCCAGCAGCAGCGCACCGGCTTCCTGCGGGAATTGGAACTCCAGTTCGCCTTCCGTTTCGCCATCGTCGGCGGTCACCAGGATCTGTCCACGCTCGATCCCGTCGACAACAACCGCGTAGCTGCCGGTCGGGACGTCTTCGATTTCGATCTCGAATTCGACCTCGTCGGCGCTTTGTTCGAATTCGGCCTCGGCCTCGCCATCCGGATATATCCCGTCGTTGTCGAAGTCGACCTCGATCTCGCTCCGGCCGAACGGGGGTGCATCCTCCTGGCCGGGCGTGCTGCCGCTTTCCGGCGCGATGCCGGTAAGGACGATCACGTCGTTTTCCAGTACGTCGACGATCTGGCCGCGCGGGTCGAAATCCAGCAACAGCGTGCTATGCGATTCGGGCGAACGGAATTCGATTTCGCCTTCGGTATCCCCGTCGTCGTCCTCGGTGACCGTGATCGTGCCGCGGCTGATCTCGCCGACCTGAAGGTCGTAGTCGCCAGCAGGCAGCCCCTCGATTTCGACCTCGAATTCGGCTTGCCCGGGACGAATCTCGAATTCCGCCTCGCCTTCTGCACCGATGTGAACATCGGTTGAAGCAAGATCCATCTCGAATTCTTCCGGCGCCGTGCCGGGTTCGCGGTCATCCCCGATACCGCCGCTGCACACTGTTCCGGGCTGGTCGGTCAGGCGCTGGATGCGAAAGCCGCCGGTACCCACGATGACGTCGGGGGTGCTGAAGGAAACGTCGCCGCTGTTGCAGTCGCTGAACTGGATCTGCATCGCGCCGATCGGTTCGCCCGGATCCCGGTTGGGGTTGCGCGACTCCATGAACGTCACGCCCTCGAATTCGAACAGATCGGCGTCGATCTGATCGCCCTGGATTTCGCCTTCGGCAAGCAGCCATGAGGGATTGCCGGCATCATCGAAATTGGCCCAGTAGATTGCGGCGAACTCCTCGCCGTTGGGCAAACGGGAAATCGAAACGATCAGGCCATGATTTTGCTGGTCGGGCTGGTCCCACCAGCCCGTGAAGCTGCCGTTGACCTCGAGGGCCATTGTCGGTGCGCTGGCAAGCGACAGTCCGGCCAGTGCGGAATATCCGAGCCGGCGGATCGTTTTTGCAAGCGGTTGAGCAAATGATTTCATGATGCTGCCTCCGTGTCGGGTTTCAGTAGTGCTATTGCTGTTTCCATTTCTATTGAATTTCACGATTGGGTTTCACGATTGAAAGTAATAAAGACCAAGACCCAGTCGGGTATTGGAGGATTCGGTCGTTTCAGGCGTTTCAGGCAATTCTTTCGACGCCTGTTCGAACTCGTACAGCCAGTGATCGACCTGCTCGGCGAGTTCGCGGGCCGCCGACTCGATGCGCGTTCGCGCCTGCTCCGCAAGTTCGGGATGGATGTCGCGGTTGTAGACGACCAGTTGCAGTCGCTTGTCGTCCTGAGCGTGCTGCCAATTGTGGCTGATGGTCTCGATCAGTTCGCCGCACGACAGCCCGAAGATTTTCGAATAGTCGATATCGCTGGTTTCGGCGCGCGGAATATATCGCGTTCGAACCAGTTCTATGCTGCGATCTTCGAGCACGCGCACGGCACCGTTGCGTTCGAGTTCATCGAGAACCGCGCGCGCCGGTGCGCCGCCGGAATGTTGATTCACCAGCAGACTGAAACTGGGGGTGCCCCTTTCGGCCTCGAACGGCAGCCTCGCGATCGGCCTGTCGTCCTGCCTGAACTGCGGGTCATTGGCCCAGCCGCTGAGTACCAGCCCGGCGCGGTGATATTGCTCTTCCTGGTGGACCTGGTCGGGTGCGGGCCGGGCGATCAGCTGGTTGACATCGGTTCGGGTCAGGCCGGTCAGCACCGCGACCCTGGATTTCGATTGCTTGCGCCCGGGCAGCCTGAACTCCCGGTAGGCCACGTCGGCGTAGCACCAGCGAAGCCATTCGGCGCAGGTCTTGTAGGACACGTTGTGGTGCAACAGGATGCGCACCAGCGGTCGAAATATTCGGACCGCGGCGTGCGCCAGGGCGTCCAGCGCGGTTCGGTTGGCCAGTTGATCATCCACCGCCGTGCCCCGGGCCACCGGGTGTGGTCAGCTGGTCGGTAACGAGCTGCACGGCACTGTGCCGATCCGCCGGCACAGTCGTCTGCGGCAGCGAGTTGGGGGACTGGAACAGGCAGGATCGAAGTCTCATATTTGTAGATTAATTTACAAATGCTCCTGCGTCAATCATTTTGCGAAAATAATTTCAAATAGATCCAGCCCTGTTCCGGGTGCGGGTCCCGGCTCGTGATCGAAGGGAAGCTGTGGAGCGAGGGTCGGCGTCTGACCGTCGTCGACGGTGCAATGGTCGGACTATCCGAAAGGACAAGCGCCCCCGACGCGTGCGTCGGATGAAGCAGGTCCCGGCGCGCCTTCCGGTTCGGCGCAAAACCCTGCTCGAAAGCCTCGGGCCAGGTGCCCAGGTGCAGGTCTTCGGGGCCCAGGAATGGCGCCAGGCATGCGGCGATCGAACTGCCCGCTGCCTTGCGGCAGTGCATGAAGATGAACCGGTGACGGTGACTGATGATCAACGCATGCGCTTGGAGGCGGGCATAGTGCGGATATTGTTTCACATCACCCGCAAAAAAGCCGACTCCCGCGAAGGAGTCGGCTTTGGGGAAGGACCGGTGCCGTCAAGTCGATGATGGCCCGTTCGCAGGCCCTGCGCCAAGGGTCAACAGGGCCTTTGTTGCCGGACGATCAGTCGTCCTCGTCCTCGTCCTCGTCCTCGTCTTCTTCTTCGTCGTCGTCCTCGTCTTCGGGCGGCCCGTTACCCGGCCCGTTGCCGTTGCCCGGCCCGTTGCCGTTGCCCGGCCCGTTGCCGTTGCCCGGCCCGTTGCCGTTGCCCGGCCCGTTGCCACTGTCTTCCGGTTCGCCTTCCGGGAAGATG
>JAWLEW010000013.1:0-65012 GCA_041685925.1 Wenzhouxiangellaceae bacterium | reverse complement strand
AGCCGGCCGTGCCGGCGAAGAATTCGCCCGCATCGCCATCCCGGAACCCCTTCGCCAGCAGGGCTGGCTCCTACATACCTGTAGATGGTTCGGGTGGCGGATTCCGGCCGGCTCGGGCTGCCGGCCAACGCTCGTGCAGGAGGTCTGGATGGGACGGACGTGTGGTGCGTTTCGCTGCGCTCAGCGCTCGCGATCCAGGTCGGTCGCGAACAGCATGTCGATGTCGCGAAACGCCTTGAACTCGAGGTGGTTGCCGCTGGGGTCCCTGATGAAAAAAGTGCCCTGCTCGCCGGCCTTGCCCTCGAAGCGCACATAGGGTTCGATGACGAAACCGATGCCGTGCTTTCGCAACCGGCCGGCCAGCGCCTCCCAGTCGTCCCACTCCAGGATCGGCCCGAAATGCCCGGCCGGCACATCGTGGCCGTCGACCGCATTGGTTGCCGCGCACGGATGGTCCTCGGGCTCGACCAGGTGCAGCACCAGCTGGTGGCCGAAAAAATCCAGGTCCAGCCAGCGGCTGGATTCACGACCGGGCGCGCAACCCAGGACTTCTTCGTAGAACACGCGCGTTTCGACCAGGTCGGTCACCGGCAGGGCAAGATGGAATCTGGGGATAGTCATGGCTGGTTCGTTGGTTCGTTGGTTGGCTGGTTTGCTGGTTTGCTGGTTTGCTGGTTTGCTGGTTCACGAGTTTACGGCTTCACGGATTTGCCGGCCGGGTCGTGGCTGCGTCGAGCGTCTCGTTTTGCGGGATCAGCTGGCCGAACAGCGTGAAATAGAGCATGCGGTAAATATCGGTGTTGGCCACGCCGCTGGAAGGCACCAGCATCTCGGCGTGCAGGCCGGCGCCGCGTGCGACCACGCCGGAGCCGATGTCGCCACTGCTTGCCCACACCACCGCGAACGGGAACGACTTTCCGGTGCGGTCCGGCGCCGAGATGAACGGCATGGTCGCCGTGCCGTCGACGCCGTCCAGCGCCGCACCGCTGCCGTCTTCGCGCGCCGGCACCGGGACGTCGGCCGACGGCTGGCCGCTGATCTGCATTCCACCGGCGTTGCTGTCGCTTGCCGTCACCATGAACGTGTCCGGGTTGGCATCGATGAACTCGAGAATGTGGCCGATGCCGTCATCGGCCCGCTTCATGGCCTCGAGGCAGCCGGAGGCATTCATCTTGTTGCAGAAATTGTCGCTGCCTTCTTCCTCGATCACGGCCAGGAAGCCGTTCGGATTGTTCTTGATCCGTGCCAGCGCGAAATCGGTCATTTCGGCCACCGTCGGCGCGCTTTCGATGAAGTTGGGCAAGCCTTCGTCGCGCAGTTCCTCTTCGGGCCGGTCGAAGAACGTATCCTCGACGTTGAATACCCCGAATACCTTGTCGACGTCGGCCGGCAGCGCGTGCATTTCCGCGCGCGTGTACACCACGGCGTACCCGCGGTCGCGCAATTCTTCGACCAGGTTTCGACCGTCGCTGCGGCGACCAGCGCCAAAGCGGCCTTCGATGCCGTCCGGCAACAGCCACTCCTCGCCGGCGCCGAGAATGACGTCCACATTCGATTCCACGACCTCCAGCGCGATTTCCTCGCGATCTGCATAGCGATCTTCGGCCTCGGAGACGAACACGGCCGTGCCGGGCTCGATCAGCGACCCGGTCTGCACCAGCGCGGTTCCGAGATCGCACTCGACCGCATCCTGCATGATGGTGTTACCGCTGCCGTTGGCAGCGCGCACTTCGTTGCCGTCTTCGTCCAGGCCGAAGGCACCGACCCAGGTACGGGTACCGGTGGCGTGAACCGTGGCGCCGGCGTTGGATGAACTGGTCAGGCGGTCGGTGAGATGCCCGCGATAAGCCGCCATCTGCGGCAACCGGTCCCAGTTCAACGAGCCGTCTGGTCCGTAATACAGGATTCGGGTCACGTCCCAGTGCCCCATGGACGTGCCATCCGGATGGTAGAAGATCGCGCCATTTCCGGTGGCATTCAGTTCGCAGGCGGCTTGCGCCGGCGCAGAAAAAAACGCGGCGATCATGACCACGGCGGCAACTGCAAGCTTGCCGTCTTCAATCCAGTCCAGCATGGTTGACGACTCCGAAAAAACTTTATCCTGAATGCTCTCGATGAAGACCGGATTACAGTCGATCCGGATTCGGGACCGGCCCGAAGACGTGCATTCTACCGACACCGGAATCGCGACGAGCGCGGGTCGGGGCACGCCGATGCACGCCAATGCTCAAGCGAACCACTTCAGCAGCTTCGTCTTGAAGGCGCTGTACGGCGCGAACCGGATCGTGATTTCCGGGAAGCGACCGCGACGAATTACCGACTTCAAATGGCTGAAACGGTCGAAACCGGCCTGTCCGTGGTACTGGCCCATGCCGCTCATGCCGACGCCGCCGAACGGAAGGTCGGGCACCGACATGAACATCATCACGTCGTTGATGCACACGCTGCCGCAGGCCAGGTCACGCAGGAATTTCTTCTCCGAGGCGCTCGAGCGGGTGAACAGGTAGGCCGACAGCGGCTTGTCGCCGCGCCTGACGAACTCGATCGCATCGTCGAGGTCGTTGACTTCGATGACCGGCAGAATGGGGCCGAAGATTTCTTCGCGCATGAGGTCCGAATCGAGCTCGACGTCGGTCAGCACCGTCGGCGCGATCTTGCGCGTAGCGGTCTCGGCCTGGCCGCCGATCACCGCCCGACCCTGTTTGAGCAACCCGGTGAGGCGCTCGAAGTGCCTGTCGTTGACCACCGCGGCGTAGTCGTCGCTGGCCAGCGGATCGGGTCCCAGCATGTTCCGGAACTGCTTGCGCAGCGCCTCGATCAGCGGCGCTTTCTGGCCCTTGGAAACCAGCACGTAGTCGGGCGCGATGCAGGTCTGGCCGGCATTCAGCGCCTTGCCCCAGGCCAGACGTCGCGCGGCCGATTTCAGGTCGGCGTCGCCATCGATGACCGCCGGGCTCTTGCCGCCCAGTTCCAGCGTCACCGGTGTCAGGTGCTCGGCCGCGGCCTTCATCACGATCCGGCCTACCGCCGACCCGCCGGTATAGAACACGTGATCCCACTTCTGCTCCAGCAGCGCCGTGGTCTCCGGCACCGCGCCCTCGACCACCGCGAATGCCTCGCGGTCGAGATACTTCGGCACCAGTTCGGCCAGGACCCTGGACGCGTTGGGCGTGATTTCCGAAGGCTTGAGCACCGCGCAATTGCCGGCCGCGATGGCCGGGATCAGCGGCGCCAGCAGCAGCTGTACCGGGTAGTTCCAGGCACCGATGATCAGCGCGACGCCCAGCGGCTCGGGCTGGATGAAGCTGCGACCGGGCTGGGCCACCGGCGGCGTGGCCACCTTGCGCGGCCGCGCCCAGCGCTCCATGCGCGAGCGCGCGTGCCGAATCTCGCCGAACAGCAGCGCCGTCTCGCCCAGCACCACTTCCTGGGCCGGCTTGGCCAGGTCGGCATGCAGCGCCCCGGCGATCGCGTCTTCGTTTTCTTCCAGCATGCGCTGCATTGCGTCGAGCTGTGCGCGGCGCCACTTCAGCGGCCGCGTACGCCCGGCATCGAAGGTGGCGCGCAGGCGATCGACGAGTTCACGGTATTCTTCGGTCAGTTCGCTCATGGGGTGCTTGTGTCGAATATCTCCACAGATTACACGTAATGGCACCGGTTTTCAGTTTTCGAGGGCCAGCGGTCTCCAGCCTGCGCAGGTCGGCCTAGGCCAAAGGCCATACGCCGACATCAGGGCCAAGTCCGCAACGTCGGATTACGCTTCGCTAATCCGACCTGCACAAGCCAACCCGGGACAAACGTCGCTGTATCGAGGCCCGCTTTTCAGGCCTTTTTCGGCCCGATCAGTTCCTGCAGCGCAACGGACGGATCCGCGCCTTTCATCAGCGCCTCGCCGATCAGGAAACTGTGGATGCCGGCGGCCTGCAGGCGTTCGACGTCGGCGCGGTCGCGGATGCCGCTTTCGGCGACGACCAGCCGTTGTTCGGGCACCAGCGCGGCCAGTTCCTCGCTGGTTTCCAGCCGGGTGACGAATCTGTGCAGATCGCGATTGTTGATGCCCAGCAGATTGCCGGGCACGGCCAGGGCGCGATCGAGCTCGGCACGATCATGCACCTCGACCAGCACGCCCAGGCCCAGTTCGCGCCCCAGCGCGGAAAAATCGCGCAGCTGTGCGTCGTCCAGCGCCGCGACGATCAGGAGCAGCGCGTCTGCGCCAAGCGCGCGGGTCTCGAAGACCTGGTAGGGGTCGATGATGAAATCCTTGCGGATCACCGGCAAGTCGCAGGCTCCGCGCGCGGTTCGAAGATCGTCGTCGCTGCCGCGGAAATACTCGACGTCGGTCAACACCGACATGCACGCCGCGCCGCCGGATTCGTAAGCCCGCGCGATTTCAGCCGCGTCGGCGTGCTGGCGGATCCATCCCGCCGACGGGGAAGCGCGCTTGAATTCGGCGATGATCGCCGGCCGTGCGTGGACGACCCGCTGCTCCAGCGCGGCGTGGAAATCACGCGGGCGATCCAGCCCGGCGATCTCGAGTTCCAGCTGCGCCTGCGCGACCCGCCGGCGGCGAGCTTCGACTTCGCCACGCTTGGTCGCGATGATCTTCTCCAGCACCGAGGGCGTGCTCATGCCGAAACGCTCCAGTCGGCGTACCGTTCCAGCAGTTCCAGCGCATCGCCGCTGTCGAGAATGCCGCGTGCGGCGGCAATGCCGAGCGCCACGGTCTCGGCCTGGCCGGCCACGTACAGCGCGGCGCCGGCGTTGAGCGAAATGATGTCGCGGGCCGGGCCGGGCTGGCCGCCCAGGGCGCTGCGGATCAACGCCAGGCTGCCGGCGGCATCCTCGACCTTGAGTGCATCCAGCGCGCCGGAAATCCCGACATCGGCAGGATCGAAACGCCACTGGGTCACCTTGCCGGCGCGCAGTTCGGCAACATCGGTGGGCGCGGCGATGGAAAACTCGTCCAGCCCGTCGGCCGAATGAATCACCAGCACGTGCTCGCTGCCCAGCGCGCCCAGCGCCTCGGCCAGCGGCACCAGCCAGCGCGGTTCGAACACGCCCAGCACCTGGCGCGTGGCGCCGGCCGGATTGGTTAGCGGCCCGAGCAGGTTGAACAGCGTGCGCACGCCCAGCTCCTTGCGCGGCGCGATCGCGTGGCGCATCGCGCTGTGGTGCATGGGCGCGAACAAAAAACCCACGCCGAGGGTTTCCACCGCCCGGCGCACCTGGTCGGACGACAGATCGATCTTCACCCCGGCCGCCTCCAGCACGTCGGCCGCGCCGGACTTGCTGGATACTGACCGATTGCCGTGCTTGGCGATCCGCGCGCCGCCGACCGCGGCGACGAAGGCCGATGCAGTGGAAACGTTGAACAGCGACGCCCCGTCGCCGCCGGTGCCGACGATATCGGTGAGCGGCCCCGGCAGCCCGGCAATGCCGCTGGCCACCTCGCGCATCACCTGCGCGGCACCGACGATCTCGTCGACCGTTTCGCCCTTGGCGGCCAGACCGATCAGCAGGCCGGCGATCTGCGCCGGCGTCGCCTCACCGGCCATCACCTGGTGCATGGCGTCCTGCATCAGTGCAGCCGGCACGTCCTGGCCGATCGCGACGTGCTTGATTGCGAGTTGTATGGCGGTTGTCATGATGATTTCGGCCTGTTTAACCAAAGGGGCTTTCTTCTAACTTTTGGGTTCAGGGTTCAGGGTTCAGGGTTCAGGGAAAATCAAGACGGCCGTTGCTGATCCCGTTGTTCAATTGCTCCCCATATCGCAATGGTGTTTTCCTTAAACCTTAAAAACTTGAAACCTGGTTCGTACACAGATCGAGCCGAATCAAACCCGAGCCAGGAAGTTCCGGAGAAGATCGTGCCCGTGCCGGGTCAGGATGGACTCGGGGTGGAACTGCACGCCTTCCAGCGGCCAGTCACGGTGGCGGAAGCCCATGATCTCGTCGCGCGCCTGGCCGTCGTCGTCGAACGCCGTCCAGGCCGTTTCCACCAGCGCCTCGGGCAGGCTTTCGCTCGCCACGACCAGCGAATGGTAGCGGGTGGCTTCGAATGGATTGTCGAGTCCGCTGAACACGCCCTCGCTGGCGTGGTGGATCATCGAGGTCTTGCCGTGCATGACGTGGCGGGCGCGAACCACTTCGCCGCCCAGGGCCTGGCCGATCGCCTGGTGGCCCAGGCATACGCCGAGAATGGGCAGCTTGCCGCCAAGCTCGGCGACCACGTCCAGGCACACGCCGGCCTCGTTGGGCGTGCACGGCCCCGGCGACAGCACCACAGCGTCGGGTTCGAGAGCGCGGATGCCGGCCACGTCGATAGCGTCGTTGCGCAATGTCGTCACCTCGGCCCCCAGCTCGCCCAGGTACTGGACCAGGTTGTAGGTGAACGAGTCGTAGTTGTCGATCATCAGCACGTTCATCGGATACCCCGGCTGGCCTCGGCAATCGCCCGAATCAGCGCCCTGCCCTTGTTCATGGTTTCCTCCCATTCGCGGCCCGGGTCGGAATCGGCCACGATTCCGGCGCCGGCCTGCAGGTGAATGCGCCCTTCGGCCACCAGCGCCGTGCGGATCGCGATGGCGAAATCGGCATCGCCGTGCCAGTTCATCCAGCCCACCGCGCCGGCATAGATGCCGCGCCGCACCGGCTCGAGTTCGGCGATGATTTCCATTGCGCGCACCTTGGGCGCGCCGGACAGCGTGCCGGCCGGAAACGTGGCCCGCAGCACGTCCATCACGCCCATCTCGTCCTCCAGCTCGCCGCGGACCTGGCTGACGATATGCATCACGTGTGAATAGCGTTCGATGATCATGCGGTCGGTCAGCGTCACCGAACCGATTTTTGCGATGCGGCCGATGTCGTTTCGCCCCAGGTCGATCAGCATCAGGTGCTCGGCGCGCTCCTTGGGGTCGGAAATCAGCTCCTGGGCGAGTTCGCGATCCTCGGCGTCGGTCGCCCCGCGCGGACGGGTGCCGGCAATGGGCCGGACGACGGCCTGATCGTCGACGACCCGCACCAGCACTTCCGGCGATGACCCGACGACCTGGAAGCCGTCACCGTTGCCGCTGTCGTGGTCACTGAAATCGAAGAAGTACATGTACGGCGACGGGTTCAGGGCGCGCAGCGCGCGGTAGACGTCCAGCGGCCGCGCCCCCAGGTCCACGCTCATGCGCTGGCTGAGTACCACCTGCATCGCGTCGCCGGCCAGGATGTATTCCTTGATCCGCTCGACAGCGCGCTCGAAATCGGGGCGCTGGAAACCGTAGTCGAAATCGCCCTCGCCGGGGATCGGCAGTTCGACGGCCGGGGGATAGCCGGGCGAGCCGGCGCGCAGCCGGTGGCTGAGCTGGTCCAGCCTGCGCTCGGCGGCCTCGAAGCCCGCCTCGCTTTCGGCATCGGCGTGCACGATCAGGTACAAACGCCCGCTCAGGTTGTCGAACACCGCCAGCTCCTCGACTTCCAGCAGCAGAATCTCGGGCACGCCCAGCGCATCGGGCCGCGACGAAAAATCCAGCTTCGGCTCGATCTGCGCCACGGTCTCGTAGCCGAAATATCCGGCCAGCCCGCCGGAAAACTTGGGCAATCCATCGATTTCAGGAGCACGAATCGCGTCCTGCACCCGCTCGATTTCCGCCAGCGGGTCGACGTCGTCACGGGTCTCGATCACGCGCCCGTGCTCCAGCACCTCGAACCGGCGCCCGCTGGCGCGATAGGCGCGCCGGCACGGCAGGCCGATCATCGAATATCGGCCCCAGTTCTCGCCGCCCTCCACCGATTCGAGCAGGAACGCATTCGGCCCGTCGGCCAGCTTCAGGTAGACCGAAAGCGGCGTGTCGAGATCGGCGGCCACCGAACGCCACACCGGAATCCGGTTGCAGCCTTCGGCCCGGTATTGCTGGAATTGTTCGCGGTCCAAGGGAAGTCCTGGCGCCTTTCGGGAAGCAAACGGCAATTGTAGCGGAACGGCCCTTCCCCGGCTGTGGGGATGGGGCTGGGCATCGGGCGGCAACCGGGACGCCGAGGGCGCGAACCGGCCGGCTCCGATCGCCGCGCCGGACCCCGGTGTTCAGATTGAAGCCGACGCGCGCAGCCGGCCAATGACTTCCGAATAGTCCGGCGCGCCGAAGATGGCCGAGCCGGCGACCAGCGTATCGGCGCCGGCGGCAATGATTTCGCGGGCATTGTCCGGCTTGACGCCGCCGTCGATTTCCAGCCGGATATCGCGCCCGGATTCATCGATGATGGCGCGCGCCCGCCGCAGCTTGTCGAGCGCGGCGGGAATGAACTTCTGACCGCCGAAACCCGGGTTGACCGACATGATCAGCACCAGGTCGACCTTGTCGATCACCCACTCGAGCACATCCAGCGGCGTGGCCGGGTTGAACACCAGCCCGGCCCGGCAGCCCTGCTCTCGAATCAGGCCCAGCGTGCGATCGACGTGTTCGCTGGCTTCCGGGTGAAAGCTGATCACGCTGGCCCCGGCCGCGGCGAAATCGGGAACGATGCGGTCGACCGGCCTGACCATCAGGTGCACGTCGATGGGTGCGGTGATGCCGAAACCGCGCAGCGCCTTGCACACCATCGGCCCGATCGTCAGGTTGGGCACGTAGTGGTTGTCCATGACGTCGAAATGCACCCAGTCGGCGCCGGCGTCCAGCACCGCCTCGACGTCGGGGCCCAGGCGGGCGAAATCGGCCGAGAGAATGGACGGGGCGATGACCAGCGGTTGTTGCATGGGGCTTTCCTCGAGTTGGGCACTGTCCGGAACGGTATTTTCCGTCTAGCGTACCCCGTCGTTAATCCTGTAACTTTCAGCGAGTCGGAAAGCGCTTAGCTGCAAGGCAGGGCTTGCCGGGAATGCTTATTGCCTTTCCAAGAGCCCTAACGCCGCAGATGAGCGCGATTGTCATGACAATCGGGCTCGCCCTTCGGGAGCGCGTCTGAGTCGACATTGCGGCGTTCCGACCCTTGTAAAGGGCTTGCCATTCACCGCGGGTCGCGCCTTGCACTGTCGACTCAGTCACACTCTGAATGTTACAGGATTAACGACGGGGTACACTAGGTGCTGCCGGAGGCGGCAGCGCGGTGCGACATGCGGCCGCCGAGCGGCCGATCGCCGTATAATCATGACACGCCCTCATTTTACAGGCTGCCGTGACCGATTACCCCGTCCCGCCGCTCGAACGCATCCACCAGGGCAAGGTGCGCGACATCTACCGTGTCGACGATGACCGCCTCCTGATCGTCGCCTCGGACCGCCTGAGCGCATTCGACGTCATCCTGCCCGACCCGATCCCGGGCAAGGGCGAGATGCTCACGCGCATCTCGCGCTTCTGGTTCACCCGGTTCAACGACCTGATCCGAAGCCACATCGTCGAAGGCGACCTGGCCGAAATCCTCGGCGACCCCGGCCTGGCGGCGCAACTGGAACCACGCTCCATGCTGGTGCGCGCGCTCAAGCCGCTGCCGATCGAGGCCATCGTGCGCGGCTACCTGGCCGGCTCGGGCTGGAAGGACTACCAGGCCACCGGCGCGATTTCCGGGGTTCGATTGCCGAAAGGCATGCAGCAGGCCGCACGCCTGCCCGAACCGATCTTCACGCCATCGACCAAGGAACAGACCGGCGACCACGACCAGAACATCGATTTCGACCGGATGCAGGAGCTGATCGGCCCGGAACTGGCCATCCGCGTGCGCGACGTCAGCCTGGCCATTTACCTGCGCGCCGGCGCCTATGCCCGCGAGCGCGGCATCATCATCGCCGACACCAAGTTCGAATTCGGCGTCGACGACGAGGGCCACCTCTACCTGATCGACGAAGTGCTGACTCCGGACTCCTCGCGCTTCTGGCCGGAGGATGAATGGCAGCTCGGCATCAGCCCGCCGAGCTTCGACAAACAGTTCGTACGCGATTACCTCGAGACCGTCGGCTGGGACAAGCAACCGCCCGGCCCCACCATCCCGCCCGAGATCGTCGAGCAGACCATGGCGAGGTACCGCCAGGCCGCCCGCTACCTGCTCGAGGAGGTCTGAGCAACTTTTGTAGGCCGATTCATCGTTGCCGCAGCAGGTCGAGGATCGCCTCGGCCGCGGGTGCCGACGAGGCCGGGTTCTGGCCGGTGACCAGCAGGCCGTCGACCTCGACATGGGAAGCCCAGTCCTCGCCGCGGCGGAACTGGCCGCCGCGCTGGCTCAGGCGCGATTCGACCAGGAACGGGACGACATCGGTGAGGCCTACGGCCTGTTCTTCGGAATTGGTGAAGCCGGTCACGCGCTTTCCCGACACGATGTAGCCGCCATTGGTGCCCTTGACCTCGGTCAACGCCGCCGGGGCATGGCAGACCGCCCCCACGGGCTTGCCCGATTCCAGCATCGTGCGAATCAGGGCCATGGAATCCGGGTCGCGGCTCAGGTCCCAGAGCGGACCGTGCCCGCCCGGGTAGAACACGGCATCGAAGTCGTCGGGATCGACTTCCGACAGCGCGCGCGTGTTGGCGAGCTCGCGCTTGGCGACTTCGTCGTCCTGGAACCGTCGCGTGGAAACGGTATGGTTCTCTTCCTGGTTGCTGGTCGGATCCAGCGGCGGCTGCCCACCCTTCGGCGATGCCAGCGTGACGTCCGCGCCGGCGTCGATGAACGCATAGTACGGCGCGGCGAATTCTTCCAGCCAGAAGCCAGTCTTCTCGCCGGTGTCGCCGAGCTTGTCGTGCGAGGTCAATACCATCAGGATCTTCATGGCGGTGCTTTCCTTGATCGGTGTCGATATTGGAGTACATGGCCTCGGCGGCAGTGTGAATCAAGCCTGCCGGTTTTCGCCGCGTGCGCTGGCTTCCGCACCCGGCCCGGTGCGGGTCGCCGTTCTGAAATCAACTTCAACTTCGAATTCCAGTTCAAAGGCCGTTTCGCCTCGCGCTTCGCGCTTGCAGGCGAAACCGCATTTAAAGTTGTAGTTGTAGTTGCCTTTTAGATTGCCGCCGCAGCGGTTTATTGAAACGAATACGTCGGGGATGTTACCCCGACCCACTGGTGGCCGCCGGCGATTCCTACGCCGGATCGGCGGCTGGTTCGTCCTTCTCATGCTGCCCACGCGCCGAAGCGTGGTCCCTCGCCAGCAGGCAGTAAAACGCCGGCAGCACGAACACCGTCAGCACGGTCCCGATACCGAGCCCGGTGGCAATCGTCAACCCGATGGCAAAGCGGCTTTCCGCGCCCGGGCCGCTGGCGGTCAGCAGCGGAATCATGGCGACGATCAGCGCCACCGAGGTCATAAAAATAGGTCGCAGGCGGATCGCGGCGGCCTCGATCACGGCCTGGTGCCGGTTCAGGCCCTTGTCGATCTGGAGCTGGTTGGCGAATTCGACGATCAGGATGCCGTTCTTCGATACCACCCCGATCAGGGTGATCAGCCCCACCTGGGTGTAGATGTTCATGCTGGCCGCGCCCAGCATGATGAACGACATCGCGCCGGCAATCGACAGCGGCACCGAGATCAGGATGATGAACGGGTCGCGCCAGCTTTCGAACTGCGCGGCCAGCACCAGGTAGATCACCAGCAGCGAGAGGAAGAAAGTCACGATCAATGCGCTGCCCTGCTGCTTGAACTGCCGGGATTCGCCCTTGTAGTCGAAGCTGAATCCCTGCGGAAAGGTTTCTTCCGCGGCCTGCTCCAGAAACTCGATCGCCTCGCCCATGGACGACCCGCCGGCGATCACGCCTTCCAGCGCCATCGAGTTGAGCTGATTGTGCTGGGTGCGCTGCGAAGGCTCCACGGTCTGCTCGAACGAAATCACGCCGCCCAGCGGCACCAGTTCGCCGTTGTCGGCGCGGATATAGTAGTCGGCCAGCTGTTCGCGCGTCGCGCGCAGCTCGCGCTCGACTCGGGGAATCACCTGGTAGGATCGGCCCTGCATGTTGAAACGGTTGATGAAGCCGCCGCCGAGCAGCGACGACATCTCGCGCCCGACATCGGCCATGGAAAGCCCGAGATCGGCCACCCGCTCGCGATCGATGACGATGCGCGTCAGCGGCCGGTCGAACTCGATCGATTTTTGCAGAAAGCCGAAAATGCCGCTTTGCATGCCGCGGCCGATGATCTCGTCGGCCACCTCGTTGAGCTGCTCGTAGGACTGGGCCGTGGTGATCACGAATTGCAGCGGCAGCCCCTGGCCCGAGCCGGGGATCGACGGCCGGGTGAAGATGGACGTGCGCAGGCCGGTGACGTCGGAAACCGCGTCCTGCAGCATGGGCTGGACCTCGAACTGCGAAATGTCGCGTTCGTCCCAGGGCTTGAGCTTGAAACCGCCGAACACGGTGTTGGGCCCGAAAGAGCCCAGCAGCATGAAACTCTCGTCGTAGCCGGGCAATTGCTCGAACCGGTTCTGCAGCTGATCGCCGTATTTCTGCAGGTATTCCAGCGTCGCGGTCTGCGGCGCCTGGCCCTGGTAGAGCAGGATGCCCTGGTCCTCGGTGGGGGCCAGCTCGTTCCGGCTCAGCTGCAGCATGAACACGATGGACGCCAGCACGACCACGGCAAATACCATCACCGCCGGGATCGATTTCAGGGTCCAGCCGAGCGCCGACTTGTAGCGTTCCGAAAGTCGATTGAACGTGCGTTCGACGGTGCTCTCGAAGCGCGACGGGTTGCCGTGCGGCTTGAGGACGTGACCCGAAAGCATCGGCGAGAGCGTCAGCGCCACCACGCCGGAAATCAGCACGGCGCCGGCCAGCGTGAACGCGAATTCCGAGAACAGCGAACCGACCAGGCCGCCCATGAAGCCGATCGGCGCGTAGACCGCGATCAACGTGGTGGTCATGGCGATGACCGGCGTCGCCATCTCGCGCGCGCCGTTCAGCGCCGCCTCGAAGCGCGACTCGCCCTCCTCGATATGCCGGTGCACGTTCTCGACGATGATGATGGCGTCGTCGACCACCAGCCCGATCGCCAGCACCATGGCCAGCAGCGTCAGCAGGTTGAGCGAGAAACCCAACATCAGCATGACCAGTGCGCCGCCGATCAGCGACAGGGGCACGGCAACCGACGGCACGATGGCCGCGCGAATCGAGCCCAGGGTCAGAAACACCACCACCAGCACGATCAGGACGGCCTCGAGCAGCGTCTTGATGACTTCGTCGATCGAGCTTTCGATGAACTCCGAGGCGTCGTAGGCCAGCTCCACGTTCAGGCCGGACGGCAATTGTTCGCGAATTTCGGGCAACTGCTCGCGCACCAGGGCGGCCACGTCCAGCGGGTTGGCCCCGGGCGCCAGTTCGATGGCCACGTAGGTCGACGGCTGGCCCTTGTAGTTGTTGGTCTGCGAGTAGGTCTCCGAACCCAGCTCCGAGCGCGCGATATCGCCAAGGCGAATGATGCTGCCGTCGACCTGCTTGACCACCAGGTCCTCGAATGCTTCCGGGTTGGATACATCGGTCGTCGACTTCAGGTCGATGCGTACCATTTCGTCGCGCGTACGCCCGACGCCTGCCAGAAAATTGTTCTGCAGCAGGATGTCGACCAGTTCGCTGGCCGTCATGTCGATGGCCGCCAGGCGCATCGGGTCGATCCAGATCCGCTGGGCGAAAACTCTTCCCAGCAGCTCGGCCTTGCCGACGCCGGCGATCGCCTGCAGCCGCGGCTGCACCTCGCGGGTCAGGTAGTCGGTAATCCGCGGTGCCGAAATGGACTCGCTGAAAAACGCGATGTACATCAGCGCCGTGCTCTCGCCGGTAGTCGAAGTGATCACCGGGTCACGCACTTCTTCCGGCAGCACGTCGCGCTGGCTGGCGACCTTGGACTGGATTTCCGAAAGCGCGTCGTTGGCGTCGTAGTTGAGGACCATGCGGGCCTCGATGGTCGACTGGCCCAGCGAGCTGGTCGAGGACAGGAAATCGATGCCCTCGGCCTCGGCGATCGCCTGCTGCAGCGGCGTGGTGACAAACCCCTTGACCAGCTCGGAGTCGGCGCCGGGATAAGCCGTGGACACCGTGACGGTCGTGCTCTCGAGTTCCGGGAACTGGCGCACTTCCAGCTGCATGGCCGCGCGCGCGCCCATCAGCAGGATCAACAGGCTGACCACCGTGGCCAGCACCGGGCGCCGCACGAAGATATCGGTGAAGCGCATCAACCCTGCCCTGATTCTTTTCCGGTCGCCGTTTCTTCCACGATCTCGACCGGCTGGTTGTTGCGCAGGCGCAGCAGGCCGGCCCCGACTACCGTATCACCGGGACGGATGCCTTCCACGATCTCGACTTCGCCGTCGCGCGCTTCGCCGGTGGTCACGCTGACGCGCTCGACGATCTTCTGTCCATCGTCGCCTTCGACCACCCTGAATACGAAATCGCCGTAGGTGTTGTAAGAAATCGCCGTGCGCGGCACGGTGATCACTTCGAGAATTTCATCGCGAACGGTGCGCACATTGGCGAACATGCCCGGGCGCAGCTGCAGATCCGTATTGGGCAGTTCGGCACGCACGCGCACCGTACGGCTTTCGGGCAGCACCGAGGAATCGATCGCCTGTACCTGGCCGTTGAACTGCTGGTCGGCATAGGCGGCCACCTTCACTTCGACCCGGTCCCCGACCTTGACCCGGGGCAGCTCGCGCTCGGAAATCGTGAAATCGACCTGGATCGGATCGAGCATGTTGATGCCGACGATTGCCGTACCCACCCCGATGTATTCACCAAGATCGACCTGGCGCAGGCCCAGCACGCCGGAAAACGGCGCGCGTATCGTCTTCTTGTTCAACAACGCGCGCTGCTCGTGCACGCGCGCCTCGGCGGCTTCGTAGTTGGCGCGCGCTTCGTCGAACTCCGACTGCGATACCGCGTTCTGGCTGATCAGGTCGGAAAAACGCTCGAACTGCTGCAGCGCAAGCCGCGCTTCGGCCTCGCGCGTCTCCAGCGCGGCTTCGTCGGTCTCGGCCTCGATCCTGAGCAGCACGTCGCCGGCTTCCACCGTCTGGCCGGACTCGAATTCCAGCGCCTCGACCACCCCGGCAATCTCGTTGGCCGCCTCGACCCCGTTGACCGCACGCAGACTGCCGTTCGCACTGATCGACTGCGCCCAGCGACGCTCTGCGACCTCCACGACCTCGATTTCGACCGGCGGCGGCGCCTGGGACATCATCTCGGCCTGTTGGCGAATCTGCGCAAAACGCCACGCGAACAGCGCGCCGAGCACGACCGCCAGCCCGAGGAGCACGAGGATCACGCGCTTGACGTTGGTCTTCTTCATGAGCCTGGGGAATCCTTTTTCCAGCACAAATCGAGACGGCGGCGCGCAACCAAACCACGTCAGCACCGCATCGGTCGACGAGACCGCAAATTATACCGATTGCATTCATGTCAAGCCGTGATCGGCACCCGCGCTCGGAAACCAACCGCCAAGCGGCGTCGGGCCGGCGCGCGCGCCGGCCGGGCGAAACAACCGCGTGACCAATCCGAAGGGGCAAGCCCGGCTAAAATAGGGACATTGCAAAATTCATCGCACCGGAGAACCCGCATGAACAAGCCCGTACGCATCGCCATCACAGGCGCCGCCGGCCAGATCGGCTACCAGCTCTGCTTCCGCATCGCCGCCGGCGACATGCTGGGGCCCAACCAGCCGGTCATCCTGCAGCTGGTCGAGATCCCGCCGGCCCTCGACGCGCTCAAGGGCGTGGCGATGGAACTCGACGACGCGGCGTTCCCGATGCTGACCGACATCGTCACCACCACCGACATCGAGGAAGGCTTCAAGGATGCCGACTACGCCCTGCTGGTCGGCTCCAAGCCGCGCGGACCGGGGATGGAACGCAGCGACCTGCTGGCCGAGAACGGCAAGATCTTCGGCCCGCAGGGCAAGGCGCTGAACGACCACGCCTCGCGCGACGTCAAGGTGCTGGTGGTCGGCAACCCGGCCAACACCAACTGCCTGATCGCCCAGGCAAACGCGCCCGACCTGAAGCCGGAAAACTTCACCGCGATGACCCGGCTGGACCATAACCGTGCGCTGGCGCAGTTGGCGATCAGGACCGAAGCACACCACACGCTCATCCGCCGGATGATCATCTGGGGCAACCATTCGGCGACCCAGTATCCCGACATCCACCACGCGCTGGTCAAGGGCGAGCCGGCGATCTCGAAGGTGGATCGGGAATGGTACGAAAACGAGTTCATTCCCACCGTCCAGCAGCGCGGCGCGGCCATCATCAAGGCGCGCGGCGCGTCCAGCGCGGCCTCGGCCGCCTCCAGCGCCATCGACCACATCCGCGACTGGGCGCTGGGCACCGGCGGCGACTGGGTCTCCATGGCGGTGCCGTCCGACGGCAGCTACGGCATCGCACCCGGCGTGATCTACTCGTTTCCCTGCACCTGCGACAACGGCAGCTGGAAAATCGTGCCCGACCTCGAAATCAACGAGTTCAGCCGCGCGCGCATGGACGCCACCGACGCCGAACTGCGGGAAGAGCGCGAAGCGGTCAAGGACCTGCTCTGACCACCGCCGACGGCCACATCCGCGACGGGGCTCGTGCCTGAAGAACAGGTTTCCGGCTTCGGGTTTCCGGTTTCCGGAAAGCCGTCTTCGCCCCCATCCTGCCCTTCCCCCGCAAGCAGGGGGAAGGAATGATATGGCCGCCGCCGTGCCAGGCTGCCCGCGCAGGTTGCGTTGAGCGCAGCGAAACGCACCGCACGGCCATCGCTCCGCTCAGCCGTCCCGGTCACGCTTCATCCGCCTGTGCGCGCCGTCGCTGTAGGCGCGCGCGGCGGCCAGCAGCACTTCCGGCGCCAGCCGCACGCTGTAGTCGGGGTTGACGTAGCCGAACTGGACCTTGCCATCGGTGCCGATGATGAAGGTCGCCGGCGCCGGCAACGCCTGGTGTTCGTCGCCCGAGCGCTCGTTGAGATCGTTGCCGAAGCCGACGTAGCGCTCGAAGGTCTCGTCGTCGAGACGGAACGCGATGCCGAAAGCCTGGGCGGCGTTCATTCCAGGGTCGGAAAGCAAACGATAGCCGAACTCGGAATCGTCGCCCTCGGCCAGCAATGCCGGCTTGTCAGGACTGATGAACCAGACATCGAAGCCCATCCCGGTCAGTTCCGCCTCGGTGGTGCGCAGTTCGGCCAGGTGCATGTTGCAGTACGGGCACCAGCCGCCGCGGTAGAACGTCAGCACGACAGGCCGTTCGAGCTCGGCCGGGTCGACCCTGATTTCGTTGCCGTCGACGTCCAGCGCGCGAAATTCCGGCGCCTGCATGCCCGGCAGTACGGGCCTGACCTGTTCCGGCGCATCGAAGATTTCAGCAGCCGAAAGCGTCGGCAGCAGCAGTAACGCCGCGAGAAGAAGTGCACGCATGGGATTGACTCGTTGTTTTGATCCAGTCCAGCCGGACCGGGGTAGCATCGATTCGCTTGCATAGCGACAGCGGTTCAAAGTCGAACCAGCGCTCGCAAACGCGCCAGGGCGCGAACAAAGGCAAAACAAGAAAGCTTGTGGAGGGTGGGCAAGCGTAGCGCATCCACCGCAAGACGCAGGTCGGATTAGCCGAGCGTAATCCGGCGTTACCAGAAGGTTCCTCAATGTCGGCTTACGGCCTGCGGCCCCGGATCGAGTCCGGAGCCGGCTCTAAGCCGACCTGCTTGACTGGTGAAGGCCCGAGGTGATGGATGCGCTACGCTTATCCACCCTGCGCAAATACACTGCGCCTGATTGCATCTTCGCGAGGCGACTTAGCGCCCTTGCGCCTTCGCGGGGCCGGGTTTGACCTTTTTCGCTTTTTGAGCTTCTGGTTACCGAACGATCAGCCCTGCAGGCTCTGGTGCTTGCCGACGATCAGCATCGACAACTCCAACGCCTGTTCGTAGTTCAGGCGCGGGTCGACGGTGGTCTTGTAGGCCCGCGACAGGTCGTGTTCGTTCAGTTCGCGCGCGCCGCCGATGCATTCGGTGACGTTTTCGCCGGTCAACTCGAGGTGGACGCCGCCGAGACGCGAGCCGCAGCCGGCGTGGATCTCGAATGCCTGTTCGAGTTCGGCCTGGATGTTCGAGAAACGCCGCGTCTTGACGCCGGCAGAGGTCTTTTCGGTATTGCCGTGCATCGGATCGCAGATCCACAGCAGCGGCGAACCGGTGGACCTGGCCGCCCTTATCAACTCCGGCAACTTGTCGCCGATGCCGTCGGCGCCCATCCGGTGGATCAACACCAGTCTTCCGGGTTCGTCGTCCGGATTCAACGTGCGAATCAGGCTCTTGAGCCAGTCGGACGACATGCCGGGCCCGACCTTGACGCCTACGGGATTGCGAATACCGCGGAACATTTCCAGGTGCGCGCCTTCCATGCCGGCGGTGCGCATGCCGATCCACGGGAAGTGGGTCGACAGGTTGAACCAGCCCCACTGACGCGGCACTGCGCGGGTGAGCGCCTGCTCGTAGTGCAGATGCAGCGCTTCGTGCGAGGTGAAGAAATCGGCCCGCCGCACGCTTCCCGGCGTCTGGCCCGTGACCGTTTCCATGAAGCGTACCGAGTGTCCGATGGAATCGGCGATGCGGTGGAACTGTTCGGCCAGCGGCGAATGCTCCACCCAGCCCAGGTCCCAGTATTCGGGATGGTGCAGGTCGGCAAAGCCGCCGTCGACCAGCGCGCGCACGAAATTCATGGTCATGGCCGAACGCGAATAGGCCCGGATCATCCGCTCCGGGTCGGGTCTGCGAGACTCCGGCGTGAATTCCGGTGCATTGACCAGGTCGCCGCGATAACTGGGAAGCTTGACGCCTTCACGCGTCTCGAAATCATCCGAACGCGGCTTGGCGTACTGGCCGGCGAAACGTCCGATCCGCACCACCGGCATTTCCATGCCATGGACCAGCACCAGCGACATCTGCAGCAGGACCTTGAGCCGGTTGGCAATGATTTCGGGCCGGCATTCGTCGAAGATCTCGGCGCAATCGCCGCCCTGCAGCAGGAAGCGCTTGCCGGCCTGGGCCTCGGCCAGCTGGCCGCGCAGGTTGAGAATCTCCCAGGAGGTGACCAGCGGCGGCAGCTCCGAAAGATGCTCGAGCGCGCGATCGAGCGCATCGTGGTCGTCGTAACGCGCCTGCTGCAGCGCGTCCTTGCGTTTCCAGGAATCCACGGCCCAGTCGCGGGCTGGCGTGATCGATTTTAGCGATTCGGTCATGACGTCATTTCTTGCGCAGGGTCAGCGCGGTGATCAGCATCAGCACAACATACCAGATCAGCGTCCAGGCCGGCATCGCCAGGCCGAGAAACGACCAGTCCACCTCGGCGCACTCACCCGATCCGGTGAACGCCGAGGCGATTGCTTCGCCCAGCGAAAAGTACTCGACCATGAACTCGAAGCCCGGTCCGCACTCCGGCACCTGGTCGGCCGGCAGGCTCTGCAGCCAGAGGTGGCGCCCGGCCGTCGCCAGCCCCCACACGCCACCGGCGAACACCACTGCCCCATGGAGCCAGCGCCAGCCGCCGCGACTGCCGTGGACCAGGCCCAGCAGCGCGCCCAGGGCCATGACGAAGAATGCCCCTCGCTGCAGAATGCACAGCGGGCACGGCTCGAAGCCCAGGGCGTATTGGGAATAGTAGCCGTAACCCAGCAGCGCCAGGCAAAGCGCCAGCACCACAGCGAAGCCGGTTCTCGGAAACAGATTGATATTCATTGCGATATTCTGCCATGTCGTGGTGCATCGCTTGCATCAAGCCGCCATCGAACTGCGCCTGCCGCACCGCACGGCCGAAAGGCAAGTAGACGATGGGTCAGGCGATCACTCGGGCCGGGCGGCGGCAATCGGCGAAAGCACGGTCGATGGGGGCTGCGAAGCACGCGCCGCGATTGCGGTTCGGGTTCGGGCGGACGGCGGGGAAGCTCAGTCGTCCGGGTCGATACGCCGCGCGGTCAGTTCGACGTACAGCGGCGCCGATTCCGGGCCGGAATCGGCGTCGTCGTCTCCGACCACCGTGACGATGCCCGGCTTGCCCAGCGGCGTGCCCAGCATGGTGTCGGTCAGAAACTCCCACTGGCCGTCGACCAGCTGTTCGATCCCGACCTTGAACCACAGCGAATCGGGTTCGGCGCCCTCGGCCCGGCCCGGCGTCTCGACCTCGACGCTCAGGCGCCAGGAAGACTCCGGCCCGTCGATCTCGAACGTGTCCGGGACGCCCGGGCTCAAGAGCAGCTCGGGCTCGCCGCGCAATTCCCCGGAGCACCACACCGCCGAGTCGACCTTGTAGCGCGTCGGCGCATCGCCGTCGATTGTTTCCATCTGCGCGATCGCCGACAGCGACGAACATGCGAGCAGCAATGCGGCGAGAAATTTCATGGTCGACCTCAAGTGTTGCGGAACCGCGCCGGAAGATCTTCCTGGTCGGGCTGGTCGGCGCCTTCCTTGACCACCGGCATCAGGTCCTGTTTCGAGACGCCGAGCACCAGCGCGGCCGTGCTGGCGACGAAAATCGAAGAGTAGGTGCCGATGATGACACCGATGATCAGGGTATAGGCGAATGCATGGATGATTTCGCCGCCGAAGTAGAACAGCGCAAGCAGCACCAGCAAGGTCGTCAGCGAGGTCATCACCGTGCGCGACAGCATCTGGTTGATCGAAAGATTGGCCAGTTCCTCGGCCGTGCCCTTGCGCTTGACGCGGAAATTCTCGCGCAGGCGGTCATAGACGACGATGGTGTCGTTGAGCGAATAGCCGATCACCGCCAGCAGGGCGGCGACCACGGTCAGGTCGAAACTGACCCGGAACAGCGAGATCATTCCGGTCACGATCAGCACGTCGTGGACCAGCGCGGCCACGGCCCCGACGGCGAAGCGCCACTGGAACCGGAACGAGACGTACAGCAGGATGCCGGCCAGCGCATACAGCAGCGCAAGCCCGCCCTGGTTGGCCAGCTCCTGGCCGATCTGCGGACCGACGAACTCCACGCGCCGCAGTTCCACCCCGGCGTCGACCGTCTCGAGCGCCTCCAGCGCGGCCGTGCTGACGTCGGCGCCTTCCTCGGCGGCCACTTCGGCCGGTAGCCGCACCACGATATCGCGCGCGGTGCCGAAAGTCTGGACCGTGAAGTTTTCGTAACCGGCCGCATCCAGGGCACCGCGGACCTCGGTCAATTCCGGCGCCTCGGGATAGGCGATCTCGATCAGCGTGCCGCCGGTGAAATCGAGGCCGAAGTTCAGGCCGCGCGTCATCAGGGAGCCCAGGCTCAACAGGATCAGGATCGCCGACAGGATCAGCCCCAGATTGCGCCGGCCCATGAAATCGATACGGGTATTGGTTCGAATGATATCCATGCTGTATGCGTCCTTAGTCCGGATCGTTCAGCGACCGACCGTCGCGAGACGGATCCAGGTCCTGTAGCCGGGATGTTTTGCGACCGAGCGCACCGCAGGCGTACTCGCCCTTACGTCGAGCATGCGCGACACAGTGAAACATCGCGGATGCAGGGCCTGGGAACGTCGTAGTAGGTTGGGTCATGAATGATCCGGCCTCAAAGCGCCAGCGACTTGACGCGTTTGCGTCCGCCGTAGATCAGGTTGACCACGCCGCGGGTGCCGAAGATGGCGGTGAACATCGAGGTCACGATGCCCAGCGACAGCGTCACGGCAAAACCCTTGACCGGCCCGGTGCCGAACATGAACAGCACCAGCGCGGCGATCAGCGTGGTGACGTTGGCATCGGCGATGGTCGAAAAGGCCTTGCCGTACCCGGCCCGGATCGCGGCCTGCGGCGTGTTGCCCAGCCTCAGTTCTTCGCGGATGCGCTCGAAGATCAGCACGTTGGCGTCCACGGCCATGCCCACGGTCAGCACGATGCCGGCGATGCCCGGCAGCGTCAGCGTGGCCCCGATCATCGAAAGCAGGGCAATGATCAGCACCAGGTTGGTGGTAAGCGCTACGTTGGCGACCAGCCCGAAGACCTTGTAGTAGATCGCCATGACCACCAGCACCAGGCAGAAGCCGATGATCACGGAATTGAAGCCCTTCTGAATGTTGTCGGCGCCCAGGCTGGGCCCGACGGTGCGTTCCTCGATGATCTCCACCGGCGCGGCCAGCGCGCCGGCGCGCAGCAGCAGGGCCAGCTGGCTGGCCTCGCGTGACGAGCCCAGGCCGGTCGTCTGGAATTCGCGGCCGAACGGCTCGCGCACCACCGCCACGGAAATCACTTCCTCCACCCGGCGGGTGTCGCGCACTTCCTCGCCGTCGACCATCCGCGTCTCGGGCCGCTGCTCGATGAACACCACGGCCATCCGGTTGCCGACGTTCTCGCTGGTGAAGTCGAACATCCGGCGCGCCCCGACGGCGTCCAGCGTGACGCGCACGTTCGGCTGGCCGCCTTGCTGATCGAAGCCGGCCGAGGCGCTGGTCAGGTTGTCGCCGGAGGCGATCAGCCTGCGCGACAGCAGGATCGGCTCGCCTTCGCGGGTCTCGTACAGCCGCGACTGCGGCGGCACGCGGCCCGTGCGCTGGGCCTCGTAGGGGTCGTTCTGCTCGTCCACGGCGCGGTATTCCAGCGTCGCGGTCGAGCCGAGAATGCGCTTGGCCTCGGCGGTGTCCTGCACGCCCGGCAGCTGGACCACGATGCGCTCGGCGCCCTGCTGCTGGATGATCGGCTCGGCCACGCCCAGTTCGTTGACCCGGTTCCTGAGCGTGGTGATGTTCTGCTGCAGCGCGGTCTGCTGGAGCTCGTTCATGACTTCGGGGTCGACCGTGGCCTCGATGTTGAAGGTCTCGCCGCCGTCGACCGATTCCAGCTGGAGTTCGGGCAGTTCGCGCGAGATTTCCGTCATCGCGGTCTGGCGGTCCTCGGCGGTGCGCAGTTCGGCGACCAGCGACTCGCGATCGGCGCGCACGGAACGATAGCGAATGCGTTCGTCGCGCAGCAGGTTGCGGATGTCGTCGACGAAACGCTCCAGCTGCTGGCTGCGGGCGGTTTCCATGTCGACTTCCATCAGGAAGTGCACGCCGCCCTGCAGGTCCAGGCCCAGCACCATGGGCTCGGCGTTGAGCGCGCGCAGGAAGTCCGGCGTCGCCGGCGCCAGATTGAGCGCGACCACGTAGGCATCACCCAGCTCCTCGCGCAGCGCATCGGCCAGCGCGAGCTGCGTGTCGGACCCGTCCACACGCACCATCAGGCGCTCCGGCGTGAAATCCATCGAGACGGGCTTGATCTCCTCGGTTTCCAGCACCTCTTCGACGACGCCCTGCAGTGCCGGGTCCAGCTCGAATCCCCGCGACGACGAAACCTGCACGGCCGGGTCGTCGCCGAACAGGTTGGGCAGGGCGTAGATGATTCCGATCGCCAGCACGGCAATCAGCAGGACGTATTTCCAGGCAGCGTAACGATTCATGGAATGACCGGGTTATTGTTCTTTCAGCGACGAGCGCGCCGGCAACCGGGCACGCGCGATTGCGGCGCCGTCAGGCCGCCGAGTCGAAGGTGCCCTTGGGCACGACCTGTGCCACCGAGCTTTTCTGCATCTTGACCAGCACGTCGTCGGCCAGCTGCACCTGGATGAAATTGTCGCCCACCTCGGTCACCTTGCCGAGCAGCCCGCCGGCCGATACGACCTCGTCGTCGACGGCGAGGTTGGAAACCAGCTCGCGGTGCTGCTTGTTGCGCTTCATCTGCGGCCGGATGATCAACAGCCAGAAGATCACCACGATGAACACCAGCGGCAGGATGGAGGCCAGCACGCTGGGTTGCTCGGCGCCCTGGCCGGCCTGGGCCAGCGCCGAGGGAATCAGCAGTTCGGACAGGAATTCAAGCATATTCAAAAACCTTTTCTGTAAACGGGCAACAGTACCGACGCACTGCGCGCAAGACTGGCGTCAATCTTCAATTATCCCACATCGGGGCGGCAGTTGTCCCGGACAAGGGCGGGGTTGGCTGGTTGGCTGGTTGGCTGGTTGGCTGGTTGGAACCAGCGCACCGGCCAACCAGCGAACCGGGTCAATCGATTTTGCCGTGGCACTGCTTGTACTTCTTGCCGGAACCGCACGGGCAGGGCTCGTTGCGGCCCACCTTGCGCCCGTCGCGCACGTACGTCTGGGGCGTTTCCGGTTGCGCCGGGCCACCACCGGCGCCGGCTTGCGCCGCCGCCGACTGTTTTTCCAGCGGCGCGGCTTCGCGGTGCTTGTACTCCATCGGCTGTTCGCGCTTGCGCTGCTCGTCGACGGCGGCCACGTCCTGCTCCGAACGCACCTGCACCCGCGCCAGGATCTTGATGACCTCGAAACGCATGCTGGCCAGCATCTGGGTGAACATTTCGAAGCCTTCGCGCTTGTATTCCTGTTGCGGCTTCTTCTGCGCAAAGCCCCGCAGGTGGATGCCGCGGCGCAGGTAATCCATGCTCGCCAGGTGCTCCTTCCACTGCTGGTCGAGCACGTTGAGCATGACCGCCTTTTCGAAATGCCGCATCACGTCGCTGCCGGTCTCGGCTTCCTTGGCCGCGAAATGCGCCTCGACCCGCGCCATGACCCGTTCGCGAATTCCTTCCTCGGTCAGATCGTCGTCGGCTTCGAGCCATTCGCGAATCGGCGCATCGATCCCGAATTCGCGCTCGAGCGCCTTTTCCAGGCCCTCGGCGTCCCACATCTCCTCGATCGACTGCGGCGGGATATAGCGGCTGACCAGGTCGTGGAAGACCTCTTCGCGCATCTCCTCGATGTAGTCGTGCACGTCGTCGGCTTCCATCAACTCGTTGCGCTGGGCGTAGATGACCCGGCGCTGGTCGTTGGCGACATCGTCGAAATCGAGCAGGTTCTTGCGGATGTCGAAGTTGTGCGCCTCGACCTTGCGCTGGGCGTTCTCGATCGCGCGCGTCACCCAGGGGTGCTCGATGGCTTCGCCCTGCTCCATGCCGAGCTTCTGCATCATGTTGCCCAGTCGCTCGGAGGCGAAGATGCGCATCAGGCTGTCTTCGAGCGACAGGTAGAAACGGCTCGAGCCCGGATCGCCCTGGCGACCGGAACGGCCTCTGAGCTGGTTGTCGATGCGGCGGGACTCGTGGCGCTCGGTGCCGATGATGTGCAGGCCGCCGGCCTCGATGACTTCGTTGTGGCGTTGCTGCCAGTCTTCCTTGACCTTGCGCAGGGTGCTTTCCGGGGTGTCGTCATGCAGCTCGGCGAGCTCGGCGTCCAGGCTGCCGCCGAGCACGATGTCGGTGCCGCGGCCGGCCATGTTGGTGGCGATGGTCACCGCCCCCGGACGGCCGGCCTGGGCGATGATCTGCGCCTCGCGCTCGTGCTGCTTGGCGTTGAGCACCTCGTGCGGAATCTTCGCTTTCTTCAGCTCGCGCGACAGCAGTTCGGAAGTTTCGATGGACGTCGTGCCGACCAGGCTGGGCTGGCCGCTGGCCGTGCGTTCCTTGATGTCTTCGATGATCGCGGCGTATTTCTCGGTCTGGGTCAGGAACACCAGGTCGGGATTGTCCTTGCGGATCATCGGCTTGTGGGTCGGAATCACGACCACCTCCAGCCCGTAGATGCTCTGGAACTCGTAGGCTTCGGTGTCGGCCGTACCGGTCATGCCCGACAGCTTGTCGTAGAGCCGGAAATAGTTCTGGAACGTGATCGAGGCCAGGGTCTGGTTCTCGCGCTGGATGGGCACGCCTTCCTTGGCTTCGATGGCCTGGTGCAGGCCGTCCGACCAGCGTCGCCCGGGCATGGTGCGACCCGTGAATTCGTCGACGATGACCACTTCGCCGTCGTTGATGATGTAATCGACGTCCTTGTTGAACAGGTGATGGGCGCGCAGGCAGGCGCTCAGCGTATGCATCAGCGCCAGGTTGTTGGCGTCGTACAGGCTTTCGTTTTCCTTGAGCAGCCCGTCTTCGGCAAGCAGTTGCTCGACCCGCGCCATGCCTTCTTCGGTCAGGTGGACCTGGCGCGACTTTTCGTCCAGCGAGAAATCGCCCGGCCCGTCCTCTTCCTGCTGGACCTCGAGCTTGGGCGCGATCCGGTTGATCTTGACGTACAGCTCCGGCCCTTCGTCGGCCGGGCCGGAAATGATCAGCGGCGTCCGGGCCTCGTCGATCAGGATCGAATCGACCTCGTCGACGATGGCGAAATGCTGCTCGCGCTGGACCTTCTGCTCCAGCGAAAACGCCATGTTGTCGCGCAGGTAGTCGAACCCGAATTCGTTGTTGGTGCCATAGGTGATGTCGCTGGCATAGGCGGCGCGCTTGGCGGCAGCATTCATGCCGGGCACCGACACGCCCACGGTCATGTCCAGCGCGCCGTAGATGGGGCGCATCCAGTCGGCGTCGCGCCGGGCCAGGTAATCGTTGACCGTGACCACGTGCACGCCCCTGGCAGGCAACGCGTTGAGGTAGACGGCCAGGGTTGCGACCAGGGTCTTGCCCTCGCCGGTCTTCATCTCGGCGATCTTGCCCTGGTGCAGCACCATGCCGCCGATCATCTGGGCGTCGAAATGCCGCATGCCCAGGGTGCGCACCGAGGCCTCGCGCACCACCGCGAACGCCTCCGGCAGCAGGCTGTCCAGGTTTTCGCCGTTGTCGAGCCGCTGCCTGAACTCGGCCGTCTTGGCCTTGAGCTGCTCGTCGCTGAGCTGCTGGGTCTGGGGTTCCAGTTCGTTGATCTGCTGAATGTTCCTGGAAAGCTGCTTGAGCAGACGCTCGTTGCGGCTGCCGACCAGCTTCGTTATCAAGCGTTTGAGCATAGGAATTTGCTGCCTGTTAGCGCGAAAGAACGCGTCGTGACCAGAATGATGAAGTGGGGCTGAACCCTGCACCCGTCAAGCGAGACAATCCGCCATTTTAGCCAATTCGCGCGGCGACATCCAACCTTGTCCAGCGCGCCGCCCGGCGCCAGGGTACTCCGGGCCGGGCCACACACCGGCGACACCCCCGACGCTGCGGTGCGACCGGTTAGACTGCGTGCATGAATGCAGGAAAATCCAGTCCGGACCCGGCCGGGCGCGACGGCGCCGGGGCACGCCGCGTCGATGCGATTGCCGGCGACCGGGGCGGGCCCGGGCGGGCGCTGCGCCAGGCGCAGGCGTTCCTGGCCCTGAACGCGCGGCTGCGCGAGCGAATTCCGGAAAATGCGCGCGGCCGCATCGCGGTCGCCTGCATCGAAGGTGACTGCCTGGTGATCGCAGCGGCTTCGTCGGCGCGCGCCAGCCAGGCCCGGCTGCTCGCCGATTCGCTGCTGGAGGCGGCGCAGCGTCACTGGCCCGGAAAACTGGCCAGAACCCGGGTCATCGTCGCGCCCGGGCTGAACATGGAAGCCTGAATACTCGTATATTCGGACCGGAACCGGCCGGATCAGAATGCCTGGGCGGGCTGCAGGTAGGAGATCGGCGCGCCTTCGTCATCCGGAAAAGTAACCTCTTCCCAGACTTCCTGGTGCGCCAGCAGCTCGCGCAGCAGGGCATTGTTCAGTTCATGGCCGGACTTGTGGCCGACGAACCGGCCGATCAGGCTGGCGCCGAGCATGTACAGATCGCCGATGGCGTCGAGTACCTTGTGCTTGACGAACTCGTCTTCATAGCGCAACCCATCGGTGTTGAGCACCCGATAGTCGTCGACGACCACGGCGTTGTCCAGGCTGCCGCCGAGCACCAGGTTGCGCTGGCGCAGGAACTCGATGTCGCGCATGAAGCCGAACGTGCGCGCACGCGCGACTTCCTTGAGATAGGAGGTGGTCGAAAAGTCCAGGTCCACCTTGCAGTTGCGGCTGCGAAACACCGGATGATCGAATTCGATCTCGAAGGCCACGCGGAAACCGTCGTAGGGCTCGAAGCGCACCCACTTGTCGCCGTCGACCAGTTCCAGCGGCTCCTTGATGCGGATGAACCGCTTGGGCGCGGCCTGTTCGGCAATCCCGGCCGACTGGATCAGGAACACGAACGGTCCGGCGCTGCCGTCCATGATCGGCACTTCGGAAGCGCTCAGATCGACATACACGTTATCGATGCCCAGTCCCGCCAGCGCCGACATCAGATGCTCGATGGTCGCTACCCGCGTGCCGTCATCACCGACCAGCGTGGTCGAAAGCGCGGTATCGCCCACGCGATCGGGCTCGGCGCGAATCGCGAAAACCGGTTCCAGGTCGATTCGGCGAAACACGATACCGGTATTGACCGGTGCGGGGCGCAAGGTCATGATGACCTTTTCACCACTGTGCATGCCAACACCCGTCGCCCGAATGACGTTTTTCAGGGTTCTCTGTTTGATCACTGGACTCGGCCACTCCTTACAGCAAATCCGCGCGATGGTAGCACACGGGCCGACTCAGCCGGCGATTGTTGCATTTGTTTTACATTCAGCCACAAAAAGCGTGATGTACCCTTCAATTCGGCCGATCACGAACGATCGGGCGTAGTGAGGCCCCGGACGGCTCGGCGAGTCGCCGTCCGGGGTCGACGCGTGCAAACCGCCCGATCAGTCGGCCTGATTGCGCAGAAACGCGGGGATGTCGAGGTACTCGAACTCCTTCTGTTCGGCCTCGCCGCGCTTTTGCGACTCGTGTTCGCGACCCCGATTCGGGCCGGCGGCCGGTTCGGACTCGTCGTCTTCGCTGAACACCGGCAGGTCGTCGGTGCCGGTGCGCACGATCTGCATCGGCTTTTCCTTGCGCTGGGCGCGCTTCTGGCCCAGGCCGGTCGCCACCACGGTCACCCGGATTTCGTCGTTCATGTCCGGATCGATAACCGTACCCATCACGACCGAGGCGTCCTCGCTGGCCAGGTCGGCAATGGTGGTGCCGACTTCCTCGAACTCGCGCATCGACAGGTTCATCCCGGCGGTCACGTTGACCAGGATTCCGCAGGCGCCCGACAGGTTGATGTCCTCGAGCAGCGGCGAACCGATCGCCGACTGTGCGGCCATCAACGCCCGGTCCTGGCCCGTCGCGCTGCCCGAACCCATCATTGCCATGCCCATCTCGGACATCACGGTACGCACGTCGGCAAAGTCCACGTTGATCAGGCCCGGACGGGTGATCAGCTCGGCAATGCCCTGAACGGCGCCGGAGAGCACCTGGTTGGCCGCCTTGAACGCGTTGAGCAGCGTGATGTCGGGACCCAGCACGCTGAGCAGCTTGGCGTTGGGAATGGTGATCAGCGAGTCGACGTGGTGGGTCAGCTCGTCGATGCCCTGCTGCGCGACGGCCAGCCGCCGCTGGCCTTCGAACGGAAAGGGTTTGGTCACGACCGCCACGGTCAGAATCCCCATTTCCTTGGCGGTCTGGGCGATGACCGGGGCCGCACCGGTGCCGGTCCCGCCGCCCATGCCGGAGGTGATGAACACCATGTCGCAGCCTTGCAGCACCTCGCTGATGCGCTCACGGTCCTCCAGCGCGGCCTGGCGGCCGACTTCCGGGTTGGCGCCGGCGCCCAGGCCCTTGGTGACGCTGGAGCCGATCTGCAGCGTGGACTTGCCCGAAAAGCTCTTGAGCGCCTGGGCGTCGGTGTTGACCGAAATGAACTCGACGCCTTCGATCGAGGCCTCGACCATCTGGTTGACCGCGTTGCCGCCGCCGCCCCCGATGCCGAGCACCTTGATGGTTGCGCTGGGTGTGTAGTTTTCTACCAATTCAAATGCCATGATGATTCTCCTTGCTCTCGCCGTTTTTGAACACGGGGTTCGAAAAGCACGCGACACGCGAGTCTTGCCGCTCGCTTGGTGCCGCGTACCGTCCTGCCCGCAACCTTGATTCGATGATTCATGCAGCCCCCTCAGAACTCGCCCTGAAACCACTGCTTCAGGCGTTCGATCATGCTGCCGGCCGCTCCGCCGCGCGCCCGGCCGCGGCCCGAACCGGTCCGCTCCAGCCGGCTGCCGCGCAGCAACAGCCCCACGCCCGTGGCGTGAATCGGATTGTTGACCACCTCCGACAGGCCGCTGACGTGCTGCGGCGCACCCAGGCGCACCGGCATGTGCATGATTTCCTCGGCCAGTTCGATCACGCCTTCCATGCGCGCCCCGCCGCCGGTCAGCACCAGTCCGGCCGGCACCAGGTTTTCGCAGCCCGACTGGCGCAGCTGCTTGTGCACGTGGTTGAACAGTTCGCGGTAGCGCGCCTCCACCACCTGGGCCAGCGTCTGGCGCTCCAGCCTGCGCGGCGCCCGGTCGCCCACCGACGGCACCTGGATGGTTTCGTCGCTGGACGCCAGCTGCTCCAGCGCGCAGGCGTACTTGATCTTGATCTCCTCGGCATGCAGCGTCGGCGTGCGAAGCGCGACGGCAATATCGCTTGTGACCAGGTCGCCGGCAATCGGGATGCACGCGGTATGGGCAATGGCGCCGTCGGCGAACACCGCGATGTCGGTGGTGCCCGCGCCGATGTCGACCAGCGCGATGCCCAGTTCCTTCTCGTCGTCGGACAGCACCGACTCGCTCGAGGCCAGCTGGTGCAGGATCAGGTCGTCGACCTGCAGCCCGCAGCGCGCCACGCACTTGGTCACGTTCTGCACCGCGCTGACCGCGGCGGTGACCAGGTGCACCTGCACCTCCAGGCGCACGCCCGACATCCCGACCGGCTGGCGAATGCCGTCGGTCGAATCGATCACGAAGCCCTTGGGCAGCACGTGCAGGATGCGCTGATCGGCCGGGATGGCCACCGCGCGCGCCGATTCCAGCACCCGCTCGACGTCGGATTCGTCGACCTCCGAATCGCGGATCGCGACCGCGCCGTGCGAGTGGCGCGAGCTGACGTGCGTGCCGGCAATGCCGGCGAATACCGAATGGATCTCGCAGTCGGCCATCAGCTCGGCCTCTTCGACCGCACGCTGAATGGACTGCTCGGTGGACTCGATGTCCACGACCATCCCGCGCTTGAGCCCGCGCGAGGCGTGGGAGCCCAGCCCGATGACCTCGACCCGGCCGTCGTCCTGGACCTCGCCGACGATGGCCACGATCTTGCTGGTGCCGATGTCGAGGCCGACCACCAGTGACTTGTCCGGCTTTCTAGCCATGATCCGATTGCGCTCCTGCTTGTTGATGGGTTTGACTTCGCGCGCCCGTCAGCCGGGCGGATTCCGGGGCGCGACGCGTGACCGCCAGGCCGTTGGGATAGCGCAGATCGATGCTTTCGATGCCCGCCATCGCCCTGAGGTCGGATCGCACGCTCAGGAATCGCTCCAGGCGCCGGGCAACCTCGTGACGGCCGAGCAGCAGTTCCAGCCCGCTGTCCAGCACCAGGCGCCAGGCGCCGCGCGCGTCCAGCTCCACGCGCCGGATTTCCAGGCCGTCGGCAGCCAGCCGGGTGCGCATTCGCTGCCAGCGTTCGAAGACCTCCAGCTGCCGGCCCTGCGGCCCGTCCAGTCGCGTCAGACCCTGCATGCCGCCGGTGCCCGCGACCTCGAACAGTTCGCCGCTGCGGCTGATCAGTGCGCGATCCTTCCAGCGCGCCACCGCGCGCTGCTCGGTCACATCGATCTGCAGCGCATCGGGCCAGTGGCGTGAAACCGCGGCCCGATCCACCCACGGCAACGCCTCGACCTCGGCCCGCGCCTTTTCCACGTTCACTGCGAAAAACCCCCGCCGGGCCTCCCCGGACACCGCGGCGCGCACCTGTGCGGCGGTCAGGCGTTCGAGTTCGCCGGACACTTCCAGCCAGCGAATCGGCCAGTGCCGGGCGTCATGCCAGCCGCCCAGCCACCAGATGGAGCCGGCCATCACGATTGCCGCCAGCGGCATCAGCGACCAGAGCACTATGCGACGCATGCGTGGCCTCCCGCGGTCTCCAGGACGCGCTGGACCAGCGCATCGAAGTCCAGGCCGGCGGCGGCCGCGGCCATCGGCACCAGCGAGTGATCGGTCATGCCGGGCACGGTGTTGGCCTCCAGCAACCAGGGGTTGCCTTCGCCGTCGAGCAGGAAATCGACCCGGCCCCAGCCGCTGCAGCCCAGCACTTCGAATGCCTGCAGCGCCATGGCCTGCAATTCGGCCTCGCGCGGGCCCGGCAGCCCGCACGGGCAGTGGTACTCGGTATCACCGGCTTCGTACTTGGCGTCGAAGTCGTAGAATTCGCGCGGCGTGGCGATTCGAATCAGCGGCAGCGCACGAGCGTCCAGTATCGCGGCGGTGTATTCGGGGCCTGCGATCATCCGCTCGACCAGCGCGGTCTGGTCGTGCGTCAGCGCGCGCGCGATCGCCGCCGCGAGTTGACCGGTCTCGTTCACGCGGCTCATGCCCACGCTGGAACCCTCGCGCGCCGGCTTGACGAATACCGGCACGCCAAGCGCCGCGGCAATCGCTTCGGCCTGGCCGGCGTCGGTGGCCACCCGCCAATCCGGCGTGGGAAGCCCGACCGCGCGCCAGATCCGCTTGGTCTGCAGCTTGTCCATGGTCAGCGCCGAGGCGAGAACGCCCGAGCCGGTCACCGGGAGGCCGTAGAGGGCCAGTGCACCCTGCAGACAGCCGTCCTCGCCGCCGCGCCCGTGCAGCATGTTGAACACGCAATCCACCCGCCGCTCGCGCGCGGCGTCGATCACCGCCCGCGGGCCGTCGAACGCCTCGTGCGCAATGCCGCCGCGCGTCAGCGCCGCGGACACGGCGCGACCGCTTCTCAGCGAGATCTCGCGCTCGGCGCTGTCGCCGCCGTAGACCAGGGCAAGGCGGCTCATGCGTGCGCCTCCTGGAGCATGCCGGCCAGGCCACCGATGTCGCCGGCGCCCATGATCAGCAGCAGATCGCCGTCTTCGATGACCGCGTCGAGCGCTTCCAGTGCATCACCCGGAGCGCTGATCCGCGCCACCCGGGCGTCGCCGCGCTGCGCGATCGCCGAAGCAAGCGCATCGGAACCGATGCCTGCGATCGGCGCCTCGCCGGCCGGGTAGATATCGGCCAGCACGACCAGGTCGACGCCGGCCAGCACGCGCGCGAACGCGTCGAACTGGTCGCGCGTGCGGGTAAAGCGGTGTGGCTGGAAAACCAGGACCAGCCGCCGGTCCGGCCAGCCGCCGCGCGCGGCCTGGATGACCGCGTCCAGCTCGGTCGGATGGTGGCCGTAGTCCTCGAACGCCAGCGCCCGGCCCGAAGCGAACTGCAGCTCACCGATTTCGGCGAAGCGCCGCCCGATGCCGGCAAACGCGTTCAGCCCGGAACGGATCTGTTCGGCGTCCAGGCCCAGCTCCCAGCTCACGGCCGCCGCACCCAGCGCGTTGAGCACGTTGTGCCGACCCGGCTGGGACAGCTCGATGGCCAGCGCTTCGTCGCGGCCGGGCAGGCGCAGGTCGAAGCACATGGCACGGCCGCGCTGCTCGATGTTCTCGGCCCGCACGTCGGCCGCTTCGCCCAGTCCGTAAGTCACCACGGTACGACCCACGGCAGGCACCAGTTCGGCGACGTGCGGGTCGTCGATGCACATCACGGCCACGCCGAAGAACGGCAGGTGGTGCAGAAACTCCAGGAACGACTCCTGCAGCCGGTCGAAGCTGCCCTGGTAGGCATCCAGGTGATCGCGATCGATGTTGGTGACCAGCGAAATCACCGGCTGCAGCAGCAGAAAAGACGCGTCGGATTCGTCGGCTTCGGCAACCAGGTAACGGCCCTGCCCCAGCCGGGCGTTGGTCCCGAAGGCATTGACCAGCCCACCGACGACGAAGGTCGGGTCCATGTCGGCGCCGGCCAGCAGGCTGGCGATCAGCGACGTGGTGGTGGTCTTGCCGTGCGTGCCGGCCACGGCGATGCCGGCGCGGAAACGCATCAGCTCGCCGAGCATCTCGGCGCGCGGCACGACCGGAATGCGGCGCTCGCCCGCGGCCTGCAGCTCCGGATTGTCTGCGGCGATGGCGCTGGAGGTCACGACCACGTCCACGTGTTCGACCAGCGCCGGATCGTGCCCCACCGAGACGCGGATGCCGGCCTCGCGCAGGTGATTCAGCACCGCGGATTCGTTCAGGTCCGAGCCGCTGACCTCGAAACCGAGGTTGGCCATGACTTCGGCAATGCCGCTCATGCCGGCCCCGCCGATACCGACAAAGTGGATCCGGCGGACGCGATGCATGAGGCTTGGCGCGGGGCGTTCCGACGGATTCATGCCAGCACCTCCGCGCAGGCCCGGGCCACCTGCAGCGCCGATTCCGGGCGCGCGCGGTCGCGCGCGATCGAAGCCATGCGCACCAGCTCCGGCCGATTCAATGTTTCCAAAAGTCCGGCCAGCTGGCCCGGCGTGAATTCCGCCTGCGGCATCAGCCAGCCGGCCCCGGCGTCGACCAGGAAGCGCGCGTTGGCGGTCTGGTGGTCGTCGACCGCGGATGGAAACGGGACCAGGATCGCGGGCACGCCGGCCGCGGCCAGTTCGGCCACGGTCAGGGCGCCGGCGCGGCAGATCGCAAAATCGGCCCAGGCCCAGGCTTCCGCCATGTCGTCCACGAATTCGGCGACCTGCGCCTCGACGCCGGCCTTGTCGTAGTTTTGTATGGCCGGTTGCAGTTGTCGACCGGCCTGGTGCCGGACTTCGGGACGATGTTCGGCGGGAAGCCGGGCCAGGGCCTCGGGCACTACCTGGTTGAAAACGCTTGCGCCCTGGCTGCCGCCGATGACCAGCAGCCGGAGCGGACCGCTGCGGTCGTGGTAGCGAACGGCCGGCTCGGGCAACTCGGAGATCTCGCGTCGAACCGGGTTGCCGGTCACGCGGGCGTTGTCGAACACGTTCGGAAACCCGGTGCACACCGCACGCGCCCAGGGCCGTAGCAGCCGATTGGTCCATCCGGCCACCGCGTTCTGTTCATGAATGACCAGCGCGATGCCCAGCAGCCTGGCCGTGACGCCGGCCGGCCCCGCGGCATAGCCGCCCATGCTCAGCACGCAACCGGGCCGTTCGGCCCTGAGAATTCGGTGCGCCTGCAGCATGGCCCGGACGATGCGCACCGGTGCCGCCAGCCATCCGGCCAGCCCGCGTCCGCGCAGACCCCGGATTCCGACCCGCTGCAGTTCGAAGCCGGCCGCGGGCACCAGCCGATTCTCCAGCCCGTGCGGCGTGCCCAGCCAGGTCACCCGGGCACCGGCCTCGCGCAGGACGCGGGCCACGGCCAGGCCGGGAAAGATATGCCCGCCGGTACCGCCGGCAAGGATCATCACCCGGGCGTCCTCGGGCAAATCGAGCGCCTGGCGTGCGTCGGCACCCACCCTCATGCCGCCCACTCCCGCTGGCGCCGCGGGCGCGCCAGCGCCTGTTGGTCGAGTTCGCGCGCAATCCGGACCACCAGGCCCAGCGCGAGCAGCGTCACCATCATGCTGCTGCCGCCGGCCGAGACCAGCGGCAGCGTAAGGCCCTTGGTCGGCAGGACGCCGAGATTCACGCCGATGCTGACCAGCGCCTGAAGGCCGATCCACAGTCCGATGCCGAACGTCGTGAACGCGGCGAATGTCGCGCCCGCAGCGTGCGCGCGAATGCCGATGCGCAGGATCCGCACGATCAGTACCGCAAACAACGCCAGCACCGCCAGGATGCCGAGCAGGCCGAGCTCCTCGGCGAGAATGGCGAAAATGAAATCGGTATGCGCTTCGGGCAGATAGAACAGCTTCTGCACGCTGCCGCCGATGCCGACGCCGGAAACTTCGCCGCGACCGATCGCGATCAGGGCCTGCACCAGCTGGAAGCCCGCGTTGTAGGGATCGGAGAACGGATCGCCGAAACTGGTCAGGCGCTGCAGCCGATACGGCTCCAGCGCGGCGAAGGTCACCAGCGGTGCGGCGGCAAGCCCGAGCAGCGAGAGCGATTTCCAGGCCGCACCGGCCAGCCAGACCATGCCGCCCAGGATGGCCATCAGCACCAGCGCCGAACCCATGTCCGGCTGCTTGAGAATGATGGCCGCGACCAGCCCGCCGATCAGCAGCGGCTTGAGCGTATCGACCATTCCGGCCTGACCCAGCCCCGGACGCCGCGCCAGGTAACCGGCGATGTAGAGAATCATCAACAGCTTGACCGCCTCGACGACCTGGAACCGGAACAGCCCGAGGTTGAGCCAGCGCGTTGCACCGTTGACGGTCACGCCCAGGCCCGGTACCAGCACCGCGGCCAGCAGCAGCAGTGACACCAGCAGGCAAAGCCGGTCGGTTCTTTCCAGCAGCGCAAGGCTGAGCCACTGGACCCCGGCGGCCAGCCCCAGGCCCAGCAGCACGAACACGAGATGGCGGCTGAAGAAGTGCCAGTCGCCGACGGCGTATTTCTCGGCCACCGCCACGGACGTGGAGGCGACCATCACCATGCCGATGGCCAGCAACGCCAGGATGGACAGCACCAGCGGCCGGTCGATGGAAACACCCCGGGCCGGGTCCGAGTAGCGTCTTGCCTGTCTGCGCACGGCCGTCATCAGCGCACCTTCAGGGTCGCGAGGCCGATCAACACCAGCACCACGGCGACGATCCAGAAGCGCACGATCACCTTGGGCTCGGGCCAGCCCTTGAGCTCGAAGTGATGGTGAATGGGCGCCATGCGAAAGATGCGCTTGCCGGTGAGCTTGTACGAGGCCACCTGCAGGATCACCGAAACCGTTTCGAGCACGAAGATGCCGGCCATGAGCATGAACACCAGCTCCTGGCGCACGACCACGGCAATCACGCCCAGCGCTGCGCCCACAGAAAGCGCGCCGACGTCGCCCATGAAGACCTGCGCCGGGTAGGTGTTGAACCACAGGAAACCGAGACCCGCCCCGGCCAGCGCCGAGCAGATGATGGCCACTTCGCCGGCGCCGGGAATGAACGGAAAGCCCAGGTAATCGGCGAAGATCGCGTTGCCTGCGGCATAGGCGAATATGCCCAGACCGATCGCCACCATCACCGCCGGCACGATTGCCAGGCCGTCCAGCCCGTCGGTCAGGTTGACCGCGTTGGACGAGCCGACGATCACGAAATAGGTCAAGACGATGAACGCCGGCCCCAGCGGAATCAGCACGTCCTTGAAGAACGGCAACAGCAGCGCGGTCGCCCCCGGCACGTCGGCGGTGGCATACAGGAAGACGGCCGCGACGATCGCGGCCAGCGATTGCAGGCCGTACTTGGCGGCCGCGCTCAGGCCGGCCGAGTCGTTGTACTTGAGCTTGTGGAAATCGTCGACGAAGCCGATCATGCCGAACGTCGCGGTCACGAACAGCACGGTCCAGACATAACGGTTGCCGATATCGGCCCACAGCACGGTCGATACCAGCACCGAGATCAGGATCAGCGCCCCGCCCATGGTCGGCGTGCCGGCCTTGTCGAAATGGGTGCGCGGGCCGACCTCGCGAATCGGCTGGCCGAGCTTGCGCGCGGTCAGGTAACGGATGAACACCGGGCCCACGGCCAGCGAAACCACCAGCGCCGACAGCGCCGCCATGATGGTGCGGAAGGTAATGAACCCGAACAGCGCGACGTCCAGGGCCAGCAAGTCTTCGAACAGCCACATCAGCATGACCGGCTCCCCGCTGCCTGGAGCAGATCGACCAGCTGTTCCATATGGCTGGAACGCGACCCCTTGACCAGGCAGACGACGTCGGATTCCAGCAGATCCTCCATGCGCCGGGCCATCGCGTTCATGTCGCCGAACGCTTCGGCGCCCGGCCCGAAAGCTTCGGCGAGGGATTCGGCGTGCGCCCCGATGGCAAACAGGCGCTCGACGCCGAGATCGCGCGCGGCGCGGCCGAGCTCGCGATGCAGCCTGTCGCTGTATTCACCCAGTTCGGCCATTTCCCCAAGCGCCAGCCAGCGCTTGCCGGCGCGCGACGCCAGCACCTCGAGACCGGCATGAAGCGAGGCCGGGTTGGCGTTGTAGCTGTCGTCGATCAGGCGCCACCCGCCGCGCATTTCGCGCTCGCTCAGCCTGCCCGGCAGGCTTTCGACCGCCGCCAGTGCCGCGGCGATCGTGTCGAGCTCGACATCCAGCGCCAGCGCCGCCGCGGTGGCCGCAAGCGCATTGATGCGGTTGTGTTGTCCCGACAGCGCGAGCTCGAGGCCGAAGCTGCCCGACGGCGTTGCAATGATTTCGCGGTCGCCCTCGTAAATCAGCCGGACGGCGGCCTGGTCGGACTGACCGAAAGTGATCTGGCGACTGTCGGGGCACAGGCCTTGCCAGTAATCGAAATAGGCGTCGTCGCGGTTGATCACCGCCGTGTCGCCGGGCCCCAGGCTGCCGAACAGTTCGCCCTTGGTTCGCGCCACGCCGTCGATGCTGCCCAGGCGCTCGAGATGGGCTGGCCCGGCGTTGGTGACCAGGCCTACGTCGGGGCGCGCCATGGAGGCCAGGTATTCGATGTCCCCGGGCCGCCCGCAGCCCATCTCGACCACCGCGAAACGGTGCTGCTCGCCGAGCGCGGCCAGCGTCAGCGGCACGCCGATTTCATTGTTGTAGTTACCGCGCGTGGCCAGGGTCGGAGCGCACCGACGCAGGATCGCCGCGAGCATGGTCTTGACGGTCGTCTTGCCGTTGCTGCCGGTCACGCCGACCAGCCGAACCTCCAGCTTCCGGCGCCAGGCACCGGCCAGCGCCCCCATCGCCTTGACCACGTCTTCGACCACGATCTGTGCGACCGGCGCGTCGACGACGCGCATGACCAGCGCAGCCGCCGCCCCCTTGGCGGCAGCGTCGAGCACGAACCTGTGGCCATCGACCCGCTGGCCGACCAGCGCGGCGTACAGGCTGCCGCGCCTGAGGTTTCGAGTATCCTGGGTCAGGCCGGAAAAGGCCGCCGCGTGCCCGCTCGAGGGCGGCAGGTGCAATCGGCCGCCCGTGATCCCGGCCGCGGTATCGAGGTCGAAGCGAATCATGCCGCCGCCACCAGCGCGCTGCGGACCGCGTCGAAATCGCTGAACGCCACCACGCGGTCGCCCAGGTCCTGGGTCGTTTCGTGACCCTTGCCGGCCACGAGCACGCAGTCCGACCTGCCGGCCCCAGCCACGGCACAACCGATCGCCTGGCGCCGTTCGGGCATTACGCGCACCCGGTCCGGCCGCGCCATGCCGGCCTGGATCTCGCGCAGGATCTTGATGTGGTCTTCGCCGCGGGGATTGTCGTCGGTGAGAATCACTTCGTCGGCAACGGCTTCGGCCGCACGGCCCATCAGCGGTCGCTTGCCGCGGTCGCGCTCGCCGCCGCAGCCGAACACGCAGATCAGCCTTCCTTCGGTGACCTCGCGCAGCGTGACGAGCGCATTTTCCAGTGCATCCGGGCTATGGGCATAGTCGATCACGACGCGCTGGCCGGCGGGACCCTCGATCCTGTTCATGCGGCCGGGAACCGGCTCCAGGCCGGCCACGATCTCCACGATGTCCGGCACGCTGAAGCCGCGCGACACCAGTTCGGCAATCACGATGACGATGTTGACCGCGTTGATGCGCCCGATCAGCCGACTGCTGCAACACACCCGGCCTTCCGGCGTATTGACATCCATCTGCAGGCCATCCAGCGTTGCGCGCCGGATCGAACCCAGTACTTCCGGCCGGTGCGCGGTATCCAGACCGAAACGCACCAGGCCGGGCGAATCTTCCCGCGCGGCGGCCAGGCGCCGGCCGAACGCATCGTCGACGTTGACCAGCTGGTAGCGGCTGACATAGTCGGTAAACAGCCTTGACTTGGCCCGTCCGTAGGCTTCCTGCGTGCCGTGGTAGTCAAGGTGATCGCGTCCCAGGTTGGTGAAGATCACGCTGCTGAACTGCAGGCCGGCAAGGCGCTTCTGATCCAATGCATGCGAGGAGGCCTCGAGCACGACCTTGCCGTGTCCGGCCTCGCGCAGGGCGGCGAGGGCCTTGTACAACGACGGCAGGTCGGGTGTCGTATGGTGGCCTGCGGCGAGCGCCCCGGGCCTGCCGATTCCAAGCGTGCCGACCATCGCGCCGCCCAGCGCCTGGGCCAGCAGCCAGGCGACCGAAGACTTGCCGTTGGTCCCGGTCACGGCGACCAGGTCCAGCGATGCCGCCGGATCTTCCCAATAGCGCCTGCACAACTCGGGCAACCGCGATGCCAGCTCGGGGACCTCGACGCAGCGCGCCGCCACTTCGGCCGGGGGGAGTTCCAGTCCATCGTGCAGCACCACTGCCGCACCGGCGCCGAGCGCGGCTTCGGCGTACCGCATGCCGTGTTCCTGCATCCCGTGCAAGGCCACGAAGGCGTCGCCCGGCACAAGCCGACGTGAATCCAGGGCCAGGCCCCCAATGGTGACCGACGGTATCGGGCCGGCGTCGACGATACCGGACAGAAGCGCGCTGAGCTTTTTCATTGCTGCTCTCCCGCCATCGTCACCAGCGAAGACACGTCGTCGGGCGGCACGTTCATCAGGCGCAGCGCATCGGCCATCACGCGGCCGAACAGCGGGCCGGCGACCAGGCCGCCGTAGTAATCCCCGCCGCCGGGATCCTGGATGACCACCACAGCGGCCAGGCGCGGACGCGTGACCGGGGCGAACCCGGCGATGCTGGAGACGTAGCGATCGCCGTAGCCCGAAATCCCGACCTTGCGCGACGTCCCGGTCTTGGCGGCAACCCGGTACCCATCGATCGCCGCCCGGCTGGCGGTGCCTTCCGGTCCGGTGACGGTTTCCAGCATCGCGGCAAGCCGCTCGGCCAGCGCGGGGTCGATGATGTTCTGGACGGGGTTGTCCGAATCGAGGATGAAACTGGGCTGACGCAGGCGCCCGCCGTCGGCAACCGCGGCCATCGCGCGCGCAAGCTGCAAAGGCGTTACCGAGAGGCCATAGCCGTAAGCCAGGGTCGCCTGCTCCAGCTTGCGCCAGCGCTGATGGTCGCGCAGCACGCCGGCCGATTCGCCCGGAAAGCCGGTGCCGGTGACCTGGCCGAAACCCAGGCGCGAATACATGCTCCACATGTGCTGCGGATCCATGGCCATGGCCAGTTGCACCACCCCGACATTGGAAGACTTCGTCAGCACGCCGGTGACGCTGAGCTCACCGTAGTTGCGGAAATCCTCGATCCGGTGACCCGAAACATTCATGTAGCCCGGCGCCGTGTCCAGCACCATTTCCGGACGCGCCAGCCCGGCCTCCAGGGCAGCGGCGACGACGAACGGCTTGACCACCGAGCCGGGCTCCAGCACGTCAGTCAGCGCGCGGTTGCGAACGCCTTCGGGCGACTCGCGCTCGCGCGCGTTGGGATTGAACGACGGATAATTGGCCATGGCGAGGATCGCCCCGGTCTTGACGTCGAGCACCACCACCGAACCCGAACGCGCCTGGTGTTCGGAAACCGTGGAGACCAGTTCGCGATAGGCGAGATATTGCAGACGGCGGTCGAGGGTCAACTGCAGCTCGCGACCGGGCTGCGCCTCGCGCACCAGCTCGATATCCTCGACCACGCGTCCCAGCCGGTCCTGGATGACGCGCTTCATGCCGGTCCGGCCCGTCAGCCAGCTGTCGTAGGCCAGCTCCAGTCCTTCCTGGCCGACTTCGTCGATATTGGTCATGCCGACGATCTGGGCACTGACCTCGCCGGTCGGATAGAAACGCTTGTACTCCCGTTGCAGGAATACGCCGGGAATATCGAGCTGGCGTACCCGCTCGGCCAGCTCGGGATGGATGCGACGAATGATCCAGACGAACTGCCGGTCGGCCCGCTGACTCAGCCGGCGCTGGATCGCTTCGGGATTTTCGTCGAGCACGCTGGCGAGCAGGGGAATCCGGTCGGCGGCCTGCAGCAGTTCACCCGGATGCGCCCACACCGACTCCACCGGCGTCGACACCGCCAGCGGCTGGCCGTTGCGATCGACGACCCGGCCGCGCATGGTCGGGATCTCGACCTGGCGCAGGAATCGCGCCTCGCCTTCCTCCTGCAGGAATTCCGTGTCCATGACCTGGAGCTTGACCGCGCGTGCCACCAGGCCGACCGCGGCCAGGGCCATCAGCGCGATCAGCAGGGCCACGCGCAGGCGGCAGATGCCGAGATCGTTGCGCTCAGCCATCGCCGGCCACCAGGACCCGGATCCGGGCCGGCGATTGCATGTCCAGGCGCTCCTGCGCCTGGGTTTCGATGCGGCCGGTCTCGCCCAGCCAGGCCAGCTCGATCTGCAGCCGCGACCACTCGACCTGGTGCTGGTCCTGGAAGCGTCCTTCGCGCTCGAGCTCGATGAACAGATCGCGACCCTGGTGCTTCAGCGCAATCAGTGAAACGGCGGTCGCCACGACCGCGATCAGCAACGCCAACAGTACGATCCAGGATTTCATGCCGATCCCCCCTGCGCGGCAACGGCGATGCGTTCGGCCACGCGCATGCGCGCAGAGCGGGCCCGCGGGTTGCTCGCCTGCTCGGCTTCCGACGGCCGCACCAGCTTGCCGACGGTTTTCAGACGCGGCCGAAAGTCCGGTGCGCTGGGCATCCGGCGACTGGCCGGCGGTGGCTGCGACGCGGCGCGCAGCGCCTGCTTGACCCGCCGATCCTCGAGTGAATGAAAACTGATCACGACCAGGCGCCCGCCCGGGGCAAGTGCTGCGATGGCCGCCTGAAGCGCCTCGTCCAGCGCTTCGAGTTCGCTGTTGACCGCAATCCGGATCGCCTGGAAAGTGCGCGTCGCCGGATGGATGCGGGCCGAATGCGCCGCATGCCCCGGGACCGCCTTCTCGACCACCGCGGCCAGCGCCGCCGTGGTCCGGATGGGCGAGCGCTCACGCGCCGCCAGGATTGCCCGCGCGATGCGGCGGGCAAAACGTTCTTCGCCCAGGCTGGACAGCACTTCGACCAGTTCGGCCTCGCTCACCTCGGCCAGCCAGTCGGCGGCCGGAACGCCGGCATCGGGGTCCATCCGCATGTCCAGCGGGCCGTCATGCCGGAAACTGAATCCGCGCTCGGCGGAATCGAGCTGGGGCGAGGAAACGCCCAGATCCATGAGAATGCCGTCGATGCCCGAATCGGGTCCCAATTGGCCGACGACCGAGCCCAGCTCGCGGAAATTGCAGCGCACCAGTCGAAGACGCGGCTCTTCGCCGAATTCGCGCTCGCCGAAGGCAATCGCTTCGGGATCGGCGTCCAGCGCGATCAGCAGGCCGCGCGGGCCCAGGCGATCGAGAATGCGCCGAGCGTGCCCGCCACGACCGAAAGTCGCGTCCAGGTAAATACCGTTTTCACGCACATTCAAGGCGTCCACTGCCGCCTCCTCCAATACCGGAACATGATTCATCACAGCACCAGTTCGGCCATTTCGGCAGAAGCCTGCTCCTGTATCGATCGTTCCTCCTCGGCGCGCCGCTGGTTGAGCACGTTTTCGTTCCAGATCTCGAAGCGCGCGCCCATGCCCATCAACACGACCTTCTTTTCCAGGCCGGTGACCTGCCTGAGCGTCTGCGGCAGCAACAGCCTTGCGCTGCCGTCCAATTCCAGCTGGGTGGCCGAACCGACCAGGCGCCGCTGCAGACTCCGGTGGCTGGGATTGAACGTGGAAAGCCGCATCACCTGGTCGCGCACTCGCTCCCATTCAGGTTCCGGGTACAACCACAGGCAACCGGAATCGAATGCCGAGTAGGTCAGCACCAGACGATTGCCCGAGGCCTCCTCGACCGATTCGCGATAACGCGTGGGCAGCGCCATGCGGCCTTTCGCGTCCAGGTTGATTGCTGTTTCCCCGAAAAACATTGGTTTGGCCAGTTATTCCACTAAATCCCACAATTTCCCACTCAACGCCACAATAGTCTCTGACCACAAGCGTGTCAAGCGGAAATTTCCAAGCAAATTCAGGCATGAACAGGCATTCAAGGGGCCGCAATCGAAATCGCTGAATGCTTGTACAGTGCTTTATCGGGACGGGATTCCGGGTCGAGCGCCCGGGTGGGCATGCCTGGCCGAAAGCGGGCAGCTTCTGATTTCAACTTCAAAGTCAAATTCGAAAAGCGCTTTCGAGCGTCTTTGCCGCAAAGACGAAAGAAAAAGGAGTCGGCCTGTAAGCCGGGTTCTGTCAAGAACAGTCATTCATCTGGGACGGCTGTCGCCAGCCGCCTCGAGCGGCCTACCCGGATGCAGCGCGGGCCGCGCCGTCGCATCCCTATTTGGCCTTGCTTCGGGTGGGGTTTACCGTGCCGCCAGCGGTTACCCGCGACGCGGTGCGCTCTTACCGCACCTTTTCACCCTTACCGCCGGCAAAAAAGCCGGGGGCGGTCTGTTTTCTGTGGCACTTTCCGTAGGCTCGCGCCTCCCAGGCGTTACCTGGCACCCTGCCCTTCGAAGCCCGGACTTTCCTCCGCCGCGCGTGTGGCACGGCAGCGACTGTCCGGCCGACTCCTTGGGTATTATGACCGCATACCGAAGAAAACGTTGATCGACCAACAGCTTCATTCGCACGGGCCGCAATGCGGCTTGACAAGTGTATTGGTGTTGTATAACACTATATTTGTATCCTCCCTGGGAGAAAATCAATGAAACGCCTTTGTATTGCAGCAATTTCGGCGGCGCTCATCGCTGTCGGTTGCGGCGATTCCGAACCCCCGGGTCCGGACAGTCGCGATTCGGTCGCCCCGCCCGGCGACGGGGCCGTCAATCCGTTCCTCGGCAATGCCGAAGCCGATTCCGAATATGTATATGCGAACCTCCAGCGCCTGCCCGAGTCGGTCGTGGACAAGGTCTGGGCCATGAACGACGCCAACGCGGAGAGCAACGAGGCCATTTTCGAGGCGCTGGCCGAGGACGAGGAAATCCCCGCGGCGGCGCGCGCGCTGCTCGACGAATTCAAGGCCCTTTCCACCCGTGCCGGCTGGGAAGCCGCCGGCCTGCACACCAACCCGTTCCACGCCTTCCACAGCGTCGATCTGCTGCCGTTCGCCCAGCTCGAATTGTCCGACGGCGCCGCATTTGCCGAATTGGTGGGCCGGATCGAGGCCAGTCTCGAAGCACCGCTGGATCGACGCGAGGTCGAAGGCGTGGAAGTGATCTGGTTCGACCTGGTCGAAGGCTTCGGCATCGCCCTGCAGCACGGCCCGGATTCGGTCACGGCCGCCCTGATCCCGGACGACGCCGCAATGCTGGCACGCGTGGCCGGGCAGTTCGAGCCCGCCGACCCCATGACTGCCGATGCGCTCGAGTCGTTCAACGGTGATTCGGGACTTTCCGCGTTCGGCAGCGGTTTCATCGACTGGCAGCGCTTCGTCAACACCGCGCTGACCGACGAGTCGCAGATCGGCGGCCTGTTGCGCGGGGACGCTTCGGCGACGGCCGTGATCGAAAATCCGGCCTGCGTTGCCGAATACCGGGCGGTGACCCGGGCCCTTCCACGCCTGCTGTTCGGCTATACCCGGCTCGGCGAGAAAAACGCCGATTTCCTGGTGCGCCAGGAAACCTCGGCGGCGCTGGCCGAAGGACTGATGCCGATCGCGCAGGCGCCGGTGAGCATCGACCGCGAGCTGTCCGGTCTGTTCAACTTCGGCCTGGCGTTCGACCTGGTCGCCGGACGCGAATTCGCGCGTTCGCTGGTCGACGGCTGGGTCGCCAATCCGCCGCAGTGCCCGAGCTTCGCGTCGCTTGCCGAACAGGCGCCGCGCATCCAGGAGAACCTCAACCGGCCCATTCCGCCGGTGATCACCAATCTGCAGGGCGTGTATCTCGAGGCCCAGAGCCTGACCCTGGCCGACAACGGCATGCCCACCGGCGGCGGCACGCTGAGCTTCTTCATGCGCAACCCCCAGCTTCTCGTCGGCATGGCCCAGATGTTCTCGCCGGCGGTTGCCCAAATCGACCTCGAACCCGGCGGCGAACCACAGCCGTTGCCGGACGGCGCGATTCCCCAACTCGATCAGGCGAACCTGGACGCGTGGATGGCGATGGGGAAAAACGCGGTCGGCATGGCGATCGGTGAAGACAACATCGACGCGCTGACCACGGCCATCGAACAAACCGATCCCGACGACCTGCTGCTGGCCGGTCGCTTTGATTTCGAAATGCTCTCCGGGCTGATCGACATGGCCGAATCCACACTGGACGACCTGGGAGACGAAAACGCCGCCCTGGGCCTGGAGGCGCAGCGCGCGCAGTACGAGGCGTTCGCGGAAATCTACGACCAGGCCGCGTTCAGGTTGCGCCTGAGCGATGAAGGCATCGACCTGATTGCAGAGACGACGCTGAAGTAGATCGCTCGAAAATCCGGAAGCATCTCGAACCGTCCGGCGTCCATGCCGGACGGTTCACGCTTCGCCGTCGCGAAAATCCTTCAGCGCCTCGCGTGCCAGCGGCACCGAAACCACGCGCCGCTCGGCCTGGGCTCGACGGCTGATCCGCTCGAACAGGCCGACCAGGCGCCCCGGCGCCCGGGGTCCGTGCCGCAGCAGGTACTCGTTCAGCCCGCGCCCGGGCACGACCCGGAAATCGGCAACCAGCTGTTCGATCAGGCGCGCCAGCGCCTCGTCGCCCAGTGGCTGCAGGGTCAGGCGCGCGGCCTGGCTGACGCGCGAAACCAGGTCCGGCAATTCGAACGGCGTCGCACCCGAACCGGTCAGCAACACGGCGGCGCGCGCGGCGCGCCATCGATTCAAGGCGTTGAACAACGCCAATTCGGCCCGGGAGCGGCCGGCCAGCGCCTCGACATCCTCGATCACGGCGAGCTCGACATCGCCGCCGTCCAGCAGCGAGGCCGCGCCGTGCTCGCGCGCGGGAACGTAACAGGTGCGCCGCTGCCGCCCCGACCATTCGGCCAGGATCGCGAGCGCCAGGTGCGACTTGCCGGTGCCTTCGGGGCCGCACAGGTGAATGCATCCGCGTTCGTCCAGCCCGTGGCGCAGCGAACTGACCAGCGGGGCACCGGCCTCGACGACGAAATTTTCGAAGCGCCTGGGCCGCGGCGGGGTCAACGACAGCGGAAGTTGCGGCATGCTCAGTGCTCGGGCCTGCGCGACGCCACGATCCTGCCGGCCCGCCGGCCCCAGAGATACACGTACTGCACCATGGTCGCCAGCACGGTAAAGGCGACCAGCCAGACCAGGGCGTCCACGACCAGCCGGGGCAGCGCCACGCCGGCCAGCGTCACCAGCACGGCCCACATCAGCAGCACCTGGCACAAGGTATTGAATTTCGAAAACCGCGTCGGCTCGGCCTTGAATGGCTCGATCCAGTGATGATAGACGAGGCCGCCGGCCACGATCACCACGTCGCGCAGCACCACCAGCCCGAACAGCCAGGCCGGCAACTCGCCCATCCAGGCCAGCGCGGCATACACCGCGATCATCAGCATCTTGTCGGCCACCGGATCCAGCACGCCGCCGAATTTGCTTTGCCAGTCGAAGCGGCGCGCCAGCGCCCCGTCCAGCCAGTCGCTGATGCCCGAGACCACGGCCAGCACCAGCGCGGCCAGGTAGCGCTCCGACAGCAGCAGGTACACCAGCGGGGCGACCAGCAGCATCCGCGCGACGGTCAGGATATTGGGAAGATCTCGAATCGAGAGCATGCCGGAGCGTCGCTACAGGGCAAACCGGTAATGCAGCGCGCCGGCCGCCAGGTCGTGGCGCTGGAACTCCAGCGGGCCGGTGAGCTCGATGCGCTGGCGCAGCCCGTCGGTGCTCGACCGGACCGAAAACGTCATGGCCGAATCGGCCGCGCCAATCACGCGCACGGACTCCACCCCGGTGAGGTTTTCCAGAAATCGCTGAACCTCGTTGTAGTGCGCCGGCGTCTCGATGCCGGAAACGACCAGGCGCTGCGCCGTGTTCGCCGTCGGCCGCACCGAAAACCGTGCGGCCAGCGACTCGGCAATCCGGCCCAGTCCGAGTTCGAGGACCTCGCCCCGCGCTGCGCCGGAGCGCTGGAATGTGCTTTCGCTGTCCCCGATGCGCCAGGCCCAGCGACCGGTCCAGAAATCGCGGTTGGGCCGCAGGTCCAGCATGATCACCCCGTCGGCGCCATAGCGCCGCATGGCGTCTCCGGCCACGCCGGTAAAACCGCCGCGCACGTCGGCCGGCGTAACCTCGACCCGATCGCTGGCGTCGAGAATGGGACGCGTCAATTCAATGCCGTAGCGAAACGCCAGTTCGTCGATGTTGTGCTGCAGGCGCCTGTCCTGGGCGAGAAACTCCGCGCCGCGCCGACCTTCGGTCACGATCCAGAGAAGCAGTTCCGGGCGCTCCGAACCCCAGCGCTGCAGCCCTGCTTCCTCGATCAGGCGGTTGACCGCGGCCGGATCGAAATCGACCCGCAAACGCCGCTGCTCACGTTTATCGCGGTCATCGTCGGGCACCTCGACGCGCCGGAACTGCCTGCCGACCGCCAGATCTTCGGCCTGCTCGGCGTCGATTTCAAGCGTGGCGACGAGATCCGCCCCGACCTGCCCGGTCAGGCGCACCAGGACCTGGTTCAACGCGTCCAGCAACGGCGGGCGATCGCGCATTGCCGGGGCCTGGTCGATCACCGCTTCGCCCACGTACAGCCGATCCTGGGCTGCGGCCCATCCGGACCCGCCTGCCAGGACCAGCACGAGCATGATGATGCGGGGGATATTCACGCCGGAAAAGATAGCACAGCAGGCCGTCGGCCGAACAGCTTCGGGCGGCCGTTTGCGTGCCGCCGCCGGCAAGCCCGGATGACGCTGCAAGCCGTCGCCCGGCCGGCCCCGGGGCGGATGTCGATCCCTTGCCCGCGACGGCTTGGGGCACAATGCACCCGTTGACCGCGAGTACTCGAGATGACGCACGAATCCGACTACGATTTTCCTGACAAGCGTGATGACAAGCGCAACGGTAACCGCGACACCCGTCTGAGCTACGGCAGCGCCGGAGTCGACATCGACGCCGGCAACCGGCTGGTCGAGCGGATCAAGCCGGCGGTGCGCCGCACCGGGCGGACCGAGGTCCTCGGCGGCCTGGGCGGTTTCGGCGGCCTGTACCACCTTGGCAGCCGCTTCGAGGATCCGGTACTGGTCTCGGGCACCGACGGCGTGGGCACCAAGCTGATGCTGGCGCGCGAACTGGACCACCACCGCAACATCGGCGTGGACCTGGTCGCCATGTGCGTCAACGATATCCTGGTCTGCGGCGCCGAGCCGCTGTTCTTCCTCGACTATTACGCCTGCGGCAAGCTGGACGTCGATGCCGCCGCCGAGGTCATCGAAGGCATCGCCGCCGGCTGCGAACAGGCCGGTTGCGCGCTGATCGGGGGAGAAACCGCGGAAATGCCCGGCATGTACGCGCCCGGCGACTACGACCTGGCCGGTTTTGCCGTCGGCGCCATCGAACGCGAGCGGATCATCGACGGCACGCGCGTCGACGACGGCTGCGCGCTGGTCGGCCTGCCGTCGTCGGGCCCGCACAGCAACGGCTATTCACTGATCCGCAAGGTGCTGGAACGCGCCGGCGGCTCCGAACGCAACCCCGACCGGGCCAGGGCGCTGATGACGCCGACCCGAATCTATGTCGCCGACGTGCTGCCGCTGCTCGACGATTTCGACATCCGCGGCATGGCCCACATCACCGGCGGCGGCCTGGACGAAAACATCGTCCGCGTCGTGCCCGATGAATTCGGCGTGGAAATCGACACCGCTGCTTGGCAACCGCCCGAGGTCTTTGCGTGGCTGGCCGAGGTCGGCAGGATCGAGCCGGCCGAAATGCGCCGGACCTTCAATCTCGGCATCGGCTTCGTGCTGTTCGTACCCGACGAGCAGGTCGAAAGACTCACGAAGGTCCTGACCGAGCGGACCGGAACGTCCCCGGCGGTAATCGGCCATGTTCACCGCATCGAAGCCGGCCAGGCACGCGTCAAGTACACCGGCGAATGAGCGGCGACGGGCTGGTCGTCCTGGTCTCCGGGCGCGGCAGCAACGCACTGGCGATCATCGATGCCGCCGCGTGCGGGACATTGCCGATCCCGGTGCATGCCGTGATCGCCGACCGTCCGGCCGCCGGCCTCGAACGCGCCGCGGAAAGGTCCATCGACACCGCGATGCTGCCGCGCGGGGCGTTTTCCGGGCGCGCCGAATTCGAAACGGCGCTGACCGAAACCATCGCCGGCTACCGGCCGAAACTGATCGCCCTGGCCGGCTTCATGCGCGTGCTGTCGGCCGAATTCGTCGAGCGACACGCAGGCCGCATGGTCAACATTCACCCTTCCCTGCTGCCGAAGTACCGCGGCCTGGATACGCATGCCCGGGCGCTGGAGGCCGGCGACGCCGAGCACGGCGCCAGCGTGCACTGGGTCACGCCGGAACTCGACGCCGGACCGGTCATCGCACAGGCACGCGTGCCGGTCGGGCAAGATGACGACGCGCAGGCCCTTGCCGAGCGCGTGCTGGAGCAGGAACACAGACTTTATCCGGCTGCGCTGGCACTATTGCTCGCCAATCCGGTCGGAAAGAAGCATGAACCATCGGAAAACCGCACGCCGCCCGTTCTGGATCGCGACTTCGACGCTGCTGGCCGCCGGCTGTCTCCACGCGGCTGAATCGCCCCCGTTCCAGCCCTTTGAAGCCACCTATACGGTCCAGCGCGGCAATGCCGAAATCGGTCGGCTGCAGGCCGAACTGGAGCAGCGCGACGACGGGCTGTGGCACTACCGCATCGAATCGGAAGCAACCGCATGGTACGTGCGCCTGCTGGGCATTTCGACCACCGAATCGGCGTGGTTCCAGTGGACCGACGAGGGCGTACTGCCCCTGACCTACCACCACGTATCGCGCGAACCCGGCAGCGATCGCTTCTGGCAGCACCGCTACGACTGGCGCGACATGCATACCGAAACCCGCACCCACGACGGTGAGCTCGAAATCGGGCTGGCAGACGGGGTGGTCGATCCCCTCACGCTTCGACTCGAAGCGGTCGCGCGCCTCGCCGAACAGGCGCCGGAATTCGAAAGCTTCGAACTTGCTGTACTCGAACGCGACGAAATCGAGAAACAGCAGTATCGCCATGCCGGAACCGAAACGCTGGAAATCGACGGCCGCTGTTTTCGAACCGTCGTGTTCAAGCGGTTCCGCAAGGAAGGTTCCAGCCGCAACTACACGGCCTGGCACGCCGAATCGCTGGACTGGATGCCGCTGCGCATCCGCCACGAAGACGACGGCAAGCCCATCACCCTGACGCTGGACACCTGGGATTCCCCGTCCACGGACCTGCCGGCGCGCACCGGATGCGAAAACGAGCAGGCCGCCGGCAGGGAGTAGAATGGTTTTCCTCGCCAAACCGGAGCAAACGATCATGCACAGGATTCTGTTATCGCTAATGCTCGGTTTCGCGGTGCTGGCCGGGGGCTGCGCCGTCAACCCGGTCACCGGAGAACGCGACATCAGCCTGGTCGGCGAGGATTGGGAACTCGAGGTGGGCGAACAACAGTACGCGCCGCTGCGCCAGGCCCAGGGCGGCGACTTCACGCTGGATCCGGAACTGGTCGACTACGTTCAGCAGGTGGGCCAGCGCCTGGCCGCGGTGTCCGATCGCGAACTGCCCTACGAATTCGCCGTCATCAACGAATCCGTCCCCAATGCCTGGGCGCTGCCCGGCGGCAAGATCTCGATCAACCGCGGCCTGCTCGTCGAGATGGACAGCGAGGCCGAGCTGGCCGCAGTGCTCAGTCACGAAATCGTCCACTCGGCGGCAAGCCATGGCGCACAAAGCCAGTCGCGCGGCATGCTGCTGCAGGGCGCAGTGCTGGCCGGAGGCATCGCCGCGGGCGCGGCGACCGACGACGAGCGTTTCAGCCAGGCGGCGTTGCTGGGCGGCATGGTCGGCGCCCAGTTGATCTCGCAACGCTACTCGCGCGACGCCGAACGCGAATCCGATCTCTACGGGATGCGCTACATGAAGCGCGCCGGGTACAACCCCAGGGGCGCGGTGGAGCTGCAGGAAACCTTCGTGCGCATTTCCGAAGGCGGCGAACAGGACGCTTTCTCGGCGCTGTTCGCCTCGCACCCGCCGAGCCGCGAGCGCGTCGAGAACAACCGCCAGCTGCTGGCCAGACTCGGCGACTCCGGCCGGATTGGACGCGAGGAATACCAGCAGAAGATTGCGCGCCTGGAGCGCGCGCAACCGGCCTATGAAGCCTACGACGAAGGGCGCAAAGCGCTGCAGGACGACGATGTGGAGACCGCGCTGCAGCGCGCGAACCGGGCCTTGGAAATCGAACCCGGCGAAGCGGTGTTCCACTCGCTGAAGGGCGACGCGCTGGCCGAGCGCGGCGAGCTTGCCGAAGCCGACCTCGCCTATACCCAGGCGCTGGCCCGCAACCAGGGCTGGTTTTATCACTACCTGCGCCGCGGCATGGTGCGCAGCGAACTGGACAAGCACGCCCAGGCCCGCCGGGACCTCCAGGCCAGCATCGAGCGTATGCCGACGGCGGCCGGCCACTATTTCCTGGGAACGGTCGAACGCGATACCGGCAATCGCGCCGCGGCGATCGAGCACTTCCGCACCGCGGCGCAATCGGAAACGCCGACCGGCCAGCGGGCGCGCCAGGCGCTGCAGGAAATGGGCGTCGCGCCGCAGGGTTGAGTGTGGAGTTGGCACCCGGCCAGGGTGCAAACCAGCAAATTCAAAAACACGGAATCTGGAAATTCCGCGCCCCGGGCGAAGCCCTGAGAATGAACCGCCACGGCGAGCGCGTCCCCGGATCGATCTGGTAGTCGATCCAGAACTGCGGGATTTCCTCGCGCCTGACCGAAAGCTGGGCATCGAAGCCCATGCGCTGAATGCTGGCCAGGCGCCGGCGGGCATTTTCCAGGTCCTCGAACAATCCCAGCGAAACCGCATCCGGCAAGTCGCCGTCGGCGACCACGAAATAATCGTCCGCGCCACGTTCTGCCAGTTGCCGGGCCAGCTCGATGGCGCCCGAACGATTGGGCGCGGCAACGAAGACCCACCAGCCGCGATCGCGGTCGGCCTGTGTAGTGCGCATGCGGATCCGGTCGGCGAACGGCCGCAACCGGTCCTCGGCCCGGCGCTGCTGCACCAGCGTCGCCAGCGGGCCGAGCGTGAAACAACGCGGCCCGGAAACCGTTTCCCGCCGATAGGCATCGGCCACCAGCTCGGCTTCGGGCACCGCCGGATCCGGCGGCGGCGCCTCGGGCAGCGGTTCGGGCTCGGGCTGCAGCGAACGCAAGACCAGGATTGCGCTGTTGGCCAGCAACAGCACGATTACAACGATCCGCCAGAAACCCGTCATCGCTCGCTCATGGACTCGACCGCCATTGCCAGGCCCTGCAACACCAGGTCCGGTTCCACCCGGACCGACAGGCCCCGCCCTTCAAGCAGTGATTGTAACGGCGCGGCCGCGCCCCCGGTCAGCAACACCGGCGGCGCCGGCGCGAATTCGGGCAGGCCGGTGGCCAGCGTGTAGGCCTGGACGATGCCCCCGGCCTGCTGCAGCAACAGGCCGGACTCGACCGCCTCGGCGGTGTCCCGGGCCGGCCGCGTCGCAGCCACGCTTTCGGCTGCGGGACGACGCAGGCCGGGCGCGCGCGTCAGCAATCCCTGGCGGGCCGCTTCCAGGCCCGGCATGATCCATCCACCCAGGTGCCGGCCGCACGCGCCGACCAGGTCCACCGTGGTGGCCGTGCCGCAGTCGACCAGGCACAACGCCGATCGCACGCGCGCCCAGGCCGGCTGCAAGGCCAGCCAGCGATCCACGCCCATGCCCGGGTACGAAGCCGCGACCGGCAACGAGGCCGAATCGGTCGACACGCTGGTCCAATCCAGTCCGGCGCGGACCAGTTCGCCGCTTACCCGCGCCGTGACGTCCGGCATCGGCACCGCGGCAAGCCAGAACCGATCGCCGCGTCCGGGCCGCCGGGCGGCAAGCCATTGCCCGAAGCGATCCAGTTCGATCGCCTCGATGCCCGACAGGCCGCCGTCGACCCGCCGCGCCAGCTTCAGCCGGGTATGCCCCAGTTCCAGCAGCCAGTCATCGGGCACGGACGCTGACCTCCCCGGCGTCAAGCTCGGCGATCTCGCCTTGCCTGGCCACGCGCAGGGTGCCGCCCCGGGTCACGCCTTCTGCAATTCCCTCGAACGCCTGGTCCTGGTCGTTCCAGACGCGCACCGGGCGCCCGCGCAAGGCATCCAGCGCGGCCCAGCGCGAAGCAAACGGCTCGAATCCGGCGTGTTCGAACTCGCGACAGCCTGCATCCAGCGCCGCGATCATCCGTCCTGCCAGCCGGTTGCGACACGGTGGCTGCACGCCCGCCGCGTGCAGGTCGATCCAGGGCTGATCCGGCGGCAGGCAGCCGTCCGGCACCTCGTCGGCGCGCGGCAGGCGAACGTTGATTCCGATTCCGATCACGATATTGCACGGGCCTTCGCCGGCCCCGCGAATCTCGGTCAGCACGCCGCCCAGTTTCCGGTCTTCGACCACCAGATCGTTGGGCCACTTCAGGCCCACCGCAACACCCTCGTCGGCAACCGTCTCGGCGACGACCACGCCGGCGACCAGGCTCAGCGGCCCCAGGCGCCGAAGGCCGGCTTCGAACCGGTACCCGAACGAAACGCAGATGCCGCAGCCGGGCGGCGAAATCCAGCCCCGTCCACGCCTTCCCCGCCCGCCGGTCTGATACTCCGCGGCCAGCGCATGGCGATGGCGAAAACGCGCGGCCAGGGCAAGGTTGGTGGAATCCAGCAAAGGCGCGACTTCGACGCCGACGTCACCGAGCTTTCCGGCACGGCGGATTTCAGCGGCGTCGAGCAGCTCGACCGGCCAGGCCAGTCGATATTCGGCGCCCGGCGCCGCGGCCACCGGCAGGCCCGCAGCGCGCAGCTGCTCGACCTGCTTCGACAGCGCCGCGCGGCCCAACCCTGCGGCAGCGGCGTACCGATCACCGTTGATCGGCGCGCCGTCGGCCAGGTGCTGGAACAAACGAACCGCCTCGGGCGTCATCGCCGGCGCTTGATTACGCGCGCCTTTTCGAACCGGTTTTCGGTGCCGTCTCTCAGGCGCGCCAGGTTGCTTCGATGGGTGAACAACAGCAGTCCGGCCAGCACGATCGCCAGCACCCCGAGCGCCGGCGGCAGCGGCTCGGGACCCAGCAACCACATCGCGGGCACCAGGCTCAGGCCGGCGACCACAGTGGCCAGGCCGACGAAACCGGTGCCCAGCAGCGTGACCAGCCAGACCACGACCAGCGGCAGGATGCACCACGGCGCGATCACCGCGACCACGCCGACGGCGGTGCCGGCGCCCTTGCCGCCGCGAAAACCGAAATACACCGGCCAGACGTGTCCGGCGACCGCGGCCAGGCCGCACAGCGCACCGATGCTGGTCGTACCCAGCGGCAGGCTGTCGCCGAAAAGCGGCGGCAACATCGGGACTGCGAGCGCGGCGGCAACCCCCTTTGCGATATCGATCAGCACCACCGCCAGGGCGAACATCCAGCCGATGCTGCGCAGTGCATTGGTGCCGCCGGCGTTGCCCGAGCCCATGGCGCGGATATCGACGCCGCGCAGCCGGCCCAGCAGCAGTGACCCGGACAGCGAGCCCAGCAGGTAGCCCAGCAATATCATCCAGGCCAGGTCAAGCATTCTCGCCGCTCTTCTCGTAAGCCTCGGGCGCCCGCCACGGCTGCAGCCCCACGATCAGCGAGCCCGGGCCGGCGTGCACGCCGACCGCCGGACTGGCTTCCTCGACCCAGCAGGCATCGACTTCCGGATGGCCGGTCAACAGCAGCTCGCGCAGGCGCCGGGCATCCGCCGCGGCATCGGTGTGACTGATCAGGATCCGGTAGGTTTCGCCGGCGTCCATCCGGCGGGCCAGGTAGCGCGCGAAGCGCTTGACCGCGCCGGCCCGGCCGGGAATCACGCCGCGTGCGGTCAGCCGCCCGTCCACCGTGTTGGCCAGTACCGGATTGAGCCGCAGCTTGCGCGCGAGCCAGTGCATCCACGGCTTGACCCGGCCGCCCCTGACGCCCCACGACAGATCACGTGCCAGCGCGAACGTGCGGGTGCGGGGCCCGAGTTCGTCCAGCGCGCCGAGAATCTTCTCCATCGGCCAGCGGTTGGCCGCCGCCTCGGCCGCGAACAGTGTCACCAGCGCCTGGCCGCAGGCCGCATTGCGCGTGTCGCACACCGTCACCGGCTGGTCGCGCATGCGCGCGGCGGTCTGCTCGGCGGCCTGGCAGGTGCCGCTGAGCTTGCCAGAAATCGGCATCGCGAGGACCTCGTGGCCATGGCTGGTCAACAGTTCGAACTGGCGCCGGAAGTCGCGTGGCGGCGGCTGCGAAGTCTGGGGATGGACGTTGGAGTCGGCCAGCCGGGCGTAGAACGCCGAGGGCTGAATCGAGAGCTTGTCGAGAAATTCCTCGTCGCCGAAGAAAAGCCGCAGCGGCACGACATGGATCGCGAGCCGGTCGACCTCTTCGGCCGGCAGATCGGCCGCCGAATCGGTCACCACCGCAATCCGGCCGCGCTGGTTGATCAGGCCGTGCTGGCGCGTCATGTCGTCGGCTTTCTGCTGCTTGATCTCGCCGAAACCGGAGCAGACCTTGAACACATCGCCGGGCCGGTCGGTGTGGATGTGCACGCGCGCCCGGCGGCCGCCGCCGGCGACGACCAGCGAGCTGGCATCCAGCGTCTCCAGCGCATCGCGCAACTCGGCGACGGCCACCGCCTCGCCGGCGATCAGGCACTCGGTGCAGTAACGGTGTTCCGAAGGCGCCGCCCCGGCATGGGCCATCGCCTCGCCGCCGTCTTGCGGCTGCATCAGCTCGCCGCCGGCCGGCAGCTTGCCGCTTCGGATGTAGCGCCAGATGCCGTCGAGGAAATCGACGAAACCCTGGCCGCCGGCATCCACCACGCCGGCATCGCGCAACACCGCCAGCTTGTCCGGGGTCTCGGCCAGCGACCGGTGCGCGGCCTTTCGGGCGCGACCGAACAGCTCCCGAATATCGCCAATGCCCTGCTCGACGCCCTCGACCATGGCATCGCCGAAGTCCTCGAGCACCGTCGGCATGGTGCCGGCCACCGGCCTGGACATGGCCGACCAGGCCGCGGCCGCGCCGGCCCTGCAAGCGGCCGCGAGCTGGCGCGCATCCAGTTCACCGCATTGGCGACAGCTCTCGCTGACTCCGTGGAAGTACTGGGCCATGATCGCGCCGGAATTGCCGCGCGCGCCGTCCAGCGCCGCGTCGGCGACTTCGTCGAGCAATTGCGGAATATGTCGATTTCGGCCGGCCTTGAGGCGCTGGCCGACGCTGTTGAGGGTGAAGATCAGGTTGGTGCCGGTATCGCCGTCGGGCACCGGAAACACGTTGATGCGGTTGATCAGGTCACGCCGGGTCTGGACATGCGCGATCCCCGCGATCAGCGCAAGCTGCAGTTCCTCCGGACCGATGCGCGACAGCGTCGAGCTGACACTCATGCAGCCGGCCCCCTGCCTGCCCGCACAGGCTGCAGCATCAGTCCAGGCCCGCCAGTTCGCGCACCTGGGAGGCGGTGAACGGCCAGGTCAGCTTTTCACCCGTATCCTCGTTGCGCACCACCGGAACCTGGTCGCCGTAGCGCTGCAGCAGGTCGAGATCGTCGTCGATGTTGACGACCTCGACCCGGTCGGCCAGGCCGCCCACCGTGATCAGCTTGTATGCCTTCTCGCAGAGCTCGCACGGCTCGCGGGTATAAAACAGCAGTCCCATCGAATACCTTCTGCATGGAAAATTTTTCAGGTCGATCATTATGACCGAAATCGACCGCATTTCCAGGCCAGGATTCGGCCCGAGAGCCGACCGATGATTTCACTGGTCCAGGCGGTCGGCCGAGCCTCGGAGGCCGCCAACACGGTGGGTGACAGCGCATCAAACGGGCTGCATAATGAATTTTCGGACCTGCTTTTAGCGAGTGCAAGGAATCATGGCTGTCAGCGTATTCGACCTGTTCAAGATCGGCATCGGCCCATCCAGTTCGCACACGGTCGGGCCCATGCGGGCGGCCTGCCTGTTTGCGCGCGCGCTCGAACGCGAAGGCGTGCTGGACAAGGTCGCGAAGCTCAAGCTCGAGCTGTTCGGATCGCTGGGCCACACCGGCCGGGGCCACGGTACCGACAAGGCGGTACTGCTGGGACTGGAAGGGGAGATGCCCGACGCCGTCGAGCCCGACCGGATCGGCCCGCGCATCACCGAGATCTATTCCACCGGCAGGGTGTCGCTGCTGGGCCGGCACGAACTGGCCATCGATCTCAGGCGTGACATGACCTTCCACAAGCGCCAGACGCTGCCGTTTCATTCCAACGGGATGCGTTTCGAGGCTTTCGGCGACGGCGGCAACAGCCTGCTCCGGCGCGAGTCGTATTCGGTCGGCGGCGGTTTCGTGGTCAACCCCGACGAAGCGGCCGCCGACCGCATCGTGGCCGACACCACGCCGATGGCCTACCCGTTCGACTCGGGCGACGAACTGCTCGAGATCTGCCACCGCCACGAACTGCGCATCGGCGAGGTGATGATGGCCAACGAGCAGGCCTGGCGCAGCGAAGGCGAAATCCGCGACGGCCTGTTCCGGATCTGGCAGGCGATGAAGGACTGCGTGCAGCGAGGCGTGGAAAGCGCGGGCTACCTGCCCGGCGGGCTCAGGGTCGGCCGCCGCGCGCCGGGCCTGTACGCCCGGCTCAGGGAGCGCGCGCGGCGCGAGGACCTGGACAGCCTGGACTGGATCAACCTCTACGCGCTGGCGGTCAACGAGGAAAACGCCGCCGGGGGACGGGTGGTCACCGCACCCACCAACGGCGCGGCCGGCATCATCCCGGCCGTGCTGCACTACTACCGCCGGTTCGTCGAGTCGGCCAGCGAGGACGGCGTGATCGAGTTCCTGCTGACCGCCGGCGCGATCGGCATCCTGTACAAGGAAAACGCCTCGATCTCCGGCGCCGAAGTCGGCTGCCAGGGCGAAGTGGGCGTGGCCTGCTCGATGGCCGCCGGCGGACTGACCGCGGCCCTGGGCGGCACCATGGAACAGGTCGAGAACGCCGCCGAGATCGGCATGGAGCACAACCTGGGATTGACCTGCGACCCGGTCGGCGGCCTGGTGCAGATCCCATGCATCGAACGCAACGCCATGGGCGCGGTCAAGGCCGTCAATGCCACCCGCATGGCCATGGCCGGCGAAGGCAAGCACCACGTTTCGCTGGACCGGGTCATCAAGACCATGCGCGACACCGGCCGCGACATGAAATCGAAGTACAAGGAAACTTCGCGCGGCGGGCTGGCCGTCAACGTCATCGAATGTTGAAAGGCACGGTTTCCGGTTTCCGATAAAACTCTAGTCCGTAGTCGGTAGTCGGACGACCCGAAGCCCTGAACCGGTTTTTCACGAACTTGCCTTGCAAGCGATACCTTTGACTTGCCGGAAACCCGAAACCGTCGCCTTTAACGACCGAACGACCAAACGACCAAACGACGAAACGACGAAACGACGAATGCCCCCCAACCATCCAACCCGCCCGCCTGCCCCGAGACCTGCAGCGCTCCGAGCCCTCTCTGTCGTGCTGATCGCGGCGCTGGGTGCGCTCGCCCAGGCCCAGGAAGTCTATATCTGGGAGGATGAGGACGGCATTCGTCACCTCAGCGACCGCAGGCCCGACGGCGAGCACGAGGTCAAGGTCCAGCGCGCGATCGCCCAGCCCGAAGCCCCGGTGGAGATGACCAACGTCGGCAGTGAAAGGGAGCCGGAATGGCGCTTCGCCAATCGCATGCACGGACCGGTGACGATTGCCGTCGGCCTGAACGATTCGGACAACGCCGTGACCGAGCCGTCGCTTCCGGCCACGATCGAGTTGCCGGCCGCGGGCCACCGATCGGTCCTGATCGGGCCACTGGACCCGAACGCCGGCTGGCGATATTCGATCGAAATGTCGGCCATACTCGGCGCCCTGGATCCGGAAATCGACACGGCGCACCGCTACCGGGTCCCGCTGGCCCCGGATCAACCGGTGCGGATCGGCCAGGGCTTCGGCGGCGGCTTCAGTCACGACGCGCCGCACAGCCGTTACGCCATCGATTTCACGCTGCCGGTAGGCACCCCGGTGCACGCCGCGCGCGCCGGCACGGTCATGGACATCGAACGCTACTTCCATCGCGCCGGCAACGATCCCGAGCGCGACGGTCCCCGCGCCAACTACGTCCGGATCCTGCACGACGACGGCAGCATGGCCCTCTATGCACATCTCGACTACAACGCAGTGCTGGTGCGCCCGGGCGACCGCGTAAAAACGGGGCAGATCATCGGCCGCTCGGGCAACACCGGCTTCTCGACCGGCCCGCACCTGCACTTCGCCGTCCAGGCCAACCGCGGCATGCAGCTGGTCTCCGTGCCGTTCGCGATGTTCGACCATGAAGGCGGACGGCTGGAGCCGAATTGAGCGGAATATTTCCTTGCCGGTATCGACCGTGGCTTATTGGCACACCGCCAGGCGCGGCCGGGTCAGGCGCGCCAGGGAATGGCCGCCGATGCCGAAGGCTTCGGTATTGCTCTCCCAGGCCACCTCGCCGCCGTCTTCGTCGAAGAAATCCAGCCTGACCCGGCCCCAGGCCTCGCGCTCGATCGCGGCGGGATCGAAACCGGGGCCGAACTCGCCGCCGGTGGGCCGAACCATCTCTTCGACATCGATCCGGGCCACCGGCTGGCCGGGATCGGCCTGACCGGAAGCCAGTTCAATATCGCCGACGCCCATCATCCACGCCTGCCGGCCGCTGCCGTCGGGCATGTAGGTGAACCAGTAGACCACCGCGCGCCCGTCCGGAATCACCTCGATGAGGAAGCCTTCCCCGGAGCGGTCGGTACCGAACCAGGCGCCGGACAGCCATTGCGCCGGATGCCGGTTGGCGCACGACGAGCCGGCCAGCCGGGTCAATTGCCGGTGCTCGAGTCGGTCGGAAAGAAACGAGATCGGACAGGGCGGCACAGACGGGGCGTCGGGACCGGGCTCGGTGGAGTCTCCCAGCGGGGGACAGCCGCGCCAGTCCGTGAATTCGCGCTCGACCTGGATGCTCTCGGGGCCCAGCCGATCGGCGCGCAGCGCACCGGCCACGCGCAGCGCGCTGCTGTCCTCGTTCCGGCGCAGGCCGGCGCCGAAATCGCCGCGCGTTTCCATCAGCCCCGGCCATTCGATGTGGGTCTCGAACACGTTTCCGATCTCGAACATCCACATCTGGTGGCCGTCGAGGTCGAAACCGAACGAGTACAGCAGCGCCGAATCGCCGGGCAGAAAATGAAGCGAAACGCCTTCGCCGGAACGCTCGGGCGCGAACCAGGAACCGCTGACCGTGGTATCCACCGGCTGCCTCGTCCGATCCTGGCAGTCGCGCCAGTTCCCGCCGCCGACGTGGTGGGCGGCAATCCATTGTCCGATCTCTTCATCGGCGTCCAGCGCGTTCCAGCACAGGTTCAGGCCGACGGCCTCAAGTAGCGGCAGGTCGGTGATCTCGGGCGGCAGCGTGCCGCTGAATGCGTTGTCGGCGACGTCGACGCGGGACGCGGGCAGATCGCTGATGGCCGCGAACGCGCTGGCGAGCCCGGCATCGAGGAAGTTGCCGGAAAGGTCCAGTTCCTGGATTTCGAAACGCTCCCAGTCTTCGGGAATGCGGCCCTCGAAGGCGTTCTCGGCCAGGTTCAGCCGCCCAAGTGCCGAAAAGAAATCCGGCCGAGAGGTATCCAGGGTCACGCCCGCGTGCGCGGGCGGCAAAGGCCCGGTAAGCAGGTTGCGCGAGAGATCCACCCGCCCCAGCCAGAACGGAACCCGGTCCAGCGGACCCTCGATGCGGTTGCCGCTGAGATCGATGGCGACCGCCGGAATCTGGAAGATGTCAGTGTCGAAGGGGTCGCCGTTGCCGATGGTGCCGGTCAGGTTGTTGTCGGGTAGCGCGATTTCGGCGACTTCGGTAAAACCCCAGATCGGATTCGACCGGCACGTGATGCCGTACCAGTCGCACACCGACGTGTCCGGGTCCAGCCAGCCGTCATTGTTGAACCAGTCATCGCCGCCCATGGCTTGGTAGAACTCGACCAGCCAGTCCTCGGGCAGTGGGGGCGGCGGCGACAACGCCTTGCCGGACTCCGGCCCCAGGCCGGCGGTCATCACGATCACCGAAATCACCAGGGTTCGCAGCCCGACAGCGTTGACAACCGGTTTTTCGAACATCGACGGACACCCCACGGCTTCCGATTCCAGGGTCCTGATTATACGCAGAAATGCAATGGACACCGGCGGCGGCCTCGCGGAGATACCCGGTGCCGGCATGCGTGCCGACTCGCGCGTACCGACTCGCGTATACCGTCTTAGCCATTACAATGGCGGGTTTATCCCAGCCAGCAGATTCCAGGCCGTGACCCAGCTTTCCGAACAAATCGATCGTCGCCGCACGTTCGCGATCATCTCGCACCCCGATGCGGGCAAGACCACGCTGACCGAAAAGTTCCTGCTGTTCGGCGGCGCGATCCAGCTGGCCGGCTCGGTCAAGTCGCGCAAGGCCTCGCGCCACGCGACCTCGGACTGGATGGAGATGGAACAGGAGCGCGGCATCTCGATCACCTCGTCGGTGATGCAGTTTCCTTACCACGACGCCATCGTCAACCTGCTCGACACCCCCGGCCACGCCGACTTTTCCGAAGATACCTACCGCGTACTCACCGCGGTCGACTCGGCGCTGATGGTCATCGACTGCGCCAAGGGCGTGGAGGAGAGGACCATCAAATTGATGGACGTGTGCCGGCTGCGCGACACGCCGATCTTCACCTTCATCAACAAGCTCGACCGCGAGGGCCGCGAGCCCATCGAGCTGCTCGACGAGGTCGAGGACGTACTCGGCATCGAGTGCGCGCCCATCACCTGGCCGGTCGGCATGGGCCGGCGCCTCAGGGGCATCTACCACATGCTGCGCGACGAGATTCACCTCTACGAGTCCGGCAGGAACTACCTGCGCCAGGAACCGAAGGTGATCAAGGGCCTGCACAGCGATGAGGCCGACGCCGAGCTGGGCGACATGGCCGCCGAACTCAGGGACGAGATCGAGCTGGTCAAGGGCGCCAGCCACGACTTCGACGCCGAGCGATACCTCAAGGGCGAACAGACCCCGGTCTTCTTCGGCTCGGCGCTCAACAACTTCGGCGTCATCCCGCTGCTCGACGAATTCGTCGAGCACGCGCCGAAGCCGCAGCCGCGCGCCACGCTGGGCCGCACGGTAAAACCCGAGGAAGACAAGCTGACCGGCTTCGTGTTCAAGGTCCAGGCCAACATGGACCCGGCCCACCGCGACCGCATGGCGTTCATGCGCGTGTGTTCCGGCACCTTCACCAAGGGCATGAAACTGCACCACGTGCGCATCGGCAAGGAGCAGCGCACGCACGGCGCGCTAACCTTCATGGCCGCCGAGCGCGAGGCGGCCGAACAGGCCTTTCCCGGCGACATCGTCGGCCTGCACAACCACGGCACGATCGGGATTGGAGACACGTTCACCGAGGGCGAGAACCTGCAGTTCGCCGGCATCCCCAGCTTTGCCCCCGAGCTGTTTCGTCGCGTCCGGCTGCGCGACCCGCTCAAGCTCAAGGCGCTGACCAAGGGCCTGACCCAGCTGTCGGAAGAAGGCGCCACCCAGTTCTTCAAGCCGCTGATGGGCAACGACCTGGTGCTCGGCGCGGTCGGCGTGCTGCAGTTCGACGTGGTCGCCTACCGCCTGAAATCCGAGTACAACTGCGAGGCCGGCTTCGAGAACGTCAACGTCGCCACCTGCCGCTGGGTCTCGGCCGACAACGAGCGCGACCTGGAGAAGTTCCGCGACAAGAACATCCAGCACCTGGCCGAGGACGGCGGCGGCCGGCTGGTCTACCTGGCCCCGACCCGCGTCAACCTGCAGCTGGCCGAGGAGCGCCACCCGGAAATCACCTTCCGCGCCACGCGCGAGGTCAGCGTTTACGTCGATACCGATTGAGCCTGACCGCAGTACCCGAAAGTCACGTTCCGCTTGCGGGCGCACGGCACAATGAACGCATGACTCGGATCGCACCCTCTCATAGGTCCAGCCTGGTGCCCGCTTGAATACGCTGACGGCGACAAGACAGTATTTTCCGGCGCGCGAGCGCAGAAGAGCGCTGTTGGCGCTGGCCCTTCCGATCATCGGCGGCATGATGTCGCAGAACATCCTCAACCTGGTCGATATCGCGATGGTCGGTCGGCTGGGCACCACGGCACTGGCTGCAGCCGGGCTGGGCTCGTTCGCCAACTGGCTTTCGATGGCGTTCATCCTCGGCCTGTCCACCGGGGTGCAGGCCTATTGCGCGCGCCGGGTCGGCCAGGCCGCTCACGGTGAAATCGCGGTGCCGCTCAACGCCGGACTGCTGCTGGCGCTGATTCTCGGCATACCGCTCGCACTGGCGGTCATCCTGCTGGCGCCGCAACTTCTCGGTTTGATCAACCCCGATGCCGAAGTCGTGCGCGAGGCCACGCCCTATCTCCAGGTGCGCCTGCTGGCGCTGGTGGCCGTGGGCATGAACTTCTCGTTTCGCGGCTACTGGGCCGCGGTACACAAGACCCGGTTCTACCTGACCACGCTGGTCATCATGCACGTGGTCAACATCTTCCTGAACTGGGTGTTCATCTTCGGCAACCTCGGCGCCCCGGCGCTGGGCGTGACCGGCGCCGGGCTGGCCACCACGCTGTCGGTATTCCTCGGCACGCTGATCTATTTCGGCTTCGGCATCCGTCACGCCTGGGCCGAGGGCTTTCTGCACCGCGTCCCGAGCCGGGCCATGCTTGTAGACCAGATGAAGCGCACGCTGCCAGCCAGCCTGCAGCAGCTGTTCTTCGCCGGCGGCATGGTGGCACTGATCACCATCGTCGGCTACATCGGCACGCGCGAACTGGCCGCGGTGCACGTGCTGCTGACGCTGGGCCTTTTGATCGTGCTGCCGGCGATTGCCATGGGCATGGCCACCTCGACCATGGTCGGCAACGCGCTGGGGCGCGCAAACGTCGAAGATGCACGGCTGTGGGGCTGGAACGCGATGCTCTACGTCGGCGCGCTGGGCACGCTGATGGGCGTGGGCGTGATTGCCTTCGGCAAGCCGATCCTGGGCATATTCCTGACCGATCCCGCCACGCTGGAGGTGGCCTACCTGCCGATGCTGATCACCGGCGTGATCATCGGCGTCGACACCGGCGGGCTGGCCATGATGCATGCCCTGCTCGGGGCCGGCGACACGCACAAGGTCATGAAGAT
>JAWLEW010000041.1:0-19775 GCA_041685925.1 Wenzhouxiangellaceae bacterium | reverse complement strand
TGGAACCTGATGCACACCGCGCGGATGCTCGAGGACGCGGGCGGATTGCCTGCCCACGGCAATGATCGCGAGGCGTGGTCGGCGGGTTGTCGGTTCGGCCATCCGAATCCCGATTACCGCGCCTGAAGCGAACGGCTGGCGCTCATTCGATCGCTAGTGGGCCGGGAAAAATCACTCGCATCGGCAGCCGGTACAATGTGCCAGAATCGGCCATGGAGGTATTTCGGCCACTCGGCTTCGACTGGGCCGAATTTGACTGTCCGACTTCGACAGGGAGCGCAATCGTGTCAGCTAGACAGAAAGTGGAGGCTCTTCTGGACGCCGCCGGCATCGAGATCGACGGCACGCGGCCCTGGGATATCCAGGTCCGCGACGATCGGCTGTATCGGCGCGTATTGGCCGACGGCACCCTGGGCGCCGGGGAAGCCTATATGGATGGCTGGTGGGAGGCCGAGCGGCTCGACGAATTCTTCGCCCGCGTGCTGGCGAAACGAACCGATCGGAAACTGCGTACGCCGTCGATGCTCGCCCAGGTGCTCTTGAGCCGGCTCGGCAACCTGCAGAGTCGTGGCCGCTCGCGGAAGGTCGCCGAAAAGCACTACGACCTTCCGGTCCGGCTGTACGAGGCCATGCTTGGCCCCACGATGCAATATACCTGCGCCTATTACGGCGTCGACGGGGAAATCTCAATGCTGGACGAGGCCCAGCGCGCCAAGCTGGCGCTGGTCGCGCGCAAACTGCACCTGCAACCGGGCATGCGCGTACTGGAACTCGGCGGCGGTTTCGGCGAACTGGCCCGCTACCTGGCCGCCGAGCACCAGTGCGAGGTCGTCAGTTACAACATCAGCCGCCGCCAGGTCGAATATGCGCGCCGGATGTCGGAGGGCCTGCCGGTCGAGATCCGGCAACAGGACTATCGCGATGCGCTGGATGACGCCGAGCAGTTCGATCGGGTCGTGAGCGTTGGATTGATGGAACACGTCGGGCCGAAAAACTATCGCGCTTTCTTCGAGCTTGCAAAGGCCCGGCTGAAGCCGGCCGGCCTGGCGCTGGTGCACACCATCGGCGGCAACGCAAGCCGCGCGACCGCCGATCGCTGGATCACGAAATACATCTTTCCCGGCGGTTGCATCCCGTCGGAGGCGCAACTCACGCGGGCCAAGGAGGGCCTGTTCGTGCTCGAGGACTGGCACAACTTCGGCCCGGATTACGACCGCACACTGCTGGGCTGGTACGACAACTTTCTGGCCGCGTGGCCGGAACTGAAGCAGCACGATGGGCTCGATGAGCGTTTCTACCGGATGTGGCGCTACTACCTCAACAGCTGTGCCGGCGCGTTCCGTGCGCGCGGCCTGAACCTGTGGCAGCTGGTGCTCAGCCACGGCGACGTGCCGCGCTACGAGCCGGTTCGATAACGTGTTGGCGACCTGTACAAGGCTTGCCCCCACCCCGACCCTCCGCAAGCTGGGGAGGGCGTCGAAATCTGTACAAGTTCTTCCCCGCAAGCAGGGAAGGGTGCCAGCGCCCGGACAAGACCTCCCCCGCAAGCAGGGGAGGGAGCCAGAAAAGCAAGACGGCGCTTGCGCGTGCCTTTACTCCCTCCCCTGCTTGCGGGGGAGGGCCGGGGTGGGGGCGGGTTCATTCCGGCTGCCTGCTACATGAAGCAAGCAAGCACCGAACAAGCGACTGCCTGGTCTGATCATCGCGCCAGGGTGCAAGCGATGGCCGCGGCGCTGGCCGATTCCGAAGGCCCGGTGCGCCTTCGAAAATCCACCAGCAACCTGTTTCGGCCGCGTGCGGCCGCCGAGCGCACCGAGCTCGACGCGGCATCGCTCGACCACGTCATCGAGATCGACGCACAAGCCAACGTCGCCGAGGTCGAGGGCATGACGACTTACGGCAGCCTGGTCGACGCGACCCTGCCGCACGGGCTGGCCCCGGTGATCGTGCCTGAACTCAAGAGCATCACGGTCGGCGGCGCGGTCACCGGGGTGGGCATCGAATCCGCCGGATTCCGCTACGGGCTCGTTCACGACACGGTGCACGAAATCGACGTGCTGGTCGCCGACGGTCGCGTGCTGACCTGTTCGCCCGAGCAGCGCCCGGAACTGTTCTACGGTTTCCCGAACTCCTACGGCAGCCTCGGCTATGCAACGCGCGTTCGCGTCGGCTTGATTCCGGTCTCGCCGTACGTGCGGCTGACGCATACCGGCTACAGCGACCCGCAAGCGCTGTTCGCCTCCATCGGCGAGGAATGCGCGGATCCGACCTGCGACTACCTCGACGGCGTGTACTTCGGCCCGGGCGAGTTCGTGCTGACCCGCGCGCATTTCGTCGAATCGCTTCCCGAAGACACGCGACCGGGCGACTACACCTGGATGCGCCAGTACTGGCAGAGCCTGCGCGATACGCGCGAGGACTACCTGACCATTCACGACTACCTGTGGCGCTGGGACACCGACTGGTTCTGGTGCAGCAAGAACGTCGGGGCGCAGTTCAAGCCGGTGCGGCTGATTCTCGGGCGCAAGCGGCTGAACAGCGTCACCTACCAGAAGATCATGCGCGCCAGCCGCCGTTGGCCGCTGAGCCTGTTGCAGCACATCCGTCCGCGCACCGAGTCGGTGATCCAGGACGTCGACATTCCGATCGCCAATGCCGCCGGATTCCTGGCCGATTTCGAGGCCGAAATCGGCATCCGCCCGGTGTGGATCTGCCCGTTCGTCGTGCCCGACGATCGGTTTTCGTTGTTCAAGCTGCGCACGGACACGCCCTACGTCAACTTCGGTTTCTGGGACATGGTGCGCTCGAGCGAACCCGACGGCCACTACAACGCGCGGGTCGAGCAACTCGTTGCGAAACACGGAGGCAAGAAAAGCCTGTACTCGCTCAGCACCTACGACGAGGCCACGTTCTGGTCGGAATACGACAAGGTGACTTACGAAGCGCTCAAGCGCGAATGCGATCCCGCCGGGCGGTTCCCGGGACTGTATGAGAAGGCGGTGCAGCAGGGCTGAGGATCAGGCTCGGCAAACGAAACGCTGAGCCGCTCTTATCCAACCGATTCATGATTGCTTGTTTTCACTGGTTTCGGTATGCCGGGGTCAATGCATGCTGGGCGACAGCGGGTCATCAAACGGCTCGGGGAGTCTGCGCGAGGGGCGTTCGCGCGGCGATTCGACCAAAGCGGATACGGCGCGTAGAATGAATCGTCCGCGCACATTGCGAGGCAAGCCATGAAAGAGCTCCTGACGTCCGTCATGTTTGCGCTTTCCTGCCTGGCGCTGGCCCAGCCGCAGGCGCCGGACGATGCCGAACAACGGGCCGACCCGGCTTCGACCGAAGTCCTTTTGCGGGCCGAGGAGTCGGGTCCGGAGGGCCGACCGACCTTCGACCCCGGGCGCGAGGAAGAGCGCCAGCGCATGGTGGAGACCCAGGTCGAGGGGCGCGATGTCACCGACGAGGCCGTGCTCGCGGCGATGCGTTCGGTGCCGCGACACGAATTCGTGCTGCCGGAGCGCAGTGGCAGGGCGTATGCCGATACGCCGCTGCCGATCGGCCACGGCCAGACCATCTCCCAGCCCTACATCGTCGCGTTCATGACCGAGAAGCTGCAGCTGTCGCGGGGCGACCGTGTGCTCGAGATCGGTACTGGCTCGGGATACCAGGCCGCGATTCTGGGCGCGATGGGCGTCGAAGTCGTCTCGATCGAGATCATCCGGCCGCTGGCCGAGCAGGCCGCGCGCCGTCTCGAGCGGCTCGGCTTCGACAACGTCACCGTGATCCACGGCGACGGCTACTACGGCTACCCCGAGCTTGCGCCTTACGATGCGATCGTCGTCACCGCGGCCGCCCAGCTCGTTCCGCCGCCGCTGCTCGAGCAGCTCGAGCCGGGCAGTCGCATGGTCATACCGGTCGGACGCGCCGGATGGACGCAGAACCTGCTGATGGTGACCAAGACCGGGGACGGCGAGACCCGGACCCGCAACCTGATGTCGGTGGCGTTCGTGCCCCTGACCGGCGAGCGGGACGACGACAGGTCCGGCAATCGCTGATCCCGCCGAAACCGCGCCCGGCCCGCTGCACCTGCTGGCCGTCGGCGCGCTGGCCGGCTCGGTGCTGGCGTTCGAGATCGTGCTGCTGCGGTTGTTCGAATTCAGCCACTGGCACCATTTCGCCGGCCTGACCATTGCCCTGGCGCTGCTGGGCTTCGGCGCCTCCGGCACCCTGCTGAGCGTGATCGGCGAGCGCGCCGGACGCTTCGGCGACCGCTGGCTGGTGTTTTCCCTGCTGATCGCTTCGGCCGGTTTCCTGGCGGTGCTGCTGCTGCACGCCCGGGTCTCTCTGCGCCCGGTCATGGCGGTCTGGGACATGTCGGAGCTGACGCGCCTGCTGGCGATCGACTTCGCCGCCTTCATCCCGTTTTTCGGCGCCGGGCTCGCGCTGGGCCAGGTCTTCGCGCGCTGGCCGGGGCACGCCGGCTGGCTGTATGCCGCCAACCTCGGCGGTTCGGGCATCGGCACCGTGTTCGCCACGCTGCTGCTGGTCGGGCTGATGCCGGAGTCGGCGCTGGCCCTGGTCGCCACGCTGTTGCTGGTCTTCTGTGCGCTGTTCGCGGTGCTGACGCGGTTCCGGGCCGGGATCGCCATTAGCGCGCTGCTGCTGGCCGCGGCGTCCTGGATGACGGTAAACCCGCCCGCGCCGGCCATTTCGGACTTCAAGGCGCTGTCGCGGGTGCTCTCGCTGCCGGATGCCCGGATCCTCGAGCAGCGCCCGGGATTGTCGGGACGGCTGACCGTGGTCCGTTCTTCCAGCCTGCGCTCGGCGCCGGGGGTAAGTCTGAACTGGACCGGCCGGGTGGCGGCCTCGGATGCGGCCATCGTCGGCAGCGACCGACTGGTGCCTGTCGAGCGCGACTATGCGCAGGCGCTCGATCATTCGGAGGCCTCGCTGGCGGCACTGCCGCTGCAGATGCGTCCCGAGGGCACGGTTGCAGTGCTCGGCAGCGGCACATGGGCGACGCCTTCGCACGCCAGGGACCGGCGGCTGGTCTGGATAGAACCCGATCGCCGCCTGCCGGCACTGGCCGTCCAGCGGGGCCTGGCCGCCGAGCCGGTCGAGGACAGTCCTTACCGTTTCCTGGCCACGAACCGCGATTCGTTCGCCGTGATCGCGATCGACCGCACCTTCGACGGCGGCGACGCGGCGACCGAGGATTACCTGCTCACGCGCCAGGGACTGCGCGCTGCGCTCGCGCGCCTCGACGACAACGGGCTGCTGGCGATTCCCCTGCAGGTCGAGTACCCCCCGCGGCAGGGACCGCGCATGCTGGCGACGATCGCCGCCAGTCTGCGCTCGGCCGGTGTCGACCGGCCAGCCGACCACGTCGCCGCGCTGCGCGGCATGCAGGCGCTGCTGGTCCTGGTTTCGCCGCGGCCATTGGCCGACGCGGACCTGGAGCGGATCGGTCAATTCGCCCAGCGCTGGAGTTTCGATCGCGTCTGGCACCGGGGTCTTGGGGCGTCCGCCGTCAACCAGTACCACGCGCTGGACGCGCCGGTATTCTTCGAAGCTGCCCGAGCGGCGTTCGAAGGCACGGCCATGCCCGAACAGGCGCGCTGGTTCGAAACCGGCGCTGTAACGGTCGAGCGTCCGTATTTCTGGCACGCGATGGAATGGTCGAAGATCCGGGGACTGTTCGAACAGCTCGGTGCGCGCGCGGCCAGCTACCTGGACTGGACGCTGGTCATGTCGGCCGTGTCGCTGGCCGCCGCGGCGCTGGCGGCCGCGCTGCTGATCGTCGTGCCGCTGGGACGCATGCCGCACACCTCGGCGGCGTTCAGGCGCATCGAGGTGGTCGGCTATTTCGGCCTGCTGGGCTTCGGCTTCATGCTGGTCGAACTTGCGCTGCTGCAACGCACCATCGCATTCGTCGAGCTGCCGGTGCTGGCGGCGGCCGTGATCTTCGCCGTTTTCATGATCGGCGCCGGCATCGGCAGCGCGATGCCGACGCCGCGGCGCGGCACGGCGGCGTTGCGGCCGATCTTCGGCACCCTGGCGATCGGCGGCGCCATCGCGATATCCGCCCTGTGGTGGCCCGGCCAGCCCCTGCTGGGACTGCCGCTGGTTGCGCGCATCGCGCTGCTGGTCGCGTTGCTGCTGCCGATGACCTGGGCCATGGGCCGGCCGTTTCCGTGGGCGCTGCAGCACCTCGTCGGGACGCGCAGCTGGCAGCCCTGGAGCTGGGCGATCAATGGTTTTGCCTCGGTGCTGGCCGCATCGATGGCCACATTGCTGTCGGTCCAGACCGGACAGCCGGTCACGCTTGCGGCCGGGATCGGTTGCTACGTCGGCGCGTGGCTGATCGCCCGGCGCGGGGCCGGGCGGCTGGATGCCGTAGGGATGAAATGACTTCTGTCGCTGAACAAGCCGGGAACGCCTCGGCGACGTGAGCATCGCCGTTATACTCCAGCGAACTGTTCACCGGAGCCGTCCCATGCGTCGATTCATTCGCATCGTCCTCTGCGCATTTTTTCTTCCCCTTCTGGCCGCGCCGGCCCAGGCGCAGGAACTGGATGACGAGGCCTGGCTGAAAGGCATGGAGTGGCGCCTGATCGGGCCTTGGCGCGGCGGCCGGGCCACGGCCGTGGCCGGTCACCCCGACGACGAGCGTTTCTACCTGATGGGCGCAACCGGCGGCGTGTTCGCCACCCATGATGGCGGCGAGAGCTGGGAGCCGCTGGACGACGAGGCGTTCGGCACCGCCAGCGTCGGAGCGATCGGGATTGCACCGTCGGACATCAACGTGATTGTCGTGGGCATGGGCGAGTCGCCGGTTCGAGGCGTGTCGTCCAGCCACGGCGACGGCGTTTACCGCTCCACCGACCGCGGCCGCACCTGGACCCATCTGGGCCTGGAAGACAGCCGTCACATCAGCGAGGTGCAGATTCATCCCCGGGACCCCGATACGTTCTGGGTGGGCGTGCAGGGCGCGGCCTACGCGCCGACCGAGCAGCGCGGCGTGTTCAAGACCACCGACGGTGGCCGGACCTTCGAGAAGGTGCTCTACATCGACGAGAGCACCGGCGCGGTCGATCTCAGGCTGGATCCGAACAACCCGCGCATTCTTTACGCCGCCATGTGGGACTGGCAGCGCATGCCGTGGGCAATCCGCTCCGGCGGCGAGGGCTCCGGCGTCTGGAAGTCCACCGACGGCGGCGAGACCTGGAACGAGATCGGCACCGACGACTTCCCGGATCTGATGGGCAAGATCGGCATCGCCCCGTCTCCGGCAAGACCCGGCCGCGTCTGGGCGGTCGTCGAGGCCAAGCCGGATGACGGCCAGGGCGGCGGCGTTTGGCGCAGTGATGATCACGGCGAGAACTGGACCAGGGTCAACGGTTCCCGCCGTGTCCAGGCGCGTTCCTGGTACTACATGCACGTCTTCGCCCACCCGACCGACGCGAACACCGTCTTTGTCCAGAACGCACCGTTCATGCGCTCGATCGACGGCGGCAAGCGCTTCGAACAGATGGCCCGGTCGATCCACGGCGACCACCACGACCTGTGGATCAACCCCGACAATCCCGAGATCATGATCGGCGCCAACGACGGCGGCGCCGCGATCAGCTTCGACGCCGGCGAGAACTGGTCGAGCCAGTACAACCAGCCGACCGCGCAGTTTTATCGTGTGGCCGTGGACAACGAATACTTCTACCGTCTCTACGGCGGTCAGCAGGACAACTCCACCGTGGCGATCCGCTCGTTCGGCGACGACGGCGGCATCGGCCGCGACGACTGGATGCGCGTGGCCGGCTGCGAAAGCGCACACATCGCGTTCGACCCGGAAAATCCGCGCTACAACTACGGCGGCTGCTACCTCGGCCAGATCGAGGAATTCGACATGCAGACCGAAACGGCCCGCGACATTCGGGTCTACCCGGAGCTGGCCTTCGGCATTCCGGCTCGCGAGCGCAAGTACCGCTTCAACTGGAACGCGCCCATCGTCGTCTCCGAACACGATTCATCGGTGCTCTACCACGCCGGCAACATCGTGTTCAAGTCCACCGATCGCGGCAATTCCTGGAACACCATCAGCCCGGACCTGACACGTGACAATCCCGAGCACCAGGGTCCCGGCGGCTTCCCGATCACCAACGAGGTCAGCGAGAACTACAACACCATCATGTACCTGGCCGAAAGCCCGCACGATGCCGGCACGCTGTGGGTGGGTACCGACGACGGACTGGTGCAGATCACCCGCGACGGCGGCGAGAGCTGGGAAAACGTTACCCCCGGGGGTGCCGGCGACGGCATGGTGAACACGATTGCGGTCAGCCCGCACGAGCCGGGCAAGGCCTATGTCGCGTTCACCAGGTACAAGTACAACGACCACGAGCCGATCATCTACGTGACCGACAACTACGGCGGACGCTGGAATCGGATCGACGACGGCATTCCGGAAGGCCACTGGGTGCGCGTCGTGCGCGAGGACCCCGAGCGGGAAGGGTTGCTGTACGCCGGCACCGAGAAGGGCTTGTTCTTCTCTTTGAACGGCGGCGACGAATGGGCCCGCCTGCACGCCGGCGACCTGCCGGTGGTGCCGATCACCGATCTGCGCATCCACCGCGGCGACCTGGTGGTCGCCACGCTGGGCCGCTCGTTCTGGATTCTCGACGACCTTTCGCCGCTGCGCCAGTACCGGCAGGCGCAAACGCAAGTCGACGCCCACCTGTACGCGCCGGCGACGGCGGACATCCTGCGCATCGAAGGCAATCGGCCGGCGGGCCGGGGCGAGAACCCGCCGATCGGCGCGCTGCTCTACTACACGCTGGCCGAAGAACCGGACCTGGAAAAGACGCCGCTGACCATCGAGATTGTTGATAGCAAAGGGCAGGTAGTGCGAACGCTGGAATCCAGTGCCGAGGAAGGACTAAAAGGCGGTGGCGCCGGCTCCGCCTACGCACTTCCGGCAAAGCAGGGCCTTAACCGCGCCGCATGGGATTTCGGAACGGACCCGATCGAATACGAACTCGACGATTTCGTCATCGCATCGGGCGGCGACAAGCGGATCGACGGCTACACCACTGCCCCCGGCGAATACACTGTGCGCCTCGAGTTCGGCGACACCACGCTCGAGCAGCCGCTGAGCGTGCGCTATGACCCGCGCCAGGAATTCGACGCCGACCACCTCGACGAACAGCAGCGGCTGGTCAAGTCGGCCTATGCCATGCTGGCCGAATTCCAGCGCACGCTGATCGGGCTGAGAAAAATAAGGGATCAGGCGAAGATCAAGCACGGCATTTTCGAAGACAACGGCGAGACCGAAAAGGCCGAAGTCATGCAGGCCGTGATCGACGCCGTCGATGAATGGGAAGACGGCAACATCGCCACCGAGCGCGAGTTCTTCCAGGACGTCCTCAACTGGCCCGACCGCCTGTTCACCGACCTGCAGTTCCTCTACGGCACGCTCGACGATGCATTGCCGCGTGTGACCGAGGGCATGAAGCAGCGGCATGCCGACCTGAAGGGAAGGTTCGAGGATGCGATGGGGGCGCGGGATGCGCTGATCGATGGCGTGGTATCGCGTGCGAACGGTGCCAGCAGAAATGCACTGGTTGTGCCCGCAATGGCTCGTTGACGATTTCCGTGACCCATGCTCCGACCAGCCCTCATTCTTGCTGAGTCCGGGCGCAACGACACATCAGACAAGGATTTTCAAAATGATGAAATGGCTACAGGTAGCGCTGTTGGCGTCAATCAGCTGCATCGTTGCGGCCCAGGATGGCGCGAACCGACAGCTGAAACAGGAAGTGACTGCATCGGTGGACGCACAAGCCGATGCGCTGACCGATCTGAGCGATCGCATCTGGAGCTTTGCCGAAATCGCCTTTCAGGAGTCCGAGTCGGCCGAGGCGCTGATCGAACACGCGACCGCGCACGGCTTTTCCATCACGCGAAACGTCGGTGAAATTCCGACGGCGTTTGTCGCCGAGTACGGCAGCGGCAAGCCGGTCATCGGCATCATGGGCGAATTCGATGCGCTTCCCGGCCTGTCGCAGGCTGCGGTCCCCGAACGATCGCCGATCGAGACGGGCGAGCCGGGCCACGGCTGCGGCCACAACATCTTCGGATCCGCGTCTCTCGGTGCCGCAATCGCCGTCAAGCAGCTGATCGAGGCCGGCGACATCGAGGGCACGATCCGTTTCTACGGCACGCCGGCCGAGGAAAAGTTCTTCGGCAAGCTCTGGATGATCCGGGCCGGCGCGTTCGACGGCGTCGACGTCATGATGGACTGGCACCCCGGCGATGAAATCGAAGCGTCGGTGCAAAGCTCGCAGGCGCTGGTCGATTTTCTCGTCGAATTCGATGGCCAGTCCGCGCACGCGGCCGCCGATCCATGGAACGGGCGCTCCGCCGGCGATGCGCTCGAGCTTTACACGCACGGCATCAATGCCTATCGCGAGCACGTCAAGCCGACGGTGCGCATGCATTACCACATCATGGATGCCGGCAAGGTCGTCAATGTCGTGCCCGATTACGCCAGGATCTGGGTGCGGGTGCGCGATCGCAGCCGAGACGGCATGGCGCCTGTGTACGAGCGTGTACAGGCGATGGCCGAAGGCGCGGCCATCATGGCAGACGTCGACCACAATGTGACGCTGATTTCCGGCGTGCACGAAGTACTGCCCAACAGAACGGGCGGTGCGGCGCTGCAGGCCAACCTCGAAGCGCTGGGCGGCATCGACTACACCCAGGCCGAGCAGCAGTTCGCGATGGACATCCAGACCGCCGCCGGCAAGGAGCCGGTGGGTATGGATGCGCAGGTCAGGCCACTTCGCGAGACCGAGGAGAACCCGAGCGGCGGATCCACCGATGTGGGCGATGTGAGTTACCTCGTCCCGACCATCAGGCTGCGCGCGCCGATTGCCGGCAAGGATGTACCCTGGCATTCCTGGGCCGTTGTCGCCTCGGGCGGGATGTCGATCGGACACAAGGGCCTCGTTTACGCCTCCAAGGCGCTGGCCATGACCATGGTCGATCTGTACGAAGATCCGGAGCTCATTGCGGCCATCAAGGCAGAATTCGACGAGCGCAAGGGCGATTACGTCTACGAAGGCATCGTGCCGCCGGGACCGCCGCCGCTGGATTTCGAGCAATAGACTACGTTGCGCGCGATGCGGGTTTTTCCGCGAAACCCTTCGGGATGGACCTTTGCGGAGCCTCCGGTTTGTCTGGACTCGCTTGTTCGGAACAACCAGACCATCTTCGCCCAAGCCAAGCCGGAGCCTCCCGCAAAGGCGCCGTCGCGCCCGTGCGGGATCATCCAGAACTTCCCCAACCTTGTGATCGCGGATCGAGGATTGCCGCTCAGGAGACAGTAGGCTGAAAATGTCGGAAAAGGTCAAAAACCGTGAACTTTTCCGGTCCAGGCGCTTGAGCATCTACCTGGTCCGTTACCCTGAGGGCCACGCGATCATGCCCCACGTGGACATGGTCGCCGAAGGCCGGCTGTACAAGCTGAACTTTGTCCTGGTCAAGCCAACGGCCGGTGGGGAATTCATCTGTGAAAAGAATATCGTCAACCTGTTCGGACGAGTCATTCTGTTTCGCCCGGACCTGTATCGGCACCGGGTCTCCAGAATCGAACGTGGGCGCCGGTGGCTTTTGAGCTTCGCCCTCAACCGCAGCTGACGTTACGCCGAGAGTGCTCGGTACTGAGCGTTGCCGCCTTTACTGCTCTTGCCTTGCCGGCCACGCAGGGAAGGCACGGCGAGAAGCGTCTATTCGATCAAAAGCACGATGATTCGTCGCAAGTGCTGCAGCCGAGCAAGCTGGCGCGTCGATCCAGGACTTTCTTTCGAGACGACCACCAGGATACGGGGCCCGGAAAGGAATCATGAAACGGCTGATTTCCCCAGAGCAAATGAACAAGCAGATTCTTTACATCGGCATGGCTGTGATGCTCCCGTCCTTAGTGTCGACGGACAGCCATGCCAATGGCGAATCCTATGGCAATATCACCATCGCCTCCGACTACCTTTTTCGTGGTGTTAGCCAAACGCAGGGTGGACCCGCGCTGCAAGGTGATCTTGGCTGGGCCACGGATTCCGGCTTTTATGTCGGCACATGGGCATCCAATGTCGACGGCTTTGCTGATGTCGAGTGGGATTTCTACGCGGGTTATGACATTAGCCTTGCCCATGGCACCACGCTGAATCTGACCGCCCAGTACTATACCTATCACGGTCGGGAAATTTCCGGCGCTGATTATGCCGAGGTCTACGTCGGGCTAACGCAGGAACTGGACAACATGAGCGTAGGCGCGCGGGTGGAATTCGCTCCCGAATATTTCGGCGAAGACACTCGCCAGGTCTATTTCAAGCTATTTGGCTCGATACCGCTAGCCGGGGCATGGTCGGTCGAAGCCCATATCGGCAGGCTGAATTTCTCTGACAACGCGCTGGCCGGTCAACCCGATACCAGCGACTGGATGCTGGGCATCAGCTATGCCCATGATCCATTCACGGTGACTGCCGCCTTTGCTGATACCAACTGGGATGAATGTGGTTCTGATTGCAACACGAATGCAATTTTGGCCGTAGGTCTTGACTTTTAACTTGCGCAAGTATCCGGGTCGCCCCGGAAACATCTGCTATTCATCAGGTGCATGCGCATAACGACAAACCAGGAGTGCAGGATGCATAACGCGAACGCCCCGGCCGGTGGCTCCAAGGCCACGCCAGAAGAGGCCCATATCAAGCCGCTTATATTCTACGGCTCTGTGATCGGCATCGTTGTGTTCTCGCTCTGGACGATGCTTTTCACCGAAACGGCGAACCGCCTGATCAACGGCGCACTCACGTGGATTTCTTCGGGGTTCGGCTGGTTTTACTTCCTTGCCGTGGTGATCTACCTAGTGTTCGTGATTGTAGTGGCGGTCTCCCGATTCGGCAATATCAAGCTGGGGCCGGATCACTCGGAGCCCGAATTCAACACGATCAGCTGGGCGGCAATGCTGTTCGCCGCCGGTATCGGTATCGACCTGATTTTCTATTGCATCGTAGAGCCGGTCACTCAGTTCACGCAACCGCCAATCGGCGAGGGTGGCACAGCGGAAGCCGCCCGCCATGCGATGGAATTGACGTTCCTGCACTGGGGCATTTCCGGCTGGGGGGTCTACACCCTGGTGGGTATGGCACTGGGCTTTTTCAGTTACCGCCACGGTTTGCCGCTGACTATCCGCTCGTCTCTCTACGCCCTTTTCGGCAAGCGGATAGACGGCTCGCTGGGGGACGCCGTGGATGTTGCCGCGGTACTGGGAACGGTGTTCGGGGTGGCCGTTAGCCTGGGGATCGGGATCATTCAACTGAACTTCGGCCTCGCCTACATGTTCGGTGTGCCCGAGAGCATTGCCATACAGGCGGCGCTGGCAGTGCTGATCGTGCTCTTCTCTGCCATCTCCGCGGCCACCGGTGTGGAGCGCGGCATACGCCGGCTATCGGAATTCAATATGGCGCTGGCGGTGCTTTTGATGCTGTTCGTGCTGTTCACCGGCCAGACGCGCTTTCTGCTGGACGCCTTCGTCACGAATGTGGGCGACTATGTTCAGAATTTCATCAGCCTGTCGTTCAACACCTACGCTTTCGATCGGCCCACCAACTGGCTGAATGCCTGGACGCTGTTTTTCTGGGCCTGGTGGATTGCCTGGGGTCCCTTCGTCGGCATGTTTCTTGCGAGGATTTCGCGCGGACGCACTATCCGTTCCTTCGTCGCCGGTACGCTGATACTTCCCTTCACCTTTATAGCGGCCTGGATGGCGATCATGGGCAACTCCGCCATCGACATGGTAATGAGCGGCGCCGCTGAATTCGGCCAGGCAGCGGTGCAGAATCCGGGCTCCGCCATCTACAAGTTCCTCGAGGAGGCGCCCTGGACCTGGCTGACGACGATTCTGGTGACTATTCTGTCCATCGTTTTCTTCGTGACTTCCGGCGACTCGAGTGCACTGGTGTTGTCAAATCTTACCTGCCGTCTCAAGGATCCGAACCACGATGCGCCGCCCTGGATCCGCGTTGTCTGGGCGGCGATCATCGGTGTCCTCACCGTTGCGCTACTGATGGCCGGCGGCCTGGTGGCATTGCAAGGGGCGGTGGTGATCATGGGGCTGCCCTTCGCCGCAGTGCTGATCATGGTGATGTTGAGCCTGCTGCGCGCGTTGCGCCTCGAGGGCCTCAAGAGAGACAGCATGCAGGATTCTCTTTCCGGCCACCTGTCTGCGCGCACTCTGTCCCGCGATCCCGCCAGTAACTGGACTCAGCGCCTGGGCCGGGCGGTGAGTTTCCCCACGCGCGCACAGGTAGAGCGCTTTGTCGAGCAAACGATTGGACCCGCATTCGAATCGGTGAAGGAGCAGCTGGAACAAGATGGCTATCCGGTAAAAATCAGCGGCGAAACCGGCGACCGACTGCACCTTGCCCTGGAAGTGACGCTGACCGAAGAAGTGGACTTCAACTACCAGGTCTGGCCGCGCAAGTGCGCCATGCCGGCGTTCACTCTGAGGACCGAGAAATCGCGCAGCCACTACTGCCGGCTCGAGCCCCACTTGCGCGAGGGCGGCCTCACCTATGATCTGATGGGCTACACCAAGGATCAGGTGATCGGCGATGTGGTCGATCACTTCGAGGCCCACCTTCAGTATCTGCATATGCGCCGCGAGCAGCAAGGACGTACACCGGGCGAAGAGGGACAACCAGGAGCTGTATGATCATGCATGAAGAAAAATTCGACCAGACCTATGACTACATCGTGGTCGGTGCCGGCTCCGCCGGCGCCGTGCTCGCGAACCGACTGACGGAGAGCGGAGAGTACAACGTTCTGTTGCTGGAATTCGGTGGCCGTGATAACTCGATCTTCATCAAGATGCCGACCGCGTTCTCCATTCCGCTCAACATGCCCAAGTACGACTGGGAGTTTTACACCGAGCCAGAACCCGGGCTTAAGGGGCGGCGCATCCACCAGGCGCGCGGCAAGGTGATCGGCGGCTCCTCATCCATCAACGGCATGGTCTATGTGCGCGGCGACGCGGGGGATTATGCCGAGTGGGAGGCAAAAGGCGCCAAGGGATGGGGTTATGCCGATGTGCTGCCCTACTTCAAGCGTGCCGAAAACTGTGTCTACGGCGGCGATGAATATCGCGGCAGCGGTGGTCCGCTCACCACCTGCAATGGCAACGGCATGAAAAATCCCCTTTACCGCGCCTTCATCGAGGCCGGCCGGCAGGCGGGCTACGGCTATACCGAGGACTACAACGGCTATCGAGCGGAAGGCTTCGGGCGCATGGATATGACCGTGCGCGACGGCGTGCGCTGTTCCACTGCGCTGGCTTACCTGAAGCCGGCGAGGGCGCGCCCCAATCTCGAACTGAAGATGCATGCCCTCACCACCCGGGTGATCATCGAAGACAAGAAAGCGGTGGGCGTGGAGTACCGCCAGCGCGGCAAGACTTTCCGCGCAAAGGCCAACAAGGAGGTCATTCTCTCTGCCAGCGCCTTCAACTCGCCCAAGCTGCTGATGCTCTCCGGCATCGGTCCGGCAGAACATCTCAAGGAGCACGGCATCGAGGTGGTGCACGACCTGCCCGGGGTGGGTCAGAATCTGCAGGATCACCTGGAGTGCTGGGTCCAGCAGGAGTGCACTCAGAAGATCACGCTCAACGGCTGGTTGGGTCCGCTGGGAAAGGCCTGGATCGGCGCCAACTGGCTGCTGTTCAAGCGCGGTCTCGGGACCTCCAATCATTTCGAGTCCAACGGGTATATTCGCAGCCGCGCCGGACTCCAGTATCCGGATATCCAGTATCACTTTCTCGCCGGTGCCATCGCCTACGACGGCTCCAGCGCGGTGAAGGGGCACGGTTTCCAGGCACACCTGGGCGCCAGCAAGCCGCTTAGCCGTGGCTGGGTCAAGCTCAAATCCGCCGACCCGGAAGCGGCACCGAAAATGTTTTTCAATTATTTAGCTCGCGAGGAGGACAAGCAGGTCTTCCGCGCCGGTCTGCACTTCACGCGTGAAATCTTCGCTCAGCCGGCCATGGATCCCTACCGGGGACGTGAGATCGAGCCAGGCCCGGACGTGCAAAGTGACGACGAGATCGACAACTGGCTGGCGGAATCCTGCGAGACCGCATACCACCCCTGCGGCAGCTGCCGCATGGGCATCGACGAGATGGCGGTGGTGGATCCCGAGTGCCGGGTTCACGGCATCCAGAATCTGCGCGTGATCGACTCCTCCATCATGCCTGCACTTGCCAGCGGCAATTTGAATGCACCCACCATCATGATCGGAGAAAAGGGTGCAGACCATGTGCTGGGCAAGGGCATGCTGGCGCCCTCCGCCGCACCCGTCGGCGTGGCGAAGGACTGGGAAAATTCGCAGCGCGAGGAAGAACCGGAAAAGCGGCTGGAGTGAGGGTCTCCGAACGGGCCTCCGGATCCCGGGGGCGACTGGGAAGAGAGCGACCCGCACCAAGTCATCACGCTTTCAACATTGGGTACTTGGGCTTCAGTAGGGCGCGTCTACATCACCCTGGGCCACATAGACGGTCTTCAGGCGCGTGTAGTGCTCGAAGGCGCGCCGGCTGTTTTCCTTGCCGATGCCGGAATGTTTGAAGCCGCCGAAGGGCATCTCGACCGGTGTGATGTTGTAGTGGTTGATCCACACGATACCGGCATCCAGCTGCTCGGCTACCCGGTGGGCGCGTTGCAGATCGCGGGTGAAGATGCCCCCGGCGAGACCGAACTCGGTGTCGTTGGCTCTCGCCAGCACCTCGGATTCGTCGCGGAAGCTGAGCAGTGACAGCACCGGGCCGAAGATTTCCTCGCGCACGATGGTCATGTCGTCACGCAGCTGGTCGAATACCGTAGGCTTGACGAAATTACCCCGCTCGAAGCCCGGCACTTCGGCGCGCTCGCCGCCGATCAGCACCCGGCCGCCTTCCTGTTTTCCCTTTTCCAGATAGTCGAGCACCGTCTGCATGTGCTCGGCACTCACCAGGGGGCCCATATCCGTCTCCGGATCCAGCGGATTGCCGAGCTTGAGCTTCTCGACCCTCGCCAGCAGCTTTTCCACGAAACGATCCTTGATGGACTCCTGCAAAAAGACCCGCGTGCTGTTGGTACAGATCTGCCCCTGGGTATAGAAATTTCCGAGAAGCGCCGCGCTCACGGCGTTGTCCAGATCGGCGTCGTCGAATACGATCAGCGGCGATTTGCCGCCCAGCTCCAGGGTCACGGATTTCAGGGAATCGGCGGCGGCGCGCATCACCACCTTGCCGGTACTCACCGCACCGGTGAGTGAAACCTTGGCGATGCGGGGGTGGCCGGTGAGCGCCTGGCCGGTTTCGGCAAAACCCGGCACCACGTTGAACACGCCGTCCGGCAGGCCGGCGTCCTTGAACAACTCCGCCAGACGCAGCGCCGTCAGCGGCGTCAGTTCCGCGGGTTTGAAAATCATTGCGTTGCCCGCTGCCAGTGCCGGCGCCGACTTCCAGGCGGCGATCTGCAGCGGATAGTTCCAGGCGCCGATACCGGCGCAGATTCCAAGGGGTTCCGGGCGCGTATAGAAGAAGCCCCCGGACACCGGCTGGTATTCCCCCTGCAAAGAGGCCGCCTGGCCGCCGAAAAACTCCAGGCAATCCGCCGCGGAGCCCACGTCCGCCTCGGGGGTCTCGGCGATTGGCTTGCCGCCGTCCAACGATTCCAGCCTGGCCACCTCGTCGCAGTGCTCGCGCAGCAACCGGGCGGTGCGGCTCAGCACCCGGCCACGGTCGGCACCGCTCATGGCCGACCACTCCGCCTGGCCGGTTTCCGCGGAGGCCACCGCCTTGTCGACATCCGCAGCAGAAGCGCTGGCTACGCGGCAGATTACCTCGCCGGTGGCGGGATTGACGGTATCGAAAAAGGCTTCCTCTCCGGAGGCTGTATATTGGCCACCGATCCACAGGAGATGGTCGTTCAGCTTGGACATATCGCACTCCCAAATCGCCGCCGGCATTTCGGCGGAATCCGTTATAGAAAGTCTGCGCCTTCTCGGTTAAGGATAGACGAGGCCGGCCTTTCGCGCAGCCGCTCCGGCGGCTGAAGGCCGTCGATTGCCAGAAGCACACGTTGCGGCGCAAGTGCGACGGGATTTGCGCAGTATTTCCATGAATGGTATCAGGATCGCAAGTGCTCCTTCAAGCGGCGACGCCGCCCCAAAGCCTGCGTTGAGGGGCATGACACGACTGGCCGACAGCTTGCTTGGAAGCTGAGTCTACAGGGACGCCTTCCTTCCGGTCTGATCAAACGCGCGGCGTTTTGTTGGTTTCGGTGCTTCCGCAATTGGCCAGAACTGCACGTAGATGACCCAACCAGAACTCGGCGGGATATTCCATCGTGCTGCGGCCGACGCTGATCTCGCAGATGCTGTTGCCGTTTTCGTCAATGGCTCGGGGCTTCGGCAACGTGACCACGTCATGCCGTTCAGTGTAGTCGGCTACTGCCTGAATCAAAGTCTCGCGATCGCGCTCGATATGCAGGTGAAACATGGCGGACTGCGGCGTTGCGGGATTCACCCGAACACCGGGCAGGCTCGCCAGCATCGGGCCCAGCTTCCGCGCGTAGTCGACTGCGTCGTCAATGCTGGCCAGGTTGTCCTCCAGCCCTTGTTGGGCGGCCAGGATGTAAGGATAAAACGAAGGCAGATTGCCGCCGGCGCGTCGACTCCAGACTTTCGCTTCGGCAATGAAATCACTTTCTCCGGCCAGCACCGCGCCGGCGATACCGCCGATATCCTTGTACAGGCTGACATACAACGAGTCGGCCAGCGCGCCGATTTCGGCCAGGCTTCGCCGGTAACAGGCTGGACAGTGCCAGAGCCGGGCGCCGTCGATATGAACGGCGACGTCGTGCCGGCGCGCCCATTCGACCTGGGCCTGAAGATCCTCCCACTCGGGAAGCTGGCCGCCGATCTCGCGCATCGGCAGTTCCAGCACGACTGCAGCCAATTCCTCCGGCGGCCGGGCCTGCAAGTCTGCGAGGGTCAGAACTTCCCGGGGATCACCCAGCAGTATTCCGGTGAGCCCCCAAAGTTTCCGATAGCCGTCCTGTTCATGCAGCACCAGGTGCGAGGTCGGGTGCAGGCCTACGGCGGTCTTGTTGCGCCTGTCGGCGTGAATCCTCAGCGCAAGCGACTGCGCCAGGGTGCCGCTGGGCATGAACAGCGCCGCCGGTTTGCCCAGCATGGCCGCCATCCTGCCTTCGAAATCCTCGATCAGCGCACCGTTTCCGTAAACGTCGGGCGCCGGGTTGTTCTCGGCGCGCGCGGCAAGTTTCCGCAGCGTGGTCGCCATGGATTCCGGGGGATGACGGACGATACGAGCTGTCACGGATTGTTGCCGTATAAGTGAGTCGCCGTTATACCGCAGATCCAGGCCGGACGTGAAAGCCGGCGACACGGATCATGCACGCCTGGCGTGATCACGGATCGCACGTCTCGTATTCAATCCATCTCGGCAAAGCCGATCCGGAACGGCCCGCACTTCCGAGCGTCGGGTACCGAAGCGGTCGTCTGAGGCTCCCTTTACGCCAGTTTCGAGCGTCTGCAGCTCGCAGACCGATCTTCCGGTTAGCCCGCCTTATTCACGCCCCCTGCTGCGGCGTTTCGCTCGGTCGCGCATCCTCCCCGGACAGTCCAGTACGCCTGCAGTGCGCCCGGTCGCAAAGCGCCGCAGCCACCGGGCC
>JAWLEW010000040.1:0-20102 GCA_041685925.1 Wenzhouxiangellaceae bacterium | reverse complement strand
GCATTCCATTTGATCGATCCGGCTGGTATATTTTTGTTCCAGCAGGCTAAAAGAGACATGCACTTGGTCGGCATGCTCGCTATACCTGGCCGTCGACAGCCCGAAGTCGCCGTATACAGGGAAGGAGGAAAGTATGGCCACGTCGCTGACCTCGATTCTTGATCGAAAATCCTTGTTGTGTGGAATTCTTCTCGCATTCCTGAGCGGCGCCGGTTCGCTGGTGTCGGCTGAAGATGACCTTATTTTCAAAGACGGTTTTGAGCGAACGTTCACCGACTGCGCCGACTGCCCGACGATGGTCATGATTCCGGCCGGAACCTTTACCCAGGGCAGCCCGGCCAGCGAGCCGGAGAGTCTGGACCGAGAGCGCCCACAGCGCGAAGTCGACGTCCCGGCCTTTGCCATGAGCCAGACCGAGGTGACGTTCGACCAGTGGGGCGCGTGCGTGGCTGACGGCGGTTGCAGCCGCAACCCGGATGACGCGGGCTGGGGCCGCGGCGACCGCCCGGTGATCAACGTAAGCTGGACAGACGCGCAGGAGTACGTGACCTGGCTGAGCAACAGGACGGGGGAGGGCTACCGCCTGCCCAGCGAATCGGAGTGGGAATACGCCACCCGCGCCGGCACCACCGGTCGCTTCAACACCGGAGACTGCATCACCTCCGATCAGGCCAATTTCAGAGGCACGGCTCCTGCGCAAGGCTGCCCGAGCGGCATCTGGAGAGAACAAACGGAGCTCGTGGTCAGCTTTGCCCCGAACGCGTTCGGCCTGTATGAGACCCACGGCAACGTCTCTGAGTGGGTGCAGGACTGCTGGAACTCGGACTACACCGGCGCCCCGACCGACGGCAGCGCCTGGATGACCGGCCAGTGCGACCGCGCGGTGATACGCGGCGGCTCATGGACCAACCGGGGTCGATTCATCCGTTCGGCCGAACGCGGCGTGAACACCCGCGACGACACCCGCGCCGACAGCGTCGGCTTCCGAGTGGCGAGGTCCATGACGCCTTGAGGTTTGTGCTTTTTGTCTTTTTCTTAACCCGGTCAGGCAAATTGCCGACGAGCAACCTCCGAAATTCCTATCGATTTCCCCAGTCGGTGGCTCAGTGCTTTTCCAGCGCATCCAGCTTGGCCGCATAGAACTCCTGCTGGTTCGAATCCCGGGCGCGGTCGCGCGCTTCACGCAGGGCGCGCTCGGCACGCTTCCGGTCGCCGTTGTCGGCATGGATACGGGCAATCTTCAGATAGACTTCGTGCAGGTAGGGTGCAACCTCCCCGGCCTTGCGGTAATGCGCCAGTGCGACATCGACCTTGCCCTTCTCGGCAGCTTCGTCACCGAGCGCCAGCAGCGGGTAGGGGTCCGGGTCCGGCAATGCCATGATCCTGCCCTCGAGGCGGTCGGCTTCTTCCGTCCGGTTCGACGCGAGCAGCAGGTTGCGGTAGTTGCGCAGCACGATCAGTCGGTCATCGAATTTGTCCAGGGTGAATCGATACAGCTTCTCGGCCGTTCGTTCGTCACCGGCTCGGCGGTGCAGCACGCCCAACGCGTTGTACAGATTCGGATTGGCGGGGTCGTGATTCAGCCCCGCCGAGAGCAACCAGTAGCTGTCTTCCAGGCGCCCCTCGGCCATTGCTTCGACCCCCATGTTCTGATAGACCAGCGCAACGACTTCTTCTCTTCTCAACGCTTCGCCTTCTCTGGGGGGTGCCCCGGTGAAGTAGTCGACGAGGAGATACGGCCGGCGCAGCGAGAACCTGGCAGCGGCCCGGTCATAGTCGCGGTGATACAGGCGTGTCTGTATATGATTGGCGCTGTATATCACCGAGCCCTCCGACGAATAGACCGGATCGGTGTCGGCCAGCTGCCAGCCGATCTTGATATCCGCGAGGCGCGCATAGGCCGTCGTGACCAGCGCCAGCGACATGCAGTTGCCGCTGTGCGTCTCGATGGTTTTCGATGCCGGCAACGTGCGATGCTCGAAGTCGGTATCGGCCAGTTCCCGCGTCAGATAGGCGTAAAGTCTCTTGTGCGGCTCGAAGCGTGATTCCACGCCCGACCTGAAGAAGCGCAGAAAATCCGATTCCTGTTCGGGAGTGAGTGCGGTCAGTTCGCTGAAATCGGGCACCGGTCGCGGCTGGCCGAACAACTGCTGGTTCAGCTCGGGCGCTTGCGCCAGCAAATCGTCCCGGTCGATCTCGCGAGCCGTCTTGCCGGCGCAACCCGCCAGCGTGACGAAGGAAGCGACGACCAGCCCGGCAATCGACAGATGCCTGATCCGACGATCGCGTGTCGGCGTGTTCCCCCTGACATACGGACGCAGGTCACCATGCGGACGCAGGGATTTCGACCGGAAACGAGAATTATTCATCATTGCATGCCGTGCAGACGGTGACCCCGTGGCTTTTGAGTACGATATATCATGAGGGTTCAGCGCGGCAATGCGTGAATCAGCGACAGTCATTCGAGGGCCGGGCTTCGTTTCAAGTCGGGCGTTCGGGCTTCGAGGTTGCGCTCGATTGCACGGATTTTCAGGCTTGCAGAGCGCTGAAGCTTCCTGAAGCATAACCTTGACCCCTAAGGCCAGCGAAAATGCCAATCGAAATCAGCCTGGACTCGGAAATCGGCGCCCTGCAGACGGTGGTGGTGCATACCCCGGGGCAGGAAATGGAGAACATGACGCCGGCCACCGCCGCCGAGGTGCTCTACGACGACATCCTCAACCTGCCGCTGGCGCTCAGCGAGCACAAGCAGCTGACCGGCGTCCTGGCCCAGGTTGCCGACGTCGTCGAGCTGCACGATCTGCTGACCGACGTGCTCGACCGCGAGCGCGTGCGGCGCGGCCTGATCGAGGAACTGACCCAGCTGTTCCGGTGCCCCGAGGTGTTTACCGAGCTGGTGGAGATGGATCCCGTGCAACTGGCCCGCCAGCTGGTGCAGGGCACGCCCAAGCGCCCCGACAGCCTGGAAAAGTACCTGCATCCGTCGCGATACGCGATTCCGCCTCTGCCGAATACCTTCTTTACCCGCGACGCGACGATGTGCGTGAACGACCGGATCGTGATCGGCTCCATGGCCTATCGCGCGCGGGCGGCCGAAGCGCTGCTGCTGAAAGCCGTGTTCAAGTACCACCCGCGCCTGCACAGCGGCGGGTTCTATTTCGACGGCACCGCGAACCCGGACTCGGAAGTCACCATCGAGGGCGGCGATCTCCTGGTCATCCGCGAAGACCTGGTCGTGATCGGCTACAGCGAGCGCACCTCGGTGGCCGGCATCGACCGGCTGATGCGCGCCATCGCCAGCCAGGGCCCGGTCACCGATTTCATCGTCGTCGAAATTCCCAAGACCCGCGCGACGATTCACCTGGACATGATCTTCACCATGGTCGACCGCGACAAGTGCGTGGTATTTCCGCCGCTGATCACCGGCAACCAGCGCTGCCGGGCCTTCCACTGCCGCTTCGGCTCGGGTGACGGCGCTCGCATCGAAGAATTCTCGGACGTGCTGTCGGCGCTGCGGGCGCAGGGCGTGGAACTGGAGCCGATTGCCTGCGGCGGCGCCGATTCGTTCCACCAGGAACGGGAACAGTGGGCCAGCGGCGCGAATTTCTTCGCTTTCGGCCCCGGCAGAATCCTCGGCTACAAGCACAACATCCATACGCTGGAGGCGCTGTCCGCGGCGGGCTTCGAGGTGGTTGACGCCGCCGGCCTGTTGTCCGGCGAAAACGAATTGCCCGAGTCGGGCCGGGTCGTGGTGAGTATCGACGGCGCCGAACTCAGCCGGGGTGGCGGCGGCTGCCGTTGCATGACCATGCCGCTGGCCCGATCGGGCGTTTGACGGCCCTTAAACGCAAACGCAAATCATTAATAACTGGCCGGTTTTTTTGCCCAGAATTGATTTTCGTCAATTGCACAAGCCCCTTCGTCATGTGAATATTGGGTGAATTCAAATGACCTTGTCTCGTCGCGTCGATTTGCGGTGCCGGTCGAGACGGGTGAGGGCAGTCGGTGACGCAACCGGAAGATGAAGGGAGGAAGGACCGGAAACGAGGCATGTTGAGCCGGGTGCGGGCCTTTTTCACCAAACCGAGCACACGCTACGGGATGGGCTTTCTTCTGCTTTCGGGCGTCGTCGCCGGTGCGCTGGGCTGGCAAGGGTTTCTGACCGTGGTCGATGCTTCCAGTTCCAATGAATTCTGCTCTTCGTGTCACGAGATGGAGGCTTTCATTTTTCCTTACTACGAAAACGAAAGCATTCACCACAACAGTCGCTCCGGCGTGGTCGCCAAGTGCAAGGATTGCCATGTGCCCAAGGCGTTCTTCCCGAAAATGAAGGTGAAGACCAAGGCGTTGCTGGTCGAAGTTCCGGGACACCTGACCGGCCGCATCTCCACCCGGGAAAAATTCGAAGCGCACCGGCCGGAAATGGCGGAAAAGGTCTGGGCCAGGATGAAGGCCAACAACTCCAAGCAATGCCGCAACTGTCACGAGTACGAAGCCATGTCGGCCGAGCTCCAGGATCGTTACGCGCAGCGCCGGCACTCGGCGGAGTATCGGGAAAAAACCGGTCGGACCTGCATCGACTGCCACAAGGGTGTCGCGCACGAACTGCCGGAGGGCGCTTAGACCGCCGTGGCTCATATGAAATCAAAGTGCAAAACCGAATCACCAGCGCTCGTGGGTTCATCACACGGGCGATTTGTAAAAAAACCCTTGCCGGGGAAATGCGGCACCGGGGTTCAGGGATCATCAAGCAGCTTTTCAAGCGGGAGAAGGAGAACCACTATGCATGATTGTCAACGATCAAGAACCGCAAGTCTTTGCGGTGTTGTTTTTGCGGGACTGATGCTGATTGGTCTCCTGGTACCACAGGTTCACGCCTCGCCGGGTGACGCCCGTATCGAGGCGCGCTCCTCGGAAGGGACGGTCACGGTCGGCGATCAGGCCATCGACCGCCGGGCCGCCATGGGCGAGCGCGACGACCAGGATCGCAGCGCCCTGCGCGGATCGCAGGAATCGGACAGCCTGCTCGAAGAAAATCCTGAACTCATCCGGTTCTTCGAAAAGATGCCGCCGGAAGTCATGGCCGAGTTCGGCACGCCGGAAGCCGCCGCAGCGGTCTCGGAGAGCGTCGAGTCTCTTCGCCAGCAACGGCCGGCGCCCGACTTTCTGTTCGCCGAAATCATCGGTGCCGAACTCGAAGGCATGCCGGTCATCGATTTCCGCGTGACCGACGAGTTCGGGCTCGGCATCGAAGGGCTCAACCAGGGCGAGAACGTCAGCTTCAGCTTCACGGTCAACAAGCTGGTGCCCGGCAGCAACGGCGAGACCAATAACTGGAGCACTTACATGCGCGCCGACGACGAGGGCGTGGCCAACATCTCCGCAGGCACCTATTCAAGCGGCACGCTGGAAGACCTGGACGGTGGAAATTACCGCTTCACCTTCAATGATCCGCTGGAAGCGATTTCCGAAGTGGCCTTCGAACCCGATCTGACCCACCGGGTCGGCATGGAAATCAGAGACGCCGAAATTTTCGGAGGAGAGCCCGATACCGTCGATACGGCATTCGATATCGTCCCGTCCACCGGCGAAACCGAAGGGATCCCGAGCCGCTCGCTCGTGGTTCAGGAAAACTGCACCAGCTGCCACGGTGACGAAGAATTCGCGTTCCACGGCGGCGCCCGCAAGAGCGTCGAGCAGTGCGTTTCGTGCCACCAGCCCGGCGCATTCGACGGCGGCGGCATCGGCGCCACGCTGGATTTCCGGGTCATGGTGCACAAGATCCACTTCGGCGAGAACCTGACCCAGAACTACGAGTTCTGTGGCTTCGGTTGCGAGAATTTCGGCGCACCGCCGGATAACTTCAACGACGTCGTGCACCCGCAGGACACGCGCAATTGCGTGACCTGCCACGATCCGGAGAATCCGGAAACGCCGCAGGCTGCCAACATCGATAGCCGGGCCACGGCCGAGGTTTGCGCCTCCTGCCACGACGATCTGGCATTCGACGAAAACGGTTTGACCAACGCCAACCGCAACCACATCGGGCTGGCGCAGCCGAACGATACCTGTGAAGCCTGCCACGCGCCCGACGGCCTGTTGCAGGGCAACCTTGCATACCACGTGATCGATTCCCAGGTCGCGGCCCAGCGCTTCTCCTACAACATCCTGGAAATCGAAAATACCGCGGAAGGCGAATCGCCGATCGTGACTTTCTCGATCACCGACCCGACAGACGGCGACGCACCCTACGATATCGCCGCCGATCCGGCGTTTGCCGGCGACGGGACCCGGCTCGCCATGTCATTCGCGTGGCCGAATACCGACTTCACGAACGTCGGCAACGATGCCGGTACCGATACGACCGGACGCGCCGTGGGACAGCCGATCAGCATCACGCTGGCCGATGGAAGCGGCTCGCTGCCGAGTTACATCACCGATAACGGCGACGGCACGTTCACGGTTGACACGCTGGCATTGGAAAATCCGCTGGTCGTGCCGAGCACCAACCCGCCGCTGGGATCGGGCACCGTCATGATCGAGGGCCATCCGGCCGCAGATTTCGATTTCGACGGCGTCTACGACGACGAGGTTCCGGCCACGAGCGGAACGCGTTCGTTCGCGATCAACGATGCCGATGCACAAAGTCGGCGCAACGTCGTTGCCATCGAGAACTGCCAGACCTGCCACGCCATGAATGACGGCCTGGCGCTGCATGGCGGCAACCGCTCGGACAATATCGAAGCCTGCGCAACCTGCCATACCCCGAATGCGACCGACCTGTTCCGCCGTCCGGCGGACGAGGACGGTACCGTTAACGGAATGAACGCTGCAGCAATTGACGGCATCGAAGACCGCACCGTCAGCTTCGGCTACATGGTCCACGCCATCCACGCCGCTTCGGTTCGCGAAGAAGGCTACGTCGCCTACGGCTTCGGCGGTACGCCGCACGACTACAGCGACGCCAGCTATCCGCGTTCACCCGCCGATTGCCAGGCCTGTCACGACGGCGATACCTACGCGCTGCCGCTCGACCAGGGTCAACTGGCCGTTACCGTGGATTCGGGTGCGACGGTGGTCGAAACCGGTTTCTTCGGGCCGGGTCCGGACGGTTTCGCGCCGGGAGATGGCTCTGCAACCGATCCGACCGACGACAACAACGTCAGTGTGGAAACGGCTGCATGCCTGTCCTGCCATAACTCCGATGTCGCCAAGGACCACATGTCGGTTCGCAGCGATTCGGGGATTTCGTTCGGCAACGGCTGGCTCATGAACCCGGATCCGTTCAACGATCCTGATACGCAGGCCTTCATCGATTCCTCTCCGGCAGAGAACTGCTCGTTCTGCCACAGCGAGAGTGGTTTCGTTCCGGTCGGCGAGGTGCACGGACTCAACTGAAGTCCGGTCGCCAGGGCCCAAAAAGCCGGCCACGCCGGCGTGCGGAAAACTGGCCTGTCGACCCCCGGTCGACAGGCCAGACCTTTTACAGAACGGTAACTACAAGAATGCGGGAGACAGGCTTTGCAAACGTTGCGAGCATTTTCTGACAAGGCAGGTGCAACGGGATTGATGCTGGCGGTATTCGTCATGCTATTCGCGTTTCAACCTGTTGCCAGTGCCCAGGAGGAAGAAGGCGCCCTGGGCGATGACTACATGCCGGAATATTCGCGTCGCGGCGCCGATGAGTGCATGCGCTGTCACGGCGACGACGAAAGCGCCCACCTCAATGAGATCTTCGAGGGCCCGCATGGCGTCATGGCCGATGAACGAACGCCTTTCGGCGGCAACCAGTGCGAAGCCTGCCACGGCCCCGGCGGCGACCATGCCGGTCGGGTGGGCTTTGGTGAGGAACGTCCCCCGATGCCGGCATTCGGCCCGAACGCGCCGTGGTCGGAAGAACGCGAGAACCAGATCTGCCAGGACTGCCATACCGAGCAGAAGCACGGTTTCTGGGAAGGCGGAACGCACCAGCGCCAGGAGGTGGGCTGCGCCGATTGCCATGAATCGCACGTTCGACGCGACCCGATGACGGTGGCATCGACCCAGTCGGACGGCTGTCTTTCCTGCCATACCCAGCAGCGTGCCCAGGTGCACCGCGCCTTTGCCCATCCGGTACGCCACGGCGAAATGTCGTGTGCAAGCTGTCACGAACCCCACGGGGCGCCGAACGAGGCAATGCTCAGCAGCCCGACGGTCAATCAGAACTGCTACGAATGTCACGCCGAAAAGCGCGGACCGTTCCTCTGGGAACACGCCCCGGTGCCCGAGGACTGCACGCTTTGTCATCGTCCGCACGGATCCAACAACCCGGCGATGCTTACCCGACGGTCGCCGCTGCTGTGCCAGCAGTGTCATTCCCGGGTCGGCCACGCCGGAATCGGGCGTTCCACCGATGATCTGCCGGGTCGAAACCCGTCATCATTCCTTCTGGGTCAAAGCTGCACCAACTGCCATTCCCAGGTGCACGGTTCGAACCATCCCTCGGGATCCCTCCTGAGTCGGTAACGCTGCGCGGAGATTCCAGACATGAAGACGAATCAACTTCCAGAAAACGCACCGAGTCACTCAAGCGACCGGATGCGCCATCACGTTCTCAGGCTCGCCCTGTCGGGACTGCTGAGCGCGATGCTCGCGATGCCGGCGATTGCCCAGGACGACGAGGCGGAAGCCGAAGAACCGGCTCAAGAAACGGCCGAAATCCCATGGCCCGAGCAGCCGGACCTCAGCAGATGGCAGTGCAGAAACTGCCCGCTTGTAGAAGGCTGGACCGGCAGCGTGCTGTTTGGCGGCGGCTACATATCGGACGACTTTATCGAATTCGGCAACTATCGCGGGCTCGAAGACCAGGGCGGGTTCGTGGAGCTCGACGCCGATCTGATCTATCGCGGATCGGATGCGAATTATGTCGATATCTACGGCGAACGGCTCGGCCTGGACAGCCGAACCCTGCGGATCGAAGGTGGAAAGCAGGGCAGCTATCGGCTTTCCCTGGGCTGGGACGAAATCAATTATCTGCGGGAGGATGACGCACTCACGCCCTTCGTGGGCGCGGGCACCTCCACGCAGACCTTGCCCGATGACTGGATCCTGGCTGGAAACACCGGCGAAATGACGGCATTGAACCGGAACCTGCGCAGCGTCAACATCGGAAGCGACCGGGACATCCTCACGCTGGGCATCGAGTTCGGCGGCGAGAGCCCGTGGCGCTACCGTGCCAATCTCGAACGCACCAACCGGGACGGCAACTCGATCCGGGGCGCAAGCTTCATTTTCCGCGCAGCCGAGCTCGCTGCGCCGACCAACTATGAAACAACAAAGCTGGATGCCGGAATTGCCTACGTCAAGGACCGCTGGCAGCTCGAGGCCAGCTACAACCTGTCGCATTTCGACAACGACAACCAGGCGCTGTTCTGGGAAAATCCATTCACCGGCATTTTTGGCGCCCAGCTCGGCGAACTGGCCGAACCGCCGGACAACCAGTTCCACCAGGTCATGCTCAGCGGCTCCTGGACCCAGCCCAGGTACCTGACCCTCGCCGGCCAGGTCGCGATCGGTCGCATGGAACAGGACGAAAGCTTCCTGCAGCCAACGGTCAATCCCAATCTTGCAAACCCGGGACTGCCGCGAACCAGTTTCGACGGCGAGGTCGATACGCGAATCGTCAATTTCAGGGCGACCAGCAACCTGACTCGCGACCTCAGGGCCCGCGTTCAGCTCCGCTACGACGAGCGCGACAACAACTCCTCGCGCGACCCGTTCACCCAGGTCATCACCGACACCTTCGTGACTGGCGAGGTGGTCAACGAACCTTTCAGCTACGATCGCCTTTCCGCGGAAGCCACGCTGGACTACCGGCTGTCCTCCTTCCTCGATCTTTCGGCCTCGGTGGAAAGCGAGGAGATGGACCGAACATTGCAAGAGGTGGAGCAAACCACGACCGACAGCTATACCTTCCAGGCTCGCAGCAACCCGTTCGACCGCCTGAGCCTGCGCGCCGAATATAAAAACGAAGACCGGGACAACGATCTCGATCCGGCGCTGCTCGGCCCCGGCGTCAATCCCGATCTGCGTCGGTTCCATTTTGCCGAAAAGGAACGTGACGCCTATCGCATCGCGGCTGACTATGCATTGCTGGAAAACGTGTTCGCCGGCCTGTTCGTCGAGATCGCCGACGAAGACTACAAGGACGTGGACATCGGTTTGAGCGACGCGCGCTCGGAAAGTTACGGACTCGATCTTTCGGCCAATTTCTCGCAGTACGTATCGGCGCATGCGTTCGTTTCGTTCGAGCAGCTTGAAGCCGATATCTTCGGCGCCGACAACATCGACGGCGCGCGCTGGCAGGGTTCCCAGGACGACGAATTTCGAACCGTAGGCTTCGGCTTCAGGTTCGATCAGCTCCCGGGCAAGTGGGTGAAGGCCTCGCTGGACCTGAGCTATGCGTCGGCTGACGGCGACATCGAAATCGTCAAGCGCGGTGTGGATATGCCGGAATTCCCGCGGCTCAAGACGCAGCGTTTCACGCTCGAGGCCTCCCTGGAACGTCAACTTCGCGAGAACCTGGGTCTTCGCTTCAACTACCTGGTCGGCAAGTTGACCGAAGACGATTTCTTTCGCGACAATGTTCAGCCGGACACGGTCCCGACGCTCCTGAGCCTGGGAGAGCTGACCCCGGACGGAACGGCGCACGTGATCAGTGCGATGCTGCGCTACCGGTTCCAGTGACCACGCGAAGAATGCGCGAGCCGGGTGCGCATCGGCCGATCCCGAGGCAGGAAATCTCCTCGCCTCGGTAAATATTGTTCAACTTAGTTCCTGGATGCAACAACCGATGAAAATTGATACTGTCATTCTTGGAGAAACCATGAGAACGATCAGGAAACACGCTGGAAAATTCGTCCTCGGCGCATTGCTGGTGGCCGGGTTCAACATTGCAGTCGCGCAGGCGCCGGCAGCCGTCGAAAGCTGCACGGGCTGTCACAACGAAGATGGCGTGAGCGACAACCCAGACGTCCCGACCATTGCCGGTGTCGGCAGCTTCTTCCTTGAAAATCAGCTCGCCATTTACTCCGAAGGCGAGCGGCCATGCGGCGCGGAAGATTTCGCCGACCATGGTGCCGAAGACCATTGCGCGATCTTCAGCGAAATGTCGGAAGACGACAAGCTGGCCATTGCCGAATATTACGGCGAACTGCCTTACGAATCCTTCGACCAGGAAGTGGATGCGGGCCTTGCCGATCAGGGCGAAGCCATCCATGAAGAAAATTGTGCTCGCTGCCACACCGACGCCGGCGCCGAGCCTTTCGACGATGCCGGCATCCTGGCCGGCCAGCCGATCCCGTACCTGATCGAGCAGTTCGAGTATTACAAGGACGGTGAACGCTGGCAGCCCGAGAGCATGGCCGAGGTGATGCAGCTCAGCGAAGAAGAAATGAAGGCGCTTGCGCATTTCTACGCCGAAGCAGGGCAATAGTCCTCCGGGCGCATTGACTCGAATCGGCTTTCCACGCTTGCCCCGCCCGCGCCCCGCGCGGGCGGGCTTCGATTGAACCTCTTTTACAGCTGCCGTAAAGCCCGCCCGCCTTGCCCGATCCCGCCAGACAAAGCGGGGTGGGGAATTCATACCCTGATTCCGCTATCCAGCTGACCAAAGCGCGACGCGCTGCAACTTTGCGCTGGATTTCGGGTCGGAATGGATGCAAGCGATATCGAGCCAGCCTGGTCGGGCTGGATTCTACCGGATGTCGTCCAAACCTCGCCGACCGTCAACAAGCGCTGATGCCGCATCTCCGCGCTATCCTGCGCCATTCAATAGAACACGAATGAGACGCGATACCAAATCTTTCTGGATACGAGAACACGACGAGCGTTTGATTAACCGGCCCGAAATTGCTTAAGATGGGCCCTGTACGGCAATCGATGACATCATTAAAAACACCACGGGAGAGAGACCATGAAGACAATCACCAAGCATGCTGGAAAATTCGCCCTGGGCGCCTTGCTGGTCGCAGGATTCAATGTAGCTGTCGCACAGGCGCCGGCTGCAGCCGAAACCTGTACCGGATGCCATAACGACAACGGCATCACCGACAGCGCCGAAATCCCGACGATTGCCGGCGTTGGCGGTTTTTTCCTGGAAAACCAGTTGGCCATCTTCGCCGAAAACGAGCGGCCGTGCGTCGCCGACGGCTTTGCCGAGGAAGACGCGGAGGACCATTGCGCGCTGATCAGCGAACTGTCGGAAGACGACCGGATGGCGATTGCCGAATACTTCGGCGAAATTTCCTACGAACCCTTCGAGCAGGACGTCGATGAGGGCCTGGTTGCGCAGGGCGAATCGATCCATAACGCGAGCTGCGATCGCTGCCATACCGCTTCCGGTGCTGAGCCTTTCGACGATGCCGGCATCCTGGCCGGCCAGCCGATCCCGTACCTGGTCGATCAGTTCGAATACTACAAGGCCGGCGATCGCTGGCAGCCGGAAAGCATGGCCGAAGAAATGCAGAAACTGGATGCAGACCAGATGAAGGCGCTCGCGCACTTCTATGCCGGGGCCTGGGAATAGCAGCGGGTTGCGCCTCGACGCCGTATCCCGTTTGCCAGCCGTCGGATACCAGCCCGTGCCCCGCACGGGCTGGTAGAATCTTCGTTCAACGACCTGGAGCCGCGTCACGAAGACCGCGACCTCTGAAGGATGACGGTCCTAATTCGATGGGCAAAGTTCAAGGTCCGCGACGGTCGCGACCAGGCCGCTAGCGCCGACGTGTGAACCGGACTTCGAGCGATCACAAGTGCATCCATGCACGGTTCGCTTTGTCTCAGGGCGCAGATGCTCACGGGAGGAGGAGTTGATGAAAGCGATGCCCAAGCGCGCGCGGCAGCAACCTGCCGATGTCGTGCAACCAGCGGAAATGGCCGCCTCCGGTATCGCCATTCCGGACTACATTTCCGGACATTATCGATGGGCTTACCTGTGGCGTCCCGGCGTCTGGTTTTTCGACCACATGCCGGTCATCAACTGCATCGTGTTCGGCCAGTATCGCAAGATGGTCGAAGCCACGCTGGCGCATTTCGGGCCGGACATCTCGACCGGCTCGACCCTGCTGATCGCTTCGGCCTACGGCGACCTCGTGCCCAAGCTTGCACGACAATTAGGCGACAATCCGCTGACGGTCCTGGACGTCGCTCCCATACAGCTCGGGCTGGCCGACGCCAAGCTGCGCGAAGCCGGGCTTCGCGACAAGGCCGATCTGCACTTGATGGACGCCGAAGCGCTGGAATTCGGCGACAACCAGTTCGATTCCGGCCTGATGTTCCTGCTGCTCAACGAAATGCCCAGTGCCGCGCGCCGCCGCGCCCTCGAACACGCCATCCGGGTGCTCAAGCCCGGCGGTCAACTGGTGATCACCGAGTACGGCGCGCTTGGCGAACGGCACCCGCTGCACCGCTTTCCGCCACTGCGCTGGCTGGTCATGCAGATCGAGCCGCACCTGGATACGCTGTGGCGCGACAACCTCACGCAGCTGGTGGATGACTGCGCGCAGGCGGTCGGCAAGCGGGCGGCGCTGACCGATCGTGCACTGATCTTCGACGGTTTCTACCGCGTCAAGCGGTTCAGGATCGAGGGCTGATGTCGGCGAGCCGCCTTCCGGCGAGACTGGACGTGCTGCAAAGCGCGAGCGGCGTATTCCTGGCGCTGTTCATGTGGCTGCACATGTTCTTCGTCTCCTCGATCCTGCTGGGCAAGGACGCCTTCTGGCATGTCGCCCGGTTCTTCGAGGGCTATCACATCTTCGGCGAACCCTATCCAATCCTGGTCAGCGGCGTGGCGCTGTTCGTGTTCGCCATGTTCATCTTCCACGCCGCCCTTGCAATGCGCAAGTTTCCGGCCGATTACCGCGAGTACAGCGCCTTCCGCCGGCACGCCGGTGAGATGAAGCACGGCGACACGACGTTGTGGTTCGTTCAGGTCTACACCGGGTTCGCGATGTTCTTTCTCGGCTCGGTGCATCTTTACACCATGATGACCCGCCCCGAATCGATCGGTCCTTACGGCTCGGCCGACCGGGTGGTGAGCGACTGGTACTGGCCGCTTTACCTGTTGCTGCTGTTCGCCGTCGAGCTGCACGGCTCCATCGGCCTGTACCGCGTTGCGGTCAAGTGGGGCTGGCTGGAGGGCCGTGACCCGGCCGCCACACGGCGCAACATGAAGCGCGCCAAGTGGCTGGTTACCATTTTCTTCCTGACCCTGGGCCTGCTGTCGCTTGCCGCCTATATCAAGATCGGCCTCGATCACCGCGACGACTACGGCGAGCATTACGTTCCCCAGAGCCTGTCGGAGCCACTGGAGCCGCGCGAATGAAACTCGTATACACCGACGTGCTCGTCATCGGCGGCGGGCTGGCCGGCCTTCGCACCGCAATCGGGGTGAAGAAACGCGGGCTGGAACCGATCGTCCTCAGCCTGGTGCCGCCCAAGCGCTCGCACTCGGCCGCCGCCCAGGGCGGCATGCAGGCCAGCCTGGCCAACAGCGCCATGGGCAGCGGCGACAACGAGGACGTGCACTTCGAGGACACGGTCAAGGGCTCGGACTGGGGCTGCGACCAGCAGGTTGCGCGAATGTTTGTCCACACCGCGCCGAAGGCGGTGCGCGAACTGGCCGGGTGGGGCGTGCCCTGGAATCGGGTCCGCCAGGGCGAGCGCGAGGCCGTGGTCAACGCCGAGCGGGTCGTGATCAGCGAATCGCCCGAAGCCCACGGGCTGATCACCGCGCGCGATTTCGGCGGCACCCGCAAGTGGCGCACCTGCTACACCTCCGACGGCACCGGCCACGCCATGCTGTTCACGCTGGGTGATCAGAGCATCGCCGACGACATCCCGGTCATGGAGCGCATGGAAGCGTTGTCGCTGATCCACGACGGCAACCGCTGCTTCGGCGCCATCGTGCGCAACCTGGTGACCGGCGAACTGACCGCGATCGTGGCCCGCGCGACCGCCATTTCCACCGGCGGCTACGGGCGAATCTACAAGGTCTCGACCAACGGCATCATTTGTGAAGGAACCGGCATGGCGCTGGCGCTGGAGACCGGCGTGGCAGAGCTCGGCAACATGGAGGCGGTGCAGTTCCATCCCACCGCGATCGTGCCGGCCGGCATCCTCACCACCGAGGGCTGTCGCGGCGACGGCGGGCTGCTGCGCGACGTCGACGGACATCGCTTCATGCCCGACTACGAGCCCGACAAGAAGGAACTCGCCTCCAGAGACGTCGTGTCGCGCCGCATGACCGAACACATGCGCAAGGGCAAGGGCGTCAAGTCGCCCTACGGCGATCACCTGTGGCTGGACATCAGCGTGCTGGGACGCGAGCACATCGAAAAGAACCTGCGTGAAGTCAAGGATATCTGCAATTATTTCCTCGGCATCGACCCGGCCGAGGACTGGATTCCGGTGCGCCCGACCCAGCACTATTCGATGGGCGGCATCCGCACGCGCCACACCGGCGAAAGCACGACGCTCGAGGGCCTGTTCGCCTGCGGCGAGTCGGCCTGCTGGGACCTGCACGGATTCAACCGGCTCGGCGGCAACTCAGTGGCCGAAACCGTGGTCGCCGGCATGATCGTCTCGGAGTTCATCGCCGACTACTGCCAGTCCGGGAAAAGCGAGATCGATATCCCGACCGCGCTGGTGCGCGAATTCCACGAACGCGAGGAAAACCGGATCAACGCGCTGCTGCAGGCCAGCGGTGACGAACGCGTCACGGATCTCCGGCGTGAAATGGAAGAGATCATGATCGAGAAGGTTGGCATCTTCCGCACCGGCCCGGAGCTCGACCAGGCCGTCGAGGAACTTCAGGATCTGTTGAAGCGCAGCCGCAATATCGGCATGAGCAGCCGGGTCGCCGGGGCCAATCCGGAGCTGGTCGCCGCCTACCGGCTGCCGAAGATGCTCAAGATCGCGCTGTGCGTGGCCCTGGGCGCGCGTGAACGCACCGAGAGCCGTGGTGCACACTACCGCGAGGATTATCCCAGGCGCGACGACAGCAGCTGGCTCAAACGCACGCTGGCGACCTGGCCCGATGCCGATGCTGAGCTGCCGCGGCTCGCCTACGAAGACATCGACGTGATGAAGATGGAATTGCCGCCGGGATTTCGCGGCTACGGCACGCGCAATCACCTGGAGCACCCGGACACCACGGCCCGGCAGGAAGAGGTCGAGCGCACGCAAAAACGACTGGAAGGCGCCGATCGTTTCACGCTGCAGGAGACGCTGATGCCGTTCGAGCAATTGCTGCCCGAACGCTACCGCGGCCGCAACGAACGCCTGGAGGAACCCAATTCAAGCGCGTAGGAGCCTGCCTTGCAGGCGAATCCCTGGAATCTGATCATGACCGAGACAGCCCCCCGCACCCTGACCATCAAGATCCTGCGCCACAATCCGCAGGATCCCGAATCCGAGCCGCGCTTCGAGGCCTACGAAATCGAAGAAGCACCGGGCATGACGCTGTTCATCGCGCTGAACGCCGTCCGCGACCGCTTCGAACCGTCGCTGCAATTCGATTTCGTCTGCCGGGCGGGCATCTGCGGCAGCTGCGGCATGCTGATCAACGGCCGGCCCGGGCTGGCCTGCCGGACGCTGACCAGCAAGCTGGGCCCCGAAATCACGCTGGCGCCGCTGCCGGTGTTCAAGCTCATCGGCGATCTTTCGGTCGACACCGGCGCCTGGGCGCGCGAGATGGGCGAGCGCCTGAAAACCTGGGTGCACCGGCAGGAACAAACCGACGTGGATCAGCTCGAGGAGCGCATGGACCCCGACCGGGCCGAGGAGATCTACGAACTGGACCGCTGCATCGAGTGCGGCTGCTGCATCGCCGCCTGCGGCACGGCGCGCATGCGCAAGGACTTCGTCGGCGCGGCCGGCATCAACAAGCTGGCCCGCTTCCGGCTGGATCCGCGCGACGAGCGCAGCGACGACGACTTCTACGAACTGATCGGCAACGACGACGGCGTGTTCGGCTGCATGACCCTGCTCGGCTGCAACGACGTCTGCCCCAAGGAACTGCCGCTGCAGACCCAGCTGGCGTTCATGCGGCGCAAGATGGTGGCGGTCAAGTAGAACGATGGGCTACAATCTGGTCGGGGCTTTGTCGTCTCCGTGCACGCAGGCGAAGCCTTTCGTTTGATTCGACATCGGTCGAACAAGCGCGCCGTCCGCGAAAGGAGCGAGCATGATCGGTCTCAGACAGTCTTCAAGCATCCTTGTCCTCGGCGCTGTCCTGCTCGGCATGAGTCACACGGCGAACGCCCAGGCGCCGTCGGCCGCCGACCAGTGTTTCGGCTGCCACAACGAGGATGGCGTAAGCGACAGCCCCAATATCCCGACGATCGCCGGGATGGGTGATTTTTTCCTCGAAAACCAGCTCACGATATTCGCCGAAAGCGCGCGCCCCTGCCTGGTCGATTTCCTGGAGGATCGGGAAGCGGTGGACAAGTGCGCCCTGATCGGCGCGTTGCCGGAGAATACCCGGGCAGCGCTCGCAGAATACTTCGACGGGCTGTCATTCGAATCCTTCGACCAGCCGGTCGATCAGGTGCTCGCCGAGCAGGGCGCGGCGCTGCATGGCGACAGCTGCGATCGCTGCCATACCGCAAACGGCACGGAGACCTGGGACGACGCGGGCATCCTGGCCGGGCAACCGATTCCCTACCTCGTGCGTCAGCTGCGAAACTTCCGCGAAGGCAAGCGCTGGCAGCCCGAAAGCATGGCCAGGGAGACCGAGGCACTCACGAATGACCAGATCGAGGCGCTGGCGAATTTCTATGCCGGCGCCGCGTTGTGACCGCGGCATTTTCGATCGGCCGGCTGAGCGCGCTGTGACCATGTCCGAAAGCGGCGGAAACATCCTGGACTTCGAAGCGTTGCGCCACAGTTGCAGCCGGTGCAGCGTGGTCGAACTGTGCCTGCCGGCGCCGCTGGAGCGGACCGACCTGGATCGCCTGGCCGGCATGCTGGATTCGCGCAGCTACCGCCGGGGCCAGCATGTCTACAACACCGGCGAGCGGTCCGGAGCCCTGTACATCGTCCGGAAAGGATCGCTGAAATCGTGGATCACCAGTATTCACGGCCACGTGCAGATTCTCGGCTTTCATCTGCCGGGCGAGATCTTCGGGCTGGACGGGATGGATGCGTTTCGCTACCAGGGCACGGTCGAGGCGCTGGAGCCATCAGTGCTCTGCCGGTTGCCATACGATGCGCTGGAAGACATCGCTGCCCGGATCCCCAGCCTGCACCGGCAGTTGCTGCGCGTGATCAGCCGGGAAATCGTCATCGAGCACGAGCATGTCATGATGATGAGCTCGCGGCCCGCGCTGGAACGCGTCGCGCTGTTCGTGCAGGTCCTTGCCCAGCGCGAGGCACTCCGGGGGCATTCTCCGCATGTGCTGGACCTGACCATGTCGCGCGCCGATATCGCCAGCTATCTGTCGCTGGCCAACGAAACCGTCAGCCGGATGCTGACCAGCCTGGAAAAGCGGGGGCTTATCGCCATCGCCCGGCGCAAGCTCGAAATCCTGAATGCGCAGGGCCTGGTGGAAATCTCCGGGGAAGATCCGGTGTCGATGCTTCTGGCCGATTGATCAGGACCGGCCGCGCACGAGCCGGCCGTGCACGACCCAGGCGAGCGCCTGGTGCAGCGCCGTTTCAGGCTCCCTTTCCGCGCCCACTGCCGCGTTCGGCTTCAACCAGGGGCCCGAGGCGATAACGTTCGAGCATCCGCCAGGCGCGCGCGCTGTGATCGCTGCTGTCGCCCTTCGTGCGCATGCCCTCGGTGGCCTCGCGCCCGCACCAGGGCTCCAGGACACGCGGCGGGGCGGGATGACGCGGCACGTAATCGCTGAGGTCGTAGACCACGCCTTCGATGACCATCCAGCAGTCTTCAAGCGTGTCGTGTTGGGCAACCTCAGCCAGCGAATAGCTCGCGGGCGCATCGGGCCGGGCAACCGTGCGCTCGTCATCAGTGATCGGTGCAGGCGCCAGGGCATTGACGATCACGAGCGTGGTGATCGAAGCCCAGAACGCGATGAATACGGTATAAACGAGCTTTTTCATAACAACTCGAATTCCTCGGTATGAATCCGCTTGCGGCCGATGCCGGCGCCGATCAACAGGCGTCGGGCGAGGGCGTTGAGGCCCGGCGGACCGCAGATGAAGGCATCGCGCTCGACCAGGCCGGGCACATGATCATTGAGAAAGTCCTCGTCCAGCGGGCCCTTGCGATAGAAAAAATGCGGAATGACCTCGAAGCCCTCCATGCGCTCGGCGATGGCGCGCAATTCATCCAGGAACCGCGCGCGGGCCTCGTCCTGTACGCAATACACGAGATGGATATCGACGGACCGGTTCCGGGCAAGCAGATGGCGGGCCCGGCCCAGGAACGGGGTGATGCCGATGCCGCCGGCGATCCACAGCTGCTTTGCCGGTTCCCGGTCGGGAAAAAACCTGCCGTAGGGGCCTTCGATGGTCACGCGGCTGCCGGGCCGGATCGTCTGGATCGCGCGGCTGGCGTCTCCAAGGTCCTTGATCGCGATGCGCAATACATCCTCGTCCGGCGAGGAGGAGAGGGTGTACGGATGCTCCTCGCCGTAGCCGGCCGAAAGTTCGCGGTCAAAAGGCGCCATGTAGACGAACTGGCCGGCGTCGTACTTGAGCCGGCGGCGACCGGCCGGTTCCAGCACCAGCTCGACCAGGTTGTTGGCGACCGCGATCACGTGCGCGACGCGGTAGCGCAGCCGGCCGATCCGGCGCGAGAACACGAAGCGCCAGGCCACCGCGCCGACCGAAAGGGCGGCAAGCACCAGCCACAGCCACTTGTCGGCGTCGGCGGGCAGCGTGCGACCGTACTGCCAGGCGTGCACCAGGGCCAGAATGACCGCCGGGCCGGCCAGCCGGTGCAGAAGCTTCCAGCGCCGATAGTCCGGGTGACCGAAGAACGCGAAGCTGGGCGCCAGGAACACCATCATCAGCAGCAACGCCAGCCAACCGCTCCAGATCTCCCATTCGGCAAAAGGTGGAAAGAGCAGGGCGACTGCCGCATCCACGCCCTCGCC
>JAWLEW010000039.1:18908-20498 GCA_041685925.1 Wenzhouxiangellaceae bacterium | reverse complement strand
TGGTTCGCTGGTTCGCTGGTTCGGTGCCATTGGTCCGTTCGCCCATTGTCCCATCAAGCCTCTAATTCATGCCTGACTAGCGTCGGGTCTCAGTATCTGGCGCTATCTCCTGGAGCTTTAGTAGGGTGGATAAGCGGCAGCGCATCCACTATTCAGGCCGGAGAAAGGTGGATGCGCTAGCGCTTATCCACCCTACAGAGGCAGGAATTTAGTCAGCAGCCCTTAACAAAATAACCATAACGCCCCAACCGTCGAGAGTCCGGTCAGAAATACCTGTCTAGTCAATACAAGTGTCGCTGAAATCCAATGAACACTTCGCGAATATTCCCGACCGGTCCTGGCTCGGTGACTGCATCGGTGACGGTGGCGATCCTTAAGCCGCCGTTCGCTGCGTCACGCTTAAACGGCGGGTGGCGGATCGGTCTCGGGCAGCGCCTCGCCGGCGGCCTGGTCCACAAGAATCGCGATCGCGCCGTCGCCGGTTACATTCGCGGCCGTGCCGAAGCTGTCCTGGGCCATGTATAGCGCGATCATCAGCGCGACGGCGACTTCGCCGAAGCCGAGCATGGAGCCGAGCAGGCCGACCGCGGCCATCACCGCGCCGCCGGGCACGCCCGGGGCGGCCATCATCACCACGCCGAGCATCATGATGAACGGCAGAATGTCGAACAGCCCGGGCATGGCCAGCCCTTCCTGGAGCACCGTAACTGCAATCGCGCACGAGACGATGGTGATGGTCGAGCCCGACAGGTGGACCGTGGCGCACAGCGGCACGGTGAAGTCGGCGATATGCTCGCGCACCTTGTTGTTGCGCGCGGCCTGCAGCGTGACCGGGATGGTCGCCGCGCTCGACATCGTGCCCAGCGCGGTGAAGTAGGCCGGCAGCATGTTGCGGATCAGCGACAGCGGCGATTTTCCGGCGCGCGCCCCTGCAATGGAAAACAGCGTGACGATCCAGACCCAGTGCAGCGAGACGGCCAGCGCCAGCACCACGCCGAAGGTCTTGAGGGTGTCGAACACGGTGCCGGCGGCGGCCAGGTCGGCGAAGATGCCGGCGATATAGAACGGCAGCAGCGGGATGATGACCGTGACCAGCAGTTTCTCGATCACGTCGCGGCCCTGGTCGAAGACCTTCTTGAGCACGTCTGAATTGGTCGCGGTAATTCCCAGACCGAAGATGAAGGCCGTGGCCAGCGCGGTCATGATGCCCAGCAGCGGCGGAATCTCCAGCTCGATGTAAGGCGACAGCACGCCGTGCGAGACCTCGTCCGGCGAACTTCCCGCGGCCGACAACAGGGGCACGACGACGGAGGCAACGAAGAACGCCAGCAACCCGGCCAGGATCGTCGAGAGGTAGGCGGTGGCCAGGGTGCGGCCCAGCAGCGCGCCCGATTTGCGCGGCAGGCCGGCGATGCCGCTGGTGATGTAGAACAGGATCAGCAGCGGCACGGTGAAGAACAGCAGCTCGCCGAAAAGCACCTTGAACGTCACCAGCAGGCGGGTGATCCATTCCGGCGCGAACAGGCCGACGAGGATGCCGGCGACGATGCCGGCGATGAGCTTGAGTACGAGTTTCACGGCGTTCCCCGT
>JAWLEW010000039.1:0-18808 GCA_041685925.1 Wenzhouxiangellaceae bacterium | reverse complement strand
CAGCAGGCGGGTGATCCATTCCGGCGCGAACAGGCCGACGAGGATGCCGGCGACGATGCCGGCGATGAGCTTGAGTACGAGTTTCACGGCGTTCCCCGTTTCGTTATTCGTATGTGGGTGGGTTCCTTGCGCTCGCCGATGATACCGGTCCGGCGCGCCCGGGGCCAGCCGCCATGCCCGTTCCAGGCGCGCCAGCCCGATTGCCCTCGACGTTCGCCTGCGGCCATGCCCCGGGATTCGCTATATTGCCGTTCGATCCCCAGCGAGAACCGCTCATGTCGTCCAATTCCGATTTCGCCAATACCACGATCGTGCTCACCGGCGCCTCGATGGGCGTGGGCGCGGCGACGGCGCGCGCGTTTGCCGACCGCGGCGCAAACCTCGTGCTCATCGCGCGCGGGCAGGAAAAGCTGGATGCCCTGGCCGGAGAACTGGACATCGGCGACCGGGCGATGGTGGCGCCGCTGGACGTGACCGACATCGACGGCTTCGGCAAGCTGCTGGCGCGCGCCGACGAGCGGTTCGGCTCGGTCGACGTGCTGGTCAACAACGCCGGATTTCATGCGCGCGGTGCGGTGGACTGGATTTCGGCCGAGGACATCGGGCGGATGGTCGACGTCAACCTGAAGGCGCCGCTGATGGCGACCCGGCTGGCCTTGCCGTACCTGCGCCAATCGAAACGCCCGGCGGTGATCAACGTGGCCTCGCTGGCCGGCCGCACCCCGGTGCCGGGCTCGGCGACCTATTCGGCGACCAAGTTCGGGCTCCGGGCCTTCGGCCTGGCGCTGGCCGAGGAACTTCGCAGCGCCGGCATCAAGATCGCCAGCGTCTCGCCCGGGCCCATCGATACCGGCTTCATCATGGACGACATCGACACCGTCACCGACCTGACGTTTTCCCAGCCGATCAGCACCGCGGAGCAAGTGGCCGAAGCCATCGTTGCACTGGTCGACAACAAGACGCTGGACCTGCCCATGCCGCGCATCAGCGGCTACCTGACCACGATCAGCTACCTGTTCCCGCGCATCGGCCGCGCGCTAAGGCCCATGCTCGAGAAGAAGGGGCGGCGGACCAAGGAGAGGCTGAAGAAGGAGCGCGAGCAGGATTGAAGCCAGGGCGTCGGGGACGGCGCCCCGACCTACGACAAACAGGGCGACGTGCCCCGGCGAGTTTCGCAGTAGGTCGGGGCGGCGTCCCCGACGAACCTCTACCGCAGTTGATCGCAAGTCGAGGCGTCGGCCACGCCGGGCCGACCTACGACAAAAGGAGGGCTGTGGCCGATGGTTTTTGCAGTAGGTCGGGGCAGCGTCCCCGACGAACCTCGCTCAGCGCTTGAAGCGCTCCAGCAGGCCGTCGAGTTCGTCCAGGCTGGTGTAGCGGATGGTGACCTGGCCCTTGCCGGAAGACGAGTGCTTGACCGAGACCGGCGCACACAGGTTCTGGGAAAGTTCCTGCTCGAGCCGCTCGATGTTGGGGTCCTTGCGCTCGGCCGGCTTCTTCTCGGGACCACCGGTCTTCAGGCGCTTGACCAGCGTCTCGGTCTGGCGCACCGAGAGATCCAGGTTGACCACCTGGCGCGCGGCATCGACCTGGGCGTTGCCGGAAAGCGCCAGCAGGGCGCGGGCGTGGCCCATGTCGATCTTGCGCGCATCGACCAGCTCACGCACTTTCGGTTCGAGCTCGCGCAGGCGCAAGAGGTTGGTCACCGAGGTCCTGGAGCGACCGACGTTGACCGCGACCTGTTCGTGGGTGAGCTCGAATTCGTCGATCAGCCGGGCCAGCGCGCCGGCTTCTTCCATCGGGTTGAGGTTCTCGCGCTGGATATTCTCGATCAGCGCCATGGCCAGCGTGACCTCGTCGGGCACGTCGCGAATGACGGCCGGAATCTCGCCCAGGCCGGCTTTCTGCGCGGCGCGCCAGCGGCGTTCTCCTGCAATGAGTTCGTAGCCCTTGCCCGAACCCAGGCGCCGGACCACCACCGGCTGGACCACGCCCTGGGACTTGATCGAGTCGGCCAGTTCCTGCAGCCGGTCCGGGTCCATGCCGGTGCGGGGCTGGTATCTGCCGGGCTGGATCTGCTCGAGCGGCAACTTGCGCAGCTGGTCCTCGGCCTGCGCGGTATCGTTGCCGGCGCCATGCGCGGCATGCGCCTTTCCCAGCAACGCGTTCAGGTTCTTGCCCAGCGGCGCTTTCTTGCGGGTTGCCATGTCAGGCCCTCATTCGTCGAAGGTACTCGCCGGCCAGGCCGCGATAGGCCAGGGCGCCGCGCGATTCCGGGTCGTAGGTCAGCACCGACTCTCCGTAGCTGGGCGACTCTGCCACGCGTACGTTGCGCGGGACGATGGTGTTGTAGAGCTTGTCGCCGAAATGCTCGTTAAGCTGGCGCGAGACGGCGCCGGACAGGTTGTTTCGAACATCGTACATGGTGCGCACCAGGCCTTCGATTTCCAGCGCCGGGTTCACCGAATCCTGGATCTGCTCGATGGTGTTGACCAGCGCGGTCAGGCCCTCCAGCGCATAGTACTCGCACTGCATCGGGATCAGCACCCGGTCGGCGGCCGTCAGCGCGTTCAGGGTCAGCACGTTGAGCGTCGGCGGACAGTCGATGATGATGTCGTGGTAGCGGGCCCGGCACGAGGCCAGCGCCTCCTTGAGCACGTGCGCGCGATCGTCGCGCTCCATCACGGCGACTTCGCCGGCGGTCAGGTCGCCGTTGGCCGGCGCCAGGTCCAGCGCCTCCGATGGCGGGCGCACGATCACGTCGCCGATCGCCGCCTCGCCCATCAACACCTCGGCCATGCTGGCCTGGCCCTCGCCGATTTCCACGCCCAGGCCGGTGGTGCAGTTGCCCTGGGGATCCATGTCCACCAGCAATACCTTGCGGTCCATCGCCGCCAGCCCGGCCGCGAGGTTCAGCGCGGTGGTGGTCTTGCCCACCCCGCCCTTCTGGTTGGCGATCGCCACGGTGCGTGCTTGTCTGCTCAAACCTGTCTACTCACGATGGGGCCTTTCGGCAATAAATCCGCCGCCGGGGCGCAATTGCCGGGGCGGGTGAATCCGTCGGCACATTGTAAGCATCCGGGCCGGACAGTTTCGGTCCTTCGCGGGGCGGGGCCCCCAATTCAGGAATTTGGAGTTCAGGAGAATCGAGTGGTGGATGCGCTTCGCTTATCCACCCTACGGATGCTGCGGGAGAATCGTTTGGTGGATGCGCTGCGCTTATCCACCCTACGAGAATCCGTTGCGGAGCCGGATAACTCGGGCGGGGGCACGTCATTGCGAGGTTTCGTAGGGTGGATAAGCGCAGCGCATCCACCATCATTCCAGATTCATACCTCTGACCCGCTCCGGTTCCTCGGCACCCCAGTCCGGGCTATACCAGCCAAGAGCAATGCATCGCCGAAGGCTCGACCACGGCCAATCTCCCGGATGGGTGACGAGGCCGTGCTTGACCGGGTTGTAGTGGATGTAATCCATGTGCCGCCGCCAGTCGTTACGATCACGGATGGCATGCTCCCAGAACCGCCGCTGCCACAGCGTTCGCTCGCGCCGATGGTCGGATATGGGCGCAACACTGCGCGAGCATGCTTTCTTGATTTCGCGCCAGCGGCCAGAGAAGTCGGTGTCACCTTCCGGCAATCTCAGAATGCAGTGAAGATGGTCGGGCAAGACAACAATGCCCTCAACATCGAATGGTCGGTTGCGCCTGACCTGTCGCATCGCGGAGCGGAGCGCGTCGATCGCATATTGATCGCCAAAGATTGCCCTGCGGCGCCTTGTCACCAGGGTAAAGAAGTAGCTGCCGCCGGCGACATAGGCGCGTCGGTAGTTACTCATTACAACCTAGTCCGAGGCTGTTGTAGGGTGGATAAGCGAAGCGCATCCACCAATTCTCGGAACTGACCGGTGGATGCGCTTCGCTTATCCACCCTACGAAACTGCCTTTCCATCGAAGTCGCCCTGCCTTTGAAATTGAAAGGATGGCGGCCTTTCGAATCCCCGCCGCTAACTGCAAGCGACTCCGACGATACCCTTAGTGGCCCTTGAAGTCAGTCGGAAAGGCGCCGGCTTCGCGTAGGACTTTTGCCTACTGCGGGGAAGAATTTTCCGACGCCGACCTGCGCGTACCTGGCGTCTCCAGCCTCAGGACTGGCGCATCGTCACTTGCGCGATACATCGCCCGGCCTGCATGCCGGCCCATTCGAGCGCGTGCCTTTCGACCGAATAGCTGTCCGGCAAGTCGTCGATTTCAGCCGGCTCGAGCTGCCCTTTCATCGCCAGCAGCGGAACACCATACTCCAGCCAGGGCCGATGCCATTCGACCAGGCGGGCGAGCGGGGCCAGGGCACGGGCGACGATCTGGTCCGGCCGGGGGTCGAGCGTCATAGATTCGAGCCTGGCGTGGATCGGCTCGATGTTGTCCAGGCCCAGCGTTCTTTTTACATGCCGCAGGAAGCGGATCTTCTTGCCGTTGCTGTCGACGAGAATAAAATGCCGGCCCGGCTCGGCGATGGCCAGCACCACGCCGGGCAGCCCGGCGCCGGTACCGGAATCGAGGATTCGCCGGCCCTCGATGAACGGGCGGATGCTGAGGCTGTCCATGACGTGGCGGTCGACCATTTCCATCGGGTCGGTCACCGCGGTGAGGTTGTAGGCCTTGTTCCAGCGCACCAACTCGGCCAGGTAGTCGAGCATGGCCTCGACCTGCGGCTGCGACAGCTTCTGGCCGAGGCTTTCCAGCCCGGCCGCCAGGCGCCGCGCCATGGCCTCGCGCGGCAAGTTTGAATCGGTGCGGTTGCGCTGTGACATCGGGACCCCGGTATTCGTGCCGCATGGGATTATCGCCGCAAATCCTTTACACCGCCGACTTTCCAGTCGCCCCGAGCAGGTAGAGTAATCCCAATGAAGAAAGCGATCCTCATCCTGGTGCTGCTGACGCTCGCAGTGGTGATCGTGGGCCTGCCGGCCGCGATCGGCTGGTTCGTGCACGACCGGCTTTCCGAAACCGTCAGCGAAGAGCTGCCCGACGCCGAGGTCGAATGGGACCGCGGCTGGTTCAGGTCCGGCCTGCGCGTCGAGGACGAGGCATTCGGCGCGCGCCTGGATTTTCGGCACGCCTCGCCGGGCGCCGGCTGGATATCCGTCGACGGCCTGGTGAGCCTGGCCGAATGGGCCGCGGCGATCGACCTGGACGCGCGCCTGGCGCTCGACGGCACGCTTTCGGCCAACGCCAGCACGCCAACGCTGGAAGTGCCCGGTCCCGTCACCTGGCGTTACCAGGCACCGGATCTCGCGCTGACCGCCAAACGCGGCGGCGATGCCGAACTCTCCGGCGCCGCCGAGCGACTGCTGATCGTCGACGGCATCGGCAACCGGCTCGCGTTCGTCGAGCCCGCCGTGGAAGTGCGCATCGAATCGGAATCGCTGCGCACGTCTTCGGCCAGGATCGCGCTGACCGCGAGCCGGGTGGGTGAGGCCGAAAGCCGTCTTGCCGTCGAGATTGAATCCATCGACGACGCCGCGCTCGCCGAACTCCTGCAGGCGCTGGGCCAGCTTGCCGGCGCCGAGCCCGATAGCACCGCGGCCGGCTTCGGCGCCATCGGAGCGGCCAGCGCCTGGCAGCAGCTGGTCTCGGCCGGGCTTCGGATCGAAATCGTGGAATTCGTCCTCGACGGCGAGCTGTCGCTGTCAGGACACTGGCAGCCGGAGGAAAAGGACTTTGTGCTGACCGGACAAGGCCGGCGCGAGACGCTGCTGCAGTGGTGGTCCAGCATCGCCGGACTGGCCGGGCAACTGCCGCCGGAACAGGCGCGGGCGGCCGCCCGCATGGGCCTGCAGGACCTCGCCGACCGGGGTGCGATCGAGCTCGACGGGGATCGTATCAACGTCGATCTGCAGGCCCTTCCGCAGTCAACGTCAGCACAGGACTGAAGGGTCTCGCCGGGCCGCCGCGCACGGACAGTTTTCCCGCCCGGCGTTTCTGTCCTATACTGACCGCGGCCATTCAATACCCGCGCGGGAGGCAGGCCCAGATGCACACCATTCACCAGATTCTCCATCACAAGGGCGGCGACATTCTCTGGGTCGCGCCCGACGGCACCGTGTTCGACGCCATCCGCAAGATGGCCGAGAAAGGCGTAGGCGCACTGCTGGTCATGCGCGAAGGCAAACCCGTCGGCATGGTCTCGGAGCGCGACTACGCGCGCAAGGTCATCCTCGAAGGGCGCAGTTCGCGCGAGACCCGGGTCCAGGACATCATGTCCGACTCGCTGATCACCATCGACGGGCGCGCCACCGCCGACGCCGGGCTGGCGTTGATGACCAAGCATCATATCCGCCACCTGCCGGTAATCGACGACGACGACCTGATCGGCATGGTGTCCATCGGCGATCTCGTCAACGCCGTCATCGACGACCAGCAGCAGCTGATCGAGCAGCTGGAACGCTACGTCACCGGCTGAAATCACCACAGCGCTACTGCGCACCACGCTCGCTACGCGCTGTGGCGATTTCAGTTCGCGGCAGGGGCTGCATTTAGGGCACGCCCATTGAGAACCACTTGAACAGCCAGATCGCAAACGCCATTGCCGAAGCGCTGGGCTGGTCCGCCGGCGAAGTCCGTTCGCGGCCGGTGACCGGCGGTTCGATTGCCGGAAGCTGGCGGCTTGAAAGCGCGGACAGGCGCGCGTTCGTCAAGACCATGCCCGACGCGCAGGCCGCCATGCTGGATGCCGAGCGCGACGGGCTGGAGCGCCTTGCCGGGTCCGGCGCAATCGTCACGCCCGCGGTGCTCGGCCACGGCGCTGCGGACGACCACGCATGGCTGGCGCTGGAATGGCTGGAGCTTCGACCGCTGACCGCCGGCGCCGGTGCCACGCTCGGCCGGCAGCTTGCCGGACTGCACCGCTGCCGGGCCGAAAGCTTCGGGCTGGCAAACGACAACTTCATCGGCGCCACCCCCCAGCCCAACACCCGAACGGCCGACTGGACGGAATTCCTGTTCGAACACCGGCTCGGGTTCCAGCTCGAGCTGCTGGCCGAAAGCCGGAGCGATATCGACGCCGACTTCAAGCACCGGCTGTGCGAAGCCTGGCAGGACCGCTGTGCCGGTCACGCGCCCGCGCCTTCGCTGCTGCACGGCGATCTGTGGGGCGGCAACGCCGCCGCGCTGCCCGATGGACAACCCGCGCTGTTCGATCCGGCGGTGCACTACGGCGACCGCGAGTGCGACCTGGCCATGGCCGACCTGTTCGGCGGCTTCGACGCCGCATTCTTCGACGCCTATGCCGAACAATGGCCGCTGGAACCGGGCTGGCGATTGCGCCGGGACTTCTACCAGCTCTATCACCTGCTCAACCACGCCAACCTGTTCGGCGGACACTACGTTTCGGCTTCCCGACGGCTGATCGATCGACTCGCCGCTTGACGCCGTCGGCTCGGCGTCAAATTGCGCGTTCCGCGAATTGGGGTACAATCGCCGGCAAATGAACGTCTTGCATCGCATTCGTCGCTGTTCCGGCACCCTGGCGCGGGTCAACGCCGCGCTGTTCGTGCTGGTGTGGCTGTCGATCGTGGTCGCGCCCTGCGCCATGGCGATGCAGGCCGGGGTGTCGGCGCCCGAGCACGAGTGCCCGCACTGTCCGCCCAGGCCGTGCCACGAAGTCGCGCCCGAAGACTGCGACGCGCCGGATTCACTGGATTCGCCGCGCCTGGCCGACAAGACCAATGCGCTGGAGCTGCTGCAGCTGCGGCCCGTGGCACATGTCGTCGAGCCCTCGGCACAGCCGGTGATCGCTTCCCCGCGCGCCCTGCCGCCGGTTCGCGCCGGGCCGCGCGCCCACCTGGTCCACGTCCAGTTCAACGAATAGTTCGTCCTCCCGTCTGCTGAAGTTGCGTCGCGCGCTTCACGGCCGCGGCGCAGGTGTTTCCTGCACGGAGTACGAACATGCTCGCATCACGATTCTCGATCACATCACCGGTGACGCTATTGCTGACGGCCGCCTGGCTGTTGCCGGCCACCGCACTGGCGCAGCCGGACCCGCTGACGCTCGACCAGGCCGTCGCCCTGGCCAAAGCGGCCGACGAACCCGAACTCGAACGCTTCGAGCAGCGCGCCATGGCGCTGGAAAACGAAGCGATCGCAGACGCCCAGTTGCCCGACCCGATGGTGACCGGCCAGGTCGCGAACGTGCCCACCGATTCCTTCGAGTTCGACCAGGACGGCATGACCCAGGCGCTGCGCATCGGGCTGCGCCAGGAGTTCCCGGCCGGGCGCACGCTGGCCCTGCGCGGCGAGCAGCGCGGCACCGCCTCGGCGATCGAGCGGGCGCACAAGCGGCTGGCCCAGCGCGAGATCGAACTCCAGGTGCGCAACGCCTGGCTGGAACTGGCCTGGCACGAACGCGCGCAAGCCATCCTCGGCGACAGCCGCGCAGCCGTCGAAGAACAGATCGATTCATTGACCGCGCGCTTTGCCAGCGGCAACCTCGACGCCCAGGACGTCTCGCGCGCGGACCTGGAACTGGCGCTGCTGGACGACGAACTGACCGAGCACCGGCGCCAGGCCGACTCGGCGCGCGCAGCGCTGGCGCGCTACATCGGCAACGCGGCGTTCCGTTCGCTGCCGGCCGAGTTGCCGGCCATGCCCGAACCGGCGCCGCTGGAAGCGCTTGAAGACCGCCTGGTCGAGCATCCGGCCGCCGAGGCGGAAAGAAAACGCATCGATTCGGCCGAGTACGGCGTGGCCATCGCCGAGCAGGCCTACAAGCCCCGGTTCGCGCTGGAAGGCGGCTACGGCTTCCGCGCCGACCGCGCGGATCTCGCGACCATAGGCGTGACCCTTTCGGTGCCGCTGTTTACCGACAAGCGGCAGGATCGCCGGCGCGCCGCGGCCGTGCAGCAGATGAGCGCCGCCGAACTCGACCACCACGCACTGCTGCTCGATCTTCGCCGCCAGCTCGAACAGGCGCTGGTCGACTGGCGCCGGTTGCAGGAACGGCTGGCGCTGTATGCCGAAACCATCAGCGAGCGCGCGCAACAGACCGCCGCGGCGTCGGTGTCCACCTATGCCGACAGCCAGACCGACTTCGCCGAACTGATTCGCGACCAGCTGGCCGAAATCCGGATCCGGCTCAAGCGCGCCGAACTCGAAACCGAGGCAGCCCGATCCTGGGCCCGGCTCAACTACCTGGTGGGAGACCCGTCATGAATACGTCCAGATGGATCGTGGTTGCAATCGTTACCGCCGCCCTGGGTTTCGGCGCGGCCTGGTGGCTGTTCGGCCGGGACGGGGATAGCGCCGGCGGTTCCGGGGAATCGGATTCCGGGGAACGCGAAATCCTGTACTGGGTCGCGCCCATGGACCCGAACTATCGCCGCGACGAGCCCGGCAAGTCGCCGATGGGCATGGACCTTGTTCCGGTCTACGCCGGCGAGGAAGGGGCGGCGGACGGCTCGCCGGCACTCACGATCGACCCGGCGGTGGTCAACAACATCGGCGTCGAGACCGCGACCGCCGAACGCACCGACCTGCCGCGCACGATCGAGAGCGTGGCGCGCATCGTGCCCAACGAATACCGCCTGGGCCACATCCACGTCCGCACCGAAGGCTGGATCGAATACCTGAGCGTGCACACCGAAGGCGATCTGGTCGAACGCGGCGACGTGCTGTTCCGGTTCTACGCCCCGGCGCTGGTCAGCGCGCAGCGCGAGTACGTGCAGTCTCTGGCGCAGGGCCGGCCGGAGATCATCGAGGCGGCCGCCGAACGCCTGCTGGCGCTGGGCCTGCAGGCGCAGCAGGTCGAACAGCTCGAGCAAACCCGCGAGGTGCAGCGCCTGGTCGAATTCAAGGCGCCGCACGACGGCTACGTCATGGAGCTGAACGTGCGCCACGGCATGTACGTCACGCCCGAGCTGATGATCATGAGCATCGCCGACCTGTCCTCGGTCTGGGTCGAAGTCGACGTATTCGAGCGCCAGGCACGCTGGGTCGAGGCCGGCCAGGCCGCGCGCATGACCCTGGCCAGCGCCCCCGGCCGGGCGTGGCAGGGCGAAGTCGATTACGTCTACCCGACCATCCGCCGGGAAAGCCGCACCGCGCGCGCCCGGCTGGAATTCGACAACGCCGAGCTGGTCTTTCGGCCCGGCATGTACGCCAGCGTTCGCATCGACGCCGCGCCGCGCGAAGACGTCGTGTCGGTCCCGAGCTCGGCGGTGATCCGGACCGGCAGCGGACAACGGGTGATCCTGGCGCTGGGCGAGGGCAAGTTCCGGCCGGCCCAGGTCGAGACCGGGCTGGAAAGCGACGGGCACACCGAAATTGTCGAGGGCCTGGACCCGGGCGAGCGCATCGTCGTGTCCAGCCAGTTCCTGATCGATTCGGAAGCCAGCACCGACGCCTCGCTGCTGCGCATGATCGGCGAAGACGATGGAGACCACGATATGGAAGGCATGGATCATTCCGACCACGATATGGAGGGCATGGACCATTCCGACCACGACATGGACGGGATGGATCATTCGGCCCACGACCCGGATCAGGGCGGAGACATCCAATGATCGAATCCCTGATCCGCTGGTCGGTCGCCAACCGCTTCCTGGTGCTGATGCTGGCGGTGCTGGTGGCCGGCTGGGGCGTGATATCCATGCTGCGCACGCCACTGGACGCCATCCCCGACCTGTCCGACGTCCAGGTGATCGTCAAGACCAGCTACCCCGGCCAGGCGCCACAGGTGGTCGAGGACCAGGTGACCTACCCGCTGACCACCGCGCTGCTGGCCGTGCCCGGCGCGACCACGGTGCGCGGCTACTCGTTTTTCAACGACTCCTACGTCTACGTGATCTTCGAGGACGGCACCGACCTGTACTGGGCCCGTTCGCGCGTGCTCGAATACCTGAGCCAGGCCGCGCCCACGCTGCCCGACGGCGCGCAGCCCGCGCTGGGACCGGACGCGACCGGGGTCGGCTGGGTCTACCAGTACGCGCTGGTCGACCGCAGCGGCAAGCACGACCTGGCCGAATTGCGGTCGCTGCAGGACTGGTTCCTGAAGTTCGAGCTGCAGACCGTCGAAGGCGTTTCCGAGGTCGCCTCCATCGGCGGCATGGTGCGCCAGTACCAGGTCGTCGTCGATCCGGACAAGCTGCGCGCCTACGACATTCCGCTGTCGAAAGTCCGCCGCGCCATCGAGCGCGGCAACATGGAAACCGGCGGGCGGGTGATCGAGATGGCCGAGGCCGAGTACATGATCCGCGCGACCGGCTACGTCGACTCGCTGGCCGACCTGGAGCAGATTCCGCTCAGGACCACGGAAGAAGGCGTGCCCGTACGGGTGGCCGACGTGGCCGAAGTGCGCTTCGGCCCGGACCTGAGGCGCGGCATCGGCGAGCTCAACGGCGAAGGCGAGGCGGTCGGCGGCGTGATCGTGATGCGGTTCGGCGGCAACGCGATGGCGACCATCGAACGGGTCAAGCAACGCCTGGCCGAACTCGAGCGCGGCCTGCCCGAAGGCGTCGAGATCGTCGAGACCTACGACCGCTCCGACCTGATCGGGCGGGCGGTGGACACGCTGGCCGAGAAGCTGGTGCAGGAATTCGTCATCGTGGTGCTGGTATGCCTGCTGTTCCTGTTCCACTTCCGATCGTCGCTGGTGATCCTGCTGACCCTGCCGCTGGGTATCCTGGTGGCGTTCATCGTGATGAACATCCAGGGAATCAACGCCAACGTGATGTCGCTGGGCGGCATCGCGATCGCGATCGGCGCGATGGTCGACGCCAGCATCGTGATGATCGAGAACTATCACAAGCACCTGGAAAAAGCCGGCGGAAAGCAGCAAGGCGAGGCGCGCTGGGAGGCGGTGGCCGCTTCTGCCGCAGAGGTCGGCCCGGCGGTGTTCTACTCGCTGCTGATCATCGCCCTGAGCTTCGTGCCCATCTTCGCGCTGGAGGCGCAGGAAGGCCGGATGTTCAAGCCATTGGCCTTCACCAAGACCTACGCCATGGCCGCCGCGGCGGGCATCGCGGTCACGCTGGTGCCGGTGCTGATCGGTTACCTGGTGCGCGGACGCATCACGCCGGAGGCGCGCAACCCGGTCAACCGCGCGCTGATCACCGTCTACCGGCCGGTGCTCGCGCTGGTGCTGCGCCACCCGTTCGTCACGCTGGCCGTCACGCTGGCCATTGTTGCGAGCACGCTGGTGCCGTACCAGCGCATGGGTTCGGAGTTCATGCCCGAGCTCGACGAGGGCGATCTTCTCTACATGCCCAGCGCGTATCCGGCCGCGTCGGCCGGCAAGATGGCCGAGATCCTGGGCCAGACCAACCGGCTGATCATGACCGTGCCCGAGGTCGAGACCGCCTACGCCAAGGCAGGGCGAGCCGACACCGCCACCGACCCGGCGCCGCTGACCATGATCGAGACCACCATCCGGCTCAAGCCGCGCGACGAATGGCGCGACGGCATGACCATGGACAAGCTCAAGGCCGAGCTGGACAACCTGGTGCAGATTCCCAGCCTGACCAATACCTGGATCATGCCGATCAAGAACCGCATCGACATGCTGGCCACCGGGATCAAGACGCCGGTGGGCGTGAAGGTTTCCGGGCCCGACCTGGAGGTCATCAACCGCATCGGCGAAGAGGTCGAGCGCGTGGTCGGCGAGCTGCCCGAAACCGCCTCGGTCTATGCCGACCGGGTCACCGGCGGGCGCTACGTGACCATCGACGTCAAGCGCCGCGAGGCTGCACGCTATGGGTTGAACATCGCCGACGTGCACGAAATCGTCGGCTCGGCCATCGGCGGCATGAACATCGGCGCCAGCGTCGAGGGACTGGAGCGCTACCCGATCAACCTGCGCTACCCGCGCGTGCTGCGCGACTCCCTGGGCGATCTGGAACAGCTTGCCGTCATCACGCCGACCGGCGCCGAGATCCCGCTGTCTGCGGTGGCCGACATTTCGGTCGAATCCGGGCCCGGCGTCATCCGCACCGAAAACGCGCGCCTGAATGGCTGGATCTACGTCGACGTCGCCGGCGACGACCTCGGGGGCTACGTCGAGCGCGCGCGCCGGGCGGTGGTCGAGCAGGTCGAGCTGCCGACCGGCTACTCGATCGCCTGGTCGGGCCAGTACGAATTCATGGAGCGCGCCGCGGCCCGGCTGCAGCTGGTGATCCCGGCCGCCGTGGCCATCATCGTGCTGCTGCTGTTTCTCAACTTCCGCAACCTGGTCTCGGTGGCCATCATCCTGGGCACGCTGCCGCTGGCGCTGGCCGGCAGCTACTGGCTGCTGTACCTGCTCGGCTACAACATGTCGGTCGCCGTCGGGGCAGGCATGATCGCGCTGGCCGGCGTTGCGGTCGAAATCGGCGTGCTGATGATCGTCTACCTGGACCAGTCGCTGAAAAGCATGCGCGAATCGCTCGCGGGCGAAGGCCGCGAACCGACGCTTGCCGAATTGATGCAGGCGGTCACCGACGGCGCCCTGATGCGCGTGCGTCCCATCCTGATGACCGTGGCCACCATCGTGCTGGGCCTGTTGCCCATCATGCTCGGCGCCGGCACCGGCTCGGGCATCATGCGCCGCATCGCCGCGCCCATGGTCGGCGGCATGATCAGCGTTACCATCCTGTCGCTGCTGGTCGTTCCCGTGGTCTATTTCCTCTGGAAGAGGATGGACCTTGATTCCAATCCCAACGAGGTTAACTCATGATCGAGACAACTCGCAAACTTACGATTGACAAGCTGCGCTGGGTCATCGCCGCCATGGCACTGATCACCATCACCGGCTGCGGCGCGGAAGCCCCGCCCGCGGCGCCGGACAGCGACGAGGCGAAGCTCGTCGTTCATCACGATCCCAACTGCGGCTGTTGCGGCAAGTGGATCGAACACATGGAAAGGAACGGCTTTGCGGTAGAGGCCATCCTGGAAACCGACATGAACGCGGTCAAGCGCGAACTGGGCGTGCCGGAAAACCTGCCGTCGTGCCATACCGCGACCATTGACGGGTACGTGATCGAAGGCCACGTGCCGGCCGCCGACGTGCAGAAGCTGCTCGCGGACCGGCCCGACGCGAAGGGCCTGAGCGTGCCCGGCATGCCGCTGGGCTCACCCGGCATGGAATACAACAACCAGCGCCAGGCCTACGACGTCGTGCTGTTCGACGATTCGGGCAATATGTCGGTGTTCAACCATTACCCGGCAAGCACCGACTGATCGGTCGAGGGCGACTCCGCACAGTGCGCAAGTCGAAGCTGAATGCCTCGGCGGGTCCGGCATATGCCGGTTCCGCCGGTCCGATCGGCGAACCATGATCCGATATCTCTGCAGCCGGCAGGCGCGTGACGAGCTCGGGATCGGGGCCGGCTGCACAAAGCCTTGCGCCACCAGATCGTCGGGGCCGCTAAACTACCCTAAATAGTCGCGTTTCCGCTGCCGGTGCGCAGTTACTCACGCCCTGGAAGCTGGCTCCAGTGAAGAACCTGCACCACGGCTGGGGGAAACGCAGTCGTCTGGGCTTTTGCGTCCATGAGTTGACGCAACCGTCGGGATTACCTGGATGATTTTCCATTTCGGCGATTTCGAGCTCGATACCGTCACCGGCCAGCTCCAGGGCCCGGGTGGCACCGTCACGCTCCGGCGGCAGACCTCTCGGCTGCTGGAAGTGCTGCTGCGGCATGCGCCCGAACTGGTCGGCCGCGACACGCTGCTCGACGAAGCGTGGGGACGCACCGCGCTTTCGCCCAACGTCCTGCCCCAGGCCATCAGCGAACTCCGCCAGGCCCTGAACGATTCCGCCAGGTCGCCTCGCTACATCGAAACGCTTCATCGCCGCGGGTACCGGATCATTGCGCCGGTGCAGCGGCTCGAAATGCCACCACCATCGAAGGCATCGCCCGGGCCCGAAGCGGCGTCGGAAACGGCCGGCCGCTCGCGGCTGGCGGTGGCCGGCAGCTGGGCTGCCCTGGCGGGCCTCGCGGTGGTGCTTTGTGCCTGGTGGTTTCAGCACTCCGAACGGCAATGGCTCGACCGGAAAGTTCTTCCGGAAGTGGAAAGCCTGATCGAGACCAATGTGACAGCGGCCTGGCGAGTGGCCCGCGCGGCCCGACAAAGGGCGGGCGACGATCCGCGCCTCGAGCAGTTGTGGCTGAATCTGACCTTGCCGGTCGACCTGGCCAGCGAGCCGCTGGGCGCCGAGGTCGCGGTAGCCGACTATGCTGGAGGTCCGAATGAATGGATCGTCCTGGGCCGAACGCCGCTTGCGGCCGAACGACTGCCGCTGGGCATGATGCGTTTTCGAGTGACCCTGAACGGCCATACGCCCATCGAGGCGGCGCCCAATATCCTGCCCCGCGCCGAAATCTTCCAGTTGCACCGCCTGGCGGAAACACCGCGGGACATGGTCTACGTGCCGGCCGGCCCGGTAACGTATCTATTCGAGCAGCGCCGGCTCCCCGGCTTCTGGATCGACCGGCACGAGGTCACCAATCGCCAGTTCCGCGCGTTCGTCGCAGACGGCGGGTACCGCAATCCGGCCTACTGGCCCGAAGAGATTCCGGCCGAGGGAACAACGCTGACCCGGTCGGAAATTCTTGAACGGCTGGTCGACCGCACCGGCATGCCCGGCCCGGCCACCTGGGCACTGGGCACTTACCCTGAGGGCCGAGACGAGCATCCGGTCGAGGGAATCAGCTGGTACGAGGCACGGGCCTATGCCCAATGGTCGGGAAAACGATTGCCGAGCGTATTCCACTGGTATCGGGCCGCCGGCCTCGGCACGCGCCAGGCGGCCAATTTTTCCAACATCATCGCGGCCAGCAACTTCAGCGGCAGGGACGCGGTGCCGGTAGGCTCTCTCGGCGGACTGGGACCGTACGGCACTTACGACATGGCCGGCAACGTGGCTGAATGGTGCGTCAACAGCGCCGGCGATCTTCGCCACGCGCTCGGCGCCTCCTGGCAGGACAACAGCTACCAGTTCAGCGATGCCAACGCCTTCGATCCGATGACCCGGCGCTCGGGCATGGGACTGCGATTGGTCTTGCCGACCGGACCGGTGGATGCGGACCTCGATCCCGACCTGCAACTGCCCGAACCGGTCGTTTCGGAACCGGTGGACGAGGCGACCTTCGCCGTTTACAGACGCATGTATGACTATGATCCAGCCCCGCTCGAGGCTTCGATCGACGAGATCGACGACAGTCACCAGGACTGGCGCCGCGAACGGGTCAGCTTTGCCGCCGCATATCCGAATGATCGCGTTACCGTGCAGATCTTTCTGCCGCATGCCGCCGAACCGCCCTACCAGACCGTGATTCACTTTCCCGGGGGCGATGCCATGCTGCTCGGCGATAGCCGCGATGCCGGGCTGCTGCAGGTAGAGCCGTTTCTGCGCACCGGCCGCGCCGTGGTCTATCCGGTCTACCAGGGCACTTTCGAGCGGCGGCCCAGCCTGGCGCCGGGGCCGCTCGGGCTGCGCAATCTGATCATCCAGCAGGTCAAGGATGTAAGGCGCACGCTCGACTACCTGGAGACCCGGCCGGACATCGACAGCGAGCGATTCGCCTTTCACGGGGTCAGCTACGGCGCCGCCCGAAGTCCATTCGTGCTGGCAACCGAGGACCGTTTCCGTACCGCGATGCTGGTGTCGGTCGGCTTGTCGCCGACGCGAAACCTGCCGCCTGAGATCCACCAGTTCAACTACCTTCCGCGGATCCGGATGCCGGTGCTGATGATCAGCGGCCGCGAGGACTTCAGTTTTCCCTACAAGTCCTCGCAGCTGCCTTTCTTCGAACTGATCGGCACGCCCGGTGCACACAAGCGGCACGTGGCGCTCCAGACAGGCCACCTACCGCCCGGTTACACCGATGTGGTCCATCACCTGCTGGAATGGTCCGATCGCTGGCTCGGCCCTTTGGAAGCGCCGATCAGTGCCGTGCACGTAGCCTCCGAAGGCGGCGATACCGACGATTTGATAAAAATCGAATGATTTTATGAGCATTGTTTAAAGGCTTCCCGGCAATGGCCGGGCAATCTCCTGCAAGGGTTGCCGACACGGAACGCAACGGCGCCCATCCAATCACGATTTCAGGAGAGCACGCCATGAACACCTACGGTCTTTTTCAACGATCCGCCGGCCAGAGCCTGTCAAACCGCCTCGCATTCGCCGTCGTTCTTCTCACCGCAACTGTCGTCGGCACGCCGGTGCTGGCGCAGTCGGACGGAACGGGGAATCCGCCCGCCCGGGCATGCGCTCTGCTGGGTATCCTCGGAAGCATCCCGCCGCAGTGTCCGGTCGAGGAAGACGACGAAATCTCAGATGAAGTACAGGCTCAACTCGATGCGCTGCAGCTTTCGGTGCTTCCGTTTTTCAGTTACGACGTCGCCCTGGCCGCCGGCTGGGACACGATCCTCGGGGAATGCGTGGAAAGCCCGATGGGCGGCATGGGCTACCACGTCCACAACATGGATCAATTGGCCAATGGTTACCTCAACCTGCTGCGCCCGGAAGTGCTGCTGTATGCACCGATGGAGGACGGGTCGATGCAGTTCCATGGCGTCGAGTACATCATCCCGGCGGAACTGTGGGAAAGCGAAGCGCCCCCCGAATTCCTTGGCCAGGAACTGCAATTCAACCCGAACGTGGGTCCAAATGGCATCTGGGCGCTTCACGTGTGGGTCGGCACGCCGAATCCGGAAGGAATCTTCGAGCCCTGGAACCCGGAGGTCAGCTGCCGGTTCGCTCCCGAGAACCATTAAGTCGGTGGTTCGGGGGTGCCGGCCGCCGGCACCCCAGCGAGCCTGTCCGATCGAACCGTACCGAAAACGACAGCGCCGAACGGGTCGACTGGTTGGCCAGAGATTGATTCGCGAAGAAAGATGCAGACGTAACCAGACGCAGATCCGGATTGCTCGCGTACGATACGCAGCCCAAACCCACTTCTTGCCGGACGTTCACATTTATACCCGCTGAACAGATTACCCAAAGAAACAACCGTACGAACCCATTTCCACAATTTCCAAGAATGCTTCCAGGAAGTTTGCCTCCTGGTATGGGTCGCACCCGGGCCATTGCATGCCGCGCGCTGCCGACAGATCTTCGATTTTTCGGTTTTTCTGACGTAGCTGGCGTGCGCGATCGGTGGCGCGATTGTCTGCAATGGCGCATCGAAGCTTCGAACGCAAAATCGCCAAGCCGAAAGGCTATGGAAAATCCACGCCCGTTGACGGATAATGTCCCGAACACTTCACTTTGACCTTCCGTACAGAGGGCCCGGCAATGGAAAAAAGACATTCGAAGACAATCGCCATGCCGTTTCTTGCGGCTTTGCTGCTGGCGGGATGTGCATCCGATCCCATTATCGACAATACGTCGGTTGATCCGGTGCAGTATCAGAAAGACCTGGAAGAATGCGAACAGGTTGCGCAACAGGTGCAAACCGCGAGTACCGTTGGCAAATCGACGATGTTTGCCGCCGCATTCGGCGCGGCATTCGGTGCAATCACCGGAAACGCGGCGAGGGGCGCAGGCACGGGTGCAGTGTCCGGTGCCGCCGGCGGGACGCTTAAAGCCGATGAAGAAAAATCCACCGTGGTCAAGAACTGCTTGCGTCAACGAGGCTACAAGGTGCTCAATTAAGCGCCTTGGGAGAAAGCCTGGACACCCATCTCGCCGTCACCCAAATCGCTGTCATGGACGAGAGCCGGGATTCGGCGCCTCTGAATTTCAATTCAGCCGCCAGACCGAAACGGCGAGCAATGCCCAGGCGATCAACAGCGCAATGCCGCCCAGGGGCGTGATTGCACCCAGCCAGCGCA
>JAWLEW010000038.1:0-21549 GCA_041685925.1 Wenzhouxiangellaceae bacterium | reverse complement strand
ACCTCCGTTCCCATGTACTCTTTGCTTCTTTTGTCAGGCAGGCCTTTTCGATGAGCAGGAGACGCAAACACAAGACCGCCGCTGCCAGGCCCGCGAAGCCGGTGACGGGCGGGCACAAGCTGCACCCGGACCGGCCGGTGGCCATTCTGGCCGCTGTCGGGATGGCGATTACCGGTTACCTGTCGTTTTCCTCACTGGGTTCGGATGGCCCGCTTTTCTGCGGTCCCGATTCCGGCTGCGACATCGTGCAGAGCAGCAGCTACTCGACGCTGCTCGGCCTGCCGGTCTCGTTGTGGGGTTTCGGGCTGTACGTGATCATCCTGTGGTCGGCCGTTACGCTGCCGCCGCGCCTGAAGCGCTGGCAGCGGCTGGCCTGGCTGAGCACCCTGGGGCTGGGCATCAGCCTGTACCTGACAATCACCGGCCTGGTCGCGCTGGACGCCTGGTGCGTGTGGTGCATGGCCTCGCAGGTCACCATGATCGCGCTGTTCGCCACCGTCATGCTGCGTCGCCCGGAAAGCGCGCCGGGCATGCCGTGGATGATCTTCAACCGCAACCTGACGCTGGGCACGCTGGTTGTCGTCGGCGCGCTGTTTGCCTGGCAGAACGGTTTGCTGCAGCCGCCGGAGGATCCGCGGATGAAGGCCCTGGCCACGCACCTCGACGAATCCGGCGCGCGCTACTACGGCGCGTTCTGGTGTCCCAGCTGCCAGGAGCAGAGCCGCATGTTCGGCCGCTCCGCCGACCGGCTGCCGTACGTCGAATGCACACCCAACGGACGCGCCGGCGGCATGGCCTTCGAATGCGTGGCCGCCGACATCTCGGGCTACCCGACCTGGATCATCGACGACCGTCGCTACCAGCAGGTGCTCACGCCCGACGAATTGGCGGCGCGTTCCGGCTTCGTGTTCGAGGAGGCAGAACAGTGAACCCGATCGTCACCATTTTGCTTGCCGGCTGTCTCGCGCTTGCATTGCCGGGCCATGCCGCGCAAGCGCAGGACGCCGACCAGCGCTTCGACGCGCTGGTCGCCGACTTCGAAACCTGGCGCACGGCGAAAGATCCGATTCGCGCCGGCCGCCAGGGCGACCTCGAGGCGGCAGCGCGCTGGCCCGACGCGACGCCGGCGGCGGTCAAGTCGCGGCGCGCGGCCGAACGCAATTTTCTCGAACGGCTGGAAGCGATCGACGCCGATGCGCTGACCGGCGCCAACCCGACCACCCATGCCGTGCTCGCCTACGTGCTGCGCTCCGACGTGGCGCTGGCGCGCTTCGACCCCGAGCGCATGCCGTTCGTCAACGACTCGGGCTTTTTCAGCATGCCGCTGGGCGTGGCCAGTTCCACCCGGCCGCGCAACATCGAGCAGGCGCGCGCCTGGCTTTCGCGCCTGGAGGCCCTGCCGGATTTCCTGGCCCAGCACCGCCGGTGGATGGCGCGCGGCGTCGAGGACGGATTCGTCCAGCCGGCCTACGTGGTCGAGGCGGTGATCGGGCAGGTCGAGTCCATTGTCGAGACGCCGGCGGTCGAAAGCCCGCTGCTGGAGCCGTTCGACGGTCTCCCGGCGGCGCTGGAGGCCGCGCACGGCGAGGCGTTGCGCGAACGCGCGTCGCGCATCGTCGAGACCCGGGTACGTCCGGCGTACCGCGCCCTGCTGGAATTCTTCCGCACCGAATACCTGGCCGAACCGCGCGAGACCATCGGCATCTCCGAGGTGCCCGACGGGCGCGACTACTATCGCGCGCTGGTGCGCCACCACACCACGCTGGATACCACGCCGGAGGAAGTGCACGAGCGCGGCCTGGCCGAAGTCGAGCGCATCCGCGCCGAGATGGACGCGGTGATGGCCGAGGCCGAATTCGAGGGTGACTTCGAGGAATTCCTGCACTTCCTGCGCAACGACGACCGCTTCTACGCCGATACGCCGCGCGAACTCCTGATGCATGCTTCTTATATTGCAAAGCGCGCCGACGACCAGATGCCGCGCTTTTTCGGCAAGCTGCCGCGCCTGTCCTATGGCGTCCGTCCGGTACCCGATCACATGGCCCCGACCTACACCACCGGTCGTTACTGGCCCGGTGACCTGGAAAACGGGGTGGCCGGCGGCTACATGGTCAACACCTACGCGCTGGACCAGCGGCCGCTGTACACGCTGCCGGCGCTGACGCTGCACGAAGCCGTGCCCGGCCATCATCACCAGGGGTCGCTGGCGCGCGAGATCGAGGACGTGCCGGACTTTCGGCGCCAGACCTACATCACCGCGTTCGGCGAGGGCTGGGCGCTGTACACCGAGCACCTGGGCATCGAGATGGGCATCTACACCACGCCGTACGAGCACTTCGGCCGCCTGAGCTACGAGATGTGGCGCGCCTGCCGGCTGGTGGTGGATACCGGCATCCACTATTTCGGCTGGAGCCGCGAGCAGGCCGAGGCCTGCTTCCTGGAAAATTCCGCGCTGGCCGAACACAACGTGCGCACCGAAGTGGCGCGCTACATTTCCTGGCCGGGCCAGGCGCTGGCCTACAAGACCGGCGAAATGCTGATTCGCGACCTGCGCGGACGCGCCGAGGCGCGGCTGGGCGACGATTTCGACCTGCGCGCGTTCCACGACCATATCCTGGTCGACGGCGCGATGCCGCTGCAGACGCTGGAAGCGCGGATGGAGACCTGGATCGGCGAAAACGCGGAGAGATGATTCAAGGCCCCTCGTTGCGAGACGTCGCCAGGAGCTGCAGGTGGGACGTTTCGCGACCGAGCGTACCGGAGGCGTACGCGTTTGTAGGGTGAGGATGCGCGACCGAGTGAAACGTCGCAGATGCAGGTTCTGGTGGCGTCGCAGTAGAGGGGATTAGCCCGGCGGCACGGCCAGCAGCGCGATTTCGGCCAGGCTCCAGCCGATCAGCGCCCCGACGATGACGTCGGTGGGGTAGTGCAGGCCCAGGATGACGCGCGAAAGCGCGATCAGCACCGCGAGCGGGATCAGGGCGGCGGCCAGTACCGGGAACCATGCGACCGCGATGACCGTGAACATGACCGCGTGCAGCGTGTGCCCGGAAGGAAAGCTGTAGCGGTCCAGCGGCTGGCAGCCGACCTGGATGCCGGGATGACCGATGAAGGGGCGCTCGCGCACCAGGTTGCGCTTGAGCAGCTTGTAGGTGGTCGCTCCGGTCAGGCCCGCGACCGCCATCACGGCACAGGCGCGAAGCCCGTAATCATCCTGCGTAAGGGCCATCAGGGCCATCAGGCTGTACCACACCACACCGTCGCCGAGCCGGCTGACCGCCGCGAAGAACCGGGCGACCAGGCGGCTGCGGGAACCGCGGTTCAACGTCACGCACACGTCATGCTCGAAGCGCTGAATACGCGCCAGGCCCCGGATGATCGATGACGTCGGATGTACGTCCATGGACACCACTGTAGCTGAAATCGAAGACACCCGCATTTCGGGCAGATAACAATCGTGTTACAGGCCACGGGCCGTCGAGCCGCGATCGACGCTTTCCAGGCCACACGGGTCGCCCTTGTCGATCCGGGTGGCCACGGGGCGTGTGAACCCGGGCACGATGCGGTGCGACTCGAAGGGGTGTTCCAGCGCCCGGCCCGCGGTTGCGACGGTCATGCTGAGCGATCGCCGCTGACCGCCGCCGGGATCAGGCCGTGTGCCAGGCTTCGATTTCGACCAGCAGGTCGCTGCGACAGATATCGCCGCGCAGCGCGCACAGGCGCAGGGACGGCCAGCGCTTTCGCAGTCGCCTTTCGATGGCCGGCCAGTCTTCGGGATTGCGCACGTAGACCCGCGCCAGGCTGTGTTCGCCGAATGCGGCCAGGCCGGGGCGGTTCATGACCCCGGCGGCGTTGGTCAGCAGCGCGTCGAGATTGCTGGCGGCCTCGTCGGTCTGTGCCAGCGCATCGCCGGGATGGGCCGTGGCGTGTCCGATGACGCTGGCGGTGCCGGAGACCAGGAGCCCGGCCTTGCCGTCTTCGAGCGCGATGCCGGTGGCGCGCGCGAACGCCGGCTGGCGCGGCCCGTAGCGGCGCGGGTAGTTCCAGGCGCTGACCTGGCGCGGATTCTCGATCGAGATGCCGGGGGCCACGCCGGCCAGGGCGACCAGCTGCATGACCTGCTGCCCGCCGCCGATGGCGGTGGCCGCGCACATCTGCGCGTCGCTCAGGCCGGCGGCCTCCAGCGCCTTGCCGCGGCCGATGCAGAACCGGCGGTAGCGCTCGCGGTCGCCTTCACCGGCGTTGATGGCCGGGAAGTAGTTCCACAGCCGGAGCGGGTAGCCGAAACGCGATTCGCCCAGTGTCCGGATGAGCCGGCGATAGAGCACTTCTGCAGGACCGGCCGCGTCGGCGTCGGGCGAATCCGGCTCGGACAGCACGATGGCGCACATCTGGTTGTCCGGCGCCGACCACGCCTCGTGGTCGTAATCCCCGCCGAGAAAATCGAGCCCGGGTCCGGCCGGGGACGGGCGTCCGTCGAGCCCGATGTCCAGCATCGGCGTCGCAGTCGCGGCGGTGGCGACGCGAAGACGATAAGCGGGGCCGGAGTCTTGCCGATGGCTCATGCAGAGGGGTTCAAGCGATTGACATGGCGGCAAGCATACCGCCAAAGCCGGCAATCCACGCGATCGTTGCGCGGGTCCGGGGCTGCGCTCGACCCGGATTGCAAGGAGGGAGGCCTGCCCGGCGCCGAATTCGACGCCGGGCAATGACCAGGCTTGCGCCGCGTGCCCGCCTACCGCCTGGTGGCGGGCACCGGGGCGCCCGGCGTCCACGGCGCGCCGGCCTCGAGCAGCGCTTCTTCCAGTGCCGGGATGCGCCGCTGTACCAGCCCGTTGAGTTCGGATCGAACCTCGCTGAACTGTTCCTCGGCGATTTCCAGGCTGCGCTCGTGGGTGGGCGTGGGGCCGTAGGTGGACCGGCCCGTACCGATCATCGCGACAAACATCCGATCGCTGATGGTCGGCCCTTGCGGCTCGTTGAGCTCGCTCAGCGACTGCTTGCCCTGGAGCTGTTCCTCGATGGCATACAGGCGCTGTTCGATGGCATGGATTTCAGCGTCGAGTTCGCCGGCCGGCGCCGTGCTGCGCGCCAGCGCCGTGGCCAGCGCGTCGAGCTTGTCCCGGGCATCGCCGATGAGCTGGTTGGCCGCCGAGACCTTGCGCTGCATATCGGACAGGCGTTTCCAGAACGCCACCGTTTCGGCCGGCTCGGCGCCGTCCAGCGCGCCTTCGCGCATGCGCACCACGTCGAACGATTGCGGTTCGGTCAGCGTCGTGACCACGCCGTCGATGCGCTTGGCCAGTTCCACCGTGTAGGTGCCCGGCGCCACCATGAAGCCGGTCGGTTCGCCCCAGCCGCCGCTGTCGCCGATCGCGTTGGGCGCCGGCATGCGCAGGTCCCAGTTCACGCGGTGAAAGCCCTTGGTCACCGGGCCCTCCAGCCTGCGCACGACGTTGCCGTCGGGATCGCGCACGGTCAGCAGGATCTTCGGGTCGGGCTGACGGCGCTCGGCCTCGACCTGCTCCCAGCCGGGGAACGGCACGTCGCCGCGCGCCTCGATCAGTTCCTTTTCTTCTTCCCGGCGCTTTTCCTCGTCGGTCTTGTAGGTGTCGGCCAGGTGGTAGGTGAACACGGCGCCGAACGGCGGATTGGGCGCGGTGTAGAGGCCGTCGCCCTGCGAGCCCTTTTCGTTGCCGCCGAGCACGCCGCGCTCGATGTACCACCACGCGTCGCGCGGCTCGAACAGCGTGGCTTCGCGCGCGAGCGTTTCGGCGTCGACGTCGCGCAGTACGCCGTAGTCGTCGAGAATCCAGAAGCCGCGGCCGAAGGTGGCGCCGACCAGGTCGTCCTCGCGCCGCTGGATCGCCAGGTCGCGGTAGGCAATGGTCGGTGCATTGCCGGTCAGCTCGATCCATTTTTCGCCGCCGTCGAGGGTGAAGTACATGCCGAACTCGGTGCCGGCGAACATCAGGTCCGGGTCGACGTGGTCCTGCACCATGCGCCAGACCAGGTGCCGGTCGGGCAGGTCGCCGGCAATCGAGGTCCAGCGCCGGCCGCGATTGGTGCTCTTGAGCAGGTAGGGCTTGAAGTCGCCGAACTTGTGGTTGTCCAGCGCCACGTAGACCGTGTCGGCGTCGAACAGGTCGGCCTTGATGTCGTTGACGAATGCGGTGTCCGGGACGCCGGGCAGTTCGCCGACCTCGATCTCGCGCCAGTTCTCGCCACCGTCTTCAGAGACCTGGATCAGGCCGTCGTCGGTGCCGGCGTACAGCAGCCCTTCTTCGATCGGCGATTCGGCCAGCGACGTGATGGTGTTGTAGTTCGACATGGCGTAGGTGTCCCAGGGCGCGTCCCAGCTCCACTGCCGGCCCATCACGTCAAGCTCGATGCGCTCCTGGTCGCGGGTCAGGTCGTCGGAGATCATGGTCCAGCTATCGCCGCGGTTGTCCGAGCGCCAGACCCGCTGCGAGGCGTGGTAGATGCGCGTCGGGTCGTGCGGGCTGACCAGGATGGGCGCGTCCCAGTTGAATCGGTTGGGCGCCTGGCCGGGTTCTACCTGCGGCTGGATGTAGACGATCTCGCCGGTGGTGCGGTCGGCGCGGACCAGGTTGCCCTGCTGCCAGTGGGCGTAGACGATGTCCGGGTTGCCGGGCTCGGTGGCCGGCTGGTGGCCGTCGCCGAACAGCACCACGAACCAGTCTGAATTGCGGATGCCCGACAGGTTGTCGGTGCGCGAGGGCCCGCCCTGGGTGTTGTTGTCCTGGGTGCCGCCGTAAATGTTGTAGAACGGCGCGTCGTCGTCGACGGCGACCTTGTAGAACTGGGTCACCGGGAGGTTGTCGATGTAGCGCCAGGTGTCGGCGTGGTCGAAGGTCTCGTACAGGCCGCCGTCGGTGCCGATCAGCAGGTAGTTCGGATCATCGGCGCGAAACGCCAGCGCGTGGTTGTCGACGTGCTTGCTTTCGCTGGCGATCGAGTTCCAGGTTTCGCCGCCGTCGTCGGAATAGGCCGAGCGCACGTCCATGAAGTAGATGCGGTCGAACTGGTGCGGGCTGGCGTAGATTTCCTGGTAGTAATGCGGGCCGGTGCCGCCGGCGATCTTGTCGGACATCTTCTTCCACGATGCGCCGCGGTTGTCTGAACGCCATACGCCGCCCTCGCGCCGGTCGGTCTCGATCGCCGCATACAGCACGTCGGGCCGCTGCGGCGAGATGGCCAGGCCGATCTTGCCCAGGTTGCTGTTCTCGTCTGCACTGGGCAGGCCGTTGGTCAGCTCGGTCCAGGTCTCGCCGCCGTCGGTGGAGCGATGGATGCCGCTGTTCGGTCCGCCGCCGACGTAAGTGGCCACGGTGCGGTGACGCTGCCAGGTGGCCGCGTACAGCACGTCGGGGTCGCGCGGGTCGATGACCAGGTCGGTGACGCCGGTCCAGATATCGTCGCCTTCCTCACCGACCAGCGTGCGGGTCCAGTTCTCGCCGCCGTCGGTGGTCTTGTACAGCCCGCGCTGGCCGCCCGAATTCCACAACGGCCCCTGCGCGGCGACCCAGACGGTGTCGGAGTCTTCCGGGTGAATGACGATCCTGCTGATGTGCTCGGATTCGGCCAGCCCGACGTTTTCCCAGGTTGCGCCGTCGTCGTGGCTGACGTAGACCCCGTCGCCGTAGCCGACGTGGCGGCCACCGACGTTTTCGCCGCTGCCGACCCAGATCGTGCTGGCGTTGGACGGGTCCAGCGTGATCGCGCCGATGGAATAGGAATCCTGGCCGTCGAAGATGGACGTCCAGGTGGTGCCGGAATTGGTCGTCTTCCAGACCCCGCCCGAACCGACGGCGACGTACCAGACGTTGGGGTTGTCGGGGTGCAACGCGATGTCGGCGATGCGCCCGGACATGAACGCCGGGCCGACGGTGCGCAGCTCGAGGCCGGCGAAGGTCCCGGTGCTCATGCCATTGTCCTCGCCATTGTCCTGGCCGTCGTCCTGGGCGACCGCCGCGGTCAACCAGCAGGCAAGTGCCGCGAATGCGAGCAGCTTGACACCAAGCGCGCGAACAGGCTCAAGTCGAAAAGTCATGTTTATCCTCCGCGTGTTTCAAGGTCGATAAAAAGAAAGTCTGTAAAAAAACGGGAAAATCATGGAACCGCAAATCCTCGACCCGCAGCCCCGCCACGATAACGCATCAGCGGTTGCGGTTTAACCATCCGGCAATGTTCGGCATTACGGCGGCTGCGTTTTCCTGTGGCGTCGGGGACGTAGCCCCGACCTACTGGAATTCCAGTTCCGGCGGCGAGAAGCCCCCGGCGGCGTGTTCGAAACCGCTGGCGATTTCGATCAGCACCGGCTCGCTGAAGCGCGCGCCGAAGATTGAAAGGCCCACCGGCATGCCGTGGACCTGGCCCATCGGGACGGTGATGTTGGGATAGCCCGAAACGGCGGCCAGCGACGAGCTGCCGCCGATGAAATGGTCGCCGTTGATCAGGTCGATGGTCCAGGCGGCCGAGCCGGTCGGCGCGATCAGCGCGTCCAGGTCGTGCTCGGCCAGCAGCTTGTCGATGCCGTCTTCGCGGGTCGCCTTCTGCGCCGCCGCCAGCGCCTTTCGGTATTCCTCGTCGCTGAGCGGGCCCTTGGCCTGGGCCGACTCGAAAATTTCCTGGTCGAACCAGGGCATTTCGGACTCGGCGTGGTTGCGGTTGAACTCGATCAGGTCGGCCAGCGTCATCCCCGACAGCTCCGGGTCGGGCAGGCCGGCCAGGTAGGCGTTGAGGTCGTGCTTGAACTCGTAGAGCAGCACATCGTAGGCCTGGCCGAAGAACCCGTCCGGGGTTTCCCATTGCACGTCGTCGACGATCTCGGCGCCGCCTTCGCGCATCGCGACGATGGCGCCCTCGAACAGTTCGTCGACGTCACCGTGGAAACCGGCCGAGGAGCGCAGAACGCCGATCCGCTTGCCTTCCAGCCCTTCCGCGCCCAGGTGCGCGGGCAGGTGGTCGAGGGCCCATCCGGGCCGCTCGGCGGTGGCCGGATCGGCCTCGTCGGCGCCGGCCATGGCCGCCAGCAGGACCACCGCGTCGTGCACGCTGCGCGCCATCGGCCCGGCGGTGTCCTGGCTGTGCGAGATGGGCACGATGTGGGTGCGGCTGACCAGCCCCACGCTGGGCTTGATGCCGACCACGCCATTGGCCGAGGCCGGGCAGACGACCGAGCCGTTGGTCTCGGTGCCGATGGCCAGCACCGTCATGCCGGCGGCCGCCGCCGCGCCCGAGCCGGAGCTGGAGCCGCATGGGCTGCGCGACGGGTCGTAGGGGTTGCGGGTCTGGCCACCCACCGCGCTCCAGCCGCTGGACGAGCGTTCCGAGCGAAAGTTGGCCCATTCGCTCAGGTTGGCCTTGCCCAGGATGACCGCGCCGGCTTCGCGCAGGCGCGCGACCAGCGGCGCGTCGCGCCCGGTGTCGTTGTCGGTCAGCGCCAGCGAACCGGCGGTGGTCGGCTGGGTTCGGGTCTCGATGTTGTCCTTGAGCAGCACCGGAATGCCGTGCAGCGGCCCGGTCCATTCGCCGTCGGCCAGCCGGGCGTCGAGCGCGCGGGCCTGGGCGCGTGCGGTCGGGTCCAGCGCAATCACGGCCTTGAGTTCCGGGTTGAGCAGCTCGATGCGCGCGATCTGGCGCTCGACGAGCACCGCCGCGCTGAGTTCGCCGGCGCGCATGGCCTGGTGCAGTTCGGCCACCCCGGGCCACTCGGAGTAGCCCTCCTCGGCGCCTGTTCTTGCGGCGGACAGGGTCAGCACGGCGAGCGCTGCAACTGTGGCGAATGTTCTGAAATTGGTCTGGAGCATTCTGGACGTTTTCCTGTTTGAGGTATGGGCTGACCCGCCTGGCTGGCCATCATGCAGCAAGCTTGCCGGCAATTCAACGCGGACGGTAACCCGGGGCCCGGCCCTGCTATGATCCCGCTATCTGAACGAACACTTTGCGGAACACAATCATGCGAATTTCTGGCGCCTCATTCATCAGGTTCCCCGGGTTTCTTGCTGCCTTCGCAGCATTTTCGATGGCGTCTTCGCCGGTGCATGCCCAGCAGTCGGCCGCCGAGTGCGCCGAGATCGAGAACGACCAGGAACGTCTTGAATGCTTCGACCGCGTCTATGGCGGCGCCGACGAGGGTGACGCAAGCGCGTCGGATACGCCTTCGAGCGCCGATGTCCGGCCCGCGGCAACCGATAGCGAACGGGCGCAACGGGAAGCCGACCAGGCGCGTCGCGACGCCGAGCAGGCGCGCCGCGAAGCTGCACAGGCGCGCCGCGAAGCCGAACAGCTGCGTCGGGAGCTGGAACAGGGGCGTCGCGAAGTCGCCGACCGGCGCCGGGAAAACGACAGAAGCACCGAGCCCGAACCCGAACGCGAGCGCGGAACGGCCGAAGATCGCTTCGGCATGGAAAAGAAGATGCTCGAGCTCGGCGGGGATGAAATGTCGAGCACCGCGGTCGGCCAGTTCGATTTCTGGAACAAGGGCCAGCGCGTCGAACTGGAGAACGGCCAGGTCTGGGAGATCACCAATTCGACCAACCTGTATCACAAGGCCGCCAACCCGCGGGTGACCATCGAAAAAGGGTTGTTCAGCTCTTTCTATATGCACATCGACGGGGTATCGAAGAGCCTCAAGGTTCGACGCATTCGTTGACACGCGGCTTCCCGCGAACTGATTGAAAAGCCCCGGCCGTGACCGGGGCTTTTTTACCTGACTGGCGTTGAGTCTCAGTTATCAGCAATCCCGCTGGATACGGAGCTTTCGTAGGGTGGATAAGCGCCAGCGCATCCACCTTTTTGGTCTGAGTGGTGAATCCGCTGGCGTCTTCCACCGTGATGAGACGCGAAGTTAGTTAATTTTTAAAACTCAGGGCCGGAGCTGGCCGCTGCCCCGTACGAGGTACTTGAACGTCGTAAGCTGTTCCAGCCCCACCGGGCCGCGGGCGTGCAGGCGCCCCGTCGCGATCCCGATCTCGGCGCCGAAGCCGAATTCGCCGCCGTCGGCAAACTGGGTCGAGGCGTTGTGCACGACGATGGCGCTGTCGACGCGATTCAGAAACGATTCGATCACGCCCGGATCCGAGGCGAGGATGCCGTCGGTGTGGCCCGAGCCGTGGCGCGCGATGTGGTCCATGGCCGCTTCCGGCGACTCGACGCAGCGCACCGCGAGGATCGCCTCCAGATACTCGGTGGACCAGTCGACTTCGGTCGCCTTCCGGATTCGGTCGTCGTGCGCCCGGGCGCTTGCATCGCCGCGGACTTCGCAGCCCAGCGCGTCCAGCGCGGCGACCAGTCCGGGCAGCCGGTCCAGGCAATCGCGGTCGATCAGCAGCGTCTCCAGCGCGCCGCAGATCCCGGGCCGGCGCATCTTGGCGTTGACGATTACCTCGACCGCCATCCGGGGGTCGGCCGAGGCGTGCCAGTAAAGGTGGTTGTTGCCGTCCAGGTGGGCAAACACGGGCACGCGCGCCTCGCGCTGCACCCGTTCGACAAGTGATCTTCCGCCCCGGGGCACGATCACGTCCACCCATTCGTGCGCGCCCAGCAGCGCGCCGACCAGCGCGCGGTCCTGGTCCGGCACCATCTGCACCGCGGTCGGGTCCAGCCCGGCCTCGGCCAGGCCGGAAACGATCGCAGCATGAATCGCGCGGTTGCTTTGCACCGCTTCGCTGCCGCCGCGCAGGATCACCGCGTTGCCGGCCTTCAGGCACAGCGCCGCGGCGTCGGCGGTGACGTTGGGGCGCGATTCGTAGATCACGCCGATGACGCCGATGGGCACAGCGACCCGGGCAATGTCCAGCCCGTTCGGCCGGTCCCAGCGCGCCAGCTCGCGCCCGACCGGGTCGGCCAGCCCGGCGACCCGTTCCAGGCCGCCGGCAATGCCTTCCAGCCGCGCCTCGTCAAGCACCAGCCGGTCGAGCATCGCGCCGCCGACCCCGCGCGATCGGGCCCGCTCGAGGTCTGCCGCATTGGCTTCCAGGATGCCAGCGGCCCCGGACCGGATCTTCTCGGCGGCCGCGATCAGCGCCCGGTTCTTTTCGGCCGCGGCGCACTGCGCAAGACCGGCCGCCGCGCGCTGCGCCCGCTCGCCCATTTCGGCAATTACCGCCTCCGGCATCGTGTCACTCATGACCATGCGTGCTCCCGTCGATCAGCTCGATATTCTTTGGAATGAGGAAACCGGAGACCGGAAACCGCCTCTTCACCTTTAGAACAATATCAGGTCGTCGCGGTGCACCACCGGCCCGCGACCGGCGTATCCGAGAAGTGCTTCGAATTCCGAACTGTGCCGGCCCAAGATGCGCGCGGCTTCCACTGCATCGTAGCCGCACAGGCCTTGGCCGACAGTCCCGCTTGCGCCGCGCAGTTCGACCAGGTCGCCGCGCCGGAAATCGCCTTCGACGCGCCGGATGCCGCTGGCCAGCAGGCTGGCGCCGCGGCCAAGGGCGGTGACCGCGCCGTCGTCCAGGTGCAGCGTGCCGGCCGAATGCTGCAGCGAACGCAGCCACTGCTTGCGCCGGACCAGCGGCTTTTCGGCAGCATGGAAGCACGTGCCGGCCCCGGTTTCGCAGAAGCGGGCGATCGGCTCGGCGTCGCCGCTGCCGCCGGCCAGCAGCACCGGGCAACCGCCGGAGGTGGCGATGCGCGCGGCGGCCAGCTTGCTGACCATGCCGCCGGTGCCGAAGCCGGTGGCCTCGGCGGCGCCGGCCCGCGCCTCGACGCCGGCGTCGATGACCGGCACTTCCGTGATCAGCTTCGCGTCGGGTACCCGGCGTGGGTCGGCGTCGAACAGGCCCTCGACGTCGCTGAGCAAAAGCAGCAGTTCCGCACCCGCGAGCAGCGCCACGCGCGCGCCCAGCCGGTCGTTGTCGCCAAAGCGGATTTCGCCGGTCGCGACCGTGTCGTTCTCGTTGATGATCGGCACCACGCCGCGGGCCAGCAGCGTCTCGATGGTATTGCGTGCGTTCAGGTAGCGGCCCCGGCTTTCCAGGTCGTCCAGCGAGAGCAGGACCTGGGCGGCGGTGCGGCCGCAGTCGGACCAGACTTCGGACCAGACCCCGGCCAGCCGGATCTGGCCCACCGCGGCGGCCGCCTGCGCTTCGGCAAGACTGGCGGGTCGGCCGGCGATGTCCAGCGCCGAACGGCCCAGCGCGATGGCGCCGGAGGAAACGACCAGGACCGGCCCCGGACGTGCCGCCAGCTGCCGCGCCAGGCCCGACATCCACTGGCGGCGGGGTGCGCCGTCTTCCCCGACCATCAGGGACGAGCCGATCTTGACCACCAGCGGCGCGTTGCCGTCGAGCAGAAAATCGCGCAGCGCCGGATGGCTCGGAGCGCTCACTGCCCTTGTTGCCGAAACACGGCGTCGGTGTGTGGAAGGGGCGGACTCATGCCGCGAATATTAGCAGGGGCGCCGCCGGCCGGCGCCTTGTGCGGGCGGCACCGGGCAGCGCAATCCGGCCAGGTCGATGGCGTATCATCCAGGCTCTTCCCCACTGCAGCCAGCCACCATGACCGATTTCCGGCACCTGATCCGCGACGTCCCCGACTGGCCCGAGCCCGGCATCGTGTTCAAGGACATCACGCCGCTGCTGGCCAGCCCCGAGGGCATGGCCTGGGCGGTGGACCGTTTGTACGAGCCTTTCGCGGGAAAGCATGTCGACCGGGTCGCCGGCATCGAGTCGCGCGGCTTCCTGTTCGGGGTTGGCGTGGCGCGCGCGCTGGGCGCCGGCTTCATCCCGGTGCGCAAACCGGGCAAGCTGCCGCGCGAGACCATCCGCCGTGAATACGCGCTGGAATACGGCACCGATGCCGTCGAAATGCACGCCGACGCGGTCGCCGATGGCCAGCGCGTGCTGGTCATCGACGACGTGCTGGCCACCGGCGGCACCATGGGCGCGACCTGCGAACTGTTCGCCGAGGCCGGCGCCGAGGTCATCGGCGCGGCCGTCCTGATCGAGCTGGAGTTCCTGGCCGGCGCCGAAAAAGTACCCCACGCGGTGCATTCGGTGCTCCGATACTGACGCCGCCGCAGCCGGGCGGGGCGGTGGACAATGCCTGCTGGATCACGTCGTCGTGACACATTCACTTCGGCTGGCCCACAATAGCGTTCCAGTCGCATGGAGGTACTGTCATGAGCCAGCCGAAATTCAGCCCCGGACAGGTCATCCACCACAGAAAATACGACTATCGCGGGGTCATTGTCGACGTCGACCCTGAATTTTCCGGCAGCGAGGAATGGTACGAGCAGGTCGCCACCAGCCGGCCGCCCAGGGATCGCCCCTGGTACCACGTGCTGGTGCACGAGGGCGAACACATGACCTACGTCGCCGAGCAGCACCTCGAGGACGAGCCGTCGGGCCAGCAGATCCAGCACCCGGCGCTGGGCCAATTCTTCGATACCTTCATCGACGGGCGCTACCGCCGCAGCCTGCACTGACCCGATCCGGCCTTGCCAGACGGCGGCATCAAGCGGCTTCGTCCTCCAGCCGGTCGGCAAACCAGCGCCGTTTCAGCCACAGCGAAACCGTGACCAGCGAGATCAGCACCGGCACCTCGACCAGCGGGCCGATGACCGTCGCGAAGGCCACCGGAGAGGCCAGCCCGAACGCGGCGATGGCCACGGCAATGGCCAGCTCGAAGTTGTTGCTGGCGGCTGTAAATGCGATTGCGGTCGTGCGCGGGTAGTCGGCGCCGATCAACCGGCCCATCCAGAAGCTGATGACGAACATGATCACGAAATACAGCGCCAGCGGGATCGCGATGCGGATCGCGTCCAGCGGCAGCTCGAGCACGGCCGCGCCCTTGAGTGAAAACATCGCGGCGATGGTGAACAGCAGCGCGAACAGCGTGATCGGCGAAATCTTCGGCAGGAATTGTTTCTCGTACCACTCGTCGCCGCGTTTTCTGCGCAGGAAATGGCGGGTCAGGAAGCCGGCGGCGAACGGGATGCCCAGGTAGATCAGCACCGCTTTGGCGATGGTCGTGAAGCCGACGTCGATGATGCTGCCTTCCAGCCCGAACAGCGGCGGCAGGATCGTAAGGAAGAACCAGGCGTAGACGCTGAAGAACAGAATCTGGAAGATCGAGTTGAACGCCACCAGTGCGGCCACGTACTGGTTGCTGCCGCCGGCCAGCTGGTTCCAGACCAGCACCATGGCGATGCAGCGCGCCAGCCCGATCAGGATCAGGCCGGTCATGTACTCGGGGTAATCGCGCAGGAAGATCACCGCCAGGCCGAACATCAGCAGCGGTCCGATCAGCCAGTTCTGCACCAGCGACAGGCCCAGCACCCGCCAATCGCGAAACACCAGCGGCAACTTCTCGTAACGCACGCGCGCCAGCGGCGGGTACATCATCAGGATCAGCCCGATCGCGATCGGCACGTTGGTGGTGCCCACCGACATCGAATCCAGCAGGTCGGGAAAAGCGGGAAAGATGGTCCCCAGCATGACGCCCAGCGCCATCGCCGCGAAGATCCACAGCGTCAGGAAGCGGTCGAGGAAAGACAGGCGTTTTTTGGGATAGGGCACGGCAGTCATGGTGTCTCCACTTTAATTGGGCCCCGGGCGACCGGGATCGTGCTGCATGGCCGGATGGCCGGGCTGGCCTTCAGCGGCTCATTCGAACCAGTTTCGGATGGTGTCGCGATTCGGGACCGACCCCGAGTGAACCAGCTTGCCGTCGATGACCACGGCCGGTGTGCGCATGACCTGGTATTGCATCATGACCTTCGGGTCGGTGATCTTCTCGACGCTGAAATCGGCGCCGAGTTCGGCGCCGGCGGTATTGATTTCTTCTGCCGTCTTGCTGCACTTGCGGCAGCCGGATCCAAGCACTTCGATTTTCATTTCAAAGTCTCCTTCAAACAATGTCCAGCCAGGGGGCAATGGCGTTGAATATCCAGCCGACCAGGATAAAGCTGATCAGCAGGATAGCGAACAGCAGCGCCAGCAGGCGCCACAGCATGACCTGCTTGAGCAGCAGGAATTCGGGGATGCTGGCCGCCACGACGCTCATGCAGAACGCCAGCGTGGTGCCCAGCGGAAGACCCTTCTCGAGCAGGCTTTCGAGAACCGGGATGACGCCGGTCGCGTTGGAGTACAGCGGCAGACCGGCCAGCACCGCGGCCGGCACGCTCCACCATTGCCCGGCACCGAACTGGCGTTCGAACCAGCCTTCGGGCACGAAACCGTGCAGCGCGGCGCCGATGCCGATGCCGATCAGCACCCATTTCCAGATCCGGCCGGCGATCTCCAGCGTTTCGTTCTTCGCGAACTCGTGGCGCTCCGACAAGGTCATCGTTCCCGGGGCCGTTTGTGCCCGGTGCGACGCGTCGGCCTGGTCTCCCGCCTGTTGATAGGCCCTGGCGGCGAAATCCTGCAGCCACCGCTCTGCGCGCAGCCGGTCCAGCAACAGCCCGCCGAGAATGCCGACGGACATGCCGACGACGATGTAGGCGAGCGTGAATTTCCAGCCCAGCAGGCTCCAAAGCAGCACCACGGCAACCTCGTTGATCACCGGCGAGGTCAGCAGGAAGGCCATGGTCACGCCGATCGGAATGCCGGCGCTGGTGAACCCGAGAAAAAGCGGAATGCTCGAGCACGAGCAGAACGGCGTGATCGCGCCGAAGCCGGAACCGAACAGGTAGCCGGCGAAGCGGTGCTTGCGCTGCAGGAATGCGCGCACCCGCTCGAGGTCCAGGGACGCTCGCGCCAGGCCGATGACGTAGATCATCACCATCAACAGCACCAGGATCTTGCTGGTATCCTCGATGAAGAAATGCACCGCCGAACCGAAGCGGGACGCCGGGTCCAGCCCCAGCACGGCGTAGGCCAGCCAGTCGGCGAAATGGGTAAAGATTTCCAGCATGGAAATGAATCTCGATCTGTTCTGCGTACTCGGGATGACGAACGAGACGGCGAAAGGATGCAGAAAAACCTGAAAACAAATTCAGATACTGTTTCGGAAGAGGCGGATTTGCCTGCTTTCGATTGCGTGCTCGGCGCCTGGCATGCCCATGAGCGGGAATTGCGCGGATTTCTGGCGCGACGCCTGGGCGACCGCGCGGCTGCCGACGACATGCTGCACGATGTCTTCATTCGGGCAATGCGCGAAGGACTCGGATTCTGCCGTCTTGAAAACCCGCGGGCCTGGCTGTTCCGGGTCGCGCGCAATGCCGCGATCGACCGCGAACGGCTTGTGCGGCCCACCTCGCAAATTCATGACCGGATGCGCGCACCGGAGCCCGAAAGCGAGCCGGTAGAGAAACTCCAGGAGTGCCTTGGGCGCAACCTGTCGAGGTTGTCCGAAAGCGACCGGGAGGTCATCCGACGGTGCGACCTCGAGGGCATGCGCCAGGCTGATTTCGCCGCCGAAACCGGTCTGAGTCTTGCGGCGACCAAGTCCCGCCTGCTGCGGGCGCGCGCAAGGCTGCGCGAGCTACTGGTGTCGAATTGCAGCGTGCGCTTCGACGACTCGGGCAGCGTGTGTTGCCACCGGGCCCCGGCAAGCGGGCGCTTGGGGGCATTCGAGCCGACGACAGGAAACTGAAGACTATTCGGCGCCGTAGCGGGCCGTGATCAGCGACGGATTCTCCCCGCTGGCACGGTGGACGATGAACAGGCGGTCGTAATCGCCTTCGGTCAGCGGCTCGACCGCGCAACGGCACAGCGCCGCAACCAGCGGCGGCACGGTGTTGCTGTGGCCGGCGACCAGCACGGTTTCACCCGCATGGTCTTGCGCGAGTGCTGCGGCGAAGTCCTGCGCCCAGCCGGGAATGTCGCCCTCGATCGGGTCGATCTGCACGGCCAGGCCGGCGGATTGGGCGGTCGGCGCAACGGTCAGGCGGGTGCGCCGGTACTGGCTTGCATAGGCCGCGTCCAGTCCGGCATGCTCGAGCGTCCGGGCCAGCGCCCGCGCCCGTTTTGTCCCGGCCGTGCTCAGCGCGGGATCATCCGGGTCGTCGGCTTTCTCGGCGTGGCGCACGACGATTATCGTGGCAGGTGCGGTGACGGGCGCCGTGACCGGCGCGTCCGTCGTTGCCGGTTGATCGGCGGCCGATGCCGGGATGAGAAAGGCCCGGCCAGACACCGACAAGGCCAGCAGCAAAAAGAGGGGAGTTGCGCGCATTTCCTGTTTGCCGAGGATACTTTGAACCCGGATCGAATTATGCATCCGCGCGCCGGCCGGCTGCGGCATTTGTATTCGGCAGCGTCGGTATCCGTGATCGGACCCCTGCGGATGATATATTAGATATGTCTGAACAACGAGGTGAAGCCATGTTCAAGAGCGTGATCGGCATCCTGACCCTGACTGTTTCGGCCGGCATCCTCGCCGACGACGCGTTGCGCAGCCAGGCTGAAAGCAGGTTCGGCGTCATCCCGGATGAGCCGCCGGCACTGGACGACAACGCGCTCACGCCCGAGAAGATCGAGCTGGGCAAGATGCTGTTCTTCGAGCCGCGCCTTTCAGCCAGTCACCTGATCAGCTGCAATACCTGCCACAACGTGGGCATGGGCGGCCACGACTACCTGCCGGTTTCGATCGGCCACGGCTGGCAGAAGGGTCCGCGCAACTCGCCGACCGTGTTCAACGCCGTGTTCAACGCCGCCCAGTTCTGGGACGGACGCGCCGAGGACCTGGCCGAGCAGGCCAAGGGCCCGGTTCAGGCAGGTGTGGAAATGGCCAGCACGCCGGAACTGGTGATCGAAACCCTGGGCAGCATGCCCGAGTACGTCGAGCGCTTCGAGCGCTCGTTCCCGGACCAGGACGATCCGCTGACCTTCGACAACATGGCCAGGGCCATCGAGGCGTTCGAGGCCACCCTGATCACCCCCGACTCGCGCTTCGATCAATTCGTCGAGGGCGACGATTCGGCCCTGAACGAGCAGGAGAAGGAAGGCCTGACGCATTTCATCAAGAAAGGCTGCGCCGGCTGCCACGGCGGCGTCAACTTCGGCGGCCAGCAGTATTTTCCCTTTGGGCTGGTGCAAAAGCCCGGCGCCGAGGTGCTGCCCGAGGGCGACAAGGGGCGTTTCGAAGTCACGCGCACGGCCACCGACGAGTACGTGTTCCGCGCCTCGCCGCTGCGCAATATCGAGTTGACCGCGCCGTATTTCCACTCGGGCGCGGTCTGGAGTCTCGAAGAAGCCGTTGCCATCATGAGCAATTCGCAGCTGGGCACCGAACTGTCCGAGGAAGAAATCGACGCCATCACGGCCTTTCTGGAGACCCTGACCGGCGAGATTCCGGAAATCACCTACCCGGAACTGCCGCCGAACACGGCAGAGACGCCGAAGCCGGAAACCATGCAGAGGCCGAGAAGCGCAGAAGCTGAGTGACGCCTCGGGTTATTCAGAAGACCCTTTGCGGGACTTCCGGCCGGAGTCGTCTGCGCCGTCTTCCGAGCTGGAGCCGGCGTCGTCGCCTTTTCCGATGATTTCGCGCACCTCGTCGCTTTCCAGCGTCTCGTTTTCGGCCAGCGCTTCGGCCAGTGCGTCCAGGCTGTCGCGATGTTTTTCCAGCAGGTCGCGGGCTCCGGACTCGATGTCCTTGAGCAGCTTCTGGATTTCCTCGTCGATCGCCGCGGCGGTGGCTTCGCTGTGGTTTCTCCCCTGGGCCATTTCCTTGCCGAGGAACACATGCTCGTCGCTTTCGCTGAACGCCGCCGGGCCGAGCCGCTCGCTCATGCCCCAGCGCCCGACCATCCTGCGCGCGAGCCGGGTGGCCTGCTCCAGGTCGTTCTCCGCGCCGTTGCTGACTTCGCCGAAGACGATGGACTCTGCAAGCCGCCCGCCGAACATCACGCCGATGCGGTCGCGCAGGTAGCTTTCACCGTAGTTGTAGCGTTCCTCCCTGGGCCTTTGCGACGTCGCGCCGAGCGTCTGCGCACGCGGCAGTACGGTGATCTTGTCGACCGGGTCGGCGTTGGGCAGCAGTTCGGCCAGCAGCGCGTGGCCGGATTCGTGGTAGGCGACCACGCGCCGCTCGCGATCGCTGAGCACGGAATCGCGCGCCTGGCCCAGCATCACCCGGTCGCGTGCCTCGGTGAAGCAGGCCCAGTCGACCTTTTTCTTTTCGCGGCGTCCGGCCAGCAGCGCGGCCTCGTTGGCCAGGTTGGCGAGATCGGCGCCGGAAAAGCCGATCGTGATCTGCGCCAGCCGGTCCATCTCGACGTCATCGGCCAGCGGAATATTTTTCGTGTGCACCTCGAGAATGGCCTTGCGCGCCTTGCGGTCGGGGCGGTCCATGGTGATCTTGCGATCGAAGCGTCCGGGGCGCAGCAACGCCTTGTCGAGCACGTCGGGCCGGTTGGTCGCGGCCAGCACCACCACGGCTTCGTGCGGCTCGAAACCATCCATTTGCGCCAGGATCTGGTTCAGGGTCTGCTCGCGTTCGTCGTGGCCGCCCCCCATGCCGGTGCCGCGGCTGCGGCCGATCGCGTCGAGTTCGTCGATGAAGATCACCGAAGGCGCATTCTTGCGGGCGTTGTCGAACATGTCGCGCACCCGCGAGGCGCCGACGCCGACGAACATTTCGATGAACTCCGAACCGGTCACGCTGTAGAACGGCACGTCGGCCTCGCCGGCCACCGCCCGCGCCATCAGGGTTTTTCCGGTCCCCGGCGGGCCCATCAGGAGAAGCCCGTGCGGAATCTTCGCGCCCAGCTCGCGAAAGCGCCGGGGGTTTTTCAGGTAATCGATGACTTCCTTGACCTCGCGCTTGGCGTTGTCGGCCCCGGCGACGTGCTCGAGTGTGACCCCGCTTTGCTTCTTCTCGATCCGCTTGGCCTGGGACTGGCCGAAGCCGAACGGACCCGCGCCTCCGGACATCGCCCGTTGGGCCATCCGGCTCCAGAACCACAGCAGCAGCCCCAGGACCAGGATCCACGGCAGCGCCTGCATCAGGATCTGCGCCCACCACGGCGGTTCGGTCGGCCGGGCGTCGACTTGCACGCCGTTTCGCTCGAGGCGCTCGAGCAGTCGCTGGTCCTCGACTTCCGGGCGCAGGGTCTCGAACCGCGCGATATCGATTTCGTCGTCGTTTTCCACCGCCTGCTCGGTCAGGCGGCCTTCGACCTCCTGACCGCGCAGCGTCACCCGCTCGACCCGCCCGTCGTCGACCGCAGACAGGAATTCCGAGTAGGTCATGCGGTTCGTCGGCGCCTCGCCGAAGTCGCTGGTGAGGTAGAAAAACAGCACCACCGCGAGGGCAAGCCAGACAAACCATGCGCCCTGCTGCATGCTTTTTTTCATGACCTGGTCGGGGTCGCGGCGTTCGGACGCCGATTTCGATTGGTTGTCGTGCGTTTCGGAAGACATGAGGCTTGTTTCCCGGGCTTGCGATGACGCCTCATGGTAGCCCGGATGCGATCCTCGTGACCCGACTGTGCCGAAATCGCGCCCGGGCCGATGCCGAGAAGCCCTAGTGTACCCCGTCGTTAATCCTGTAACTTTCAGCGAGTCGGAAAGCGCTTAGCTGCAAGGCAGGGCTTGCCGGGAATGCTTATTGCCTTTCCAAGAG
>JAWLEW010000037.1:10908-21561 GCA_041685925.1 Wenzhouxiangellaceae bacterium | reverse complement strand
AGCACATCGCGGGTTGCCTTTTTTATCGCGGGCGGGTTCAGACCTTCGGGTTTCGACTATATCGTCAACTGGTATTGGTGCGAGCGGCTTTTTGCCGCTTTGCAGAAATGCTGGCCGGTCGGCACGCCTGGCGTTATGGATCGCCGGTCTGATTTCGACTTTTCACCTCAAATTCAAAGTCAAAGGCGATTTCGTCTCGCGCTTCGCGCTTTCAGGCGACCTGCTTTGATCAATGGGACGGCACCCTGGCCGGGTCCTGTCCTGCAGACGAATGAATCGCCCACCGCCCGGTCACTCCCCTTCGGGAGCACGGCTCGCGCCTGCGAAAACCACCACCGCCCGGCCAATGCCCGCGCAAGCGCCTGCCGTGCAGGCGGATAGGTCGGGGTTGCATCCCCGACGATTTCGCAAGAACAAAACTCCGCGTCGCGGATGTAACCGCGACCTACGCTACTTGCGACCAGCCCACTGAAAACTCCGTCTCTCGCAGGCGCCTGCCGTGCAGGCGGATAGGTCGGGGTTACATCCCCGACGATTTCGCAAGAACAAAACTCCGCGTCGCGGATGTCACCGCGACCTGCGCCACGAGCAACGGTTCATTGAATCCGCCACCACTTTCCAGCATCCAGCACGACCGGTAGCCACGCCGCCCGATCCACTCGAATGGGTACGGCGCAAGCTTTCAAGAACCAGCGAAGACCGAAGCTCACACCAAGCCACCCGGTCGAACGGGCTCGCAACCCACATATCTGCCGCCTGTAAAGCGCATTTCTGGTTACTTTTGTTGCAATCGACAAAAGTAACTCGCATCAGCCAGCGAAGCTGGCGGCGAAACGGTTTTTGACTTTGGAAGTTGAAGTAAACCTGGTTAGCGTCGTGTCTCAGTAACCGGGATGCAGCATGCGCGTTCAAGGCTGCGAGCGCGCTCAGTCGGGAGGATTCGGCGGGCGTCGGTCGCTGAAGGCCTCGCCACGCGTCGAACTGAAGCGAGCGATGCCCGCCGAATCCGGTGCCGAAGCCCCGGATTAGACAGTTACCGAGACACGACGCTAGTCAGGAAAGTAAAAAGCCATCCGCGCCCGGCCAGGGTGCCAACCCGACTGATAAAAGCGAGTCGCCTCCAAGCGCGAAGCACGCGGCGAAACCGCCTTTGATTTCAACGGCGGGAGCGGGACGAATTCCGCATCCCGATGACGGGACACGTCCCAAATGACGGAACACGCAACGGCGCGTTAAGCTACACCCCATGTACGAGCACTCCCACCACAGCCACGATCATTCCGGCGGCCGGGCGCTGCAGCGGGCGCTGTTGCTCACGCTGAGCTTCGCCGGCGTGGAATTCGTGGTTGGCTGGTGGGGCGGTTCGCTGGCGCTGATGGCCGATGCCGGACACATGCTGACCGATTCGACCGCGCTGGGGCTTGCGGCCATCGCGGCGTGGATCGCGACCCGTCCGGCCGACCGGCACCACAGCTGGGGCCACGGCCGGGCCGAGATCATCGCGGCGATGATCAACGGCGCGGCCATGCTGGGACTGGTCGCGGTGATCGTCTACAACGCGATCGAGCGGTTCCAGAATCCGGTCGAGGTGCGCGGCGCGGCGGTACTGGTCGTCGCCGCAATCGGCCTGGGCATCAACCTGGCCGTGCTCAAGGTGCTGCACGGCGGCCAGGGCAATCTCAACGTACGCGGCGCGATGCTGCACGTAATGGGCGACCTGCTCGGCTCGGTCGCCGCGCTGGCCTCGGGTACCGTAATCGTGCTGACCGGCTGGACCCCGATCGATCCGATCCTCTCGCTGGTCATCTGTGCGCTGATCCTGTTCGCCGCGGTCAACCTGCTGCGCACGGCGCTGGGCGTGGTGATGGAGCGCGTGCCGGCCCGGCTGGACCTGGAGGACGTGCGCGCGGCCATGCACGATGTCGAGGGCGTGGTCGAGATCCACGACCTGCACATCTGGCAGATCAGCAGCGAGCGCGTGGCGCTTTCGGCGCACGTCGTGATGTCCGATCTCGAGGCGTGGCCGGACCTGCTTGCACGAATCAACGCGATGCTGCTGGAACGCTTCCGCATCGATCACCCGACGCTGCAACCGGAACTGGAGCGTGTGCATGCCTGCACGCACGCCGATCCGCAATGCCATGGTTGATTCGGCCATGAGCCCGAAGCCGGCATGAGGCTGCTGGCCGTCGGCGACATGCACCTGGGCCGCGTGCCGGCGTCGCTGCCCGAGGGCCTGGCCGGGGCGGCGCGTTCACTGGGTCCGGAAACCGCATGGCAGCGCTGCATCGACCAGGCGATTTCGCTCGAGGTCGAGGCCGTGATGCTGGCCGGCGACGTGGTCGACCGCGAACGCGATTTCTTCGCCGGCTACGCCACGCTCAAGGCCGGCATCGAGAACTTGCTGGAACACGGCATCCGGGTCGTCGCGGTGGCCGGCAACCATGACGTCGAAGTACTGCCGCGGCTGGCCGACGCACTGCCGGAACTGAAGCTGCTCGGACGCGGCGGCGATTGGGAATGCCTGGCGTTGAGCGCCGGCAGCATCATCGGCTGGTCGTTCCCGGACCGGCGGGTGACCCGATCGCCGCTGGAAAGCTTCCCGGAACGCGAGCTGCCGCGGCCCTGCCTCGGGCTGCTGCACTGCGACCGGGACCAGGCCGACAGCGCCTACGCGCCGGTGCGTTCGGCCGAGCTCGAGGCCGCACCCGTGGACGCCTGGTTGCTGGGCCACGTCCACCAGCCGGATCTCGCCGGCGACGCCCGCCCGATCGGCTATCTCGGCTCGGTCAGCGCGCTGCGCGCCAGTGAAGTGGGCGCACGCGGTCCATGGCTGATCGAGGTCGACGGACCCTCGATCCGCGCCAGCCAGATCGCGCTGGCGCCGCTGGCGTTCGACGCGCTGGACCTGGACGTGAGCACGCTCGAAGCGCCCGCCGACCTGGACGGCGCCGTCCTGGCCGCCGGCAAACGCCGGGTCGCCGCGCGCATCGAAGCCAGCGCCCTGCCCGATGCGTTGGGCCTGCGCATCCGTCTGACCGGAGAACACCCGGCGGTCACGAAGCTGAACGACGCCGCGCGCGAAATCCTCGCACAGCAACCGGTATTCGAGGAATCCGGCTGCCGGATATTCATCGACAAGATCGAAACCGCCGTCGCGGCGCCGCTGGACCTCGAAGCGCTGGCCCGTCAGCCCGATCCCGCCGGCGTACTCGCGCGCGACCTGCTGCTGCTGGCCGGCCCGGACTGCGATGCACGCCGACGCCTGGTCGCCGAAGCGCGCGAACGCATCCAGGCGGCCGGCGCCATCGCGGAATTGCAGCCCGTGGCCGGCGACGTCTCCATCGACGACGCCGCCGAACGCCTGATCCGGACCGGCCGCGCGGCCCTGGCGATGCTGCTGGAGCAGCGGCGATGAAGCTCGTCCGGCTTACGGTCGACAAGCTGCCCGGCATCGAAGACAGGTTGGAGCTTGCGCCCGCCGCCGACCGCGCAAGCGTGGTCATCGGCCCCAATGCCTCGGGCAAGACGAGCTTGATCCGGGCCCTGTCTGCGTTGCTGCAGCACAATCCGGACCGCCGCCCGGTGGACATCGAGGCCGAGTTCGGCGACGGCGAACACCGCATCAAGGGGCGCGCCATCGGCCAGGCGCGCAGCTGGTGGCGCGACGGCGACAAGATCGACCGCCCCGATTGGCCCGGCACCGACCGGCTGGCCGCCTACCTGATCCGCGCCGACGAACTCGCCGACGCCGGCGCCACCGAGCAACGGTTCTCCGAGACCCTGCGCCAGGTCATGGCCGGCGGCTACGACCTGGACGCGCTGGCCGGCTCGGCCCCGTTCGAAACGCCCGCCCGGCCGCAGAAACTGGCGCGTCAGTACCACGCCGCCGGCGATCGACTGCAGGCACTCGAAACCCGGCACGCCGAACTGGCCGCAGCAATCGACCAGCTTGAAACCCTGCGCCGACAGCACCGCGAAAGCATAGAGGCCCAGCGCCGCCTGCAGGCCCAGCGGCGCGCGCTGGAACTGCTCGACCTCGAACGGCAGCTGGCCGCCACAGGCCGGGCGCGCGACGATTTCCCCGTGGGAATGGACCGGCTGGACGGCAGCGAGGGCGAACGGCTGGAACGGCTGGAGCGTGAAATCGCGCAGCGCAGACAGCGCCTGGAGCGCGCGCGTGAAGCCCGCACCGAGGCACTGCGGACGCTCGCCGACAGCGGAATCGAGGACATCGATGCGCTGGAAGCCTTCGCTGCCGATCTCGCAGATCGCCGCCAGCGGCTGGAGACCCGGGAACGCAGGCGCGAAGAACTGCAGCAGCAGTGTCGCGATCTCGAGCGCACGCGCCTGGCGGCCGCCCGCGGTGCAGGGCGCCTGCAGGCCGAACGCGGGGCGATCCTGGACGACGAAGCGCTGGACGGTCTGGAAAAGCTGGCCGACCGGGTCCGAAGCACGCAAGCGAACATCGACACGCTCGAAAGGGAAATGACCTGGCGCGACCGTGACGTACCCGATCCGGAGACACGGGCGGACCTGGAAGCGGGCATCGACGCGTTGCGCGCCTGGCTGGCCTCGCCGCCGGCCACCGCGGTCGGCTGGGCGACCTGGGGCCTGCTGCTGGCCGGCGCAGCGGGCGCCGCCGCCTGGGCCTGGTGGGCGTTGGAAAACGCTTTCCTGGCCGCGCTCGCCGGCGCCGCGGCCCTGATGCCGCTGAGCCACACCGTGGCGCAGGCGGCCCGGGCATGGCGCATGGCAAAGCTTCGCGCACGCTTCGAGGCGACGGGGCTGGAGTTCCCGGCGCGCTGGCGCCGGCCCGAGGTCGGCCAGCGGGTTCAGCAGCTGGAAACGCGCCTGGCCGAACACCTGCGCCGACAAACCGAAGCCGCGCGCAGCGCGGAACTCGAAGCCGAGCTGGGAAGCGTGCGCGAGCGACTGCATTCGGAACGACGACAACTGGAAATGGCCGCCGATCGGCTGCAGGTGCGCACCGAGTGGGCGCTGGAGACCACCGGCCAGCTGCGGCTGCGCGCACTGCTGGAATTGCGCGAAGCCGAAGGCCGACTGCAACGCGCGCGCAGCGCCCTGGACGACCTCGGGCAGCAATTCGGCGCACTGGTCGAGGACATCCGCAGCGCGTTCGATCAGGCTGGCCGCCAGGCGCCGGCCACAATCGACGCCGATTCGATCGGCAGCTTCCTGAACCGGCTCAATCCGCAGCTCGGCGAGGCGCGCAGCGCACGGGATGCGCTGCGCAACGCAGACGCGCGCATCGGCGAACTCGAAGATGAACTCGAAACGCTGGAAACCGAGCGACGGGCCGTGTTCGAACGCGCCGGACTGGACGATGATCCAGGCTCGATCGGGAATTCCGACCGGCAAGCCAGCGATGGCGATGACCGAGGCGGACATGATGGAAAACATGCGCTCCTGCGCGAGCGGCTGCGGCAACTGGGCGACTGGAACGTACTGAACGACGAACGACGCGGGCTGGAACGCGCCCGCCAGCTGGCCCTGGAAGCGCTGGAAGACGATCCCGACCTGCGCGACATGGCTCGCGCGCGCGATGAAACCACGCTGATGCAGCTGGGCGAGACGCTGAGCGCGGCGGCCGAACAACGCGACGTACTGGCCGAGCGCATCGCAACCATCGAAAACGAACGCAAGGCGGCGCTGGAACAGCGCGAGCTGGAACGGCTCAACGCCGAGCGCGAGCGTCTCCGCGCGGAACTCGAACGGGCGCTGGAAGCCCACCGCGACGCCGAGGCGGCGCAGCTGCTGGTCGAGCGCGCCCGCGCCGGTTACACTCACCAGCACCAGCCGGCCCTGTTCACCCGGGCCCGCAACCTGTTCGCGCGCATGACCCGCACGCGTTTCGAGCTGAACTTCGACGGCCATCGCTTCGGCGCCCGCGACCAGGCCATGGCCGAGAACCGCAGCATCGCCGAACTGTCCACCGCGACCCGCATCCAGCTGCTGCTGGCGCTCCGCCTGGCCTGGATCGAAGAGGCCGAGCACGATGGGTCTCGGCTGCCGATATTCCTCGACGAGGTGCTGGCGACCACCGATCCGGAGCGTTATCGCGCGGTCGTCGAGGCCGTGCAGGAACTGGTTCGCGGCGGTCGCCAGGTCATCTACCTGTCTTCGCAGCCGGCCGACGCCGAGGCCTGGCAGCGCTTCGCCGGCGAACCAGCGCCGAAAATCATCGAACTGGCGCCGATCGGCGACGAATCGTTCGGTTTCGAGCTGCCCGAACCGCCGCCCTGCCCCGATCCCCGGCTGGACGCCGAGGCGTGGGCCGAGCAGGCCCGCGTTGCTCGGCTGGACCCGTGGCGCGGCGCGGCAGCGACGGAACTGTTCCACCTGTTGCGCGACCGCCTGGACGCGCTGGTCGAACTCCGGAATTTCGGCGTGATCACGCTGGGCCAGTTCGAGCACGCCCGCGAAGCCGCGCTGGATCTGCCCGTCGACACCGATGTCGCGCGCACGCTGGACGACCGGATTCAAGCCGCGCGCGCCTGGCTGGAGCGCTGGCGGCGCGGCCACCTGCCGCCGCTCCCGGGCCGTGAACTGGCCGAATCGGCCGCGGTTTCGGAAACCTTCATCGAGCCGGTAAGCGCTTTGAACCGCGAACTCGACGGCAATGCCCGCGCGCTCGTCGACGCGCTTCGCGACGGCCGCGTGGCGCGCTTCAGATCTGACAAGACCGACCAGCTGGAAGCGCAGCTGGGCGCGTCCGGATACCTGGATGAAAGACAGCCGCCCGGGGATGCCGAGCTGATCGACGCGCTGGCCCGCGCCGGCGGACTGGACTTCGACCAGGCCGCCCGGCTGCACCGCTGGCTTCAAGCGGCACTGGCCTGACCGTCCCCGAGACGCAGAGAAAGTACGCGCAGGTTGGCTTAGAGCCTGCCCCGGACTCGAACCGGGGCCGCAGGCTGATCAAACGCAGATCCCGGGTGCGCTCGCTTCGCTCGTTTACCCGGGTTACGGAGCTGACTGCTGGACTGCGCGACTCTTTTGTTGGTTCCTGCTAACGAGAACTTTCACGCGCCAATGCCGCGTAGCTCAGCGGCACGCCGCCGGCTTCCAGCATGGCTTGCAGGTCGTCGGCGAGCTTCAGCTCGAAATCGTCCGGGTGGATGCCCAGCCTGAGCGGCCTGCCGCCGGCGCGTGCCCAGGCGCGGTTCAGGCGGTTGAACGCGTGCACGGTGACGGCGCGCAACGCCGTGTCGGCCTCGAAGCCGGCCATGGGCAGGCGGTGAAACAGTCGGTCATTCGCGTCGTAGACACCGGCCAGCGTTTCGTAGCGATCGAACGGCAGGCGATCGAGGATACGCCGCGGTATCGGACCCATGGCCCAGGCCGGCGGCACGTACAGGCCCGGCTCCGGGAGGCCGCGGCGGGCAAACCAGCGATGGTTTTCAAGCATCAGCCGCAGGATGCCGCGCGGCGACAGCGCCAGGTGCTCGCCGGCCCGGCGCGAGATCAGCGCGCTGTGCAATCGGTGCTTGACGCCGCGCACGTGGCGGACCTCGTGCGTCCAGCCGTGGCCGGCCAGTTCGGCGCCGGCCGAGACCATCGCGCGCAACCGGTCGAGGTCGGCGCGCCGCCAGCCCGCGCCGGGCACCACCAGCAGCGTGACCGGGGTCAGCGCAGCGTCGCGCAGCCGGTCGAGGATGCGCTCGACCCGGTCCAGCGTGGACGGCATCACGTCGTGGATGGAGACCAGCAGCCGCATGCCGCCCGCTTCAGTCTGCATGATCCGGCTTCAGCAGGCGCCGCCACTGGTTGAGGCTGGTGCGATTGAGTTCGCGCGCGGCGCGACAGGCACCGTCGGCCAGCGCGATCCGGCGCGCATCCGGCCAGGCATCGACATCTTCCAGCACTTGCCACAGCGGCGTGTCCAGGCCGAATATCACCATGTGCTCGGCCAGCTCCGGCCAATTGACGATGCCGCAGGTATCGGTCGCGACCGCGATCCGGCCGCGGCCCATGGCTTCCAGTGCGACATTGCCGAATGATTCCAGCTCCGACGGCAGCACCAGCGCGTCGGCCGCGTCCATCTGCGCCAGCAGTTGCGGTCGCGACAACCAGCCGAGGTATTCGAGATTGGACAGTCGCGACGCGGCGTTCTCGATATCTTTTTTCAACGGCCCGTCGCCGGCGATCACGAAACGGATGCCCGGCAGCTTCTCGGCCGCCTCGATCACGGTATGCAGCCGTTTCTCCATGGCCAGCCGGCCGGCAAAAAGCACCTGCTCCAGCTTCGGCCGCGGCGGCACCGGCGCGGTCTCCAGCACCGGTTTCGGCAACAGCGTACCGATGCGGCTGACCTTGCGCGCGCCCAGCGCTTCGGCCTGCTCGATCATCTGCGCCGAGTTGGCCAGCACGTGGTCGGCGTACCTGAACATCATCCGGTCGACGACCCGGAAATAGCCGCGGCTGAAGACCCGCAGCAGCGAGCGCTGGTACAGGTCGGTCACACCGGCGTAGTCGGTGTGGAACCCGACGATCAGGCGCACGCCCAGCTTGCGCGCCCAGCGCACGCCGAGCATGCCGTACGGGCCGGGCGTTGCGACCACGACGACTTCGGGCCGAAGCTTTTTCATCATCCGGCGAAATTCGCGCGGCGAGGGTACGAACACGTGCTGGGTGGCATCGCCGGGCAGCGGAAAATGAAACCCGCCGCTGGCCGCGCCGCCCGGGCAGACGAAGGTCGGCGCAAAATCCCGGCCGTCGAGCTGGGCGATCAGGTCGGCGTAGTAGGCGCCCACGCCGTTGCGCTCGGGCATGGAATCGGAGACGAAGGCGACCCGAACGGGCACAGGATCCGGCGGCGCGGCGGCTTCAGCCATCGTTGCCCGCCTCCGGTACAGGGCCTTGAGCGGCTTGTCGGCCGAACGCGCGCCGGCGGTAGACCGGTGCGAAACGCTGCTCGATCATCTGTTCGGACAGGCCGTATTCCTCCAGCGTGTACTTGTGCCCCGACGCGAACCCGCGCGAACGCCTGCCGGCCTGTTTCAGGGCCGCGGCGAACGGCCTCGTCATTTCCAGGCCCAGCGTCTCGAACGCGGCAGCGACCACGTGCTCGAGATCGTCGCGCAGTGCGTCGTTGTCGATGACGACGACACGGTCCGGACGCGACCGCGCAAGGCGTTCGAGATGCACGTAGTAAAACAGCAGCTGATCGACCAGCCGGTCCCTGAGATCGGCCGGTACGCGGCGAAAGCCCACTGCCTCGAGGCCGGGCTCGATGGCGCTCAGCTGCGACGGCACGGTCTTTTTCGGATCGCGCGTGGTCGACACGATGCGTGCGTCGGGGAAAGTCTGCAAGAGTGACTCGGCCATGCCCGAGAACGACGCATTCTTCGACAGGAACCGCTTGCCGCGGCCGAACACGTACATGTGCTTTTGCACGCAGGCGCTGTAGAAGCGCATGATCGTCTCGCGCTCGCGACGGTCGGCCGATTCGTCCAGGCGCGCGGTGCGCCAAAGCCATCCGGCGCGCGGAAACGCGACCACCAGGATGAAGCACTGCATTGCCGGCATCAGCGCCAGGAAGTCCTCTTCCGGCGCGTCCAGCGCAAACGGGTGGACGTCGTCCATGTCGGCCAGCACGCGGCGCCCGAGCCATGCGCCTGCGCGGCCGAAAGGACGCCCCAGCAGCCGGTCCAGCCGGCCCAGGCCCAGCAGCAGCATACGGCCGGTGACCGACAGGCCGAACAGGCATTCCCAGGTGCGAAAGGTGGTGGTCGTCTCGTCCAGCGAGAGCACGTGGTGCAGGTGCGTGGTGCCCGAACGCGGCGGCCCCAGCACGAACAGCGGCTGGTGGACCTCGACTTTCCGCCAGCCGCGGAAAAGAATTTCATCCAGGACAAAACCGATCCAGTGCAGCAGCTGCAGGCCCCAGAATACCGGCCAGAGCAGGATCACAAGCAGGCTGCCGGCCACCGAGCGGCCTTCGGTCCAGGGCGCCGCGAAAGTCTCCAGCCAGAGCCGGAAAGCACGCGCAAGACTGGCAAGAAACAGCTTCAAGATCCGCTCCACGGGGGTCGGCTGAATGGCGCTCGGAAGTATCGCACAGCCCGTCCCCGGCGGCGCGCCCTGCGGGCTTGACGTGAACCGTCCCGGGAACCGACACGGAAAATTCATTTTGCCGGGCTCGCATTTTCGGCCCAAAGCGCGTATAGTCGAAGGTGCTGCGTAGCAGGGCAGTGGACGATTGGTAGCAAATCTCTCGAAGAATATGCCTCCAGCAAATCCCCGGACCATGCGTACACGGTTTATTCGCCGTACGGCAGCATTTGAAAACTCTTGTTTAAATTGAAAGGTAGTAAAGAAAATGGTTACAGGTACCGTGAAGTGGTTTAACGACGCCAAGGGCTTTGGCTTCATCTCGCAGGACGACGGTGGCTCCGACGTGTTCGTGCATTTCAGCGCGATCCAGGGTTCGGGCTTCAAGTCGCTTGCCGAAGGCCAGAAGGTTGAGTTCGAACTGCAAAATGGCCCCAAGGGCCCGCAGGCTGCGAACGTCACGCCGGTCTGATCGCAAACCGCTTCGACGCGGATTCGATGAAAAAGCCCCGCCGATGTGCGGGGCTTTTTTTGTTCGCTCTACTGCGGCAAACCCAGGCACCGCGTCTGCGGCGT
>JAWLEW010000037.1:0-10808 GCA_041685925.1 Wenzhouxiangellaceae bacterium | reverse complement strand
CTACTGCGGCAAACCCAGGCACCGCGTCTGCGGCGTCAAGCGCCACGGCGCCAGCTGAACACGCGCTCGCCGATCGCCTTGCCGGCGGGGTCGAAGGTGCGTTCGGCCATGCGCACGATGGAGCCGAGCACCAGCGCGCTGGACGAGCGGGTGCCGTAGCGCTCGCTGACGATGAACGGCGCCGAGAGCATGGCCTCGAGCTCGCGCCCTACGCCGGTATCGGGCAGTTCGTGGTCGGCCGCGGGCTGACGGTCGTCGAGCAGGTCCAGCAGACCGTCCACATCGACGCTCTTGCTTTCGAGCCGGGACTCCATCCGCCGCACGGCCCGGATCGACTTCGGCCAGGGGGTGTCCAGCAGGTGATTGGAAAGCGCATGAATGCCCGGCGCCACCGGCGCCGGCTCGGTGTGAGTGCCGACGACCCAAAGTTCGCTCGGGTCGCCGAAGACCAGGCTGAACGGCCCCCATTCCTGCCGCCTGTCATGCAGATCCCGAGCAAAATCACCGCCAGGCCGATCCGATTCCAGCCAGGCCAGCGGCAGTTCGCCGCGCGAGCGTTCGCCGGAGCCTCCATCCGGGTCGCGAAAGTTGGTTACGGCGGCAAAACGCCCGGTGCGACCAGCCGCCATCCAGGTCCCGCCGGCTTTTTCATCGCGCCCGGCCAGGGGCCCTTCCGGCCAGCGCCACCACGCAAGCGCCCGGGTCGGGCGCGCATGAAACTCGTCGCGGTTGGCGGCCATGATCAGCGGCTGCGCTGCATCCGGCTGCCAGCGAAAGGCGATCACGCACATCGATTTTCATGCCGGCATGAATGTGGGTCGAGTGTACCCGGCCGGGGGGTGTTCGATGCATCCGCCATCGGCGGCAGCCGGCGAACAAAGGTTTCGCCGCCAGCTGCGCTGGCTTTCGCGACCTACTTTTGGTGCGGCAAAAGTAGGCAAAACCGCTCATGCCGCGGCGTCGCCCGGCAGCGTTTCCTGGTTACTTCTCGGGGCGCCCGATTGTCATGACGATCGTAATTAGTGTACCCCGCGAAGCCGGCGGCGAAAACGTTTTAAAAACAACTTCCTCTTCATGAAGCCGACCCGCATTCGGTGTACGCTGTAGGCAGCCGGAAATGGCCGGTGGGCATCATCACGAACATTGATTATGATCGTGGCCGTGGTCGCAGGGCGATCGCGCGGCGCAGCGAACCGGGTGGCCGATTGCCGCGCCGGAGAACAGCATGGAGATGAAATGACCGGGTTTCCGAACAGCCTGTCGAATCGAATCGCCGCAGCATTGTGCTGTGCGCTGCTGCTCGGCTTGGCCGCCAGCGCGATTGCGCAGCCGGGGGCCGGCCAGGGCAAGGCCTACGTCCTGACGGTGGACGACGCCATCGGGCCGGCCACCCGCGACTACATCGCGCGCGGCATCGAGCAGGCCGAGGACGACGGCGCCGGGCTGGTGGTGCTGCGGCTGAACACGCCCGGCGGCCTGGACGCGTCCATGCGCGACATCATCCGCAAGTTCCTCTCCTCAGAAGTGCCCGTGGTGACCTGGGTGGCGCCGGCCGGCTCGCGCGCGGCCAGCGCCGGGACCTACATGCTCTACGCCAGCCACGTGGCGGCGATGGCGCCGGCAACCAACCTGGGGGCGGCCACGCCGGTACAGATCGGCGGCGGTGGTGGTGGCGGCGAGCAGGAAGACGAACAATCCGCGCCGCTCGAGCGGCTTCGCGACGCCCTGGAAGACGAATCGGCCGAGGGCGAATCAGAGGAAGAGGACGCATCGGCAGAATCCGGCAGCGCCGACCAACCCGCTGCACCCGAGGAATCGGACGAGCGGCAGGACCCACCGGAGATGCCTTCCGGCGATGCCTCCTCGCGCAAGGTGATCAACGATGCCGTCGCCTACATCAAGGGCCTGGCCGAGCGCCACGGCCGGAATGCCGAGTGGGCCGAACGCGCGGTGCGCGAAGCCGTCAGCCTGGGCGCAACCGAAGCGCTGGAACAGAACGTGATCGACGTCGTCGCCGAAAGCCTGCCGGCCCTGCTCGAGGCCATCGACGGGCGCGAAGTGCGTATGGACGACGGGACCCGGACGCTGGCAACCGCAGACCTGGAAACGGTCGAAATCGAGCCCGACTGGCGCACCGAGCTGTTGTCCATCATCACCAATCCCACGCTGGCCTACATCCTGCTGATGGTGGGCATTTACGGCCTGATTCTGGAAGGCTACAACCCCGGTGCCCTGGTGCCTGGCGTGATCGGCGGCATCTGCCTGCTGCTGGCGCTGTACGCGTTCCAGATCCTGCCCGTCAACTACGCCGGGCTGGCGCTGATGGCGCTGGGCCTGGCGCTGATTGCCGTGGAGCTGTTCGTACCGTCGTTCGGCATCCTGGGCGTCGGCGGCGTCGTCGCGGTCACGTTCGGCTCGGTGATCCTGTTCGATTCGGGCGTTCCGGGAATGGAGATGAACACCGGCCTGATCGCCGGCATGGGCTTCGGCTCGGCGCTGATCTTCGGCGCGATCATCTGGCTGGCGGCACGCTCGATCCGAAAACCGCGCATGGGCGGCGAGGAGGCCATGGTCGGGCTGAAAGCCGAAGCCATTTCCGACTTCGCCGACGGCCACGGCCGCGTGCACCTGAACGGCGAAGACTGGCGCGCGCGCGCCGAACAGCCGATTGCGCGCGGCGACCGGGTGCGAGTGACCGGTATGAAGGACGAGGGCTTCGTCCTGGACGTCGAGCCCGTCAAGACCGGTTCATCCCCGGACTGAATACATCATTTACACACTGAAAGGAGTTCCGTCATGAACGTCGACTTTCTGTATTTCGTGAGCACCATCGTCGTGCTGCTGGTGCTGCTGCTGGCCAACACCATCAAGATCCTGCGCGAGTACGAGCGCGGCGTGATCTTCACGCTGGGCCGGTTCGACAAGGTCAAGGGCCCCGGCATCATCATCGTGATCCCGTTCATCCAGCAGATCGTCCGGGTCGACCTGCGTGTGATCGTGATGGACGTGCCCACCCAGGACGTGATTTCCTACGACAACGTCTCGGTCAAGGTCAACGCCGTCGTCTATTACCGGGTCGTGGATCCGGAAAAGGCCACCATCAACGTCGAGCGCTTCATGGACGCGACCAACCAGCTGGCGCAGACCACGCTCAGGTCGGTGCTGGGCAAGCACGAGCTCGACGAGATGCTGGCCGAGCGCGACAAGCTCAACGAGGACATCCAGCAGATCCTCGACCGCCAGACCGACGCTTGGGGCGTGAAGGTCAACAACGTCGAGATCAAGCACGTGGACCTGGACGAATCGATGATCCGTTCGATCGCCAAGCAGGCCGAAGCCGAGCGCCAGCGGCGCGCCAAGGTCATTCACGCCGAGGGCGAAGAACAGGCTGCGCAGAAGCTCGTCGAAGCGGCTGAAAAGCTGGCCGAGAGCGAGAACGCCATCCAGCTGCGCTACCTGCAGACGCTGGCCGACATCGCCGGCGAAAACAACTCGACCATCGTCTTCCCGGTACCCATAGACACCATCAACAAATTCATGGGCGGGAAGAGTTGAGGCTCGTCATTCGAGCAGATAGGTCTCCAGGAACAGGATGGTGGCTTCGCTGAACAGGTCGCGGTTTTCCTTTCTGCGGTAACCGTGGCCTTCGTTGAGCGCGTTCATGTACCACACCGGGCTACCCTGCTCGCGCAGCGCGGCGACCATCTGGTCGGCCTCGCTGACCGGCACGCGCGGATCATTCTCGCCCTGCACGACGAACATCGGCACGTCGATTTCCTCGACGTTGTTCAGCGGACTGATGGCCTCCAGGTGGGCGCGCATTTCCGGGTCGCGCTCGTCGCCGTATTCGGGTCGGCGCAGGTCGCGACGGTAGTCCTGGGTATTTTCCAGGAAGGTCACGAAGTTGCTGATGCCGACGATATCCACGGCCGCCTCGAGCCGGTCGCTGTAATGCACGCTGCTGGCCAGCACCATGTAGCCGCCGTAGCTGCCGCCGTAGACGGCGACGCGATCTGCATCGAGATCGGGCTGTTCGGCGATCCAGTCGAGCAGCGCGCCGATATCGCGCACCGAGTCCTCGCGCCGCATGCCGTTGTCGAGCCGCAGGTAGGTCTTGCCGTAGCCCGATGAACCGCGCACGTTGGGCACCACCACCGCCGCGCCCAGGCGATCGATCCACAGCTGGTAGGTCGAGCTGAAGGTTGGACGGGCCTGGCCTTCCGGGCCGCCGTGGATCGAGATGACCACCGGATGCGGACCCGGGCCTTCGGGGCGATAAACGAACGCCGGGATCCTGCGCGGCTCGTCGCCGACCTTGTCGAACGTCGGGTATTCGACGAGCTCGGGCATGACGAAGCCCTCCGGATCCAGTCCGCCGACCTCGCTGAACGTCCAGCGCTCGAGCGCGCCGGACTCGACGTCCATCACGTGCACGTCGCTGGGCGAACGGGCATTGTTGACCACCAGCCCGAGCCGGCTGTCGTCGGGGCTGAATTCGGCGCCGCCGATCACGCCCTGCGGCAGCCCCTCGATCGCCTCATAGCTGTTGTCGGACGGGTCGAAGCGATACATCCGGGTCAGCCCGCCTGCGTTGGTCGCGAACACGCCGGCCGAGCGGGCGTGGTTCAGCGTCAGGCCCTGGACCGACCAGTCGATATCGCCGGTGATGATGGTCGGTTCCGATTCCCCATCCAGTTCCAGATAGGCCAGCTGGTTGAACTCGCTGCCGGCGTCGGTACCGAAGTAGATCCCGGCGCCGTCGGCCGAGAAAGCGTAGGCCAGGTTGCGCGCCGGGGCTTCTTCGCTGCCGGCGATCCGCGCGGCATCGCCGGATTCGAGATCGACAACGTGAACGCGCGAGTCGTTGATGCTGATGTACTGCTGCACCAGCAAGCTGCCGTTGTCGGGCGCGAAATCCACCGGGCCCCACCAGCTGCCGTCGGGCGCTTCGAGCACCAGCTCGGGCTCAAGTCCATCACCCGACTCGAAATCGAACATCCAGACGTCGTTGGAGCGGCCGTTGCGGCGAGTGGACTGGAACGCCAGGAATCTTCCATCGTCGGACCACTGCAGCGCGCCGTTGCGCGACTCGCCGTCGCTGATCATGCGATGGCTGCCGTCGGCCGGATCGAACAGGTAGACCTGTGAGAACTCGCTGCCGCCTTCGTCCATCGTGAAGGCGATCGTCTCGTGGCCCGGGCGGCGCGAAACCTGGCCGACCGGCTCGTCGAACCAGGTCAGCTGGCGACGCATGCCGCCGGGCCGGTCGACCCGGTGAAGCTGGCTGACGTCGGCAAAGCGCGTTTCGATGAATATGGACTCGCCGTCGGCGCCCCAGCCGGCCAGCCCGGCCGAGCGCACGTTCTGGTAGCGCTCGAGCGCCTGTCCAATTTCGGCCGGGATTTCGGGCACGTCCTCGAGCACGACGTTGCCGGAATTGGCGGTACGGCGATCGATTTCCTCGGCCTGGGCCGGCTGTAACAGGAACAGGACCAGCGCGGCGAGCATGGCCAGGGATCGTGGCGATGAGTTCATGACAGGTTCTCCATGGTTCCGTTTCGATTCGCGATCGAACAGCCGCCGGGCCTCGCATGCGGGCGTCATTGGTCCGGTCGAGCGGTTGGCTCGCTTCAGGGGATGATTACGATACCACCGACCGATCGGCGGGAAAAAAGGGCTTCGAACGCCTGGCCGGCCTGCTCCAGCGCGTATGCCTGTGCCGGGGCCGGGTCGATCTTGCCGGCCGCAGTCCACTCGACCAGCGTTCGGATGACCGGCGGCACCACCGACGGGTCGGCCATTACCGTGCCGCCCCAGTTCACCCCGTGGATGGAGCAGCGCTTGAGCAGCGGCAGGTTCAGCGGAATCCTGGCAATCCCGGTCACGAAGCCCACCACAAGGTAGCGCCCGCCCGGCGCGAGCAACCTCAGCGCCGGCTCGGCCAGCGGGCCGCCGACCGGGTCATAGACCGCGTCCACGCCGTTGCCGTCGGTCGCCGCCTTGACCTGGTCGCGCCAGTCGCCGGCGGTGTAGTCGACCACATGGTCGGCGCCGTGCGCCCGGCAATGTTCACGCTTGGCCTCGCTCGAGGCCGCCGCGATCACCCGCGCGCCCAGCGCCACGGCGCATTCGATCGCGGTCGTGCCGGTGCTGCCCGAAGCACCCAGCACCAGCACGATCTCGCCCGGTTGAACCGCGCCGATTTCGCGCAGGCCGTACAGGCTGGTGGCCCAGGAAATGAAGAAATTGGCCGCCGATTCCAGGTCCACATCCGGCGGCAGCGGCGCGCAAGACGCGGCCGGAAGCAGCATCTGCTCGGCCATGGCGCCGTTGAGCGCAAACGCCGCCACCGGCGTGCCCGGCTTGAGATGCTCGACGCCCTCGCCGACCGATTCCACCGTACCGGCCAGCGAGCTGCCGGGAATGAACGGCAGTTCGGGCCGGATCTGGTAATCGCCGCGGATCAGCAGACCATCGAAATAACCGATGCCGACGCCGGCCACATCGATGCGCACCTGCCCCTTGCCGGGCGGGCCGGGCGCGTCGACCTGGTGAACCTCGATGGCGGCGGGATCGCCGAATTCGTGAATCTGGATGGCGCGCATGGCAACCTCGTTTTCGTTTCGGGCAGCGCTGAATTATGCAGGAAACATGGCCGAAAAATTCCGGTCATCCGAGCTGATATGGACCAATACTCTGGCCAAAACGTCGACTGCAAAATCCGAGCCATGCCACCGGCAGTGTGGCCAACGTGACGCCGAAGCATCACGTCCGGAATCCACTTCCGGGGATGGCAGGGGAGACGGTTTTGTAGCCCGGATAAGCGCGCAGCGCGCATCCGGGGAAGCGTGCTCGTTCCCGCAATGATCCCGGGGACCTTCGTGTACCCTGATCCGGCAGGCTCGGGGAGAGACGTCGGCCGCCGCGCATCGACGACTTCAGATGCATTGTGCATACTCGTATTGTAACGATGTAAAATATATGCATCTTTATTTTCCAAGCTCGTCTGGCATGATTGCAAGCACCATGAAACCGCGTCCGACATCGACACTGCTCTACCGGGTGCTGGCGGTATCTGCGCTCGGCGCAGGCGCGCTGGGCCTGGTGCTGCCGTTGCTGCCGACCACGCCGTTCATCCTGGTCGCGCTGTGGGCTTCGGCGCGCGGCGCGCCGGACTGGCACGAACGAATCCTCGCCCACCCGCGGTTCGGACCGCCGGTGCAGGCCTGGCAGAAAGATCGGGCCGTGTCGGCACGGGCGAAGTGGCTGGCCTGCTCCATGATGGGCGCGAGCTGGGTGGGGCTATGGCTGGGCGGTCTGCAAACGACGATCCTGATCGCGCTGGCCATCCTGTTTACCGCGGTTTCCGGATATCTCGTCTCCCGTCCCGAGCCCTCGGAACTGAACCAGTGAATATCTTCGCGATCGTTTTTGCCGCGGGCTTTCGTCCGTTCTTCACCTCGTGCGCGCTGTACGCGATCGTCTTGATGACCGGCTGGATCGGCGTTTTCATGTTCGGCTGGGACATGGCCGGATCACAGCCCAACAACTGGCATGCCCACGAGATGATACACGGCGTGGTCGTCGCCGCGATCGCCGGCTTTCTGCTGACCGCGGTGCCCAAGTGGACCGGAACGCGTCCCGTGGAAGGCATGGCACTGCTGGTGCTCTGGCTGCTCTGGCTGGCCGGCAGGATCGGCTTCTGGGTTGCCGATACCGGCGCCGCCAACCTGGCCGGTCGGGTGGTAGAAGGCATCGACCTGTTGTTCCTGCCTGTGCTGGCCTTCGCCGTGGCCTGGCCCATCCTGAAAACCGACAACCGGCGCAACCTGCTCATCGTGGTCGTGCTTGCCGCGCTGTTCGCGTCGAACCTGATGCAGGGCTTCATGCCGCTGGCGCAAAAGGCGAACGTCCTTGCGCTGGACCTGGTCATGCTGCTGATGGTCATCATCGGCGGCCGAATCGGGCCCGCGTTCACCCGCAACTGGCTGGCCCAAAGAGGCCTCGACGCCGATGCGGTGCAGGTTCATGCCTGGCTGGACAAGCTGGCACTGGCGTTGGTGGTACTGCTTGCCCTGGCGAGCCTTTTTGCCTTGCCCCGGCAGATCGTGGGCACGATCGCGCTGGCCGCCGCCCTGGCCCACCTGGCCCGGCTGCTCGAATGGCAGGGCTGGCGTGCCTGGCGCGATCCGCTGGTCTGGGTGCTGCACCTGGGCTATGCCTGGATTATCGTCGCACTGCTGCTGCGCGGCATCGGCGGGCATAGCTTCGCCCTGCCCTGGAACGCCTGGATGCACGCACTCGGCGTCGGCGCCATGGGCACGCTGATCCTCGGCGTGATGTCGCGCGCCACGCTGGGCCATACCGGCCATGAACTGCGCTTGCCGACCGGCGGCTGGCTGATGTTCGCGTTGATGACGGTCGCGGCGGTGGCGCGCACCGGCAACGCGGCCGGCTGGTTCGATCACAATATCTCGCTCACCCTGGCCGGCCTGGCCTGGATCATGGCGTTCGCGCTGTTCGGTTTGCTATTCTTTCCCAAACTGCTGCGGCCACGAATCGACGGCCACCCCGGTTGAAGATCGCGTCTGAATCCTGAAAGGAACCGCAGGTGAGACTGACCCAATACACCGATTTTTCGATTCGCGTGCTGGTCTATCTCGGGTTGCACCCCGATCGGCGCTGCACCATCCAGGAAATCGCCGAAAGCTACGAGATCTCGCGCAACCACCTGATGAAGGTGGTCCAGCAGCTCGCCGGCGCCGGTTTCGTGACTTCGACGCGCGGCAGCGGCGGCGGGCTGACCCTGCCGCGAGCGCCCGAAAAGATCAACCTGGCCGAAGTGATCGCCGAAATGGAGCCGGACTTCGCGATGGTCGAATGTTTCCGCGAAAACAACGAATGCGTGATTACCCCGGCCTGCCGGCTGCCGCCGATGCTGGCCCGCGCCACACGTGCCTACCTCGACGTACTGCGCGACTACACCCTGGCCGACCTGCTCGGCAAGCGCGATGCAGCAAAGATGAAGCTGCTGCTTCGAGCCGGGTGACCGGAAAGAAACCGAACCACGCGCAGGTCGGCTCAGGTCGTGGGCAAGAGGCCCGACATCACCAGCCCGAGCGTTGCCGACGAGACCAGCAGCCACAGCAGCGCCGCGTGCGCCAGCGGGCGCCAGCCCAGCGAACGAAACAACGCGACCCCCAGCCCGCTGCCGATCAGGAACAGCGCAAGCACCAGCCCCTGGCGAGCCATCCGGGCAATCGCGTCGAATTGATCCTCCAGGGCAGGCAGCAGTGTTCGGAGTCCTGCAGCAATCACGAACAGCAGGATGAAGACCGGCCATTCGATCCGGGGACGCTTGCCGTCTGCGGCCGCCGCTGAGTGTCTGTTCAGGAACATGAAGACCAGCACCAGCGGCACGATCCACAGCGCCCTGGCCAGCTTGAGAATGGTCGCCTCGGCCAGCGCCTGGTCGCCGTAGGTGGTCGCCGCACCCACTACCGAACTGGTATCGTGAATCGCGATTGCCGCCCAGGTGGCGAACTCGGACTGGCTCAATTCCAGCGCCCCGCCGACCCAGGGAAAGGCGTACAGGGCCCCGGCATTGAGCACGAAAACGCAGGCCAGAGACATGGAAATGCTCTCCGGGCGCGCACCGGTCACCGGCGCGACGGCGGCGATCGCGCTGCCGCCGCAAATCGCGGTGCCGGCCGAAATCAGCCCGCCGCAGTGCCTGTCGAGCGAGAACAGGCGGGCCAGGAAGAGGCCACCGAGCAGAATGCCGGCCGCGCCGAGTCCGGTCACCCAAAGACCGGTCGCCCCGGCGGAAATCACCGTGGCCAGCGGCAAGCCGAAGCCGAGTCCGACCATGCAGGTCTTGAGCAACAGCCCCGACCCTCGCGCAACATGCACGGCAAACGGGTTGCCGATGACAAGCGCGAACACGACCCCGCCGGCAAGCGCCGCCGGGGCGGTGACCGCCGGCCACAGGCACGCCATGGCCAGGATCACGAACAGCACACGTCTTGCGCGCTCGACGAACGACATTCGGGCAACCGGATTCGGTGGAACGGTCTCACAGTATCGCGAGTGCGGCGGGGATTTGCTGGACTGCCTTCCCATTCAGCGCCGATTCACCGACGATGGTCCAGAGTCGTGGCTGCTAGCCGCGAAAACCGAAAACCCGAGGGAAGCCCCCATGCGCATCATCGCCATTTGTCTCGCCCTGCTCGCCAGCAGCCTGGCCGGGGCGCAGACGCTGAACTGCTACCAGTCCGAACGCTTCGGCCAGCGGCTCATCAATGCCGGGGATTCCGAGCGCGCCGTGATCGAACTCGAACCCGACCGCGAGGTACGCCTGGAAACGAAATTCGGCGGCACGGCGGGCTGGCGCTACGACTTCTACAAGCGCGACCGGACCATCCAGATTTACGTGCGCTCAGGCGTGGTGGTCCGGATCTGCCGCGTGCCGGATTGACGAAGGCTTCGGTTTGGCGCATTCGGCAGGATGGACTGCGCTCACTGCCGGGCGCTGGCCGCCGCCAATAGTTGCTTCGCATCGAGCGCGCGTCGCTCGGGTTGGACCCGTGTGCGGTCTTCCTCGACTCGACCGAGAATCCAGTCGAAACAAGGGTGTCCGGCACAGCCGGACGCTACTTTTACTGGATGCCCGGTCGAGCCGGGCATGACGAAGCGAACAGAACCAAAATCGGGGGCATGGCGCGCCCGGAAGGATGGACTGCATCCGCTATCACGGGCTTGCCGCCTGCGGCGGTTGCTTCGCATCGAGCTCGCGCCTGCGGCGCTCG
>JAWLEW010000097.1:0-4838 GCA_041685925.1 Wenzhouxiangellaceae bacterium | reverse complement strand
CAACCAGCCAACCATTCGTGTAATGAAAAAGGCCGGGAACGAATTGAATCGTTCCCGGCCCCGGGCTTCAGGCGTGTCGCGCGGACACGCTGGAGCGATAACTTACTGCTCGAGTTGCTGAAGCTTCTGCTGCAGTTCCGGATCGTTCTGGACCGCCATGGCGATCGTGTTGAACGACTCCACGTCCAGACCGGTGTCCTCGACCGCGCCGATCATTTCCTCGTTGGCTTCCTGCTGCAGTTCGTTGGCCTTCTCCGGATCGTCGGCGTTCTGCAGGCGATCCGAGTAGTCCTGCTGGATTTCCGTGATCGCGGTGCGCGCTTCGGCGAACGACTGGAGTTCGGCATCGCTGACATCGACGTCGGTTGGCGCGGCTTGCTGCTGCTGGGCCAGGCCGGCGGTCGAGAATGCCAGTGCGGCGGCGAAAAGTGCGGTCGTGAAAAGCTTGAAGTTCCTCATGTGCTCCTCCTTAGTGGGAGATTGTGTATGAATTGATACTGCGGTCTCCTATATGCATTTATCGTGCCACATTGAGCTGGCATGTAAAATCAACAATTTACAGTCGTGAGGCGTCATTGCTGGCCCATTTTGCTGTGTCATAATGGCGCATGTATCCACTGCTGCGACGCCATGGACAGCCTGCGCAAACAACTGATCGCCTACATTCTGCTGCCCGTGGCGGTCCTGACCGGCGTGCTGATCTGGATGACCTATGTCTCGGTCGAGTCGCTGCTCGAAGGGCGGCTGGAAAAGGAGATCGAGCTGGTCGCGCGCACCCTGCGGATGCCCGTGGAAGGGGCGCTGCGCGAGGGCAACCCGGAACAGTTGCGCGATGCGCTGGGTGCGGTATCCGAAATCGGCCGGGTCTACGGCGCGGCCGTCTACGATGCCGGCGGTCGGCGGATCGCGGTTGCCGGCGATGCGACCCCGGGCGCCGAGGAACAGATCCAGGCCGCCGAGCTGGTGGCGGTGGGCGAGGAACTGGGCCAGTACGAAGAATTCGGGGGTGAAGCTGTCTACTCGTACTTCGTGCCGCTGTCGGTGTCATTCGGCCGGATCGATGCGCTGCTGCAGGTGGTGCGCGAGGAGAGCGATATCCGGCAGCGGCTGGACCGCACGCGCTGGCTGGGCGTGCTCGCCATGGTCGGCGGCCTGGTGCTGATTCTCGTGGTCTTGCTGGTCGGCCACCAGGTGACGCTGATGCGGCCGGTTCGACTCTTGCTGGACGACATGCGCCGAGTCGAGCAGGGCGACCGCGACCGGCGTGCGCAGGTGCGCGCACCGCGCGAACTGGCCCAGCTGGCCAGTGGCCTCAATCACATGCTGGATGCCCTGGACCGGGCCGAGGCCGAGGTCGAGCAGCGGCGCGACGCCGAAGCGCGGTTGAACGAGCGCATCCGGCAGCAGGAGAGCCAGGCCGCGCTGGGCCGATTTTCCGCCGGCGTGGCGCACGAGCTGGGCGCGCCGCTGACCGTGATCCAGACGGATGCGCGACGCCTCGAGCAGGCGGTGGAAGATGAACAGGGGCGGCGCCGGCTCAAGCGCATCGGCGAGCAGCTGCAGCGTACGCGACAGCTGGTGGAACAGTTGATGAGCCTGGTCCGCGAGCAGCCCGGTGCGTTCGAGAATTTCGATCTCGACGGCGTGGTCCAGCGCGCGATCCAGGGCGCCCGGCCCGAGGCCGAGAGCCGGGGTATCGCGCTGGAATACGATTCGCCCGGGCAGGTCGAGATTCCCGGCCTGGCCGTGCGCATCGAGCACGCCGTGCTGAACCTGATTCGAAACGCCCTGCAGGCGGCCGACGCGCGGGTCCATGTTCGCGTGGCGCTCGACGACGGCAAGGCACGGGTGACGGTGGAAGACGACGGCCCCGGCCTTGAACCCGACCGGCGCGAGGTGGCATTCGAACCGTTCAGCAGCGATCGCAAGTCCGGCCAGGGCACCGGGCTGGGACTGACCATCGTGCGCACGGTGACCGAGATTCACGGCGGCGCGATTCGGGTCGAGCGCAGCGAAGGCCTGGGCGGCTGCCGGTTCGAGATGATCCTGCCGGCCGAGGAAGTCGCATGAGCGGGCCGGCCACCCAACCGGCCCGGATCGTCGTGGTCGAGGACGACGGCGCGCTCAACGAGATGCTGGCCGAGGAACTCGCCGGCCAGGGCTGGCAGGTGAAAACCAGCCGCTCGGCCGAAGGCGGGTATGAGCTGGCCGCCGAGTTTCGCCCGGACGTCGTGGTGACCGACCTGCAGTTGCCCAGGGCCGACGGCATGCAGCTGCTGGAATCGCTGCTGCGCCTGCCGCGCCCGCCGGCGGTCCTGATGATTACCGCGTTCGGCACGGTCGAACGTGCGGTGCAGGCGCTCAAGGCCGGCGCCGACAATTTCCTGACCAAGCCGCTGGATATCGAGCACTTCCTGATCGCCTGCCAGCGGCTGGTCGAAAACCGCCGTCTGCGCGACGAGCTGAACGAATACCGCGACGGTTCCGGCGAGCGCGGCTTCCACGGCATGCTGGGCAACAGCCGGGCCATGCTGGAGCTGTACGACCAGATCGAGCGCATCGCGCGCGCCGACGGCGCAGTGCTCGTCAGCGGTCCCTCGGGCGCAGGCAAGGAGCGCGTGGCGCGTGCCCTGCACGCCGAAAGCCGGCGCTCGGAGAAGCCTTTTGTCGCGGTCAACTGCGCCGCCGTGCCGGCCGACCTGATGGAAAGCGAGTTCTTCGGTTATGCCGCCGGCGCGTTCACCGGCGCCGACAAGGCCCGGCCCGGGCTGTTCCGCGAAGCCGACGGCGGCACGCTGTTTCTCGACGAGATCAGCGAAATGCCGCTGCCGCTGCAGGCCCGGCTGCTGCGCGCGCTGCAGGACGGCCGCATCCGGCCGGTGGGCGAGGAGCGCGAAATTCACGTCGACGTGCGCGTGGTGGCCGCGAGCAACCGTGACCTGGGCGAGTGCGTCAGCGCGGGCCATTTTCGCGAGGACCTCTACTATCGCCTCGAAGCGTTCCAGATCGAGGTGCCGCCGCTCACCGAGCGCGGGAACGATATCGAGCTGCTGGCTCAGGAGTTACTGCTGGAGCATGCGCGCGCCGCCGGGCGTCCGGCCCGGCGGCTGGGTGACGATGCGCTGGAATGCATCCGGGCGCACGACTGGCCCGGCAACGTGCGCGAGCTGAGCAACGCGATCGAGCGTGCGGTAACGTTCTGCAACGGCGAAGTCGTCGGCGCGGAAGACCTTCCCGCCCGGGTATGCCGCGATACGGAGTCCCCGGCCAGTCGGACGAGCATCGACGAACCCATTCCCGGCAAGCTGCTTGAAGGGGAGGTATTGCCGACGCTGGATGAGCTGCGCAGGCGCTACGTCGGCTATGTACTGCAACGCACCGGCGGCAACAAGCGGCGCGCCGCGGCACTGCTGGGCGTGGGCCGAAGAACGCTGTATCGCTGGCTGGAGAGCGATGACTCCGAAAATGGGGAATAGTGACTGAAAAAGGCGTAAATGGTGAACGGTAAATAGTAAATAGCAATTCAGACCCGGAAACCACATGCCTGATTCGGCCTTTGGTTGCCATTTACCATTCACCATTTACCATTCACCGATTTGCATTTACGCAGTGCACGACCTACCAACATCCCAACCGGGAATACGCCCTTGAACAACGACCAAACCGCCCAACTCATCGACCGGCCGCGCGCCGTGCGTGACGAGGACATGCCGGACCTGGCGGCGCTGGATGCGTGGCTGAAGCGGCATATCGAAGGACTCGAGGGCAAGCCCGAGATCCAACAGTATCCCAAGGGCGCTTCCAACCTGACCTATCGCGTGCGCTATGGCAACCGCGACCTGATCCTGCGCCGTCCGCCGGCCGGCACCAAGGCCAGGTCCGCCCACGACGTGATCCGCGAGTACCGTATCCAGAAAGCCCTGAAGCCGGTCTTTCCCTACGTGCCCGATATGCTGGCCGCGTGCGAGGATCACGACGTGATCGGGGCCGACTTCTACGTCATGGAGCGGCTGGAAGGCATCATCCCGCGCGCCAATATGCCGAAAGGCCTCGAGCTTTCCGAGGCGCGGACGCGCAGCCTGTGCCGGAACGCCATCGATACCCTGATCGAGCTGCATTCGGTCGATATCGACGCCGCCGGCCTGGACAAGCTGGCCAAGGGCGCCGGCTACAACAGGCGCCAGATCGAGGGCTGGTCCGGGCGCTTTCGCGACGCGCGTACCTGGAACGTGATGCGCGGCGAGAAGGTCATGCGCTGGCTGGCCGACCACATCCCCGAGGAAGTGGCCATCCGGCTGATCCACGGCGATTACAGGTTCGACAACCTGGTGCTGGATGCCGACGATCCGCTGAAGATCATCGGCGTGCTGGACTGGGAAATGGCCACGCTGGGCGACCCGCTGATGGATCTCGGCAACGCCATGGCCTACTGGGTGCAGGCCGACGACGACCGGGTGTTCCGCGCCTTCCGCCGCCAGCCCACGCACCTGCCGGGCATGTTCACCCGCCGCGAGGTGGTCGAGTACTACTGCGACCGGATGGGCTGGTCAACCGAAAACTGGGCTTTCTACGAGGTCTACGGCCTGTTCCGCCTGGCCGTGATCGTGCAGCAGATCTACTATCGCTACCATCACGGGCAGACCCGCAACCCGGCGTTCAAGCGCTTCTGGCTGGTCGCCAATTACCTGTTGTGGCGGTGCGGGCGGGTGATCGGGAAATCCGGGATGTAAGCTGCAGGGTGGATAAGCGCAGCGCATCCACCAGCCCCGGATAAAAATGGTGGATGCGCTGCGCTTATCCACCCTACGCCACGATTCCGATCAACTTGGGTCGGGGCG
>JAWLEW010000096.1:0-4981 GCA_041685925.1 Wenzhouxiangellaceae bacterium | reverse complement strand
TCCAGCGGGGCGTCGACGTGGATTTCGACGAATTCGCCGTCTTCCATCAGCTCGCGCACCATGGCGCGGTCGGCGCGGAACGGCGAGATGAAGGCGGTGAGCACGACCAGGCCGGAATCGGCCATCAGGCGCGCGACTTCGCCGATGCGCCGGATGTTTTCGACCCGGTCGTCGTCGCTGAAGCCCAGGTCGCGGTTCAGTCCGTGGCGCACGTTGTCGCCGTCGAGCAGGTAACTGTGGTGTCCGCGCTGAAACAGCGCCTGTTCCAGTGCGTTGGCCACGGTGGACTTGCCGGCCCCCGACAGCCCGGTAAACCAGAGCACCGCCGGTTTCTGCGACTTCTGCTGCGCCCGGGCCTTCTTGTTGACGGTCTGGATGTGCCAGGTGACGTTGCTGGACTTGTCGGTGAGCTGGTCGGTGACCGGACGCACGATCATGCCGGCGCCCACGGTCAGGTTGCTGACCCGGTCGACCAGGATGAAGCTGCCGGTGGCCGGGTCGGAATCGTAGCCATCGAACGCCAGTGCTCGGCTGGTGCGGATCCGGCAGTAGCCGATTTCGTTGAGCGCCAGCTGCTCGCACGGGTGGTGCTCGAGCGTATTGACGTCGATGCGGTGGTGAATGGTCTCCGGCGTGGCCGGGACCTCGCTGGTGGCGAGCTTGAGGTTGTACTGGCGGCCGGGCAGCAGTGGCCGGTCGTTCATCCACACGATCCTGGCGTCGAACAGCTCCGAGACGCGCGGCAACCGGTCGGGGTGCACCAGCACGTCGCCGCGGCTGATATCGATCTCGTCGGCCAGCGTCAGCGTGATGGCCTGGCCGGCCTGGGCGTGCTCCATCGAACCGCCGTATTCGATCTCGGCGCGCTTGCCGGCACCGGTGTTGCCGACGATGCCGGCAACCCGGCTGCGGCGACCGGAAGGCAATGCGACGACTTCGTCGCCGGGGACGATGCGGCCGCTGACCAGGGTGCCGCAGAAGCCGCGGAAATCCGACCGGGTACGGTTGACGTACTGCACGGGAAAGCGCATCGGCCGGTCGAGGTCGTGCTCGTGGACCGGCGTGCGTTCCAGCAGATCGAGCACCGTCGGGCCGTCGTACCAGGCCATTTCTTCCGCGCCGCGGGTGACGTTGGCGCCGTTGAGTGCGCACACCGGCACGCAATCGAAATGCTCGATGCCGAGCTGGTTGGCAAACGCTTCGTAGTCGCCGCGAATCCGCTCGAACGTCTCCCGGTCGTAGTCGACCGCGTCCATCTTGTTGATGGCGACCACGACATGGCGGATGCCCAGCATGTGGACCAGGTAGCTGTGGCGGCGGGTCTGCACCTGCAGTCCGTGGCGGGCGTCGACCAGCACGACGGCCAGATCGGCGGTCGAAGCGCCGGTGACCATGTTGCGCGTGTACTGCTCGTGGCCGGGGGTGTCGGCGATGATGAACTTGCGCTTTTCGGTGGTGAAGTAGCGATAGGCGACATCGATGGTGATGCCCTGCTCGCGCTCGGCCTGCAGGCCGTCGACCAGCAGCGCCAGGTCGGGCGCCTCGCCGGTGGTGCCGTACTTGCGCGAATCCTTGCCGACCGCGGCGAGCTGGTCTTCGAACACCTGCTTGGTGTCGAACAGCAGCCGGCCGATCAGCGTGGACTTGCCGTCGTCGACCGAACCGCAGGTGATGAAGCGCAGCAGTTCCTTGTTGCGGTGCGTCTCGAGGAACGCGTGCACATCGAAATCGACATCCAGCATCAGAAGTACCCCTGCTGTTTCTTCTGTTCCATGGACGCCGAGGCATCCTTGTCGATCGCCCGCCCCTGGCGCTCCGACGAACGCGCCAGCAGCATCTCGCGGATGATCTCCGGCAGCGTTGTGGCATCCGACTCGACCGCGCCGGTCAGCGGGTAGCAGCCGAGCGTGCGAAAGCGGATGCGCTTGATCTCGGGCTGCTCTCCGTCCTTTAAAGGCAGCCGGTCGTCGTCGACCATGATCGTCAGCCCATCGCGCTCGACCACCGGGCGTTCTGCGGCCAGGTACAGCGGCACGACCTCGATGCCCTCCAGGTCGATGTACTGCCACACGTCGAGCTCGGTCCAGTTCGACAGCGGAAACACGCGGATGCTCTCGCCGGAATGAACACGGCCGTTGTAGAGGTTCCACAGCTCCGGGCGCTGGTTCTTCGGATCCCATCGGTGCTGGCGGTCGCGGAAGGAAAACACGCGCTCCTTGGCCCGCGAGCGCTCCTCGTCGCGCCGCGCCCCGCCGAACGCGGCGTCGAACCCGTGCTCGCTCAAGGCCTGCTTGAGCGCCTGGGTCTTCATGATGTCGGTATGCACCGCCGAGCCGTGGGACATCGGGCTCACGCCCTGCGCCACACCTTCGGCGTTGACATGCACGATCAGGTCGATATCCGGGTCGGCCGCGATCCGGTCGCGGTAGGCGTACATGTCCTGGAACTTCCAGGTGGTATCGACGTGCAGCAGCGGAAACGGCAGCCGGCCGGGATGAAAGGCCTTTTTCGCCAGGTGCAGCATGACCGCCGAGTCCTTGCCCAGCGAATACAGCATCACCGGGTTGTCGAAGGTCGCGGCGACTTCCCGGATGACATGGATCGATTCGGCTTCCAGCGCCTCGAGGTGGGTCAGCCGCCGCGCGGCTTCGTGATCAGACATTTTTATTGTTCCTCGGGTGCAGGAGTTCTGCCTTTCAGGTATTCAGCGAAGGAGTTGCCCAGCTCGGGATGCTTGAGCGCGTATTCGACGGTGGCTTCGAGATAGCCCAGCTTGCTGCCGCAGTCGTAGTGCTTGCCGGTGAACTCCCAGGCGTCCGCGCCCTGGTCATCGAGCAGCGCGGCGATGGCGTCGGTGATCTGGATCTCGCCGCGGTGGTCCGGCGCGGTGGTTTCCAGCAACTCGAAGATTCGGGGCGTGAGCAGGTAGCGGCCGACCACGGCCAGGTTGGAGGGCGCGTCGGCCGGGTCGGGCTTTTCGACGATGGCGCGGATCCCCGCCAGCGGTCCCGACGCATCGCCGATGTCAACCACGCCGTACTGGTCGGTGCGCTCGCGCGGCACGCGCTCGACGCTGATCACCGACCGACCGGTGGCCGAGAAACGCTCGGCGAGCTGGCGCATCACCGGCTTTTCGCCGCCGTCGATCAGGTCGTCGGCCAGGATCACGCCGAACGGCTTGTCGCCGACCAGCGAACGCGCGCACAGCACCGCGTGGCCCAGCCCGAGCGCCTCGCGCTGGCGCACGTAGACGCAGTTGATGCCCTCGGGCAACACGCCGCGCACCAGGTCCAGCAGTTCCTGCTTGCCGCGTGCGGCCAGCTCGGTTTCAAGCTCGTAGGCCATGTCGAAGTGATCCTCGATGGCGCGCTTGGTGCGCCCGGTGACGAACACCAGGTTGCGCGCGCCGGCGGCGATCGCCTCTTCGACCGCGTACTGGATCAGCGGCTTGTCGACCACCGGCAGCATTTCCTTCGGGCTGGCCTTGGTGGCCGGCAGAAAGCGCGTGCCCAGACCGGCTACGGGGAAGACCACCGTATCGATGACAGAAGCATTCATTGGATTGACCTGTTTGATCGGATACGCCAAACCCTGCATTTTACTATCATGTCGCCTGGCCTGCCCTGCCGGCGTGGCGGGAAACGGCCCGGTGGCTCCGCAATGCTCCAACCCGAAGAGGAACAAGCCAGCATGCCCGGATTATTGACCATCGTCATCCTTTTACCGCTCGCACTGGCCGGCTGCGCCTGGGTGCAGTTGACCGAAGAAGCCGAATCGGTGCGCGTGGCCAGTGCCGACCGGGTGGCCGATTGCCGCAGGATCGGCGAGACCACGGTCGGCGTGCGCGATCGCATCGCCGCCGTGCAGCGCAGTCCGGGCAAGGTGGCCGACGAACTGGAGCGGCTGGCGCGCAACGAAGCCGCCGAACTCGGCGGAGATCGCGTCGTGGCGCTGGGGCCGGTGCGCGACGGCCGCCGAAGCTACGCGGTCTTCGACTGCCGCGAGGATCAGGCAGGCTGACATGGCGATGCTGATCGCCACACCGGACCGCGACGCCACCGAGCTGGCCCGGATCGTTCGCCAGCACGATCCGGAAATCGATCTGCGCGTCTGGCCCGAACTCGGCGATGCCCGAGAAATCGATTTCGTGCTGGCCTGGAAACCGCCCGACGGCCTTTTTCGCCAGTTGCCGAACCTCGAGGCGGTCTCGTCGCTGGGCGCCGGGGTCGATGCACTGATCGACAACCCGGAAATCCCGGACGGCGTCGAAATCGGCCGGCTGGCCGGCCCGCGGCTGGCGGCGAACATGGCCGCCTACCTGGTGTCCGTCGTGGTCGCGCGCTGGAAGCGCCTGCCGGATTTTGCCGAAGACCAGCGGGCGCGCCGCTGGAACCAGTGGGCGCCGGAACAGCCGCCGGTGATCGGGCTGCTGGGCACCGGTGAAATGGGCCGACGCACCGCCGCGGCGTTCGGCGAGCTCGACTTTCCGGTCCACGGATACAGCCGCTCCGGCCGCGGCACCGCCAACTTGACCATGCATTCGGGCACCCGGGGACTGCACGAACTCGCGGGCGCCAGCGACTGTCTGATCAACCTGCTGCCGCTGACGCCGGAGACCCGCGACATCCTCGATGCGGACCTGTTTTCGCTGATGCGCGAAGGCAGTACGCTGATCAACGTCGGCCGCGGCGAACACCTGGTCGAAGACGATCTGCTCGCGGGCCTTGACCGCAACCGACCGGGCTGCGCCGTGCTGGACGTCTTCCGCGACGAACCGCTGCCGCAGGATCACCCGTTCTGGGACCACCCGAGAATCTTCATCACCCCGCACTGCGCCAGCATCACGCTGACCCGCGAGGCGGCCGAACTGGCCGTCGAGAGCTATCGCCGGGTGCTGGCCGGCAAGCCGCCGCTGGGGAAAGTAGATCGAGACAGGGGCTATTGACTCGGCTCCGGGACAAGACGACCGTGGCGTCGGGGA
>JAWLEW010000095.1:0-5010 GCA_041685925.1 Wenzhouxiangellaceae bacterium | reverse complement strand
TAACTTAAAACTTAAAACCTAAAATTTACCTGATTACGTACTTGTTTCCGCCATGCCCCGGAGCGCTGGGGCAAAGCGTAGGGTGTGTTGAGCCGCAGGCGAAACGCACCGATCGGCGTTCTGGTAACCGTTGCGATGCGTTCGTTGTCCGTTCGGTGCGTGTTCGCTTCGCTCAACGCACCCTACCCGCTATTCGATGGCTGAAGTAGATACGTAATCAGGAAAATTTAAACCTACAACCTAAAACGGCTTGAATCGCTTGCAGCGTTTCAAGCCAGGTTGATTTCGCGGATCCTTTCCTGCAGATAATCGTCCGACCGAATCGGTTCCGGATAGCGGTTCGGGTTTTCCTGCGTGATGCACTGCGGCAGGGTTTCGATGACGAAATCCGGGTTGGGATGCAGGAAGAACGGAATCGAGTAGCGCGACCGGGCCGCCGCGTCGCCGGGCGGGTTGACGACCTGGTGCGGCGTCGACTGGTAGACGTGGTTGGTCAGGCGCTGCAGCATGTCGCCGACGTTGACGATGATGGTGCCCGGCAGGGTCGTGACCGGGACCCATTCACCGCGCTTGTTCAGCACTTCCAGTCCCTGCTCGCGCGAGCCGATCAGCAGCGTGATCAGATTGATGTCTTCGTGGCGCGCCGCGCGTACCGCCCCCGGCACCGCGTTGCGGATGGGCGGGTAATGAATGGGCCGCAGGATGGAGTTGCCGCGGTTGACCCGCCGGGCGAACCACCCGGCCGGCAGCCCCAGGTCCAGCGCGATCGCCGAAAGCATGCGCTGACCGAGATTGTCCAGCTCACCGTACAGCGCGAGCGCCGCTTCGCGAAACCCCGGCACTTCTTCCGGCCACAGGTTGGGCAGCAGAATGTCCGAATGCGGATTTTGGCCCTCGATTTCGCGCCCGACGTGCCAGAACTCCTTCAGATCGGGAACGTCGTGATCCCTGGCCTGCTCCACGCCAAAGCCGGTGTAGCCGCGCTTGCCGCCGCCCCCGGGCTGGTGGTAGCGCTGCTTGGCGGTGTCGGGCAGCGCGAAGAACTCGCGAAAGCTGGCGTAGGCGCGCTCGATCGCATCGTCGTCCAGGCCATGACCGGTGATACCGGCAAATCCGTATCCGCGGTAGGCCCTGCCCAGCGCATCGGTGAATGCATCCCGGCGTCCGGTAAATTCGCCCAGGTCGAGTACCGGTATGCCGTACTTGCGTATCGTGTCGTCAGTGTCCAACGCTCGCTCCAGTTTGCACCACGCCGGCCAGCTGTTCGGCCAGCGCCTGTACCCGGGCGCGGTCACGTCCCTCGACCATGACCCGCACCACCGGCTCGGTCCCGGACGGCCGCAGCACCACCCGACCCTGACCGTCGAGCTGTCGTTCCACGCGGCTGACCGCATCGGCAATCGCCGGGTTGTCGGCCAGGCTGCCGCGCTCCGAACCGTCGACCGGCACGTTGATCATGACCTGCGGATACTTCAGCATGTCGGCGACAAGAGCTGCGAGCGGACGCTCACTGGCGGCCACAACCTCCAGCACCTGCAGCGCGCTGACGATGCCGCAGCCGGTGGTGGCCCGGTCCAGGCACAGGATGTGTCCGGAAGCCTCGCCGCCAAGCACCCAGTCGTTGGCCACCAGCGCCTCGTGCACGTAGCGGTCGCCCACTTTCGCGCGCACGAATTCGATGCCGCGCCGGTCGAACGCCTCCTCCAGGCCGAAATTGCTCATGACCGTGCCGACCACCCCGCCCTTGAGGTCGCCGCGTCCGGCTCTCGCGCAGGCCAGGATGAACAGGATCTGGTCGCCGTCGATCAGCCGGCCTTCATGATCGACCATCAAGACCCGGTCGCCGTCGCCGTCGAACGCCACGCCCAGGTCGGCGCCGTGTTCGACGACCGCGCTCGACAGCGATTCGGGATGGGTAGAGCCGCAGCCGGCGTTGATGTTCAGGCCGTCGGGTTCGTGATGCAGGGCGATGACCTCGGCGCCCAGCTCGCGGAAGACGTCCGGGGCGATCCGGTAGGTCGCCCCGTTGGCGCAGTCGACGACCAGCTTGAGGCCGTCGAAACGGGTGCCGTAGGTGACCGTGCCCTTGCAGTATTCGACGTAGCGCCCCGTGGCGTCTTCGATGCGCCTGGCCTTGCCCAACTCGTGCGGCGCCACGTGCGTCGGCGGCTCGTCCAGCCGCGCCTCGATCCGGTGCTGCAGGTCATCGGGCAGTTTCTGGCCGGCGTCCGAAAAGAACTTGATGCCGTTGTCCTCGAACGGGTTGTGCGAGGCCGAAATGACGACGCCCGCGGCCGCGCCCATCGAGCGCGTCATGTGCGCGATGGCCGGCGTGGGCATGGGTCCGAGCAGCAGCACGTCGACGCCGGCCGCGGCCAGGCCGGACTCCAGCGCCGATTCGAACATGTAGCCGGAAATCCGGGTGTCCTTGCCGATCACGACACTGGCCCGTGACCCGCGTTCTTCCGAAAGCACCCGACCGGCCGCCCAGCCCAGGCGCAGCGTGAACTCGGCGGTGATCGCGCCCTGCCCCACCCGGCCGCGAATGCCGTCCGTACCGAAATATCGAAAACTCATGCGCGTTATTTTACGTCACCGTGGCCGTGTCCGAACCATGACCGGCAAGGCGGGCCGGTTGACACGCCGATGAAATTCTGCTGAGCTTGTGCCTGGAACACGAACCAGGCAGGAACGGCCCATGCGCAGCGTCGATTCATGGCTCGACGAATACGGCGAAAGCCATCAGAACCCCACCAACAAGGCGATCCACTGGATCTGCGTGCCGCTGATCCTGTGGACCGTGACCGCCCTGGTATGGTCCATTCCCGCGCCGGTGGAATGGCTGAACTGGGCCGTGTTGATGGCCCTGCTGGCCATGGCCTGGTATGTGGCGCTTTCGCCGAAGCTGGCCGTCGGTATCGGCCTGGTGCTGGCGGCATGCCTGGCCATCAATGCCTGGGTGGAATCCGCTTTTCACACGCCGCTGTGGCTGATCGCGGTGGTGGTCTTCGTCGCCGCCTGGATCGGCCAGTTCATCGGCCACCACATCGAGGGCAAGAAACCCAGCTTCTTCAAGGATCTGCAGTTCCTGCTCGTCGGCCCGGCATGGCTGATGGGTTTCGTCTACCGGAAAGCGGGCTGGAGTTACTGAGCGGCTGGTTGGCTGAATCGTCGCTTCGTGATGGGCGCTACGATACCTGCGCCTGAGCCGGCCCCGACGAAACGACCAAACGACCAAACGACCAAACGACGATACGTTGCAGGCTGTGGGAGGCGGCTCCGGCGCCGACTGGATTGCCCCAATCGCGACCGGAGCCTGCTGCCGCCAACCCGGGGTTTACTCGTCCGTGTGCTCGGTGTAGGCGTCGGCGTCCATGAGTTCGTCGAGTTCGTTCTCGTCGGCCGGCTTGACCGTGAACAGCCAGCCGTCGCCGTACGGATCGCTGTTGACCGTCTCGGGGGAATCGTTGAGGCTTTCGTTGACGCTGACCACTTCACCGGTGACCGGCGCATAGATATCCGACGCGGCCTTGACCGATTCGACCACGGCGCAGGCTTCGCCGCGCGTGATTTCCTCGCCTTCTTCGGGCAGTTCGACGAACACCAGGTCGCCGAGCTGCTCCTGGGCATGATCGCTCACGCCGACGCGGATGACGCCATCTTCCAGCAGTTCGGCCCACTCGTGGGTTTCGGCAAAACGCAGTTCGGACGGAATATCGCTCATGATTTTTCCTCGGGCTCGGTTTTCGGTGTTCGTGGTCGGAAGCTGAATTCTAGCGGCTGCGGGTGAGCGCTGTCACGCCCGCGCCGGCTCATTCGGACGGCGTTTCGTCCAGCACGCCGGCACGCGGCTTCCCGTTGCGCACGAACGGTGGTTTGACCACGCGCGCCGAGAGCTGCCGGCCGCGCAGCTCCACCTGCACGTCGTTGCCGGCGGCCGCGGGAAGCCGGGCCATCGCCACGGGCCGCTCCACCGTGGGTCCGAAGCCACCGCTGGTGACCACGCCGTCACCGGCGTCGGTGATCACGCGTGCACCCTGGCGCGGGATGCCGCCGGTGCTCAGCACCAGCCCGACCAGCTTGCGCGGGACGCCTGCCTGCTTCTGCCGTTCGAGTGCCGCACGGCCGATGAAATCGCGATCGGTCGGCTCGAGCGCCACGGTCCAGGCCAGGTTGGATTCCAGCGGCGTGGTTTCGCGGTCCATGTCCTGACCGTACAGGTTCAGGCCCGCTTCCAGCCGCAGCGAATCGCGTGCGCCCAGGCCGCACGGCACCACGCCGCGCTCGCGCAGCCGGCGCCAGGTCTCGGCCGCACTTTCGTCGGGCAGGATGATCTCGCAGCCGTCTTCGCCGGTGTAGCCGGTGCGCGCGACGAAGAAATCACCGTGGACCAGGGAACGAAACGGCTTGAGTTCCGCCACCTCGGGCGCGCCCAGCAATTCGACGACGTGCTCGACCGCTTCTGGGCCCTGTACGGCGATCATCGCCAGATCGTCGCGCTCGCTGATCCTGGCGTCGAAATCGGCCAGCTGCCGGCCGATCCATTCCAGGTCGGCCGCGCGCGTGGCGGCGTTGACGACCATCCGGTAGAAATCGTCGTCGAGCCGATAGGTGATCAAGTCGTCGATGATGCCGCCGTTTTCATCGAGCATGCAGCCGTAGACCGCCTGGCCGCGCTCGCGAATCTTGTCGACGTCGTTGGCCAGCAGTCGCCGCAGCGCGTCGCGGGCGCCCGGGCCTTCGATATCGACCACGGTCATGTGCGAAACGTCGAACATGCCGGCGCGCTCACGCACCGCACGATGCTCCTCGACCAGCGAGCCGTAGCGGATCGGCAGTTGCCAGCCGGCGAATTCCACCATGCGGGCGCCGGCGGCAAGGTGCTCGTCATACAACGGGGTCTTTTGCGACATTCGGATACGGCCTCGATTGCGTCAAGGGCCATAGTTTAACGAGGCGGCGTGCAAAGCGTTCCGGTTTGGGGAAACCGGTGGTCGGTGGTCGGTGGTC
>JAWLEW010000094.1:0-5038 GCA_041685925.1 Wenzhouxiangellaceae bacterium | reverse complement strand
CTCAACCGGATGCAGGAGCAGCACCGGGCCGAGATGAATTCGCTGGCCGCGCAGAAGGGCGACCTGGAGGCCACGCGCCGGCGCGAGGAACTGCGGATCCGCCAGCTCGAACAGGACCTCGAGGACAACCGCGAGCGCGCACGCGAGGCCGGCGTGGAAGGCGAAGCGCTGGTGCCGGTGGCCAATGAGATCGTCGCGCGGCTGGAGGCCGAGATTCGCCGGGGCTTCCCGTTCAAGGTCGAGGACCGGCTCGATGCACTGGCCGAAATTTCGACGCAGATCGAATCCGGCGCGATCGATCCGCCGCGCGCGATCAACCGGCTGTGGCGCTTTTACGAAGACGAACTGCGTCTGACCCGCGACAACGGCCTGTACAGCCAGGTGATTCCGCTGGACGGTGACCGGGTGCTGGCCGATATCGCCAAGATCGGCGCGCTGGCGATTTACTTCCAGACCCGTGACGGGCGCAGCGGCTACGCGACCCGGTCGGGCGAGGAATGGATTTTCACCGTCACCGAATCCGGCGCTGAACGTCAGCAGATCGCCGCGCTGTTCGACTCGCTGAAAAAGCAGATTCGCACCGGCCTGTTCGAGCTGCCCAACGGCAGCATCGGCATGGAGTCGGACTCATGAGCGGACTGACTCGATCCCTGCTGCTTGCGCTTTTCCTGCTGGCCGCCGGCAACGCCTGGTCCCAGGACGACCCGACCGGCGCCGGCGATGAACCGGCCGCCAGCGGCGATGAACAATCCGCCCAATCCGCCGAAGAAGAATCCGGTGCGCAACCGACGCCCGCGCCCGAACCGCAGCAACCTTCGCTGGAGCAGGCCTACCAGCGCGAGTTCGCTTTCCTGCAGGGCCAGAAGCGCGACCTCGAGCAGCGCCTGGCGCGGCTGGAGGAGAGCATCGACGAGGAAAAATCCCGGCTGCAGTCCGAAATCCGTTCGCTGGAAAGCGAGGTCGTCGAAATGCGCGGCCGGGCCGATCGCATGGACGACCTGCTGCTGGAATCCGAGCGGGCCGTGGACGCGGCGCGCGAGAACTCCGACGTGCTGGCCTCGACCTTTACCCAGGCCGACTTCACGCTCGAAGACGCCTGGTCCAGCGAACTGGGTGACCAGGCGCCCGGCGCCGAAGCGGTGCGCGGCCTGTTCGACGCCGCGCTCGATTTCCTCGACCGCGGCCAGCGGGTCTGGCGCGAAGCGGGAGAATTCTTCCTGGCCGACGGCACGCGGGTCGACGGGGAAATCATCCATGTCGGCAATATCGCCGCCTACGGCCTGAGTTCGCGCGGCAACGGCGCGCTGGCGCCGGCCGGCGACGGCGAGCTCAAGATCTGGGATACCGAAACCGCCGAGCAGGCCGAGGCGCTGGCCGCCGGCGACATGCCCGATCCGATCTCGATCTTCCTGTTCGAGTCGCTCAACGCCGAAGTCGAACAGAAGACCGCCGAGGGCCTGTTCGAGACGGTCAGCTCCGGCGGGGTGATCGGCTGGATCATCTTCTTCCTGGGGCTGGTCGGCCTGGTGATGGTCGTTCTTCGCATCATCTTCCTGCAGCGCGCGGGCGCTTCCACCGACAAGATCCTCGACGCGGTATCGGACCACGTCAAGCGCGGCGATCGCGCGACCGCGCTGGAAGTGCTCAAGCAAAAGAAGGGGTCCACGGCGCGCGTGGTCAGCGCGACCATCCGCAATCTGGACCGCGACCGCGAGCACGTCGAGGACATCGTGTCGGAATCCATCCTGCACGAGAACACGCACCTCAATCGCTTTGGCGCGCTGATCATCGTGATCGCCGCGGTCTCGCCGCTGCTGGGGCTGCTGGGGACGGTCACCGGCATGATCGCGACTTTCGACGTGATCACCGAGTTCGGCACCGGCGATCCCAAGCTGCTGTCGGGCGGCATTTCGATTGCGCTGGTGACCACCGAGCTGGGCCTGATCGTGGCCATCCCGATGCTGCTGTTCGGCAACCTGCTTTCGGGCTGGGCCGAGCGCATCAAGGACGACATGGAGCAGGCCGCGCTGCGGGTGATCAACCAGTACAGCGACAGCGTTCGGTCCGGAGCCAGCGGGGGAGGCTGAGGTGCTGTCGGAGCTGCTCAAGGACCTGGCGTACTTCTTCGAAGTCGGCGGTTACGTCATGCCGCCGCTGATCGTGGCCACCATCGTGTTGTGGTTTGCCATCGGTTACCGCTGGGCCACGCTCAAGCGCGGCTCGGTGCGCTCCGTGCGCCGGCTGATTCACCGCGTCGCGGCCGAGCGGCATCTGCGCACGCCCAAGGGCCTGCTCGACCAGGCGGTGCTGCAGGGCCTGCACATCGCGCGCCGGCAGCCGCCCCACCTGCGCCGCCACCTCGACGACGCCTTTGCCGAACTGGAAGCGGCGACCAAGCGCTACCACACGCTGATCTTCACCATCGTCGCGGTCGCGCCGCTGACCGGCCTGCTGGGCACGGTGGTCGGCATGATCGAGACGTTCGACTCGCTGGGCGACATGTCGCTGTTCGCCCAATCCGGCGGCATCGCCGGCGGCATCTCGCAGGCGCTGTTCACCACCCAGATGGGGCTGGCCGTGGCGATTCCGGGGCTGATCGTCGGCGGCATGCTCGACCGCAAGGCTTCGGCCATCCGCCATGAACTGGCCCAGATCAAGGACCTGCTGTGCGCCGGCACGGCGCTGGAGACTGCCGCATGAGATTCCGCGAACGCACCGACAACAAGCAGGGCGTCGACATCTCGCCGCTGATCGACATGGTGTTCATCCTGCTCATTTTCTTCATGGTCTCGACCACGTTCGTCAAGGACATGAAGCTCGACCTGAATCGCCCCAGCGCGTCGACCGCGAGCGCGGCCTCGACCAAGGCGATTCGCCTGTACATCGACAACGCCGGCGACGTCTACCTCGACGGCCAGCCGGTGCGCGTGTGGGTCATCCAGAGCCGCGTGCGCGATCTGCTGGCCGCGTCGACCTCCGGGTCGGTACTGGTGGTTACCGACGACCAGGTGCCGGCCGGCCGGCTGGTCGAAGTGGTCGACCAGGCGCGCCGCGCCGGCGCCGAGGACGTCGGCGTGGCCACCGTGGACGAGGCCGGTGCGGGATGAGCCCGCGCAACATTCAAGGAGAACGGCTATGAGAGACGAGATTTCCCCTGACGAAAAAGCCACGCAGGCGCAGCCGAAACGCCCGATCGGCGGCTGGAAGCCGCTTGTCGTCGGCTTGTTTTCGATGGTCGGCGGCACCGTGCTGGTGGTCGGAACGCTGCTGGTCATCAACGGGCTTTCCGAAGCCCCGGACCGCGACGACATCCAGGCCGAAACGGCGTTTGCGGTACAGAAGAACGAGCCGCCGCCTCCGGCGCCGAAACCCAAGCGCGAGCCGCCGAAGCGGCAACGCTCGTCCGAACCGACGCCCCCCATGGTCAGCCTGGACAGTTCGCTGTCGGGCATCGATTTCGGGCTGCCGGGATTCAGCGCTTCGGACCTCAACGATCTCCAGGACGAATTGCTCGGCGATACGCGCGACGTGGTCATGACCGACGATTCGGTCGACAGCCCGCCGCGGCCGACCTACCAGGCGCCGATGCAGTATCCCAGCAGCGCGCGCTCGAAAGGCGTGGAAGGTTACGTGGTGCTTTCGCTGCTGATCAGCGCCACCGGCGAAATCGAGAAGGTCCAGGTGCTCGAGGCCCAGCCTTCCGGCGTTTTCGAGGACGCCGCCCAGGAGGCGGTGCGCAAGTGGCAATTCCAGCCGGCCCAGTACCAGGGGCGCAACGTCAAGGTCTGGGCGCGCCAGCGTGTCCGGTTCGACCTGAGCTGATCGGCAGGCCGGCTCGACCCATGCGCGCATTGCTCATCATGTTCGTGCTGTTTGGCCTGGCGGCGCCGCTTGCGGGTATCGCCCAGGAGCAGGCGGCGTCGGCAGAAGTCGATGAACTCGAGGCGCCGGTCGAGTTCCTTTCGCTGGCCGCCGTGCTGATCGGCGACGGCAACTATCAGCGTGCGCGCAACGTGCTGGCCCGAATCGACGCCGGCGATGAAGATCTCGACCTGGCCCGCTACCACACCCTTTCCGGGCTGGTCGCGCTGAATCTCGACGAACTGCCGCTGGCCGCGTCGCATTTCGAGGATGCCATTGCCGCCGGCCAGGAACAGGACGTCGTCTGGCTGTACCTGGCGCAGGCGTATTTCGGCCAGCAGCGCTACCACAAGACGCTGGAAGCGCTCGAAAGTGCCGGGCCCGAGACCACGCGCGTGCCCTCGGTGTTCGTGATGCGTGCCCAGGCGCACTGGGAACTCGAGAATTACAGGCAAGCCTGGCAGGTCCTGGGCGAGGGCCGCCGGGTCTTTCCCGACCGCGCCGGCGACTTCGCCCGCCGCCAGGTGTTTTTGCTTGTCGACCAGGGCCTGTACCAGGAAGCCGCCGACCAGGGTCTGCAGTTCCTCGAAAGCGGGCTTTCCTCCGACGAAGACGCCGTGGCCATCGGCAATGCGCTGCGTGAGACCGGCCAGTACCGGCAGGCGGCCGTGATTCTCGAAAAGGCCCGCCTGAGCGCGCCGGACAACGTGATGCTGGGCAAGGTGCTCTCGCATGTCTACCTCGATCAGGGCGACCTGCTGGCCGCGGCCGACGTGATGCGCACCACCGCGCTGTATGACCCGGAACTGGCCTCGGACGCGGCCGAACTCTACAAACGCGCCGGGTGGCTGATCCAGGCGCTTTCGCTCAACGCCCGGGTCATCGACCAGGCGAAGAAGCTCAAGCAGCGGCTGTCGATTTTCCTCGAACTGGAGCGTTTCGAGCAAGCCGCCGGCATGGAGCGCGACCTGTCCAGGGTCGGCCTGCTGTCCGATGAAGACATTCGCTACGCGCTGGCCTACGCGCTGTTCAAGGCCGGCGAGTTCGAGCGCGCCGAGGGCCACCTGCAGCAGCTCTCGCGCAGCGATCTGTTTCGCCGCGCCACCGAGCTTCGCCGGGCCATGGAGCAGTGCGCAGAAAGCCCCTGGATGTGTGGATGATGCGAGATTCCCCGCTT
>JAWLEW010000093.1:0-5099 GCA_041685925.1 Wenzhouxiangellaceae bacterium | reverse complement strand
GGGTCTTGTCCTTCTTCGCGTTTTTCTCGAGGAAACCGATGATCATGCCGGCGACGTCCTTGCCGGTCGCGGTTTCGATGCCCTCCAGGCCCGGCGAAGAGTTGACTTCCATGACCAATGGGCCGTGGTTGGAGCGCAGCAGATCCACGCCGGCGACGTTCAGGCCCATGATGCGGGCTGCGCGCACCGCCGTGGAGCGCTCCTCGGGCGTGATCTTGATCAGGCTGGCCGAGCCGCCCCGGTGGAGATTGGAACGGAATTCGCCGGGTTGCGCCTGGCGCTTGATCGCGGCCACCACCTTGCCGCCGACGACGAAGCAGCGGATGTCGGCGCCGCCGGCTTCCTTGATGTATTCCTGCACCATGATCGACACGTCCAGGCCGATGAATGCCTCGAGCACGCTTTCGGCGGCCTTTTTCGTTTCGCACAGCACCACGCCGATGCCCTGGGTGCCTTCCAGCAGTTTGACCACCAGCGGGGCGCCGCCGACCATCTGGATCAGGTCGCCGATGTCCTTGGTGGTTCGCGCGAACCCGGTGACCGGCAGCCCGATGCCCTTGCGCGAAAGCAGCTGCAGGGAGCGCAGCTTGTCGCGCGAGCGCGTCACGGCGACCGACTCATTGAGCGGGAAGGTGCCCATCATTTCGAACTGGCGCAGCACTGCGGCGCCGTAGAAGGTGATCGAAGCGCCGATGCGCGGGATCACGGCATCGAAATCCTCGAGCTTGCCGCCGCGGAAATGGATTTCCGGCCGATGCGATGCGATGTTCATGTAGCAGCGCAGCGTGTCGACCACGCGCACTTCATGGCCGCGCTCGGCGGCGGCCTCCTTCAGGCGGCGGGTCGAGTAGATGTTGCTCGAGCGCGAAAGGATGGAAATGCGCATCAAAAGTCCCCTGAATCGAGTCGTGGTTTGCCCTGGAGAAAGGTCCGTGCGGGATACACCAGCGCATGATCCTTCATGGCGCTGCGTCCCAGCAGCATGCGATAGCGCATTTTCGCACGGTTGGTCAGCGTGATGTCCACGCTCCAGCGGTTGTGGCCGATGATGATGTCGGTGCGGATGGTGAAGCGCTCCTGGTGCTGGCCGGAGCTGGAGCGCACGATGCGAACACCGTGCAGATCCGCCTCGCACAGCCGCGATTGGTCGGGCCGGGTGTGGCCGGTGTGCAGGTGAAATCGGACGCGGTCGACGCCGTCGACGACGAAGCGTTCGATACGGCTGGCGTGCAGCGCGCAGGACTTGGCGCCGGTATCGGTGCGGGCCCGGAGCTTCTGGATGCCGAGATCGGGCAGGGCCACCCACTCGCAGGCGCCGATGATCATGTTGGGTTCGCGGTGTTTCTGCACGGTGCCGGCCGGTTCTGGAACAAGTCCGCATTGTAGCCGCGCCCGCGACGCGAACGTCAATGCCGGATACAATCGGGGATTGCTTGAGAAAGGTGCAGCAACGCATGGAACAGACCGCATTGAAGGCCCTCCAGGATGACCTCGCCCAACGAGCCGCGTCGCTCAGGAGGTATCTTTGACTACGATGGCAAGCAGGAACGACTGGAAGAGGTCACCCGCGAACTCGAGGATCCCGACGTCTGGAACGACGCCGAGCGCGCCCAGGCGCTGAACAAGGAGCGCGCCGCGCTGGACAAGTCGGTCGAAGCCCAGCGCGAGGTCATCGAGGGCGTCAGCGACGCCGGTGAACTGCTGGAAATGGCGGTCGCCGAAGACGACGCCGATACGCTGGCGAGCGTCGAGGCCGACCTGACCGCGCTGGAGAAGAAGATCGGCGCGCTGGAATTCCAGCGCATGTTTTCGGGCGATATGGACAACCGGCCGTGTTTCATCGACATCCAGGCCGGCTCGGGCGGCACCGAGGCCCAGGACTGGGCCGAGATGCTGTTGCGCATGTACCTGCGCTGGGCCGAGCACCGGGACTGGAACGCCGAAGTGGTCGAGGTCTCCGAGGGCGACGTCGCCGGCATCAAGAGCGCGACGGTGCGCATCGAAGGCGAGTACGCCTACGGCTGGTGCCGCACCGAGACCGGCGTGCACCGGCTGGTGCGCAAGTCGCCGTATGATTCGGGCAACCGGCGCCATACTTCGTTCGCCTCGGTGTTCGTCTCGCCGGAAGTCGACGACAACATCGATATCGAGATCGATCCGTCCGACCTGCGTGTCGACGTCTACCGCGCCTCCGGCGCCGGCGGCCAGCACGTCAACAAGACCGAGTCGGCGGTGCGCCTGACCCATGAGCCTTCCGGCATCGTGGTCCAGTGCCAGACCGACCGCTCGCAGCACAAGAACCGCGAGCGCGCGATGAGCCAGTTGCGCGCCAAGTTGTATGAAATGGAACTGCAGAAGCAGCGCGAGCAGGCCCAGGCGGCCGAAGAGGAAAAGGCCGACATCGGCTGGGGCAGCCAGATCCGCAACTACGTGCTCGACCAGTCGCGCATCAAGGACCTGCGCACCGGCGTGGAGCGCACCGACACCCAGAAAGTGCTCGACGGCGACCTCGACGAATTCGCCGCCGCCTCGCTCAAGGCGGGGTTGCAGTAAGACCGAAGGCAAAAAGCGGTCCACAGATTACACGGATTTACACAGATGGAAAGGCGAAAAAGCAGGACACCAAGAAGACACGAAGAGACATGAACCCGTAGGTCGGGGCGACGTCCCCGACGAAAAAGCCGTCGGCCGCGCCGGGCCGACCTACGCAGAGATTACTTCGTCATATCGAGTTCTCGGATCGTTGCTCGATGAGCCTTTCGGGCAAAACAATAATCTGTGCAAATCTGTGTAATCTGTGGATCGCCTGTCAGGCCCAACTAGAGATTTCAATGACCGACCAGAACAACAACGACGACCACCATGACGAAAACCGGCTGATCGCCGAGCGCCGCGGAAAGCTCGGCGAGTTGCGCGAGCGGGGCCAGGCGTTTCCCAACACGTTCAGGCCCGAGCACACCGCCGCCGGACTGCTGGCCGAATACGGCGACGCCGAGGCCTGGCCGCAGGACAGGCTGGAGGCCGAGAAGATACCGGCCAGCGTGGCCGGGCGCATCCTGTCGCGCCGCATCATGGGCAAGGCGGCCTTCGTGCACATCCGCGACCGCTCGGGCGCGCAGCTCCAGCTCTATCTTCGCCGCGACGACCTGCCCGAAGGCGTCTACCAGGCCTTCAAGCACTGGGACGTGGGCGACATCGTCGGCGCCGCCGGCGTGCTCATGCGCACGAAGACCGGTGAGCTCAGCCTGCACGCCGACAAACTGGAACTGCTGGTCAAATCGCTCCGGCCGCTGCCGGAAAAGTGGCACGGGCTGACCGACCAGGAAACGCGCTACCGCCAGCGCTACGTCGACCTGATCGCCAACCCGGACGTGCGCGAGATCTTCGTCACCCGGGCGAAGCTGGTGCGCATCATCCGCGACTTTCTCGAATCGCGCGAGTTTCTCGAAGTCGAAACCCCGATGATGCACCATCTGCCCGGCGGCGCCACGGCCAGGCCGTTCAAGACTCACCACAACGCCCTGGGCATCGACCTGTTCCTGCGCGTGGCCCCGGAGCTGCATCTCAAGCGCCTGGTCGTCGGCGGGCTGGAACGGGTCTACGAGATCAACCGCAACTTCCGCAACGAGGGCGTGTCGACCCGGCACAACCCGGAATTCACGATGCTGGAGTTCTACTGGGCCTACGCCGACTACAACGACCTGATGGACCTGACCGAGGCGATGATGCGCGAGATCGCGCGCGAGCTCGGCGACGGCAACGGCGATCTCGAGGTCGAATACCAGGGCGAGACGATCGACTTCGGTCCCGCGTTCGCGCGCCAGACGGTCGAAGAGGCGGTGCTGGCGTTCAACCCCGATCTCGATGCCGCCGAGCTCCGCGATCCGGACGCGCTGCGCAAGATCTGCAGGCGCATGGACATCCACACCGAATCCGGCTGGGGCTGGGGCAAGCTGCTGCTGGAAGTGTTCGAAAAGACCGTCGAGGAGAACCTGACCCAGCCGACGTTCATCACCGGCTACCCGACCGAGGTCTCGCCGCTGTCGCGCCGCAACGACGACGACCCGGAAATCACCGACCGGTTCGAGCTGTTCATTGCCGGCCGCGAAATCGCCAATGGCTTCTCCGAGCTCAACGACCCGGAAGACCAGGCCGAACGCTTCCAGGCCCAGGTGGCCTCCCGTGACGCCGGCGACATCGAGGCCATGCATTTCGACGCCGACTACATCCGCGCGCTGGAATACGGCATGCCGCCGACCGGCGGCGAGGGCATCGGCATCGACCGGCTGGTCATGCTGTTCACCGACTCGGCGTCGATCCGCGACGTGCTGCTGTTCCCGTACCTGCGCCCCGAAGCGGCGGACTGAAAAGCCGGGCAGCCGTCTCCTGCCTGCGGGGGAGGGGGCTCGGCCGGCGTCCAGGGGTGCTGCAGTATCGGCCGGGCCTTGTTCGAATGGCTCGATGTGAACTATCCTCGGGGATACATTCGCAATAAACGAGGGAACCGCCATGTTCGATCCATCGAAGACAATCGGTCTCATCAGCGGCGGCCTGACCAGTCCGCGCGAAACCTGGGAATCCTACCTCGGCGAAAATCCCGGCTGGCAACGCACAGCGGTCGAGCTGACCATTCCGATGGTGGTCTCGGCGATCATCATCGGGTGGCTGTTGTCGGTGCTGCTCGGCGGATACTTCTATTACGGCTACGGCCGCGGGGTCGTGCTGGGCTTGATCGTGGGCCTGATCGCGGCGGCGATCAGCATCGCGGTGATGAGTTTCGTGGTCAGCGCGCTGGCCGGCGTTTTTGGCGGGCAGGCGAACTTCGACCGCGCGTTCGCCGCGGTTTCGCTCGCCACGATTCCCAGCTGGGCCGGCGCCGCGGTCGGCGGCATCCCCTTCATCGGCTGGCTGCTGCAGCTGGCCGGTTCGATCACCGGGCTGGTGTTCCTCTACAAGATCATCCCGCTGGCGGTCCTTGTGCCGGAAAACAAGCGCGTTGTCCATTTCGTGCTGACGCTGGTGACCGTGTTCGTGATCAACATCATCCTCGGCCTGATCTTCGGACTGGGCGCGGCCACCAGCGGCGAACTCGCGAACCC
>JAWLEW010000092.1:0-5324 GCA_041685925.1 Wenzhouxiangellaceae bacterium | reverse complement strand
TGGTGCCGACGGAGGGATTCGAACCCCCGACCCACGCATTACGAATGCGTTGCTCTACCACCTGAGCTACGTCGGCATCGGGTGGCGCGAAGCCGCGTATTATAAATGGAATTCCGGCCAGAGGGAACAAGCGCGATCGGCGGCGCACGGATTTTTCCGTGGAAAAAATCGTTCAGGGTGCCGATGAGCGCTTGCCCGGCGGCGGCCGCCGGAGTACAGGATCGGGGATATACAGGCTGGGTAGATGAGTATTCCGAGCACCGGCGAACGCCGCCAGGCGAGGCTCAGCTGTGCCCTGGACCATTCTCAGTCCTTCGTTACGCGATTCATCTCCAACAGGCTGATCGAGCCGTTCTTGACCTTGTTCAGCGCGGCGCGGCGCAGGTCGATGATGCCTTCCTTCTTGCTCTGACGCTCGATTTCCAGCGCGGTGCCGCCGGCCAGGATGATCTGCTCGATTTCCTCGGTCACCGGCATGACCTGGAAGACGCCGGAGCGGCCCTTGTAGCCTTCGTTGCAAAGGTTGCAGCCCTTGGCCTTGTACAGATTCAGTCCTTCCTCGATTTCCTCGTCGGTAAATCCGGTCTTCTTCAGGGCGGCCGCCGGCAGATCGTCCTCCGGTACCTTGCACTTGTGCAGGGTCCGGGCGAGACGCTGGGCCATTACCATGTGAACCGCCGAGACGATGTTGTAGGGTGGAACCCCCATGTTGGCAAGACGGGTGATCGACTGGGGCGCATCATTGGTATGCAGGGTGGAAAGCACGAGGTGACCGGTCTGGGCCGCCTTGATCGCGATCTCGGCGGTCTCGATGTCGCGAATCTCTCCAACCATGATGATGTCGGGATCCTGCCGCAGAAATGAGCGCAACGCCTTGGCGAAGGTCAAGCCCTGCTTGGTGTTCTGCTGGACCTGGTTGATGCCCGGCATCCGGATTTCCACCGGGTCTTCCACCGTGGAAATGTTGCGGCCTTCGTCATTGAGCAAACCGAGCGCGGTGTACAGCGATACCGTCTTGCCCGACCCGGTTGGCCCCGTGACCAGCACCATGCCGTAGGGTTTGTCGATGGATTCCAGGTAGACATCCTTCTGGTGAGGCTCGAAACCGAGCTTATCCGGGCCCAGGAACGCACCGGAACCGTCCAGGATGCGCAGCACGACCTTCTCGCCCCACAGGGTCGGACAGGTCGAGACACGAAAGTCGAACGCGCGGTTCTTGGAAATGTTGAGCTTGATCCGGCCATCCTGCGGCACGCGCCGCTCGGCGATGTCCAGGTTGGCCATCACCTTGAGTCGGGCCGAAAGCCGACTGGACATCTTGCTCGGCGGCTGCATCTGGGTCTTGAGCACGCCGTCCATGCGAAACCGGATCCGGTAGGTATCTTCGTAGGGCTCGAAATGGATATCCGAGGCCTCCTTGCGAATCGCATCGACCAGCACCTTGTTGACGAACCGCACGATCGGCGCATCGTCGGAGTTTTCCTCGACGCTTTCCTGCTCCTGCTGGTTGGCTTCGAAGCTCAGCGACTCGAGATCTTCGTCGCCGGCGGTCAGTTCTTCGAACGCCTGGCTCGAGCCCGCCATCATGCGGTCGATGGCCTGGCCGATCGCATCCGCGGCGGCCAGCACCGCTTCCACGTTGAGCCCGGTGGTAAACGCCACCTCGTCGATGCCCGACTGGTTGGTCGGGTCGGCCACGGCTACGAAAAGCCGCTTGCCGCGCTTCATGATGGGCAGCACCAGGTGCTTGCGCATCAGGTCTTCCTTGACCAGTTCGCCGGGCGCGTCGCGCAGGTCCATCGCATTGAGCTCGAGCAGCGGCAAGCCGAACTCGTCGGCGGCCACGTGCGCGAAACCGTTCGGCTCGATCAGGCTTTCGCGGACCAGGTGGCTGGTGAATGTGCGTCCAAGTTCGGACGCCTTGCCGAGCGCATCGACGGCCTGCTCTTCGCTGAGCAGCCCTTCCTCGACCAGCCGACGTCCGGTTCCCGGAAGGCGCGCCGTATTCAAAGATTCCACCGTAGTCGCCATTTTTGATAGTCCCCCGGCCCGGCATAGCTTCAAAGAAACGATGCCCGAACCGTGCTCCGTATTAATGTCAAGTGTGGAACTTACGCCCAACTTGCTGATTTGTCAATCGTTGTCTGCCAACCCCTCGAGCTCGTATTCAACCCGGTAAGGCGGCGGCTCACCGCCCTCGCCCTTCAGGTAATGGTTCATCCAGCGCATCAGCCGCAGAGAATAATCGTAGCGGCTCGCGGCTCGCCGGTTGCCGTGACCTTCGCCGGGGTAGAGCACCAGCCGTACCGGCGGGGCGTCGTCCTGCAGCTTGAGGAAACGGTAGAACATCCGCGACTGGGTCGGATCGACGCGCGGGTCGGCATCGCCGTGCAGGATCAGGATCGGCGTTTGCGCCTTTTCGACATGGTACAGCGGTGAAGCCTCCTGGAACAGGTCCCAATCTTCCCAGGGCCATTTGCCCAGGTGCACCAGGTTGAATTCCCAGGGGATGTCGGAGGTCCCGAATGCGGCAATCTGGTTGCTCAGGCCGACGTTCATGACGGCCGCGGCAAAGCGCTCGGAATACTGCGTCGCACCCCAGGCCGTGGCATAGCCACCGTACGAGCCGCCGGTGATGCCGACCCGGTCGCCGTCGGCCATGCCCTGCTCGATGAGGTAATCGACGCCGTCGACGAGATCGTCGAACTCCTCCATCGCCGGCCGGCCGAAGCTCAGCTGCGAAAACTCGACGCCGCGGCCGGTGGAGCCGCGATAGTTCTGGAAGAACGTGAAATAGCCTTCGGCCGCGGCATGCTGGGCCGGAGAGGCGTAGCTGGTCAGCCATCCGTTCGAATAGTGCGCTTCCGGACCACCGTGCACGTTCAGGATCAGCGGGTAGCGCCGACCCTCGACATAGTCCAGCGGGTAGACCAGCACACCCTCGATCTCCAACCCGTCGCGCGCCGCGTAGCGCACGACCTCCTGGCGCGCCAGCTCCACTTCGGCCAGCCACGGGTTCGAATCGGTCAGACGTTCGACCGCGCCGCCGGCGAAGCGAAAGACCTCGCTCGGATGCTCGGGCGTGCTGCCGGTCAGCGCGATATCGCCTTCCGCGGAGATCGACAGTCCGGAAAGTACCGGGCCGTCCTCGAGCAGGGTGCGCTGACTGTCCCCGTCGGCGTCGATCGCGCCCAGCCGAACGCCCGTGCCCTCGGCGCTCAGAAAGGCGATTCTGTCGTCACCCAGCCACCCGAGATTCTGGACATGACCGGGCAGGGCCGGGAGCAGGTCCTCGAAATCGCCGCCCGCATTGCCGGCGACCATCAATCGCCCGGCCGCGGCGTCATTGACGACGTTGGTGCCGATGAAGGCCAGGTGCTCGCCATCCGGACTCCATGCCATCGCCCCGAGCTTGCCGGGGTTGTCGATGCGCCCGATTTCCTCGCCTTCCAGATCGATGATCCGGATCTTGGTGAATACCAGCGTGTCGTCGACCAACTGGCGGGGGGTGATCTTGACGGCCATGCGGTCGCCGGCCGGAGACCACGCCGCATCCTGGATCGAACCGTCCAGCGCAATCATGCGCGGCGATTCGTCGGGATTCTCCAGGTCGATCACGTAGATCCGCCGATTGCGCAGATCCTCTTCGTAGACGACCTGGCTGAACCCCTGTTCCTCGAGCTTCTCGTGTTCGGGGTCCTCGGGCTCGAACGCAAGCACGGCGACCTTGGCGCCATCCGGGCTGAACGAATAGCCGGCGATGTCGGTCTCCAGGGCGGCCAGTTCGGTCGCCTCGCCGCCGTCTGCGGGGATCGAATACAGGCGCGTCGTCTCGGCATCCCCGCGCTTGTCCAGGAATACGATCCGGTCGCCGTCCGGGTGCCAGTCCATTCCGCCGACGCTTGCCTGGCCGGTGATGAAAGGCCGCGAACGCCCGTCGTCTTCGATGACGTGAAGTTCGCGCCAGGCCGGACCGTCTTCCTCGTCCGGGATGTCCCTGGGCACCGAACGAATATAGGCAATGCGGCTGCCGTCAGGGCTGACGGCGGCACTGCCGGCCTGCTTCAATTGTGCGATCTGCTCCAGGCTCATGCCCTGGCCCATCGCCAGCCCGGGAACTGCCAGTACCACGGCCACGACCATCTTCCAGACATTCGTCATGCAATCCTCCACGTTCAAGTTGGATCTTTTACAGCTAGCGTATTCGCCGCGGCCGGATCCAGGCGGCCGGCACGGTCGAAAAACTATACCAGATTAGCCGGGCCCGCCCGCCAGAAGGGCGGACGCGACCGCGATTCGCGCTCATCACCATCAGCCGTCGAGCCGGCCTCGGCAGTGCGGGACGCAAGGAAAGGTCGGTCGCTGAGACCGGAAGAACGTCCGGAAGAATTCCCGGAACAGAGGGAATGCCGGCGGCGAGGCGCCGCCGGCATTCAGTCAACGCGCGCCGCGGCCGGGCGAGGGTACGCGAAAATACGCACTCGCTTCGCCGCAGGCACACTGGCTAGCGCCGCGGTCCGCCCTGACCCGGATCGCCGCCGTGCTGCTGCATGGCCCGCTGCATGAGGGCCTGGTATTCCTGCTGAACGGTCTGCAGTTGCGAAATCAGCTCATCGGTCTGCGGATTCTGTTCGCGCATTGCCGACACCAGCTCGTCGTTCAGGCTCTGGATCTCGGTCTGGATCGCCTCGTCCTGCATGGCCTGGCTCTGCGCCTGCTGCAGCGACGTCTGTTCCTGGCGAAGCTCCTGCGAGATCGACTGGTTTTCCTCGGCCGAAAGCTCGCCGCCCTGCAACTGCTCCTGCAGGTCCTCGATCTTCTCGCGCGAATCTTCCGGATCGTGACCGGCTTCCGACATCTTCTCGTCCACGCTGGCCAAAAGGTTGTCGCGCTGATCGGCCAACTCGGGGTTGGCTTCGATGGTCGCCTCCTGGATTTCCGCCAGCTGCTGATTGAGCTGCTGGATCTGGGCCTGCTTCTGCTGCACTTGCTGCATCAACTCGCCACCCTGTCCACCGGGCGCAGCCTGTTGCTGACCGATCGCGGCGCCGCTCAGCATCGCCATTGCGATACCGATGACGCTGGCATGAACGAAATTAAGGCCGGTCATGGTTTTCGAATTCGACATGGTTTGGGATACTCCTGATCATTTCATTGAAAAAGGCGACAAAAAACTTGTCGCCTGCACCGTGCACCCTAACAGATCGCCGTTTGCGCGTGGCTTCGGATGCACCGAGCAACCTCCGCTCCCCCCATCCCGGCAACGAAAGCCCGCATCGGATCGACGGGGATTCCACCCCGCTCACGCGCCGCCGTCCCGGCCA
>JAWLEW010000091.1:0-5339 GCA_041685925.1 Wenzhouxiangellaceae bacterium | reverse complement strand
CTGACCGGGCTGCCGCCGTTCCACGCGCATTTCGACGTGCCGGGCCCCGATATCGTCCACCTGACCGAGCCGCACCATTACCGCCAGGCGCACGAAGGCGAGAGTGAAGAGGATTTCGCGAGCCGGCTGGCCGAGGAACTGGAACAGGTCATCGCGCGCGAGGGCGCCGACACCATCGCGGCGTTCATCGCCGAGCCGCTGATGGGCGCCGGCGGGCTGATCCTGCCGCCGAAGACCTATTTCGAAAAGATCCAGCCACTTCTTTGCGAGCACGGAATACTGTTCATCGACGACGAGGTCGTCACCGGCTTCGGTCGCACCGGCAACCCGTTCGGCTGCCAGACCTACGGCATCCAGCCGGCGACCATGACCATGGCCAAGGCGCTGTCTTCGGCCTACCAGCCGATTTCCGCCGTGGCCATCCCGCCGTTCATGTACGAGGTCATCGAACAGGCCTCGATCGGGGTCGGCATGTTCGCCCACGGCCTGACCTACTCGGGCCACCCGGTGGCCGCGGCGGTGGCCCTGCGAACCCTGGAACTCTACGAGGAGCGCGGTATCGTCGAGCACGCCGCAAAGATGGGGGCGATCCTGCAATCGAAGCTCGCGGAGCTTGCCGACCACCCGCTGGTCGGCAACTACCGCGGCATCGGCCTGATCGCCGGGCTGGAGCTGGTCAAGGACCCGGCTTTGAGGACGCGCTTCGCGCCCGCCGACAAGATCGCGTTCAAGGCCACCGCCGCGTGCCTCGAAGAAGGCCTGGTCGTCCGCGCGCTGCCCGGCGACACCATCGCCATCTGCCCGCCGCTGATCATCGACGAGGCCGGCATCGACGAGCTGGTCGACAAGCTCGCCGCCGGACTGGATCGCACGCTCGACGCGTTGTAGAACCCGCGGCGTCCCGCGCAGCCGGGATGCGCGACTGCGTAGGAGCGAGCCATGCTCGCGAAGGTTTTTGCAAACGAACGGATTCGCCTGCAGGGCAGGCTCCTACGATGCCCTCTTGAGTGATATCGATGCGCGAGCCGGATTCCAGCAGGGTCGGAGGTACGGGCCGGACTGAAATGCGTCGCGGACCACGCCGCGACCTACGCAAGGAATGACCGTTGGGGAAGTGGGTAGGTCGGCGCGGCGTCGCCGACGCAATAGTGGCGGCGCGCACCCGGGAAATTGACCGTCAGTCGGTTAATATCCAAGTCATGTTTCCTCTAAAAAACTTGATCAAGCGCCTCTTGATAGGTGCGCTTCTGGCCGGTGTCATGGCCTTGCCGATTTTTGCCCAGGAACCCGCCCCGGTCACCGTCGCCCAGCCCGAGGTGCGGCCGGCGGTGGAGCAAATCGAGTTGACCGGCTCGTTCACGGCCAGGCGCTCGGCCCGGCTTTCGCCGCGGCTTTCCGGGCTGGTCGAGAGCATCGGCGTCGATGCCGGGGATCCGGTCGAGAGCGGCGACGTGGTGGTTCGGCTCGACGACAGCCTGGCCCGGCTGCAGCTGGCGCAGGCCGAGGCGTCGGTGGCGCAGGCCCGGGCGTCATTCGACGAGGCCGTGCGGCTGCGCGACGAGGCGCTTCGGCTGGGCGAGGACAGCTTCTTTCCGGATACCGAGATCCAGGCGCGCAAGTCGGCCGTGCAGGTGGCGAAAGCGGCGCTCGACGTCGCCGGCGCCGAACGCGACACCATGGCCGAGCGGCTGGAGCGGCATTCGATCGTGGCGCCGTTCGACGGCGTGATCGCGCGCCGTTTGACGGAGGCCGGCGAATGGGTCGAAACCGGCACGGCGGTGGCCGAGCTGGTCGCGGTCGACGACCTGTGGCTGGACGTGCAGGCGCCGCAGCGGCTGTGGCCGCGACTGCGTCAGGACACCGACGTCGAGATCATCGTCGACGCCCTCGACGGGCGCGCGCTGACCGGCGCGGTGGCTGCGCGCGTGCCGGTCAGCGACCCGGCCGCGCGCACGTTCCTGCTCCGGCTGATTCTTCCCGAGGCCGATCCCGACATCACGCCGGGCATGTCGGCGCGCACCGTGATCCGGCTGCGCACCGACGCCGACGCGCTGCTGGTGCCGCGTGACGCGCTGATTCGCTATCCCGACGGCACGATCACGCTCTACACCGTCGACGAATCGACGTCGCCGCCGGTGGCGCGTCAGCGCCAGGTCACGGTCGGCCGGGTCGACGGCGACCGGGCCGTGATCGAGTCCGGGCTGTCGCCGGATCAGGCCGTGGTCGTCAGAGGCAACGAGGTGCTGACCGAAGGCCAGCCGGTCCGCATCGTCGAGGACGGAGGCTGAGGCCGTGTTTGCCGGCGTAATTCGCCACGGGACCATCCTGGCGGTGGTGGTGCTCGTCATCTGCGTGCTCGGCGTGCTGGCCGCGCTGCGCATCCCGGTGCAGATGATCCCCGACCTGGAGGTGCGCGTGGTCAGCGTCGAGACGCGCTGGCCGGGGGCGACGCCGCAGGACATCGAACAGGAAATCCTGATCGAGCAGGAGGAGTACCTGCGCTCGCTGCCCGGCGTGGAGCGCATGATCTCGACGGCCTCGTACGGCTCGGCGCAGATCGAGCTGGAGTTCCCGTTCGGCGTCGACATCAACGAGGCGCTGATCCGGGTCAACAACGCGCTCAGCCAGGTGCCCGACTACCCCGAGAACGTCGACGAGCCGGCGCTGGAGGCCAGCTCGTTTTCGCAGAACTCGTTCATGTTCTTCTCGGTGCGCCCGCTGGCGGGCAACCCGTTCGACCTGGACATGACGCTGATGCGCGACTTCATCGACGACAACGTGCGCACGCGCATGGAGCGGGTGCCGGGCGTGTCGCGGGTCAACGTCTGGGGCGGCGCCGAGCGCCAGGTGCGGGTGCTGGTCGACCCGGCCGCGGCGGCCGAGCGCGGCATCACGCTGGCCGACGTGCGCGCTGCGATCCGCGGCCGCAACCGCGACGTCTCCGGTGGCGACCTGGAGGCCGGCAAGCGCCGCTACCTGCTGCGCACGGTGGGCCGCTACGCTTCGGTCGAGCAGATGGCAGAGACCATCGTGGCGGTGCGCGGCGACTCCATCGTGCGGCTGGGCGACATCGCCGAGGTCGAAATGTCGCACTACGAGCTGCGTAGCCGCGCGTCGGTCAACGGGCTGCCCAGCATCACGCTGGCCGTCGATCGCGAGCCGGGCTCCAACGTCATCGACATCAAGCGCGCGATGCTGCCGGCCGTCGAGCGCATCAACGAAGACCTGATGGACCCCAACGGCCTGCAGATCACCCGCGTCGCCGACGACGTGGTCTACGTGCAATCCTCGGTCGCCAACGTCTGGAAGAACCTGATCCTCGGTGCGCTGCTGGCCACCGGCGTGATGTTCCTGTTCCTGCGCTCGGGGCGGGCGACGCTGGTGGGCGTCATCGGCGTGCCGGTGTGCACGATCGCGGCGTTCCTGGGCCTGGTCGCGGCCGGGCGCACGATCAACGTGATCTCGCTGGCCGGCGTGGCGTTCGCGATCGGCATGACGCTGGACAACTCGATCGTCGTGCTCGAGGCCATCGAGCGCAAGCGACGCGAGGGCATGGACAAGATGGCCGCCGCGCTGGAAGGCGTGCGCCAGGTCTGGCCGGCGGTGCTGGCCTCGACGATGACGACGGTGCTGGTGTTCGCGCCGATCTTCTTCATCCAGCAGGAAGCCGGCCAGCTCTACTCCGACGTTGCCGTGGCGATCTCGGCGTCGATCCTGGCGTCCATGCTGGTGGCGATCACCGTCGTGCCCAGCCTTTCGGCACGGCTGACGTTCGGCATGCGCGGCAAGGCCGCGACCGGCGGCGCGCTGCGCGACCGCATCGTCGCCGCCGTGGGCTGGCTGATCGCGACCACGCGGCGCCGTGTCGCGACCATGGTCGCGGTGTTCGGCGCCGTCGTCGCCATCCTGGTCACGCTCACGCCGCCGGCCGAATACCTGCCCGAGGGCGAGGAGCCCAAGCTGTTCGCGCGCATGATCGCGCCGCCGGGCTACAACCTGAGCGAGATGAGCCGGATCGGCGATGAGCTGGAAGCCCATTTCCTGCCCTACGTCGACGACGATCCGGCGCGCTTCGACTCGGGCGATGCAGCGGTGCCGGCGCTGGCCTACTTCAACCTGTCGGTCGATCCCGACGGGCTGCGCGTCATCACCGAGCCCGTCGATACCGATCACGTCGGCGACCTGATCCGGATCATGACCGATTACTATCAAGGGTTCCCGGGCATGCGCGCGTTCGTCAGCCGCGGCTCGATCATCTCCGGCAACGACGGCGGCACGCGCAGCGTCAACCTCGACATCACCGGCCAGGACCTGGCCGAGCTCTACAGCGTCGCCGAGACCGCGTTCCGCTACGCCGAGGACGCGTTCGAGAACCCGCAGATCAACTCCTCGCCCGGCTCGCTGTCGCTGGACCAGCCGCTGATCGAGATCCGGCCGGACTGGGACCGCGCCGCCGAGCTGGGCTTCTCGGCCGACGGGCTGGGTTTCGCGGTCGCCGCGCTGACCGACGGCGCGTTCGTCGACGAGTACTTCCGCGGTGACGACAAGATCGACGTGTTCGTTTTCTCCAGCGCGGGCAGTGACCGCGACCTGGCCGGCATCGAGGACCTGCCGGTCTACACGCCGTCCGGGGCCGTGGTGCCGCTTTCGGCGCTGGCCGAGATCGTCGAGACCGTCGACACCGACTCGGTGCGCCGCCTGAACGGTCGGCGCACCGTGACATTGAACATCATCCCGTCGCGCTCGGTCGCGCTGGAAACCGCGGTGGGCCGCGTGCGCACCGAGGTCATCGACCGGATGCGCGCCGACGGCGCACTGGCGCAGGGCGTGTCGGTCGACATCTCGGGCGCCAGCGACGAGCTGACCGAAACGCGCGCGGCGCTGGCCGACAACTACGTCGTCGCGATCATCCTGAGCTTCCTGGTCATGGTCGCGATCTTCAACCACTGGGGCTGGCCGCTGGTGATCCTCACCGCCGTGCCGCTGGGCATCGCCGGCGGCATCGCGGGGCTTGCCGCGCTCAACGCCGTGGGCGTGCGCCAGCCGTTCGACATGATCACCATGCTCGGTTTCCTGATCCTGCTCGGGGTGGTGGTCAACAACCCGATCCTGATCGTCGACCGCACGCTTTCCAATTTACGGCAAGGCATGGACGACATCAACGAGGCCGTGCGCGAGGCGGTGTCGACCCGCATCCGGCCGATCATGATGTCGATGATCACCACCCTGTTCGGCCTGGCGCCGCTGGTGTTTATCCCCGGCGAAGGCACCGAGCTCTATCGCGGCGTCGGCGTCGTCGTGCTCTCCGGCCTGCTGTTCGCCACGCTGGTCACGCTGAC
>JAWLEW010000090.1:0-5341 GCA_041685925.1 Wenzhouxiangellaceae bacterium | reverse complement strand
CGGCTCCTAAACCTGTAGCGGGCGCGGAGCCTGGCCGCGCAGTCCAAACCGGAAACCTACCCCGAGGTAAAGATCAATTTCGGCCGGTTGTACAGCCCGCCGGCGACGGCGGCGAGGATCAGGGCCAGTAGGGTGGTGCTGGCGATGGTCGCGAGGTACCAGGACGCCTGGACGGGCTCGCCGCGGACCATTTCCAGGATCAGGATGTTCTGGTTGAGCAGCGGCACCCAGTTCATCCAGTACTCGGCCTTGGCCGGGTTGATGAGCAGCCACAGGCTGGGAACCATGGGCACGATGACGATCAGGCCCATGTAGCTTTGCGCCTCGCGGAAGCTCTTGGCGAACGAGGCCAGGATGGTCAGCAGCGCGGCGGCCATCAGCGCGGCCGGGGCGACCACCACGAAAGCCTTGCCGGCGACCGCGAAATCGAGGTTGAGCTTGATGCCCATGTCGGCCGTCGGCAGCATGCCCATGGCGTAGACGAACGCGATCAGCCCCAGGCCCAGCGTGGCCAGGGCGAAGAAGGTGGTCGCGCCCAGCTTGCCGGCCATGATCTGCCAGCGCGGCATCGGGTTGATCAGCAGCGGCTCCAGCGACTTGCGCTCGCGCTCGCCGGCGGTGGTGTCGATGGCCATGTGCATCGATCCCATGAACACCGTGATCAGGATGAAGTACGGCAGGAAGGCCAGCACCTGGCCGCCGCGCGAAGTGGGGGTCGACAGATCGATGATCTGGCTGTCGACCGGGCGCGTGATGTCGGGGTGCACGCCGCGCAGCTGCAGGCGCAGGTTGCCGATCTGGCGGTTGTAGATCGAAAGGTAGTTGTTGACCCGCGCGATGGTGGTGCCGGTGTAGCGCAGCGAGCGGTCGGCGATGATTTCCACCGGCGCCGGGCGGCCGGCGTTCCAGGCCTCGGCGTAGTCTTCGGGAATGCGCACGACGACTTCGTGCTCTTCCTCGCGCACGGCCTGCTCGGGGTCTGCCGGCGGCGGCTGGACAACCACCCCCTGGCGCTCCATCCAGGCGACCAGGTTGGGCGCGTTCTCGGCACCCACGACCGGCAGCTCCAGCGCCGATTCCATGCGCTCGGTCTCTTCCTTGGCGATGAACGAGATCATCACGCCGAACAGCACCGGCCCGAGCAGCGGGCCCAGGACCAGCGTGTTGAGAATCACCCGCCGGTCGCGGAAGTTGTCCAGCAGTTCCTTGAGAAACACGGTGATCATGCCAGCAGCCCCTCGTCCGATCCGATCAGCTTGACGAACGCGTCTTCCAGGTTCTGCTCACCGGAGCGCTCGAGCAGTTGCTGCGCCGTGCCCTCGGCCGCGATCCGGCCGTCGGCGATGATCACGATGCGGTCGCACAACGCGGCGACCTCCTGCATGATGTGGGTGGACAGCACCACGCAGCGCCCTTCCATCTTCAGCCGCAGCAGGAATTCGCGCAGCGACCGGGTGGTCATCACGTCAAGACCATTCGTCGGCTCGTCGAGCAGGATGGTGCCGGGCTCGTGGATCAGCGCGCGCGCGATCGCGACCTTGACCCGCTGGCCCTGCGAAAAGCCGTCGGTGCGCCGGTCGATGAACTCGCCCATGTCGAGCACCTCGGCCAGCTTGTCGATGCGGCTGGTGACGAGATTGTTGCCCAGCCCCTGCAGCTTGCCGTAGTAGCGGATGTTCTCGCGCGCGGTCAGGCGGTCGTACAGTCCCCTGGAGTCGGGCACCACGCCGAGCTTGCGCTTGACCTGGATGGGCTCGGCCAGCGGGTCGATGCCGTCGACGGTCATGCTGCCGCTGTCGGGCTTGAGCAGGGTGTAGAGCATGCGCAGCGTGGTGGTCTTGCCGGCGCCGTTGGGGCCCAGCAGGCCGGTGATCTGCCCGTCGCGCGCTTCGAAGCTGACCTCGTCGACGGCCACGACCCGGCCCTTGTTGAAGGTCTTGCGCAGTCGTTCGGCGCGGATCATGGCGTGGGCCCCAGCAGGTCGACGAAGAACGGTTCCGGGCCGATGCGCTCGGTGCACCCGGTATCCAGGTCCGAAACGCCGGCCTCGGCGATGAATTCGGTCGCAATCGAGCCGATGCACGAATTGGTCATGGTGATGTGGCCGCGGCCTTCCGCGATGATGTGCAGGCTGTTGCTGAACTGCGCTTCGGCCTCCTCGCCGTACTGCGGCGGGGTGACCGGGTCGAGCTCGCCGGACAGGATCAGGACGGGCACGTCGGTGTCGAACGGCTGGTGGAACCCGGGCCCGACCGGGTCGGCCGGCCACCAGCTGCAGACCTTCGAATACAGCTCTGTAAAAGAATTGCCCAGCAGCGTGCCGGCGGCATCGCTGTCGGCCGGCCAGTACGGCCAGTCCTCGCTGCAGCCGACGGCGAAGTTCAGGCCGATGGCCAGCCCCTCGCTCATCTGGTCGCTGGTCATCAGCGCCTGCGCGGCCAGGCGCTCCGGGCTGCCGGTGGCGGCGGCCTCGTGGATCAGGTAGGGGATCATCATCTGGCTGACCGCCGAGTAAGCCAGGAAGCGCAGGCTGGAGGCGAGCACCGCGTCGGAGAATTCGAGCGTCTCGGCCACCCCGGTGCGCGGGTGGGTGACCTGGATGGTCACCGGCGATTCGCCGTATTGCGCCTTGAGCGTCTCGAAGGCCTGCGCGAGATCGGGAAAGTTTTCGCTGCAGGTCGCGTCTTCGGCGCAGCGCGCCAGCAGCTTGTCGATCGAGCGGTCGAGCATCTCGGCGTGCTCGGAACCCAGCTTCAGCCGGGTCGGCACCACGCCGTCGATGATCATGCTGCGCACCGCTTCGGGAAAACGCCGCAGGTAGACCTGGGCCATGCGCGTGCCGTAGGAGCCGCCGACCAGGTTGATCGCTTCCAGGCCGAGATGCTCGCGCAGCGCCTCCAGGTCCTCGGCCCCGTCGATGGTGGTGTAGTGGCGCACGTCGGCGTCCAGCTTCGCGTGGCATTCGCGCAGCAGCGCGTCGATTTCGTCGAGGTCCGGCTCGGTGAGGAAGGTATCCTCGTCGAACCCGCACTCGAGCGCGTTCGACCCGCCGGTGCCGCGCTGGTCGAGGAAGATCAGGTCGCGGGTCCGGTTGACGTCGGCCAGCGCGTTGGCGATCACCGGCGCGACGTCGCGGGCCGACTGGCCCGGTCCGCCGGCGAGGAAGAACACCGGGTCGGGCTCGGGGTCGGCCGTGCGCGCCTCGATCACGGCCCAGGCCAGCTCGATGGATCTGCCGTCGGGCCGGGCGCCGGATTGGGCACGATTCTCGGGCACTTCCAGCGTGCCGCACAGCGCTTCCTCGCTGATTCTGCCGCCGGCGGCCGAGAGTTCGCAGTTCTCGACGTCGTCCGGCCAGCGCTCCAGCGGCTCCTGCGCGAGCGTGCCGGTCGACAACAGCGCACCCACGATGATGAACGATAATTTGGTGATCACGATAATTTGATGTTGCAGGGACTTGCCCCCAGGACGGACACGATTGGTCGCAAGTCCTGCAAGATACCGACTGCCATCCCCCAGATCAACAGGCCAGAGGTCATGCACGCACTGGAAGTCAGCCAACTGAGAAAAACCTACAAGAACGGCGTCGTGGCGCTGAAGGGCATCGACCTGACCGTCGAGGAGGGCGATTTCTTCGCGCTGCTCGGGCCGAACGGCGCCGGCAAGTCGACGCTGATCGGCATCATTTCGTCGCTGGTCAACGCCAGCGACGGCGAGACGAAGGTGTTCGGCACCAGCGTGCAGAAGGACCGTTCGCGCGCCATGGCCAGGATCGGGCTGGTGCCGCAGGAGGTCAACTTCAACCAGTTCGAGAAGCCGTTCGACATCGTGGTCAACCAGGCCGGCTACTACGGCGTTCCGCGGCGGGTGGCGCGCGTGCGCGCCGAGAAATATCTCAAGCAGCTGCAGCTGTGGGACAAGGCGTTCAAGCCGTCGCGCACCATGTCCGGCGGCATGAAGCGGCGGCTGCTCATCGCGCGCGCCATGGTGCACGAGCCGCCGCTGCTGATTCTCGACGAGCCCACCGCCGGCGTGGATATCGAGATCCGGCGCTCGATGTGGGAATTCATCGAGCAGATCAACCGCGACGGCACCACGGTGATCCTGACCACGCACTACCTGGAAGAAGCCGAAAACCTGTGCCGCAACATCGCGATCATCGACCACGGCACCATCGTCGAGAACACCACGGTCAAGGCGCTTCTGGGCAAGCTCGACATCGAGACCTTCGTGCTCGACCTGTGCGCGCCGCTCGACGCGCCGCCCGAGGTCGATGGCGTGGAGACCGAGTTGCGCGATTCGACCACGCTGCTGGCCAGCCTGCCCAAGTCGCACAGCCTGAACGTGCTGTTTCGCGTGCTGGAGACGCGCGGCATCGAGGTCAAGTCGATGCGCAACAAGGTCAACCGGCTCGAGGAGCTGTTTCTGCGGCTGGTCGAGCCGCAGGAGTCCGAACCGGGTTCCGAGCCGGAATCCGGGCCCAAATCCGACCAGCATTCCAGCACCGGGGAGCATGCGGCATGACCACAGCCCAGGGTGAAGTCTCGGCCAGAACCTTCTGGATCGGCTACCAGACCATCGTCATCAAGGAAGTCAACCGCATTCTGCGCATCTGGCCGCAGACGCTGCTGCCGCCGGCGATCACGATGACGCTGTACTTCGTGATCTTCGGCCAGATCATCGGGCGGCGCATCGGCGAGATGGGCGGCATGGACTACATGGCGTTCATCGTGCCCGGACTGATCATGCTGTCGGTGGTCACCAACGCCTACGGCAACATCACCAGTTCGTTCTTCGGCGCCAAGTTCGGGCGCCACGTCGAGGAACTGCTGATCTCGCCGCTGCCGCCCATCCTGATCCTGGCCGGGTACGTCACCGGCGCGGTGTTTCGTTCCATGGTCGTCGCGGTACTGGTATTCGGCGTGGCCTCGTTCTTTTCCGACCTGTCGATTCACAACTGGACGGTCACCCTGCTGGTCATCCTGATGACCGCAATCGTGTTCGCGCTGGGCGGGTTCATCAACGCCACCTTCGCGCAGAAGTTCGACGACATCGCGATCGTGCCGACTTTCGTGCTGCAGCCGCTGACCTACCTGGGCGGGGTGTTCTTCTCGATCGACCTGCTGCCGGGGGTCTGGCAGCAGGTTGCGCTGGTCAATCCCATCCTGTACATGGTCAACGCCTTCCGCTACGGCATGCTCGGCGTGACCGACGTGCCGGTGGTCTACGCCTTCGGCATCATCGGCCTGTTCGCCGTGGTGCTCGGCACGATCTGCGTGACGCTGCTGACGCGGGGAACCGGGCTGCGGACGTAAGCCACGCCGGAATCTCTCTACAAGCG
>JAWLEW010000036.1:0-23500 GCA_041685925.1 Wenzhouxiangellaceae bacterium | reverse complement strand
ACCGGAAACCGGAAACCGGAAACCGTCCGATTTTATTCCCGCTTCAACGCCGCCGACACGATCTCGTCGACGTCGGGGCTCAGGCCTTCCACAGCCTTGGTGGCTTCGAGCTGTTCGCGCATCAATTGCTTCCGGTCGTCGTCGAAATCGGCCCAGCGATTGAACACCGCCGCCAGGCGCGCCGCGACCTGGGGGTTGAGCGCGTCGAGCCGGCGCACGACGTTGCCGACCAGCCGATAGCCGGCGCCGTCGACGCGGTGGAAGGCATGGGGGTTGTGCATGCCGAAGGCGCCGATCAGGGCGCGGACCTTGTTCGGATTCTTCAGCGAGAAAGCCGGGTGGTCCATCAACTGCTCGACCTTGTCGACGGTGCTGCCGGCGGCCACCTGGGCCTGCACGGCAAACCACTTGTCCATGACCAGCGGATTGTCGCGGTAGCGCTTTTCGAACTCGGCCAGCAGCACTTCGGCCGCGTCCAGCCGGGCATGGACCACCGCGGCCAGCGCGGCGAAACGGTCGGTCATGTTGTCGGCGTCCTTGTAGACGGCCACCGCGTGCTTCGCGGCTTGCTCGTCGCGCGCGCCGACAAGCAGCGACAACACGGCGTTGGCCAGGCTGCGCGAGCCTACGTCGGACGGATCGAAGCGCCACTCCCCGCCGGGCCGGAAACGCGCAAGCACTTCGTGCAGCGGCTCGGTCAGCCGCCGGGCGAGCAGGCGCCGCAACCCGTCGCGCGCGGCGTGGATGGCGTCGACGGGCACCGGCTTGTAGTCCTGCGCCAGTTCGGTCTCGGTGGGCAGTTGCAGCAGCATTGCGGCCAGCGCCGGATCGTCGCCGTCGCTTTCGACGAGGTTTTCGACAATCCGTCGCCAGGCCGAAACCAGCAGCTCGGGCTCGTCGGGTTCCCGGTCCAAGTCGTGCGCCCTGATCGCGCGTTCGAGCACCCGCGCGGAAAGTTTGCGCCCGGCCATCCAGCGCGCCACCGGGTCGGGGTCGAAGGCCAGCAGCGTAGCCAGCTCGCCGTCGGCGGCTTCGGCCTCGATCTTCACCGGCGCGGAAAAGCCGCGCAGAAGCGAAAGCACGGGCTTGTCGGCCAGGCCGGTAAAGCGGACCGTGGTTGCCGGCTCGCGCAGCTCGACCAGGTGCGTCTCGCGCGCCGTGCCGTCGCCGCCCTCACCATCGAACGATGCCGGCAGTGCAAGCGACTCGCCTTCGGTGCTCAGCAATCCCAGCCGGAACGGAATGTGCAGCGGACCGGCGTCCTCGTTGTCCGGATGGCCGGGCAAGGATTGCGCCAAGCGGATTTCCAGTGTCCCTGCGGCCTCGTCATACTCGGCATCGACCGTGACCACCGGCGTGCCGACCTGCCGGTACCAACGCTCGAACTGCTCGAGGTCGATCTCGTTGGCGTCGGCCATGGCAGCGCGGAAGTCGTCGCAGGTCACGGCCTGACCGTCGTGGCGTTCGAAGTACAAGTCCATGCCGCGGCGGAAGCCGTCGGTACCCAGCAGCGTGTCGTACATGCGCACGACCTCGGCGCCCTTCTCGTAGACCGTGGCGGTATAGAAGTTGTTGATCTCGACGTAGCGCTCGGGCCGGACCGGGTGCGCCATGGGTCCGGCGTCTTCCGGGAACTGGCGCGCCATCAGGTCCTTGACGTCGCTGATGCGCTTGACCGCGCGCGACTGCATGTCGGACGAGAACTCCTGTTCGCGGAAGACGGTCAGGCCCTCCTTGAGCGTCAACTGGAACCAGTCGCGGCAGGTCACCCGATTGCCGGTCCAGTTGTGGAAGTACTCGTGCGCGATTACCGCCTCGATGGCCTCGAAGTCGGCATCGGTGGCGGTGTCCTCGTCGGCCAGGACGTAACGGGCGTTGAAAATATTTAGGCTCTTGTTCTCCATCGCGCCCATGTTGAAATCGTGGGTGGCGACGATGTGATAGACGTCCAGGTCGTATTCCAGGCCAAAGCGCCGCTCGTCCCAGGCCATGGCTTTCTTGAGGCTTTCCATGGCGTGATCGAGCTGACCGAGATTCTCGCGCTCGGAGTAGATCTTCAGCGCGACATCGCGGCCCGACGCGGTGACGAAGACGTCTTGCTTGCAGCCCAGGTCACCGGCGACCAGCGCGAACAGGTAGGAAGGTTTCGGGTAAGGATCGTCCCATACCGCGAAGTGACGGTTGCCGCCCAGAGAGCCGGAGTCGACCAGGTTGCCGTTGCCCAGCAGCACCGGGTAATTTTCGCGGTCGGCTTCAAGGCGCACGTGGAAGGTGGTCATGATGTCAGGCCGATCGCCGAACCAGGTGATCTTGCGAAAACCCTCGGCCTCGCACTGGGTCAGCAGGCTGGAGCCCGAGCGGTAAAGCCCCTCCAGCGCGGTGTTGCGGGCCGGGTGGATCAGCACCCGGGTGGTGATGATCGCCGTGTCGTCGAGCCCGTCGATGACCAGCCTGCCGTCGGCGATCCGGTACTCGTCTTCACCCAGTTCGCGGCCGTCGACGGAAACGCATTCGGTCTCCAGGTCGTCACCGACAAGCACCAGCGGGGCGGAATGATCCCGCGTCTCGGGGTTGCGCCGCACGCGCAGCGACGCCCGCACGCAGGTGGTGTCGGGATCCAGGTCCAGCGTCATGACGACGGTGTCGATCAGCCAGGCGGGCGGCTGATAATCGACGCGCTTGACCGGCGTACGCGGCGCGTCGCCTTTGAGAGCTTTCATGTGCGTCCCTTGTTCGTGACTCGTGAAGCTTATTATACGGAGATGAACAGCAATTCCCGACCAGCTCGACCAAATCGAAAGGATAGCGTGACAGATTTCATGCCCGCCGACGCCATTGCCGCAATCGCCGGGCGCGTACGCCGCACCCCGGTCATGACCAGCGAATCGCTGAACCGTTTGACCGGGATGGACCTGGTTTTCAAGTGCGAACAGCTGCAAAAGACCGGCTCGTTCAAGTTTCGCGGCGCCAGCTTCGCCGTCGCACAACTGCCCGAAGACTGCCCAGGCGTGGCCACGCACTCTTCGGGCAATCACGGCGCGGCGCTGGCCGCCGCCGCGGCCGCGCGCGGTTTCTCGGCCGACGTGGTCATGCCCGAAAATGCGGTCGTCAGCAAGGTCGAGGCGGTGCGTGCCTACGGCGGCAGCGTGCATTTCTGCGCCGCCGACCAGGCCGCGCGCGAACAGGGCCTGCAGGCGCTGATCGAACAGGGCAAAACACCCATCCCGCCCTACGACCATGCCCACATCATCGCCGGCCAGGGCACCGTGGCCATGGAATTGCTGGCCCAGGATTCGACGCTCGAAGACATCGTCGCGCCGATCGGCGGCGGCGGGCTGTTGTCGGGCATCACGCTGGCCGCCGCGCGTGTCGCGCCCGGGGTGCGCGTGACCGGCGCCGAGCCGGCCGGCGCGGACGACGCCGCACGCTCGCTGGCCGCGGGTCGGCGCGTTTCGAAACACGATCCTCAAACGATGGCCGACGGCCTGCGCGCGCTGATCGGCGTGCGCAATTTCGACGTGCTGGCCGACCATGACATCGAGGTGCTGACCGTCACCGAAGATCAGATCGTCGAGGCCATGACGCTGATCTGGCGCCACATCAAGCAGGTGGTGGAGCCCTCCGGCGCGGTGCCGCTGGCCGCAGTACTTGCCAATCGAGAGCGATTCGCCGGCAGACGCGTCGGCATCGTGCTTTCCGGCGGCAACCTGGAAGTCGCCGCGATGCTGGGGAACCTTTGATCCATGACCGATATATCCGAAAATTCGAACCGCGCCCGTACCGTCTGGCTGATCCGACACGCCAAGGCCGCAGCGCCCGAAGCCGGCCAGGAGGATTTCGACCGCCGGCTCACCAGGCGTGGCGAGCGTCAGTGCGCAGCGCTGCACGACTGGCTGCAGTCGCGATTACACAACCTGGCGGCAACCGTGCTGTACTCTCCAGCCGCACGTGCCAGCCGCACGGCCGAACTCGCGCTGGGAGACTGGTTTGCGGGATCGTGCCGCGAGGAGATGCGCATCTGGAACGCAACGGCGCACGAACTGGCCGCGCTGGTCGAGGAACACGCCGGCGACCACCTGGTGCTCGTGGGCCACAACCCGGGCCTGGAACAGCTGCAGGCCGCGCTTTCCGGTCAGCTCATGCCCATGTCCACCGGCGGCGCGTTCGAGCTGCAGTTCGGCCACCAGGGGCGGGTTCGCCTGGCCGAGCGATTTCAGCCGGACGCCTGATGACGCTGCCGGCGACTTCAGCCGGCAACGGAAGCCAGGTAGATCGCGGCCAGCTGCTCGAAGCCACGCGCGTCGGCAGCGCTGAAGCGCCCCGGCGTGGGGCTGTCGATGTCGAGCACACCGACGACCCGGCCGTTCTCGATCAACGGCACCACCACTTCCGACCTCGAATGGGGATCGCAGGCAATATGGCCGGCAAAGGCGTCGACGTCGTCGACCCGCTGGGTTTCGGCGCTGGCCATGGCCGTCCCGCACACGCCCTTGCCCGGTGCGATCCGCACGCAGGCCGGCTGGCCCTGGAACGGGCCGACGACCAGTTCGTCGCCTTCGACGAAGTAGAAACCGGCCCAGTTGAGGTCCCGCACGCTGTTGAAGATCAGCGCCGCGAGATTGGCGGCATTGGCGATACGGTGATGCTCGCCGGACAGCAGGCCGCGCGCCTGTTGCGCCAGAGCCTCCCACGATTCGAATTGCCGTGCATGTACTGAAGCCATTGAATCAGCGCTCGCGCTTGTGGAAGATCAGGATGTGATTGTTGGCGGGCATGCGAAGTTCCGCAATTCGCTCCAGGCCGGCGCCCGCCGCCAGCCGATCCAGGTCGTCGAGATCCCGTATGCCCATGCCCGGATCGCGCGCGCGCAGGCTGGCGTCGAAATCGGCATTGCTTTGCGCGCTGTGCCGGCCGTGGCGCATGAACGGTCCGTAGAGCACGAACAGGCCGCCCGGGTTCAGGCACTGACCGACCCCGGCGAACATGGCCCTGACCGCCAGAACGTGCATGATATGCGCGGTATTGGCCGAGTACACGCCATCGAAGCGCGCTTGCGGCCAGTGGCCCGTCACTTCCAGCGCAATCGGCGCTTCCAGGTTGGGCTGGTCGTGGTCGCGTAGCCCCGCTTCCAGGCTGGGCAGTTGCTCAGGTCGATCGCTGGCTTGCCATTGCCAGAGCGGGAATGCGGGCGCGAAGAAACGTGCGTGCTGCCCGGTGCCGGCGCCGATTTCCAGCATGCGGCCGGATTTCGGCAGCCAGGCACGCAGAACTTTCAGGATCGGTTCACGGTTGCGCTCGGCAGCCGGCGAATGCGGTCTTTCAGTCATGCCGGCATTGTAAACGGGCCGCACCGGAATGAGCGAAGCCTCCGGCAGTCGGCGCATACAAAAAGGCCCGGATCGAAAACGATCCGGGCCCTTGCCGAAGCTTCGACCTCGATCAGTCGATCCTGATCTGGTCGTCGAGAATGTTCGGCGTGATGAAGATCAGCAGTTCGCGCTTCTCATCATTGGTCGCACGGCGACGGAACAGCGTTCCCAACACCGGCACGTCACCGAGCATGGGCACCTTGGTCGTGTTGTAGTTGCGTTCTTCCTGGAAGATCCCGCCAAGCACGACGGTCTGGCCGTTTTCAACCAGCACGCTGGTGCCCAGCTCGCGCGTGTCGATCGACGGCACCGAGCCACCGCGTCCGGTCTCGAAGATTTCGCCCACCGTGTCCTGCTTGATGCCCAGGTTGAGCTGAACCCGGTTGTCCGGGGTGATCAGCGGCGTGACGCGCAGTTCCAGCACGGCTTCCTTGAACTCGACGTTGGTCGCGCCGGACGTCGTGGCCTCCTCGAACGGAATCTCCACACCCTGCTGAATGAACGCCTCGTTCTGGTTGGCGGTGATCACGCGCGGGGTCGAGATGACCTCGCCCTCGCCCTGGGCTTCGAGCGCGGACAGCTCCAGGTCGAGCAAATAGTTGCTGGCCAGGAAACTGATGCCGAACGCGCCGGCGGCATTGGCGACCGGCAGGTTGACGTTCAGGCGATCGTCCAGCGCCGGCACGGCGATCCCGCCTCCATCCTCACCCGGCAGCAAGGTCGGGCGGCCGGGACGCTGGCCGAGCAGCTGGCGGCGGTTGAGGCCGACATTGCTCATCCGGTCGGTGGCCTCGGCAGACCCGCCGATGGACAAGAGATTGTTGTCCAGACTGCCCGAACCGCTGACGCCGAAGCGCACCCCGAGTTCATAGTTGAAGCTGGAGCGCGCGATGACGATGCGCGATTCGATCAGGACCTGGCGCACCGGCCGATCGAGTTCGGTAACCAGGTCCTGGACGCGATCGATCTGGCTGGCGGTGTCCGTGACCAGCAGCGTATTGGTGCGCTGGTCTATGGTCACAGAGCCGCGCTCGGACAGCAGTCCGGCTCCCGCCCCGCCGCCATCGCCGCTGACCGCGGTCGACGAACGGATCAACTCGGCCAGCGCGCCGGCGTCGGCGTAGCTGACCGGGATCATGACCGTACGCAGCGGCTCCAGCGTTTCACGCTCGGAGCGGGCGCGCAGGATCTGCTGTTCACGCGCAGCGATTTCATCGGCGGGCGCGACCCAGCGCACGTTGCCGGATTCGCGCATGGCCAGGTTGCGGGTTTCCAGTACGATGTCCAGCGCCTGGTCCCAGGGTACGTTGGTCAGGCGCAATGTCAGGCTGCCGCCGACCGAATCGGAAACCACGATGTTGAGATCGGAGATGTCGGCGATCAGCGAGAGCACCGAGCGCACCGGTATGTCCTGGAAGTTGAGCGTGATCCGCTCGCCCTCGTAGTCGCGGTCCTGGAAGAATTCCAGTTCGCGCATCATGCGCGGCTCCATTTCGGGCTCGGTAACTTCGATGACCAGCCGGTTGTCGGTCTGGTAGGCGACGTGCGAATAGGCGCCGGAAATGTCCAGGTTCAGACGCACGTTGCTGCCGCGCGCTTCGGGCGTGATGGTCTTGACCGGCGTGGCGAAATCAGTCACGTCGAGCTGTTGCATCATTTCTTCGGGTAGTTCGGTATCGAACAGGTCGACACGCAATGAAGAAGCGCGTTCGTCGACCGAAATGTCGACGCCGGGCTGGTCGAGCTCGACCAGCACCCGGCTTTCGCCCTCGTCGCCGCGGCGGAAATCCAGGCCGGCGATCTCGTACTGGTTGCCGGAACCGGCACCGCTGGCGCGGCCTGCCGCACCGCCCGAATCGACGCTGAGCACGATCTCGTTGCCCTGAACGTCGACGTCGTAGCCGGCGTTGCGCGAAAGATCGACCACAAGGCGTGTGCGTCCGCCCGAAGACAACGTCATGTAGCTGCGTACCGGCCCGATGCCGACCGGCACCTGGCCGGCGCGCACACTGGATTCGGAGTCCGGAAGCTCGAGCACGATGCGCGGCGGCTGGTCGGTGGTAAATACCGTCGGCTGCCCGGGCGCCTCGTCGGTGGACATGATGAAACGAAGTTTCTCGCCGTCATCACTGATCTGGACATCGGTGACTTCGGTCGCCGAGAGCGGACCGGCCAACAGCCAGATCGCGCCGGCCAGAAGGGCCAGGATTCGCTTCGTACGGTTCATAGTCAGGCTCCCTGTTGAGTTCCCTTCCTGGGGGTTCATAACTTGCATTCCCGTGCCAAATTCGTGTGTATTCATAGCGTCCACCATCATCCCTGCCGGTCGTCGTCGGGCAGCGCAATTCGCGCTTCGCGTTCCATCCAGCCTTCAGTCCCGTCGGGCACCAGCTCCATGACTTCGACGGCGACTGGCGTGATCTGCAGGATCCGGCCGTGATTCCGCCCCAGGTAATCGCCTTCGCTGACGCGATGAATGGTGTCTTCGGGGTCGGAGATCAGCCCGTAGGTCTGATCTCCGATCGAAATCGTCCCGACCATGTCGAGCGCGTCGAGCGGAAACTGCTCGAGAAATTCGCGGCGGCGATCCGGATCCGGTCGCGGTCCGCTGCCGGCAGCGGCCGTTTCCTGCTGGTCCATGCGCGGACGCATGAAGGGATCGCGCAGGTCGTAGGCGTCGTAGACCACCGGCTCGGGAGTCACGATCTGCGGCAATGGCTCGACATTGCCCGGCGGTCGCGCCAGCGTCTGGTTCACCCACTGTTCGAGATCCTGCTTGCCTTCACTGCAACCGATCAGCAGAAGCCCGGAGAGAATAATCAGGTTGAGGAGTGCAATCCGGCGCATCAGGATTCTCCTTCCAGCAGTTGACTGTCTTCACCGTCATCGAGATAACGGTAAGTGGTTACCGTGCCCTCCATGCGCAGTATCCCGGGTCGGCCCTCGACCGGCTCCAGCGAGATGTCCTGCATGGTCAGGATCACGACCCGCGAGAGCGAGGCGACCCCGCTGACGAAGTTTCCGAACTGGTGATACTGGCCGGTCATCCTGATCGCGATCGGCTGTTCGGCGTAGAAATCCTGCACTTCTTCGGAACGGGGCTCGAAGAGCTCGGTCTCGATCCCGGCAGCCAGTGCGGTCTGTGAGATGTCGACCAAAAGATCGGGCATCTCGGTCTTGCTCGGCAGCTGGCGCAGCAGCGTGCGCAGCATGGTGCGCATTTCGTCGAGCTGCTGTTCCAGTATTTCCAGCGAGGCAGCCTTGCGCTGCTTTTCCTGGAATTCCTGGCGCAGCTGGGTTTCCTGGCGTTCGCGGTTGGCGAGATCGGCGCGCTGATCCTTGATGATGAACCAGTAGCCGGCGCCCAGGATGAGGGCCGCCAGCACGATCAGAAGAAACGCCTTGGCGCCGCTGGAGGCACTGCCCAGGTCGTTGAAGTCGAGGTCGCGAATTTCCTGAAGATCCATTATTCTCCGGCCTCCGTTCCGTCCTGGGATTCGTTTTCGTCAAACGTTTCGGGCGGCGCCACCGTAGCGGACACTTCGAACATGTACGGCATTGCCGAATCGGTGTCGTCGGTCTCTGCCTCGATGATCCTCAGGCGCGGATCGTGCAGCACGCCGGCGGCTTCCAGGTTGCGCAAGTAGGTCGATACGCGGGCATTGGACTGACTGGTCCCGCGCAGCGTGATTTCTTCGCCCTGTTGCCGCGCGTTGAGCAGGCGGATGCCGGTGGGCACGGTCCTGACCAGCTGGTCGAACAGCCGCACCATCAAGGTCCGATTCGCCTGGAGATCCTCGATGACCTGCTTGCGCTCCAGGAGACGACTGCGCGTCTCGTCGAGCCGCTCGATGCGCGCGATCTGCCGATCGAGCTTGGTGATTTCGGTCCTCAGGTAGGCGTTGCGGTCGTTCTGGTTGCTGATCTGAGCGTCGAAGTAGCGATTGACGGCAAACACGCAGCCGGCCGCGATCAGCGCGGCCAGCACCAGCATGATCATGAAATTGCGCTGAGCTTCGTGGCGCAGCTCCTCGCGCCAGGGCAACAGGTTGATCTTGCGCATTATTCGACTCCCCGCAGTGCCAGGCCACATGCCGTGACCAGCAATGGTCGCATCTGGTCAAGCGCGCCCGCATTGATGCGTGGCGCGAGCTTGACGTCCTTGAGGGGATCGGCGAGTTCGGCATTCATGCCCAACTCGGACGAAACCGCCTCGACCAGTCCCTCGGCGGCTGCACCGCCGCCGGCGAGATAAAGCGTGCTGATGCTGGAATACTCGCGGCTGGAGGAGTAGAACTGCAGGGCGCGGCCGATCTGCTGGATCACGCTTTGCCTATAGGGCTCGAGCACCTCGTCGTCGAAACCCGCCGGCGGCTCCTCGCCGCGCTTCCAGAACTGCGCCTGTTCCGAATCCAGCCCGTAACGGCGCATGGTTTCTTCGATCAGTTCGCGCCCGCCGAAGGGATGATCGCGATAGTAGATCGAACGCCCGCCGCGCAGCACGTTGAGCGACGCGCGCACGTCGCCGATGTCGAGCACCGCGATCACGGACGAATCGGGAATGCCATCGGTCTTCCGGACCAGCTCGAATGCGTTGGCCACGGCAAAGGCCTCGACGTCGATGACGCGCGCAGTCAGGCCGGCGAGTTCCGCCACCGCTTCCCGCGTTTCGACGTTCTCGGTCTTGGAAGCCGCCAGCAGGACTTCGGTGACGTCGGCATTGCGTGCCGATGGCCCCAGAATCTCGAAATCCAGGCTGACCTCATCGCGCGGATAGGGGATGTACTGGCCGGCCTCGATTTCGATCTGCCCCTCGATCTCGTCCTCGGCCAGATCGCCGGGCAGATGGATGAGCTTGGTGATCACCGCTGAACCCGAAACCGCCATCGCGCAATGCCTGGCCTTGGTGCCGCTGCGCTTGACCGCGGCACGGATCGCGGCGCCGACCTCGTCGACGTTGTTGATGCTGTGCTCGGCATAAGCGCCCTCCGGCAGACCTTCGGTCGCCATATGCTCGAGGCGATAGCCGGATCCGGACTTGCTGAGCTGCAGGATTTTGACGCTGCTGGTGCCGATATCCACACCGATCGTGGGCGGCACGGATCGTTTGAAGATGTTCAAGACCGTTCCCCAATAGCTGCAATCGTTGTTGGTTGGTATTGCCAATTGCCGGGCCCCGACGCGAGGCGTCGGTTTACCACTCCCTCTAACTCAAGATCGGCTTTGCCGCTGCACTCCATCCCCAGCCTCCTGTAGTTTTGTTATCTCAACGCCGGCACGCCCCCGCATCGCGCTTCGAACCCTGAACAAAGTTGACAATCTAACCGATCAGGGCCGATAGAATGGATCGTTCAGCCAATCCCACTGTCCAAATTCGGGCTCTTACCGGCCTTTCGGCGACCGTCCCTCCCGCGACGATCGATCCAGGGTGCAAGTAGTATCATACTCCATGCCACAAATAAAGTCTTTAATTACGTTTTCTATCCGACTGTTTTTGCTCGGAATGGCGCTGGCAGTGATCGGATTCACAGTCCTGTGGCTGATTATCGTGCCTTCGCTGCCTTCGGTCGACACTCTGCGCGACGTGGAATTGCAGGTTCCGTTGAGAATCTATTCGGCCGATGACAAGCTGATTACCACCGTAGGCGAGCAGCGCCGGATCCCGCTGACGATCGACGAAATTCCGCTGAAGCTGAAACAGGCCTTCCTGGCCGCCGAAGACGATAATTTCTACCGCCACCCCGGCATCGACTGGCGCGGCACGCTGCGCGGCGTGTTCGGCTACGTGCGCTACATGGGCCAGCGTCGCGTGCCCGGCGGCAGCACCATCACCCAGCAGGTCGCGCGGCGCTTCTACCTGAGCAACGAATTCTCGCTCACGCGCAAGGTCCGGGAAATCTTCCTGGCGATGAAAATCGAGCGCGAGCTGAGCAAGGACGAAATCCTCGAGCTCTACCTCAACAAGGAATTCCTCGGCCATCGGGCTTACGGCGTCGGCGCCGCCGCGCAGATTTATTACGGCAAGACCGCAGAACAACTGAGCATTGCCGAGATGGCCATGATCGCCGGGCTGCCGCAACGCCCATCGGTCGTCAATCCGCTAACCAATCCGGGCCGCGCACTGGACCGCAGAAGCTATGTGCTCGGGCGCATGCGCGACGAGGAGTTCATCAGCGAGGTCGAATACGAGGCCGCCATGATCGAGCCGGACGACGCCCGGCTGCATGGCCCGCAGGCCGAACTGGACGCCCCCTGGATCGCCGAAATCGCGCGGCAGGAAGCGGTTGACCGATTCGGCGCCAATGCTGCCTACACCCGCGGCTACACCATCGTGACCACCGCCGACAGCCGTCTGCAGCAGGCAGCCGATCGCGCGGTGCGCGACGGGCTGAACAGCTACGACCGGCGCCACGGCTGGCGCGGAGCGGAGCGCGAGCTGGACACGGAATTGCTCCAGGACCGCGATGCGCTGCTGGAGATGCTTGAAAACACCCGCATGATCGGAGACTTGTACCCTGCAGTGGTACTCGAATCCGGCGCCGAATCGGCGACCCTGCTGGCGCGCGACGGCAGCGAGCTCGAATTCGGCCTGGAAGACGTCGCATGGGCGCGCGAGCACCTGGCGCGCGACGCGCTGGCGGCCCGCCCGGACGCGGTGGAGCAAGTGCTGTCTCCGGGCGACCTGGTCCGGTTGCGCCCCGGCGAGGACGGCCCGCAGCTGGCCCAGGTGCCCGAAGCCCAGGCGGCGCTGGTTTCGCTGAAACCCGATACCGGCGCAGTGGTGGCGCTGGTCGGCGGGCTGGATTTCGGCGCCAGCCAGTTCAACCGGGCAACCCAGAGTCGTCGGCAGCCCGGATCGGCGTTCAAGCCGTTCATCTACGCCGCGGCCATCAACAGCGGCTATACCCCGGCCAGCCTGGTCAACGACGCACCCATCGTGTTCGACGATCCGTCCCAGGAACGCACCTGGAAACCCATGAATTTCAGCGAGCGGTTCTTCGGCCCGACGCGGCTGCGTGAGGCCATGATTCATTCGCGCAACCTGATCAGCGTGAGGCTGGTCATGGACATGGGCGTGCAGCCGACCATCGACTACGTTGCCGACTTCGGATTCAAGCGTGGCGAAATCCCCAACGGCCCGTCGATGGCGCTGGGATCGGCTTCGATCACGCCGCTGGAACTGGCCACCGCCTACGCGGTTTTCGCCAACGGCGGATTTGCCGTGGAGCCGCATTTCCTGCATGCGATCATCGACGACGAGCAGCGCGAACTGGCGCTGCCGCCGCGTCCGATCGCCTGCCCCGAATGCGGCGATCGCGAAACGCGGGTCGCGGATCCGCAGCAGCCGCTGAACGAGGCCGCGCGCAATGCGCCGCGCGAACTCGACCTGGAACTGGCTTCCAACCGTGTGCGGACCGGAGAATCGGGAGAAGGCCAGGCAGGGGCCGAGGCGACGAATGGCTCCGACGGCTCGAATGCCGGGGAACTCCAGGGGCCGGCGGTTCCGGTATATGCCGAACGCGTCATCAGGCCGCAGACCGCATGGCTGATCCGTTCCATGATGGGTGATGTCATCACCGAAGGCACCGGGCGCCGTGCGCTCGCGCTGGGACGCGACGACCTCGCGGGCAAGACCGGGACGACCAATGACCAGCGCGACACCTGGTTTTCCGGCTTCAACCCCGACCTGGTGACCACGGTCTGGGTGGGCATGGACGGCAACGAACCGCTGGGCCGATACGAGCAAGGCGGCCGCACCGCGCTGCCGATCTGGGTCGACTACATGCAGGTCGCGCTGGACGGTTTGCCGGAACGGCCCGATCCGGTGCCGGTGGGCATCGTCGAGGCTCGCATCGATCCCGAAAGCGGCCTGCGGGTAAGATCCGGCGCAGCGGGCGCGGTCAATGAGTGGTTCCCTGCCGGCAATCTGCCGCCGCTCAAGCAAGCCGAAGACGAAGAATCCGGGGATGCAGCCGACCCGTACGAAATCTTCTGAACCACGGCCTGACCGGGCGCAAGCCCGACCGAATCGCAAGGAGTCACGTCATGCCCACGCGGGGAGACCGCCAGAACAACCGTCAGCGCCAGGAACTGGCCGTTGAAGCCGCGCGCATCCTGGCCACCGAGGGCCAGCGCAATTATCACCAGGCCAAGCAGAAAGCCGCGCACCGGCTGGGACTTTCGGGGCGCGCGCGGATGCCTTCGAACAGCGAGATCGAAACGGAGCTGAAGCGCTACCAGGCGCTTTACGGCGGAGATGCGCACGCCGATGAAGTCGCCGACCTGCGCCGGGCCGCGCTGGAGGCCATGCGGTTCTTCAGCCGATTCCGTCCCCGGCTGGTCGGACCGGTGCTGGAAGGCACCGCCGATCGGCACTCGAGGATATCGCTGCACGTGTTCTGCGACAGTGCCGAAGACGTGATTTCGTTCCTGCTCGCGCGCAAAATCCGTTTCGAACAGGAAACGCGCCGCATCCGCTGGCACGACGACAGCCATCGCGACCTGGAACTGGTCGTGATCGAGGCCGACGGCCGGTGTTTCGAACTGTGCCTGATGATCGGCAGCGCCTGGAAGCAGCCCCCGCCCGATCCCGTCGACGGGCGCGCGCAGCGGCGCGCGGGTCTACAGGAAGTCGAACGCCTGATCGCCGAACCGGATCTACAGGAAACCTGACGGGCCTCGCGCCACGCTCTAGACGTTGCGAGCGCTTGCCTGTCGGCGGCCGCCGGCAAGCAGGAGCCGCATGTACGTTGTCGTTACAGGAGGATTCCGAGCAACGCCCGGCGCCGTCGGGCGTTGCTCGCGAGGTTTTCAGCAATTTTCTCTTCAGCGATTCTCTATGGGAACGTAGTCTCGCTCGCCCGCGCCCGTGTACACCTGGCGCGGGCGCCCGATTCGGGTCGGATTGGCCGCCTGCTCCAGCCACTGGCTGACCCACCCGACGGTGCGCCCGATGGCAAACATCGCGGTGAACATCGAGGTCGGGATCCCCAGCGCCTTGTAGATGATGCCGGAGTAGAAGTCGACGTTCGGGTAAAGCTTGCGCTCGACGAAGTAGTCGTCTTCCAGCGCAATGCGCTCGAGCTCCATGGCCAGGTCCAGCAATTCGTCCTGCTTGCCGAGTTCGGCCAGCACTTCGTGGCACTGCTTGCGGATGATGGTCGCACGCGGATCATAATTCTTGTAGACGCGATGACCGAAGCCCATCAGCCGGAACGGATCGTTCTTGTCCTTGGCTTTCTTGACGAACTTCTCGACGTTGTCGACCGAGCCGATCTGGTTGAGCATGTTCAGGACCGCCTCGTTGGCGCCGCCATGGGCAGGCCCCCAGAGCGCCGCAATACCGGCCGCCACGCAGGCGTAAGGGTTGGCGCCGGTGGACGCCACCAGGCGAACCGTGGAGGTCGAGGCGTTCTGCTCATGGTCGGCGTGCAGGATGAACAGCAGATCCAGCGCACGGGCCGCGACCGGGTTGACCTCGTAGGGCTCGGCCGGCACCGAGAACATCATGTGCAGGAACCGCTCGCTGTAGCCCAGCGAATTCTTCGGATATGCGCTGGGCCAGCCCATCGAATGCCGGTAGGCGGCTGCAGCAATCGTCGGCATCTTGGCGATCAGGCGCTTGGCAGCCAGTTCACGCTGCTCGGGATCGTTGACGTCGAGCTTGTCATGGTAGAACGCCGCCATCGAGCCGACCACGCCGGACAGTATGGCCATCGGATGCGCGTTGTACTGGAAGCCCTGCATGAAGGTATTGAGCTTCTCGTGCACCATCGTGTGGTACGTGATGTTGCGCTCGAAGCCGGCAAACTGGTCCTTGGTCGGGAGGTCGCCGTAAAGCAGCGTGTAGGCCACTTCCAGGAACGACGAGTTCTCGGCCAGCTGCTCGATCGGGTAGCCGCGGTAGCGCAGGATGCCGGCCTCGCCGTCGATGAAAGTGATGTCGCTCTTGCAACTGGCCGTTGTCCCGTAACCGGGATCGAAGGTGAAGTAACCCAGCTCCTTGTGCAGGCTGCTGATATCCAGCGTCGGGTCACCCTCCGAACCGGAGATGACGGGCAGGCCCAGCGTCTTGCCGGACTCGGGATCGGTAAGGGTCAGTTTGCGGTCGGACACGGCACACCTCCTAGCAGGATCGGAGACAGGCCGGGCGGAAATCAGGCGTTGCTGAGTACTCGCCGGCAGGCCTGCACCGGGGATTGGGCGACAACCATACGGTTACGTATCTTCAGTATGTCACAAGGCGCCCGGCCGATGGCCGGGACCCTCGTCCTTACTTGCGCTTGCCGTAGCGCTGCTTGAATCGATCGACGCGACCGCCGGAATCGACGATCTTGTGCTGGCCGGTATAGAACGGGTGCGACTTGCTCGACACCTCGACCTTGACCAGCGGATACTCGTTCCCGTCTTCCCACTTGATGGTGTCGCGGGCCTGAACGGTCGAACGCGTCTTGAACGAAAAGTCGCTGGAAACGTCCTGAAAGACGACCTCTCGGTATTCGGGATGGATTTCAGCCTTCATCTTGGGCGCACCTGGTTGATGGTGAAAAATTCAGCCAGCTATTATCGTTCAAGTAGTGCCGGATTACAAGACTGTTCGAAATTCGCCCTCCGAGACGGCCGTCACGATGCGCTTTCCCGGCGGAGCGTCGACTGGCTTCCCGGCCGCGCAAGCCCGCGCCAAGGTGGCGGACCGGACAGCAGGCGCGTGATTTCATCGGCCGGAACCGGCGGCATGAACAGAAACCCCTGGCCCAGGTCGCAGCCATATCGTCGCAGCAGATCCAGTTGTCCGGGCTGTTCGATGCCCTCGGCCACGGTCCTGAGCGACAATTCGTGCGACAGATCGCAGATGGTGCGGGTAATGGCCTGGTCGTCGGTGTCATTCTCAATGCCGCGGATGAAGCCCTGGTCGATCTTGATGGTCGAGACCGGAAAATTCTTGATATAGGCCAGCGACGAATAACCGACGCCGAAGTCATCGACGACGATGGGCATGCCGATCTCGTCGAGCTGTTCCAGTACTGCGCGGTTGCGCGCCAGATTCTCGATCAGCACCTCCTCGGTGATCTCGAGATGCAGTTTTTCCGGTGCAATCCGGTGCTGGTGCAGCAATACACTGATATCGCGCACGAATTCGGCTTCGCGGAACTGCCCACCGGAAATGTTGACCGCCAGCCAAGGCGAATTCTCGAATTGCGCCTGCCAGGCGGCCAGATCGCTGGCCGCGCGCGACAACGCGTACTGACTCAGCCGATGCACCACGCCGGTTTCCTCGGCCACGCGAATGAAATCGCGCGGCGGCACGTTGTAGCCGTCCTTGTGGGGCCAGCGCATCAAAGCCTCCAGGCCGACGATTTCCAGCGTCTTCAGGTCGACGATCGGCTGATAGGCGAGCCGGAACTGCTCGTTTTCCAGCGCTTCGCGAATGTCACGACTGAGATGGAGACGGTATTCCACCTGCGCGAACATCTCCGGCGTGAACATCGCGTACTGGTTGCGTCCCAGCTGCTTGGCCCGGAACAGTGCCGCATCGGCATTCTGGATCAACTCGCTGGGCGAGGGCGAGGAAGAATCCAGGAACGCCACGCCGATGCTGGCCGAGACAAACAGCTGATGCTCCTCGATGCGGAACGGTTCCTCCAGTGCGCGCAACAGGTTACCGGCCAGGCGCGTCGCACGCTCCCGGTCGCGCCGCTGCAGCACCACCAGGTACTCGTCCCCGCCGAGCCGGCCGAGAACATCGTCATCGTCCAGCTCGCGCCCGAGCCGATGCGGAAGCTGGCGAAGCAGCTCGTCGCCCAGATGATGCCCGAGTGTCTCGTTGATGTCCTTGAACTGGTCGAGGTCGATGAAAAAAACCGCCAGGCAATGACGTGAATCCACCGCCTGGATGGCTTGCTCGACGTGGCGCAGCATGCCCTGGCGATTGGGCAACCCTGTCAATGAGTCATGCGTGACCAGGAACTCGAGTTCCCGCTCGGCCATTTCACGATCGCGGATTTCTTGCTTGAGATTCCGGTTCGCGCCCGACAGCACGCGCGCCTGCCGCGCCGCCGCCATGGCCAGCAGCGAAGCGATCACCAGCAGCAATGCCATGATGGCGCCGAAGACCAGAATGAATGCCGGCAAGGCGCTGCGCATTTCTTCGGCCTTTTCCCCGCGCAGGGCGACATCCATGCTCAACTCGCTGAGGCCGTTGCCGAGCTGGAAGCTTATCGTGCGTCGATAGGCCGGATCCAGTTCCAGCGGACTCGCCCCTTCCGGTATCGAGAAGTCGACCCCGGCAAAGTTGCCGGCGAGCGAAACATCGCGCAGATAAAAGCCCGTGAGCATGGACCGGATCGAATCCGGGATCGCGATCACGGCAGCCAGCCAGTTGACCACCTCCCCTTCCGCCAGGATCGGCGTCATGAACAGCAGCGACGAGGCAGCCGCTTCGACTTCGAAGGGCTCCAGCGCAATCGCCGTCATCTCGGGCGAGCGCTGATCCAGACGCGTTTGCGCGCGCGCGCTCAGTGGAAAGCGAGTGGTGGCCACCAGGTTCTCAGCCGCGCTGCCCTCGATCCAGCGGACGGTGAAGTCGGCCTCCAGCACTGCAAGCAGGATGTAATAAGGATGATCGCTGATCAGCCGCTCGGCATCGGATTCCCAGGCGGCCCGGTCGAACGGTCCGTCGAAGGCCAGCCGCCTCGCCATGCGCCCCTGAATCGCAGCATGCTGCTCTGCGCTATCGAGCAGATCGGTCTCGATGTGCGTGGCGATCGAATCGAAATAGCGTTCGATTTCCCGCGCCTCGGCACGCTCGAAGGCACGGCTCAGCATGAGCGTCGCAATCAGAAGCAGCGCGAGCAGAATGGCCGCAATGAGCCAGGGCACCCGGGCAGAAGCGCTGTACAGGATATGGCGGCGGGAAGCATTCATTGATCATTGTTCTCGCGAAGACCGCAGCGCATATACCTTCGGATGCGTTTGCCTGTGCGCCGGCGTGACGAGCGTCTCTGCCGGTGAGTATAGCTCAACCCAGCACCGATGCCATAATATGAGGCATGATCAGACGACAGGCATTGGCGCTGGCCGCCGGCGCCGGACTCGGAATCGTCATTCAGGAAAGTCTCTGGGTCGGGCTCGACGCGCTGGATCCGGGGCATTCGCTGAACCAGGCGCTGGGTCAGGCGCCGTTGTCCGATGGCTGGCTGGCGCCGCTGGTGGCGACCTGGCTTGCCGGCGGTGCATTCGGCGGACTGATGGCCACCCTGGTCGGCCGAAACCGCCTGATCGGTCACGCGACCGGCGTGCTTCTTTCAGGTTCTGCGCTGCTCGTGGCCGCCCTGGCGCTGCCCGACGCCGGACGCTTGCTCGTCATCGCCGGCTGCCCGGTCGCCGGGGCGGCGCTGGGAACCGGGATCGGAACGGCACTGATCGAGCGAGAAGCCGATCCGCACGCGTCGCCGGGCGTTGCTAAACTCCGCGCCGACTCCTCCTGACGAATCGCTCGACGCCCATGGACTGGATCGACATCGGCTGCAACCTCGGCCATGAGAGCTTCGCCGACGACTGGCGCGACGTCGTCGAACGCGCGTTGAGCGCGGGCGTGTCGCAGCTGATGCTCACCGGAGCTTCGGTGACGGGCAGCGAGCGAGCGCTGGAGCTGGCCGGCGAAAACCCCAAGCGGCTGCGTGCCACCGCCGGCGTACACCCTCACCTGGCCGCGGAAGTCGACGACGCCGCACTGATGCGGCTCCGGACGCTGCACGGCCGCGACCTGGTGGCGGCCGTCGGCGAATGCGGGCTCGACTATTTTCGCGACATTTCGCCGCGCCCGGTCCAGCAACGCGCATTCGAACAGCAACTGGCGCTGGCCGAGGCCTGCGGCAAACCGGTTTTCCTGCATCAGCGCGACGCGCATTCCGACTTCCGCGCGATCCTGGCCGAATTCCGTGACCGCATCGGGCCGGTCGTCGTGCACTGCTTCACCGACACCCGTCGGGCAATGTACGACTACCTCGACCTGGATTGCCATATCGGGATTACCGGCTGGGTATGCGACGAGCGGCGCGGACACGCGCTGAAGGAAGCGGTCCCCGAGATTCCCGCCGACCGGATCATGCTGGAAACCGATGCGCCCTACCTCAAGCCACGCAATCTCAGGCCCAAGGTGCGCACCCACCGCAACGAGCCCTGCTGGCTGCCCTGGATCGGCGGAACGGTTGCGGCCCTGCGAGGGGTCTCGCCAGCGCTGCTGGCCGAGCAGACCAGCGCCAATGCGAGAAGGTTCTTCGGGCTGCCTGAGGCAGCCGGCCCGGAAACGGCCTGAAGCCCCAGCGCCGGGATCGCCTCCGCTGCGCCGGGAACGCCGGCAATCCGCGCATCACCTCGATGCGCGGACGGAAATCAGACGGTTTCGGGGTTGAGAACGGTGGTCAGTGCGCGCAACCGCTTGTGCTGCATCTTCAGCCGGAACTCCAGTTCCTTGAGCGACGTGCGCAATTCGGTCCGATGCCAGCGATCACGCAGCGCCCCTGCACCATTTTCGACCTTGCGCATCTGGATCGCCTGCCAGTCGCTGATCGTTTCTCGGAACTGCTGGTATTCGCGCTCGAACGCCTCGCGCCATCTTTCCTGCACGCCCTCGCCCTCGGCGCATTGCTTGAGCCGGGCGAATTCCAGCATCAGGCGGGCACGCTGAATTCGGAAGCGCGGCGTGTATTTGCGGTCGTAGACCAGACCGGTCCAGGCCAGCACGTTGATCAGCCACTTCGATGGATCGTATTGCCACCAGCGAATGCCGTTGCGGTAGTCGGCCTGGAACGCGTGGTGATAGTTGTGATAACCCTCGCCCCAGGTCACCAGTGCAACCAGGCCATTGTCGACCGCGGTGTTTTCCTCGCTGTAGGGACGCTTGCCCCAGGTATGGGCCAGGGAATTGATGAAGAACGTGAAGTGGTGACTGACCACCAGGCGCAGCACGCCGGCCAGCAGCAGCATGCCGACAACGTCGCCGGTCATCCAGCCCAGCGCCAGCGGAATGCCCAGGTTGGTGGCCCAGACCAGCTTCCAGTAATTGCGGTGCTGCCACATCACGATGGGATCGCGCTCCAGGTCCCTGACCTGCGAAAAATCGACTTCGCTGCTCGGCCAGGCTCGCAGCATCCAGCCGATGTGCGCGTGCCAGAAACCCGACTTGATCGAATGCGGATCGCGCTCGACATCGTCGACATGGCGATGATGGACGCGGTGACGCGCGGCCCAGACGTAAATGCTGTTCTGCAGCGCCATGCCGCCGAAGATCGCCAGCGCCAGCCGGACCGGCCAGCGGGCCTTGAAGGTCCGGTGCGACCACATGCGGTGATACCCGGTGGTGATGCTCATGCCGCCGGCGGTCAGCAGCACGGCAAAGGCCAGCCAGGCAGCGCCGCCGTAGCCGTACATGATGCCCCAGAGGGGCACGGCAGTGACCGCCAGCAGATTGAACAGCAAAAAGAAGAATGCGTTGCCTCGAACGAGACGTGGCTTGGTAATGGTTTTCATATCGAAAGGACCCGGGTGAGGGCAATAGCGGCGGTCGCGTCAGTCACGGCCGAAAAAGCGGATGGAAAGCGGGTACGGCCAGACTTCGCCGTCATTGGCCTTTATGGCACCGATGATCGGAAAAATCAAGGCCAGCAGCCCCAGCGCCCAGATCAGCACGAAGCCGATCAGGACGAGCATGAGAATGATACTGATGACCGCATAGATGAGCGCGCTCAGCAGCCAGTTGACGACGACGTGCCAATGGGGCTGCAGCCCGGGAACGTCATCCTTCTTGACCAGGTAGATCACGACCGGGACGACCAGCCCGCCGAACGGAATGATCAGCCCTGCCAACAACGACAGGTGCAGCAGCGTGGCCCAGAGCCTGAGCTCTTTTGCCGCTTCGGGCGAACGTTCGGCAGATTCGATCGGATCGTATTCGTTCATCCCGGACTACTGTGTCGTTGCCACGCTGATGTTGCTGATACCGATCAGGTTGGCGGCATCGAGCACCGTGACCAGCGAGTTGGTGTTGGCGTCCGGGTGCGAAGCGACGATCAGCGGCGCCTTGGGTTGCTGGGCGCGCTCGCGCTCGAGATTGGCCCGGACGGCCCGATTGTCGACCGAACGCTTGTTGATGGAAATCTGGCTCAGCGCATCGATCTCGACCAGGATCTGGCCGATGTCTTCCTCGACTTTTTGCTGATCGCTTTGCTGCGGCCGTGAAATGTCAAGACCCTTTTCGCGCACGAACGAAGTCGTCACGATGAAAAAAATCAGCATGATGAAAACCACGTCGAGCATCGGCGTGATGTTGATTTCGGCTTCGTCCTCCGAGCGTTGGCGTCTGCGCATAGGGTTCGCACTTCAGTGACCATCAATTCAACTCTGGAGAATAACGCAGCCGGCGCGCAAGTGCCAGCCCGTCGCTACCCTTTCTTGACCGGCCGCTGCCACCCCGGGATGGTGCGCGGACGCGCCCGCGCCAGGGTCAGCGCATCGGCCGGGGCCTCGCCACTGATCACGCTGCCGGCGCCTACGGTCGCCCGGTCGCCTACGACCACCGGCGCAACCAGCGCAGAATTCGAACCGATGAACGCATCGGCGCCGACCGTGGTCCGGTGCTTGTTGGCGCCGTCGTAATTGCAGGTGATGGTGCCCGCCCCCAGGTTGGCGCGCGGGCCGATCCGCGCATCCCCGGCATAGGCCAGGTGGTTGGCCTTGGCGCCCTCGCCGAAGACCGCGTTCTTGGTCTCGACGAAGTTGCCGATGCGAACGCCCGCGGCCAGCACCGTGCCGGGACGCAGCCGGGCGAATGGACCGATCGTGCAAGCGCCAGTGGTTTCAGCACCTTCAAGCACGCAGTAGGGCTCCAGCCGGGTGCCGGCGGCCAGGTGCGAATCGCGCAGCACGCAGCCGGCGCCGACGGTCACGCCGTCGCCCAGGCCCACATCGCCCTCGAGTATGGTCCCGGGCTCGATGACCACGTCGCGCCCGGTCGACACACGAGCGCGGATCTGAACAGACGCGGGGTCGGGCATGCGCACGCCGGCGTCCATCAGCGCATTGCGCCGGCGGCGCTGCAGCGCATCTTCCAGTTCGGCGAGCTGGCGCATGTTGTTGGCGCCCAGCGTTTCTTCGGGGTCCCCGCAGCACATCGCGTCGACCACCGCGCCGTCGACCGCGGCCAGGGCAATGCAGTCGGTCAGGTAATACTCGCCCTGGGCGTTATCGTTGCGCACGCGCCCCAGCCAGTCGCCCAGCCGGTCGGCGTCGGCGACCAGCACGCCGCTGTTGACCTCGGTGATGTGCGCCTCGGCCTCGCTGGCGTCGCGCTGCTCGCGGATGCCGACGACCCGGCCTTCGTCGTCGCGCAGGATGCGGCCGTAGCCGTGCGGATCCGGCGCCTGGAAGCTCAACACCGCCAGCGCCGCCTGCGACCCCGCGAACGCGGCCAGGGTCTCGCTACGCACCAGCGGCATGTCGCCGGGCAACACGATCACGCGCACCGATGCGGGGATGTCGCCCATGGCCTGCTGCACCGCGTGTCCGGTGCCCAGGCGCTCGCGCTGCTGGACGGTCGAAATGCGGTCATCGCCCAGCGCCTCGAGCATGGCCGAGACCTGCTCGGCGCCGTGCCCGATCACCACGTGCACGCGCTCGGGGTCCAGTGCAAGCGCGGCCTCGAGCAGGTGGGCCAGCATCGGCTTGCCGGCAAGCGGCTGCAGCACCTTGGGCAGGCCGGAGTTCATCCGCTTGCCTTCGCCTGCGGCCAGCACGACCAGGTGCAGGGGCTTGTCTTTCATCGGGGCTCTCGTTCCGCTGCGGGACTAGCGGAAAGCATAGCGGCTGGACCGGCCGAATGCAGCGCGAAAAAACCGCCGCTCCAAAGGCGCGGCGGTTTCGGCAGCGGATGGCCTGCGCGGCGTCGCACCGGCCGCGACATGGCGAGCGGTCAGCCCTCCTCGCCGGCGCCGGCTTCGCCGCCGGTGATGGACTGCAACTGACCGGCCAGGTCATCAAGCTCCATGCCGTCCAGCGCATTGCCGCTGCCGATCAGCTTGCCGATCACGACCGGGTCGAGGTCACCGTAGATGTTGGCGAACACGGCCGTGTCG
>JAWLEW010000089.1:0-5449 GCA_041685925.1 Wenzhouxiangellaceae bacterium | reverse complement strand
CTTTGACCCTACCGGCGCACGATCTCATAGGCCTTGCGCACGGGATCGTACACGCCCGGCTCGTAGCGTTCGAAGCCGTCGATCTCGTAGAGAATCCACAGCACCTTCTCGTCGTCGGGCAGGTGGGCCTGGTCTTCGGCCAGGCTGATGAACGCCTCGGTGATGGCCTGCTTGAGATCCTCCGGCAGCCCGGGCCGCAGCTGCACCCCGTCGTTGGGAATCATCGGCGCGTGGTTGAACACGATGGCCTTTTCGCCGATGTCGGCGTACTGGTCGCAGATCATCATGCGCGCGTCCTCGTAGGCGACGCCGAAACGGGTGTCGCCGGCGTAGACCGCCAGCGCGGCGGCGTCGTGGCCACCGACGAAAATACCCTTGACGTCTTCCTGCGGATCGATGTCGTTGTTCATCAGCTGCACGGCCGGAAACAGGTAGCCCGAGGTGCTGTTGGGGTCGACGAAGGCGACCGTCTCGCCGCGCACCTGCTCGATGTCGCCGTCGCAGCTGAGAAAATTGCGCGTGACGGTCTCGCGTCCCCGGACCCGGGTCTCGCACATGCGCTCTTCGACCCGCGGCGCTTCGTCGCACACCGAAGGGTCGTTGGTCATCCACTGGGTGCGGTAGCCGGTCTCGCCCCTGCGGGTGGAAATCAGGATGGGTTCGAGGTCGTAGCGGCGCTGGCCCAGCATGGCGGCGAACGGCGGCAGCATGCCGATGTCGGCGCGCCCCGAACCCAGCGCCTCGACCAGGCCGGTGTAGTCCTGCGGCACGAACGAGCGCACCGGCATGCCCAGTTCGGCTTCCAGGTGTTCGGCCAGCGGGTCCAGGTTGTCGACCAGCGCCTCGGCTTCCAGCGCCGGCACCAGCCCGAGCACCAGCTCCTTCGGCCAGCCGCGCTCGTCGGTCTGTTCGACCGGGCAGCACGCCGCGACCCCGGCGGCGAGCGCGGCCATGACGAGTGCGCGAATGACGGGCTTGCCTCCTTTCACCGCGCCAGAATACCGCAGCGTCGATTGCAGAATTGTTTCAATGCTCGGCGCCCCGGGCGTGCGATTCCAGCGCCGCCAGCGGCACGGTTTCCAGCGTCCGCCGGTGGGTGGCCTGCAGGTCCACGCGCGGCGCGCAGCCGGCGCGGTAGGCCTCCAGCCAGCGCGACGCGCACAGGCACCAGCGGTCCCCGGCCTTGAGCCCGGGAAAGCCGAACGCCGGGTTGGCCGCGGTCAGGTCGTTGCCGCGCGCGCGGCTGAACTCGAGGAACTCATCGGTCAGCACCGCGCACACGGTATGGCAGCCGACGTCTTCGTCGGCGGTGTTGCAGCAGCCGTCGCGGTAAAAGCCGGTCAACGGTTCGTTCGAACACGTCTCCAGCCTGCCGCCCAGCACGTTGATCGGATCGTCCGCCATCATTGGCCTCCATCGTCTGCGGGGGCCCGGTCCGCGCCCTGGCCGGCGCCCATGGGTTCGTAGCGCGCGCCGCTGCCGGCGGGCACGAAGCGCTGCAGGTCCAGCACGCGCGCGGCGCCGTCGTGCGCCGGCTCCGACGGCGCCAGCCCGAGCGCGGCGCAGACCCGGTCGAGCGTACCGGGCGCGTCGTCGAGCAGTTCCTCGCGCCCGACCTCGATGACGTTCAGCGGCAGTATCTCGCGCATGCGCCGCCACAACGCCAGCTCCTTGCGGTATTCGCCGATCATGCCCTCGACGTCGGCGTAGCCGTCGACCCGCCACTGCAGCGCCAGGTCGGCCGGGTCGGCGACCGGCAGCACCACGCTGGCGCCGGGGAAATACCGCGCCAGCGCCGGGATCGCGCTGGCCTGCCACCAGCCCGGCTCCAGCGTCACCGCCGGCCCGTTGCCGCGCCGCACGCCGCGCATGAACCGCTTGCGGCCCAGCAGCAGGGTTTCATGGTCGACCGCGAACAAGTGCTCCGGCAACGCGGGCAGGCCCAGCGCTTCGAGCCGGCGATTTTCGCCTTCGCGGTCCAGCACGCCGACGTCGGGATGCTCGGCCAGTCCGGCCAGCAGGATCTCGCGCCCGCTGCCGGGCCAGCCGGCCACGATCACCGGCGCCGGATGGCCGTCGTCGAAGGATGCGGCTTCGAAGTCCGTCCCGTCCCAGGCCAGCCAGGCGTCGAGCGCGCCCGAGCCGCGCTGGGCTTCCATGCGCGGGGCGTGCGGCGCGATGCGCCAGGCGCCCTTCTGCCAGTGGGCCCAGGCCGGCGCCTTCTGGTCGGCCAGGTCGTAGTAGTTGGCCAGCCGGTTGTGAATCACCGGGCGCTCGGACTCGCTGGCCACGTCGCGCGCCAGCAGGTCTTCGAGCGCCTGGCAGGCGTCGCCGTAGTGGCCGGCGCGCTCGCACAGGTGCGCCCACACCAGCACCGCGTCGGGCATCGGCGGGTCGCGGTCCAGCATCGCGGCGATCGGCGCGCGCGCGGCCTCCGGGGCCTGCGGGTCGGCGTCGGCAAGCACCCGGGCCAGCAGCAGCCGGGCCGAGTGCTGCTTGCCTTCGCGGTCGGCCTCGACCACCCGCTGCAGGATGTCGCGCGCCCGGTCGGCGTCGCCCTGGTAGTCGGCGACGCGGGCCTGCATCTCGAGCACCGCGGCGTTTTCCGGGTCCAGTCCGGCCAGGATCTCGCGCGCCGCTTCCGGCTTGTCGGCGAGCAGCGTGAGCTCGGCCAGCCGCACCGCCACCGAAACGTCGTTGGGCCAGCGGGCATGCGCCTTTTGCATCAGCATGCGCGCCTGCGCCGGATCGCCGATGCGCTCCAGGCAGATCGAGGTATCGATGATCAGCGGTGCGCCGCCGTAGTCCTTTTCGATCGCCTTGATGTAGTGCTCCAGCGCCTCCTGGTCGCTGCGCCGGGCCTTGAGCAGCTCGGCCAGCCGGCCGTGCATTTCGGCGCTGTCGGGCGCTTTTTCCAGGCCCTCGCGAAAACACTTTTCGGCCAGGTCCAGCTGGCCCAGCCCGAACAGCACCTTGCCCATTATTCCCAGCGCCACCGGATTTTCGGGGTTGGCCTGGAGCGCCTTGTTGGCGTACGGATACGCCTCTTCGAACTGCTCGAGTTCGATCAGGCAGCGGGCCAGCGCGGTCAGCGCCGGCAGGTGGTCGTCCGCGGCCCGCAGCGCGGTCTTGAGCTCGCTGACCGCGCGCTTGAAATCGGCCCCCATCATCGAGACCAGCCCCATGCCGGTGCGCGCCTCGATGTGGTTGGGATCGAGCGCGATGGCCTGGGAAAACTGCTCGCGCGCGGCGTTGCGCTGGCCGGAATCGGCCATCAGGCGGCCCAGGTAGTAATGCGTCACGGGCTGGCCGTCGCCGAGCTCCACCGAGCGCCTGACCCACTTGACGCCCTCGTCGAAATCGCCCTGCGAGTGGCGGCTGAGGCCCAGCAGCAGCGCGTGCTGCCAGTTGTCCGGGTCCCGCTCCACCAGGCGCCGGAACAATTGCTCGGCCTCGCGGAACTGACCGGACTGGTAATGCTTGATCGCCTGCCGGCTCAGGCCGGCGTCAGGTGCTGACATAGTTCACTCACGATTCGTTGTTCAATCCACGATTCCAGCCGCCAGTTGGCGAGGAATCCGCAATGGCCGCCGTGCGGCCAGATTTCCAGCTCCAGCGCGTCGGGCCGCGGCAGCGCCTCGAAGTCCGAGATCGGGATGATCGGGTCGTCGGCCGCGGTAATGACCAGGCTCGGAATCTCCAGCCCTTCGAGGTAATCGCCGGCAATCGAATAGCCCTCGAGATAGGCGTCGATGTCGCGAAACTCGGTGTAATCGTCCACCAGGTGGCTGGTCTGGTCGGCGAGATTGCGGTGCCTGAACCAGCCGTCGAGATTGTACCGTTCCGGGTACAGCCGCTGCTTGCGCTTCAGCGACCGGCGCCACTTGCGCACGAAGTACTGCTCGTAGATCGGAAAGCCGTTGGCCAGCGCGGCCAGCACGTTCTTCGGCCGGATCACCGGGCTGACGGCGACCACCCGGTCGAGCCGGTAGCCGGCCGCCGGCGCGTGGCGCGCGACCCGGAGCGCGAAATTGCCGCCGAGCGAAAACCCCGTCAGAAAGACCGGCCCGCCGCCCGCGCGGTGCTCGGCGGTCACCTGGCCGACGGCCTGCACCACTTCCTCGAGCAGGCAGGAATGGAACAGCCCCGGGTTGAGGTGGTGCGAATCGCCGTGGTCGCGGAAATTCAGCCGGAAGGTCTCGAAGCCGGCCGCGTCCAGCGCCAGCGCGGTGTCGAGCAGGTAGTTCGAATCGGCGCTGCCCTCCCAGCCGTGCAGCAGGATCGCCAGCCCGCCGTTGGGCGTGGCCGGACGGCTGTGATAGCCCAGCAGGTGCACGCCCTGCGGCGTCGAGATCACCCGGCGCTCGGCATTCTCGCGATAGGCGCGCGAGCGTTTCTGCACCCGCCGCTTGCGCCACGGGCTGGAGGTGAGAATCGACTGCAGGTGGGCGTTGGCCATCAGCCCGGTCGGCCGGAACGGCGGCGCCTGGTTCGCCGGCGAGGGCTGCGGCTCGGCCGACCGCTCGGCCGACCGTTCAGCGGACCGCGGCATGGCCGTACATCCTCGTGCATTGGGTCTGCGCCTGGCGCGCCAGCTCGCTGCGCCCGACGCCGGCGGTCGGCAGCGGCCGGCCGATGATCACCTGGCCCTCGCAGGCCGGCCGCGCCAGCATCGAGAACAACAGGCCCAGGAAACTGGTGCCGGGGCCGAACACCCGCTCTTCGTGCACGTCGCCGTCGCGCCAGTAGCGGATCGCCACCGGCAGCACCGGCACCGCCGCGCGCACCGCCGGGCCCAGCAGCCGGGCGTGAAACCGCCCCACCCCGCGCTCGGGCTGAATGCCGGCCTCGGGAAACACGGCCACCACGCTGCCGCGCTTGAGCAGCGCGGTCATGCGCCGCCCGGTGCGCCGGCGCGAATCCTCGTTGCCGCGTTCGATGAAGATCGTGCCCACCGCGCGCGCCACCCCGCCGACCAGCGGCCAGCCGCGGATGCTGTCCTTGGACACCAGCCACATCGGCTCCAGCGCATGTAAAAGCGGAATGTCGAACCAGCTGATGTGGTTGCTCACCACCAGGTACGGCGCGCGCGGCAGTTCGCCGATCACGCGCAGCCGCATGCCCAGCACCGTCACCAGCATGCGCGCATAGCGCCGCTGCACCCGCCAGCCCAGCGGCCGCCCGGCGGCGGGAATATCGCGCACCCCGGGCGCCAGCGCCAGCAGCAAAAGCGGCAGGCCGACCACGCACATCACCAGCAGCACCGGCACGCGGTACAGGTACCGCCACGGCTGAAACGGCCCCACCGGCGCGGCGGCACTCATTGTTGCCTCGGCTTCGGAAGCCATCACGACACCCGGCTGGGACTGCTCGAAGAACGCATGAAAAATCAGGACCTGGCGGCGAAATCCGGCCAATTCGTTCAGGCCGCAGAGTTTACCGCGTTAAC
>JAWLEW010000035.1:19691-24548 GCA_041685925.1 Wenzhouxiangellaceae bacterium | reverse complement strand
TAAAGCACCTACTAGAGGATGATCGACGGATAACTCGGCTTTGTGCCAGGATTGAGGAACAAATAGCTAAAGACGCGACTTGACCCCTTATCTTCTCTTAATCGCAAACAGACCGAACACGCAAACATGAATTGAACCGAGATCGTCGCCGCAGGCGCGACCTGTCCGGGCGACTCCCCGAAGAGGCGGTACGGTATGGCGAGAATACGAACCATCATCTGGTTGGCGGCGGCGACGCTCCTTCTGGCCGGCAACGTTTCCGCAGCAACCTTCGAAGTCAATTCAACGGGTTCTGAACCGGATTTAACTCTCAACGACGGGGTTTGTCTCACGGTGGCGGGCACCTGCACGTTCCGCGCGGCCATTCAACAAGCTGACGCCGCCCCCGATTTCGATACGGTCGACCTCACCGGCATCACCGGTACCGTGTCGCCCGGGAATGCGCTCATTTTCGGGAACCCGGTTTCGATCATCGGTGCTGGAGTGACCGTCGACGGTTCGAGCCTCGTCAGTACCACGCTCCGACTCAACTCCCCCGGCGGCTCCGTCTCGGGCATCAATTTCGTGAATCTCCCGAGGGCGGAGATCGTCGCCGACGACACGACGTTCGATTCGAACACGTTCGATGGAACCTCACAAATTTTGGTCAAAGCCCCGAACGCTGTCGTCACGAGGAACCGGGTCATCGGCGCCACTGACTCGCTCGCGAGCGTCTACGTTACGCCGGAAGGCACGAGCAGCGTAGTCGAGGCGAACGTGGTCGGAATCCTCGCCGACGGAACAGCGGAGGACGCTGTCCCGACCGTCGGCATCTACACAGAAGCTTCCGATGTCGTCATTTCGGGCAACCAGGTCGCCAGTCACACCTACGGAATCGCCGGCGCTCTAGGCACAGGTGTCACCTTCTCCAACAATCTCGTCGGCGGGGCTGACGGGACAATGGGCGCGTCGGAATACGGTATCTGGTCGATCGAGCTCGAGAACTCGAACTTCGATTCCAACTTGACCAACGGCAACGGGCTCGGCGGACTCGTCTTCAGCGACGGGAGCGGCAATAACGCCGTGGGTAACGTCTCGCGCGGGAATGGTGGGCCGGGAATCCTGATCGAGGACGAGGTCCTGACGATCGCCGACAGCAGCGTCGAAAACAATAGCCACGGAATCCAAGCCAACGTGGCCGGCAGCGTCTTCAGCCGGAACCGCGCTGTCGGCAATACGACCCTGGCCATCGACGTCGGTGCTGACGGAGACACCGAAAACGCCGACGGCGATGGGGTCACCAATTATCCCGTCCTTTCGACTGCAACGGGTGGAACCACGGTCTCGATCGAAGGACACATCGACGCCGAACTCGACAACGCTGACTACACCCTCGAATTCTTCGACACGGCGACCTGCGACGACGCCACGGGGGAGGGCGATGCCGAGAATTTCCTGGGATCGATCGACATTACCAGCAGCCCTGACGGTACCCCAACCTTGTTTTCGGCCACCTTTGCTCAAGCGGTCGCAGAAGGCCGGTTCATCACCGCCACCACCACGGCCAGCAGCGGCACTTCCGAGCTCAGCGATTGCGAGATCGTCTTGGCGGGTCCCGAGGGTTCGATCACGACCGCACCGGCAGCACCGACGGCCGTCAGCGCCACGGCCGGGAACTCCGCGGCCACGGTTTCCTGGACGGCACCGTCTGATAATGGCGGTTCGGCCATCACTGACTACACGGTGACCTCAGCGCCCGACGGCCAGGCCTGCACGACAGCCGGTGCGACCACGTGTACGGTTACTGGCTTGACCAACGGCACGGAATACACCTTCACGGTGATCGCCACCAATGCTGAGGGTGATAGCTTACCTTCGACCGCAAGTGCAGGCGTTACTCCGGCTGGGCCGCCGAGTGCGCCCTTGCAGGTGCAGGTCGAGTCTGCAGAACGAAGTCTGATCGTCAGCTGGGTTGCTTCGAGCGACAATGGTGGTTCCCCGGTCGTGGGATACCGGGCCCAGGCCAATCCAACCTGCGAAGTTGCAGCGCTCGCGGATGAAGTGCCAGGTGAAACTGCCTACTCGTGCACGATCGGCAATCTTGACGCCGAGCGGGAATACACTGTTACTGTCTCTGCCATCAATGCCGCGGGTGAAAGCCCGGCGGTTACAGCGGCGGGGACTCCGGCTCCCTCAAGAGAGGTGCTACCGGTGCCGATCCTGGGCACCTGGGCGTTGGTGAGTCTGATGCTGCTGATGTTTGCCGTGGCACTGCCGGTGCTGCATCGACGCGGAGCAATATGAACAAGGGTCGGACCAGTATAGCTCTCTGAATATTATCGGTAATTGTCCCAAAATTCGCCCATTTTCACCCCTTAAATACTCGATTTCCCGGGCAGACTCGGGGTTATAAGGCGGCTGCACCTCGCTCAGCGACCAGTGTCCGTCTTCACGGTCAATTTCCCCGGTGGCTTGTGTCCCTGGCCGATCTCCGGAACGATTCGAGGAATTCGGGCGTGCCGGCCGCAACGGATTCACTCCAGACCGGGTCTCGCTTGATCGCGGCATGTTGCAGCGCGTCTTCGACCCATCCGACAAGCGTTTGCTGCAGCTTCTCAAGACCATCGATGATGAATAAACGCTGCAATTCGTCCAGATCGTCGCGTGTTCTGATCATTCGTCCTGATCGTCCGGAAGCCATCGGACCGGCCCGTACCAGGCGTTCGCCTGCTGTCCGGCGTTGTCGCAGTCGGTCATGATCGCCAGCGCATCGATATGATCGGGTTCGATGCCGTGCAAGCGGCGGAAATCGGCGAGCACGTCGCGGCGTTCGGTGATCCATTGCCCGGCGTAAGCGTCTCCACTCTGGACAGCGACCATCCGGAATTGCGAAGCGAACGCGTTTTCCCAGGTCTCGCCTTTCGGCTGGGCACTGCTCCAGACGTAATTGATGGCCCTGCTGCGAAAACGCGGCCAGCGCTCGGCAACGACGTAGATGCGCGCCGGATAGTCGTCGCCGGACTTTTCTGTTTCATCGATGTCGGTATAGACCGAATCCACGCGCCAGCGCCATTGGAGTATCGGCGTCTGCTGCAGGCCGGTCCTGCGTTCGAGCATCAGCCCCGAGGCGGTGGAATTTTCGCATTCGGCCAGGACCGCGTCGTGCCCGGCGTCGCCGGGCGCTTCGACCCGGGTGTAGCGCGTGTGGCCGGCAAACTCGATCGGATTCCAGTCGATCATTTCGGCCGGCACGAGCGTGCGTTCTTCCGCCGCCAGTCCGGGCGGGGTGATTGCGCCCGGAAGCGCGATCGCCAGGCCGCAGATGACGTGCAGCCAGCGCAACTTCAGTCGCGCTGCGTCAACGCCAGGCGCCGCACTTCGAGTTCGGCCTCGAACGCTTCGCCGAAGGCGGCCAGCGCGATCGAGCGCAGGTTGCCGAAGTCGGGCTTGCCGCGGATGGACTCGCCCTTGAAATCGCTGAACGGCACGAATACCTCGCGCCATTCCCGCGTCACCGGCAATTCGGCGCGGTAGTACTGCCAGGGCCGGCGGCAGTCGGGCGTTCTGACGTGCACGAAATAAGGGCCGGGCGCCCCGCGGACCTGGAGCCGGACGCCGTCGAAGTCCGAGGCGTCCAGCGCTTCGCCGTCGGCGGCCAGCGGCAGCCGGGCCTGGATGAAGCCGCCGTTGTTTTCCAGCCGGACCGATCCGCGCATGCGCAGCGCCGGGCCATCGTCGGTTTCGACCACGCCGGCCTGCATGTCGGAGCGCCCGCCCATGACCCGGTCGGTGAAGCCGTTCCAGCGGGTGCCGAACGACGAACGGCCGTCGTCGTGGGCGAAATCGTCGAGCAGCAACTCGTCGGCGGCCCGGGTCGAACCGCTCAGCGCAGCCATCGTGATGAGTCCTGCAAGCAATGCATATCGAATTTCCATGGTGCCGCATCATCGTTCGTTGCGGGTGAGCGTGCCGTCGTCACTTCGGACTGCCCGCATCCGGGTTCGTCTGGCCGGTGACTGCTCCGCCGACCGGCTCGACCTCAGCGATCGCGGTCGAGGCGGATGAAGGGTTCGTCGATGTCCATGTCCTCGAGCGCGGCCGCCACGGCCTGGTGATCGACTTCGCGGATGTACTGGATGCGGCAGGCGGTGTCGCCGGCGCGCAAAGTGTCGAAGCGCGAAAGGGTGTTGCGGCTTTGCTGGCGAATGGCAAGCTGAAGACTGCTGTCGAAAGCCAGGTCACTGGCACAGGCCGGTTCGAGCGTCAGCAGGAAGTAGTCGTTCAACCGTGTCCGGACCACGATGTCGTCCCGGGCCAGGTCACGCCATGCGCGCAGCCCGGGAAATACCACGCGGTCCTGCGAGCTGCCGGCGTGTTCCCTGTATGCCGAGGTGACGACGTCCAGTTCGCTGTCGCCACCGGCGCCGCCCGGTGCGGCGCAGCCGGCCAGGAAAAGAATGACCAGGAAAAGGATGATGATCGGTGCGAGTCTTTTCATGACGGTATCTCCCGGTGATTCCTGCCTTCATTAATCGATTCTTCGGTGATCGATTTTACTCCTGCAGCGCCGCGGGCAGCGGAACCGACCAGTATTCATCGCCGGCATCGCTGAACATCCGGATGCGCAGTGACGCACCTTCGTCGCCGACCCGGACGCGCCGTGCCGGGCTGCGCATCGATTGCGGACGTGAGGCCAGCAGCGCTTCGAGTGCACGTTTGCCGCCGGCGTTCTCGCGCAGCCAGGCCAGCGTGGCCAGGAGATCGAGGCGCGCGCCGAAATCCTGCATCCGGATTCGATAGCGGCTGTAGGCTGCTGCGGTGTTCATGCTCATGAAACAGCCGGCGAAATTGCCGAGACATGCCAACTTGGCAGGAAGC
>JAWLEW010000035.1:0-19591 GCA_041685925.1 Wenzhouxiangellaceae bacterium | reverse complement strand
GCAGGAAGCTGCATCACGGCAAGTGCATCGCGCTGGTCGGCGGTGGGGTACAGCGCGCGCGAGGTCGCCCACAGGATCGCGGCGATCGCGAGCAGCGCGAGCAGCGCAAGCGCGACGCGTCTGGCCCACTTCCGGATCGTTTTCATGCCTCGAGGTCCACTGCCAGCGGGATTTTCAGATTAGCAGATCGATCCGTTCGGCGGCATGCGGTCGATGTTGCCGCGGCGTCTACCGGGGCCGGGGGATAATCCAGGCGTACCCGCCCGCGGAATTCGAATCATGAACAAGGTGCTTGCAGCCGGCGCGCTGCTGGGTTTTCTCTCGGTGGCCATCGGCGCGTCGATCGAACACGTCCTGCGCGGCAATGCCGACGCCGAGGTTCTGAGGTGGACCATGACCGCGATCCGATACCACCAGGTCGGCGCGCTGGTGACCACGATGATCGGCCTGGCGCTGCTGGCCGGCCCGGCTGCGAGCGTGGCAAATGCACTGGCACGGTCTGGCTGGCTGTTCGTCGCCGGGACGCTGCTGTTTTCGTTCAGCATCTACGCCGCGGCCGTCACCGGCGTGGAGCAGCTGACCTGGATCACGCCCGTCGGCGGCGTCACGCTGATGATCGCCTGGCTCTCGCTGGCCTGGGCCGCGCTGCGCGCCGGAAAAGACCGCCTTGCCTGAAGGCCCGGAAATGTATCGCGTCGCCCGGCGCATTCAGCGTGCGGTGGCCGGTCGACCGCTGCGCGAGGTCTGGTTTGCGTTCGATGACCTCGAATCCTGGTCGGCGCAGCTCGAGGGACGCACGCTGCGCTCGGTGCGCACGCTTGGCAAGGCGTTGTTGCTGGAGTTCGACGAAGGCACGACCATCTACACCCACAACCAGCTCTACGGCCGCTGGATGTTTTCCGATCCCGACCGCAGGCCGGATACCGGTCGCCAGCTCCGGCTGGCGCTGAGTACGGACGAGAAATCCGCGCTGCTCTACAGCGCTTCGGAGATCGACGTGCTGGCGGCCGAAGAGGTTGAACGGCATCCGTTCATCCGCCGCGCCGGGCTGGATATTCTTTCCTCCGGCGCCGACTGGCGCGAAGTTGCCGAATGGATCGCGCGCCCCGAATTCGCGCGCCGCGGGCTGGGCCATTTGCTGCTGGACCAGTCGTTTCTCGCCGGGGTCGGCAATTACCTGCGCTCGGAAATCCTGTTCCGGGCCGGCCTGGCGCCGGCGTGCCGGCTCGTCGATCTCGACGTCCAGGCCGTCGAACACCTGGCGGATGCGGCCTGCGAAATGATGCGGCGCTCGGCCGAGACCGGCGGCATCACCAACGATCCCGGGCGCGTCAGGCGGCTGAAGGCGGCCGGCTGGAGGCGGCGCGACTACCGGCACTACGTATTCGGCCGCGACGGGCAGGCGTGCTTCGACTGCGACGGGCCGATCGACAGGGCGACGGTCAGTGGCCGGCGTCTGTATCTGTGCCGTCGCTGCCAGTGACCGGCCGTTCGACCGAGTCCGCGGGCAGAGAAGGCGCAGGGGGCGAAGGCTGAAGACGCGCATGATAGGTTAAGGTTGGTCAAGTCCGGACGGATCAGGTTCGTGCGCCAGCCGTTTCCAAAACCCGTGTTCGAGACAATCGCATGACGGCGCAGCAAGTCGGATTTGCGCTGATTCTGCTCGGCATCCTGCTGCTGGCCGGCAAGTTCCTGCGCCTGGCCGCGCCGCCGCTGCAGCGGCTTTTCATGCCCAGCTCGGTCATTGCCGGCGTGTTCGGCCTGTTGCTGGGTCCCGAGGTGCTCGGCCGGCTGGCGCCGGGGTTCCGGGGGGCGAGTGGCCTGTTTCCCGAATACGTGGTCGATGTCTGGACGACGCTTCCGGTGTTGCTGATCAATGTCATTTTCGCCGGCCTGTTTCTGGGCAAGAAGATTCCCGGCATTCGCGAGATATGGATGGTCGCCGGGCCGCAGGTCGCGTTCGGCCAGACCCTCGCCTGGGGCCAGTACGTCGTGGGCATCACGCTTGCGCTTCTGGTTTTGACGCCGATGCTGGGCGCCCCGCCCATGGCCGGCGCGCTGATCGAAATCGGCTTCCAGGGCGGGCACGGCACCGCGGCGGGCCTGCAGGACACGTTCGAGCAGGTCGGTTTCGAGGAAGCGACCGACCTGGCCCTGGGCCTGGCGACCGTCGGCGTCGTCTCGGGGCTGGTGTTCGGCGTCTGGGCCATCCAATGGGGCACGCGGCGCGGCCACTCGAACGTACTCGACCGCCCTTCGGAGGCCAATCCGCAGGACCTGCTGGGCGTGGCCGATCCGTCCGACCGCGAAGCCGCCGGCTGGTTGACCACCCGTTCTTCCTCGATCGATGTGCTGACCCTGTCGGCCGCGTTCCTGGGCGTCGCGATCCTGCTTGGGCAGCTGCTGCTGGAGGCGCTGATCCTGGTCGAGTCGACCGCCTTCGGCAGCGCGTTCATGACTTATGTGCCCCTGTTTCCGCTGGCGATGATTGGCGGGTTGATCCTGCAGCTGATCCTTTCGCGTTTCGACCGTTTTCAACTGCTGGACCGGGGCATGGTGATCCGGATCCAGAACCTGGCGCTGGACCTGCTGATCGTCTCGGCGGTTGCCACGCTTTCGCTGACGGTGCTGGGCGAAAACCTGGCCGTGTTCTTTCTGCTCGCGATCGCCGGCGTGACCTGGAACGTGTTCGTGTTCGTGAAGCTGGCGCGGCGCATGATCCCCGAATACTGGTTCGAGCGCGGCATCGGCGATACCGGTCAGTCGTTGGGCATGACCGCGACCGGCCTGCTGCTGATCCGCATGGCCGACCCCGATCACAAGTCCCCGGCAATGGAGGCGTTCGGCTACAAGCAGCTGCTTTTCGAGCCGATTGTCGGCGGCGGATTGTTTACCGCAATTTCGGTACCGCTGATCTTCGAGTTCGGTCCGCTGCCGGTACTGGGTATCGCGAGCGTGCTGATGCTGGGATTCATGTCGCTTGGCTTGCTTTACTTCGGCCGTTCCCCCCGGCCGCCGGATCCGATGGACTGACCGAGACCGGGATCGGACCGTGGAAGATGCATTCATGTACGCCGTTTACTCGGCCGCTGTCCCCGGTTCCGTCAACCAGTCCGAGCATGAGCAGGTACAGTGCGGACGCCGGTCTGCACGGCATCGTTATCGCAATGCCTGTTGCTATCACCATCCCTGTCGGTTTTCCGGTGCAAGCGCCCTCAACATGCCGGTGAAGATCAGGAATTGCGCGGCGGTGTAGATTCCGACGATCACGATTTCGGAATAGGGAAAGGACGCGACGAACCGGTCGATGCCGATCAGCGAATCGGCGATCAGGAACAGGACCGCGCCGAAATACACCCGGCCCGGCCGCGACTCGAACCCTGCGGCGAGTACCGCCATGGCCACCAGTGCGCAAACGTAGACGAACACCGGAAGGGTGAAGCTTCCCAGGCCGGGCAGCATCAGCGCCAGCAGGACCGCCCCGTAGACCGTCACGGGCAGGCGGTATTCCAACCGTTCGCCAAGCGCCATGCTGCGGCCGAGAAAGGCAGCTGCGTAAGCGACCTGGGTCACCAGGAAGCACAGCAGGCCCTGGATCAGGTACGCGTGCCGATCCAGCGCGAGGAAAATGTCGCCGGCGGCAGCGGCGATGAAGCCGATCGCCATGGGAACGCCGAGACGCGCCGGCAGCACTGCGCCCAGCACGCCCGCGGCCAACAGCATGGGCGCGGCCTTGACGGCCCAGTCGCCGGTAAAACCCGGGGTCCAGAGACTGAGCCAGTACGTGACGCCGAAAAACGCGAAAACGGCTGGCGAAATACGCGATACGTTCATCCCGTTCAGTTTAGCGGGTCGAGGCTGGACGAACCAGCCCGGCCCGCTTTGCGATCGCGCGCAAGGCGGCGTTTCGACCTGCCCGGCGCTGCATTATCGGCCCTGGCGCTTGATCCAGCTGCGGATGGTCGAGTTCGGGATTGGAAAATAGCCGTTGATGACCTCCGGGGCCGTGGCGTCGGGGTCGGCGTGAAGCTGGATATGCCAGTCCTGGCCGGCTTCGACCTCGATCACCTCGTCGATATCGAACAGGTCGTCGCGATGCACCGAAAGCTTTCCCTCGAGCAGTTCCCTTCTTGCCTTCGCCTTGACTTCGCTTTTTCCCGACCCGGCGTAGAACCCGTACGCGTGGCGTTCGCCGAATTCGCCGCGGGCATAGCCGCCGATATTGACGAAATAAAGCCTGGGGCCGCCGGCCTGCGGCGATTTGCCCAGCGCGACCCGGTAGCCGGGGACCCGGTCCAGCCGTACCCACGCGTCCAGGTGCAGGCCCTCGGGCTGACCGAACCAGCGGTCCAGCAGCTGGCCGTGAAGGTCTTCGGGGCATCGCCCGACGGCGAAAACCACGTCGTGCAGCTCCACGTTGCAGCCGCGCGCACGGCCGCCGAGGCACACCGCAAAAAGCCAGGCGGGTTGCGAGTCCGACGACGGCATCAAAGCGATTCGAAGGCCGACGAGTCGAAGCGCCGCATCATGCGCATGTACTGCCAGGTAAAGCCCGGCCACAGCGTGGTGTTGCGCCCTGATGCGCGGTGCAGGTACCAGCTGGCGCAACCGCCGGAATTCCAGACGGTGCCGGCCAGCTTCCGGTGCAGCCACCGGTTGTAGCGCTGCTGGGCCTGGTGCTTGATTTCCAGTGACTTCATGCCGCTCTTACGGCGATGATCGAGCGCATTCAGTATGAATTTCATCTGCGCTTCCAGCATCAGGATGACCGAGTTGTGGCCCAGCGCGGTATTCGGTCCCATCAGCAGGAACAGGTTGGGGAATCCGTGCACGGCGACGCCGCGCCAGGCCTCCGGCCCTTGTTGCCAGTGTTGTCCAAGGTCGATTCCGTCGCGACCGGTGATCATGCCCGCGGGGACCGGATCGGTGGCGCGAAAGCCGGTGCCGAGAATGACCACATCGGCCGGCCGGCGCCGGCCCGCGGCATCCACGATGGCACCTTGTTCAATCCGCTCGATCGCGCTGCTGACCAGCTCGACGTTGTCGCGCATCAGCGCCGGGTAAAAATCGCTGGAAAGAATCACCCGCTTGCAGCCGATATCGTAGTCGGGCGTCAGCGTGCGTCGCATTTCCGGATCCGGGACCTGGCGCTTCAGGTGACGCCGGGCCAGCCAGCGGTGGAAGAACGCCAGCCGATTGCTCCAGGCAAGCCCCGGAACGCGCGCTTCCGAGGCCAGCCAGATACCGAAGCGCACCATCTTCTGCAGCGGCGGCAACCGTTGATAGAGCTTGCGCCGGCCGGGTCCGATGGCCGTATCCGGGCGCGGCAGGATCCACTGCGGCGATCGCATGTAGACATCGAGCTTCTCCATCCGCCCCGCGATTTCGGGCACGAACTGGGCCGCCGATGCGCCGGTGCCGATGACCGCGACGCGCCTGCCCGCGAGGCGTGCCGATGAATCCCACTGCTGCGAGTGAAATACCGGGCCCGGGAAATCGTCAAGGCCCGGAATGTCGGGCCAGGCCGGACGCGAAAGGCCGCCCATGGCCGAGACCAGAACCTCGGCGCGCCAGTCTTGTCCATGGCTGTCGGTCAGCTCCCATGCCTGTTCTTCATCGTGCCACCGGGCATGCTCGATGCTGGTTTCGAGCACGAGGTGCCGCTGCAGACCGAAGCGCTCGGTGCAGCGTTGCAGGTAGGCCTGGATTTCGGGGCGCGGGGCGAATCGCCGGGTCCAGTCCGGGTTGGGCGCGAAGGAAAGCGAATACAGGTGAGAGGGCACGTCGCAGGCGCAACCGGGATAACGGTTGGTCCACCAGGTGCCGCCGGGGCCGCCAGCCCGGTCGAATATCCGGAAATTGCACTCGCCGCGCTGCACCAGTCGGGCGCCCAACCCAAGGCCGCCGAATCCAGCACCGATGATCGCGACTTCGAGGTGGCGCTCGGAAGGAAGATTCATGGCCGCATTGTAGCGGCCCCATGAACATATTCCCGGGCATGAGCTCCGGGTTTGCACTTCGCGCAGCCTTCCAATAATCTTGCCGCATTGGCCATGGGCTGGCGTTTGCCGGCCGCCGTATGCGAACACGTTAAACTGCCGGGCGGGCATCGGCGCTCGGAAAAGGTGGCTACGTGCCCGATATGGAAAAGAATCATAACGAGCAGGAACGCGCATGTCGGGTGCTGGCCGAGCAGAATCGTCATCTTTACGGCTCGCTGCCCGGCATTCTGGCCATCACCGCGCTGCTGGCGATGGTGCTGGGCGTAACGCACTGGAACCTGGTCGCCGAGCCGATATTGCTGGGCTGGCTGATCGCTTTCGCCGTGATCACCGGAAGCCGGATGCTGCTTTTCAGGGCATATCAAAACGAGTTCGGCCTGCCCGAAGCCAGTCTCAAGTGGTACGTCCGGTACCGCAACCTGACCCTGCTTTCAGGCATGCTTTGGGGCAGCAGCGCCTGGGTCTTCTTCGACAGCGGCACGTCCGGCCATCAGGCCTTGCTGACTTTCGTGGTTGCCGGTCTTGGCGCCGGCGGCGTCGTGAACGTTGCGGCGCGCTGGCAATGCGCATGGCTGTTTCTGCTGCCGGCCCTGCTGCCTTTCGCGCTGCGGTTCTGGCTGCTGGAGGCACCGCTGTCCAATACCACCGCGCTGCTCATCCTGATCTATGTCGCCGCTTTGCTGGTGATGAGCAGACAGCTCGCGAACAAGACCGAAGAGCACATTCGCGGGCGCATCGCACAGGCCGACAAGGCGGAGGAGTCGCAACGGCAGCAGCAGCATTACCAGTCGCTGGTCGAATCGACCACGGCCATCATCTGGGAGGGGGATCCGGAAACCCTGGAATTTCGGTACGTGAGCCCGGAATCGAAGAAGTTGCTGGGTTATTCCCCGGAGCAGTGGACCCGCGAGCCGGATTTCTGGCCGCGGCACATTCACCCGGATGATCGGGAATGGGCTGTCCGATTCTGTCACCAGGCCGTACGCGATCATCGCAAGCACAGCTTCGACTACCGCATGATCGATGCCGAAGGCAGGGCCGTATGGCTGCGTGACGTCGTCAATGTCGTCGTCATCGACGGCAAGCCGCAAAAGCTCGTCGGCGTGATGATCGACATCAGCGAGCTCAAGACCACCCAGCATGATCTCGAGTACGTGTCGGGGCTCCAGCGTCTGCTGGTGGAAGCTTCGCGCATGCTGTTCGAGGCCGACGAAGCCAATATCGACGATGCGCTTTCCTCGACGCTCGAAAAGGTGGGCAGCTGGTGCAGGGCCGATCGTGCGTACCTGATCTGGTTCACGCCTGACCTGGCTTTCTACAGCAATACCCATGAATGGGTGGCCCCTGGAATTTCCAGCGAGCGTGAGGATCTGCAGGACGTTCCGTCCACGACCATTCCCCTGCTGCTGGAGAAACTCAAGCGCAAGCAGCGGGGCATTCTGCCGAGCATCCAGGATCTGGGCGAAGAATGGACCGCGGAAAAGGCATTGTTCGCCGTCGGGAATATCCAGTCGCTGATGGCCTTGCCGATTTTTGCCGATGACCAGCTGGTCGGTCTGATCGGGTTCGATTCGGTGCGCGCCGAGCGTGACTGGAGCGACGAGGAAGCTGCGCTGCTGCAGGTGCTTGGCGACCTTATCGGCATGGCCGTGGACCGGCGTGACAAGACGCGCCGACTGCGGGCCAGCGAGGCATTGCGCACGCACGCCGAGGCCCTGGCCGGCATGGGCAGCTGGGAGTGGGTGGTCGGTGCCGAAGAATTCACGGCCTCCACCGAATGGCGACGGGTTGCCGGCTGCGGCTACGGTCCGCTGACCCGCGAGCAGGTGTTGCAGCTGACCCCGGAAGCAGAACGCCGGGAAGTCGTCGATGCGCTGAATTCAACGGTGAAACACGGCCATTCCTACAACATCGAGCATCGCATCGTGCGTCCCGACAACGGCGAAGAGCGTTGGGTGGCGGTGCACGCCGAACTGGTGGCTCTCGGAGATGGTCGCAAGAGCCTGCGCGGGTTCGCCCAGGACATCACCGAGCGCAAGGAAACCGAAAAGAAACTCTTCGATCTCGCCCACTATGACAGCCTGACCGGCATGCCCAATCGCGTGCTGGTGCTCGACCGGCTGCAGCAGGCGCTCAAGCGCGCGCGCCGGAACGGCACCCAGGTGGCCGTGCTGTTCCTGGACCTCGATCATTTCAAGAAGGTCAACGATACACTCGGGCACGACGCGGGGGATCGCACACTGGTGGATGCCGCTTCGCGGCTCCAGTCGCTGTTTCGGGCCCAGGATACCGTCTCGCGTATCGGCGGCGACGAGTTCGTCATCGTCCTCGATGATTTCGAGCACGTCTCCGACATCATCGGCTCGACCAGCAAGATCGTGGAGGCGTTCAAGCAGCCCCTGGTGGTCGATGATCGTGAATTCATTCTGACCACCAGCATCGGCATTGCGCTGTCTCCGCACGACGGCACGACGGCGCACGATCTGTTGCGCAATGCCGATACCGCGATGTATCACGCCAAGAGCAAGGGCCGCGACGGGTATCAGTTCTTCACTCGCTCGATGAATGAAGCGGTCGAGCGCCAGCTTGCGCTGGAAGAGGCATTGCGCGGTGCGGTTGCCCGACGGGAGTTGTATCTGAAATATCAGCCCGTGATCCGGCTGGAGGATCGAACCTGCGTGGGTGCCGAGGCGTTGTTGCGCTGGCGGCATCCGGCGCTTGGCGAGGTCCTCCCGGATGAATTCATCCAGGTTGCCGAGCAAAGCGGGTTGATCGAGGAGCTGGGCGATTTCGTGATCGATGAGGTCATTGCGCAGGTTGTCGACTGGCGCAATCGGGTGGCGAGCGATTTCTGCGTGTCGATCAACGTTTCCCCCAGGCAGTTCCGGGACCCGAGATTGGCCGAAAGAATCATCGCGGCGATGCAGAACGCCGGCCTGTCCAGCGGTGCACTGGAGGTCGAGGTTACCGAGGGTCTGCTGTTGCCCGGGAGGCGCGAAGTCGAACATGCGCTCAGGACGCTCCGACGCGGCGGCATCGGAATCGTGATGGATGATTTCGGGACCGGTTACGCATCGTTGAGCTATCTGCGCGATCATCCGTTCACGAGCCTGAAGATCGACCGCAGTTTCATCGGCAGGCTCGACAGCGATCAACGCCAGCGCCAACTGGTGGTATCGGCGTTGCGGCTCGGGCAGGCGCTTGGCATGAAGGTGGTTGCCGAGGGCGTGGAGACCGAGGCGCAGCTCGAGGTGCTGACCGCCGAGGGGTGCGCTTTCGTGCAGGGTTATCTGTTCAGCAAGCCCGTCATCCCGGAAGAAATCGAAGCGATGCTGTCGGCGTAAGCATGCTTCTCGCCGCACCGTGCGGCCGGCGCCCCATTCATTCGGGCCGGATCTGTTCTCCGATTCGCAGCGCCGTTTGTTCCACGCCGCTGTCCACGCGCCCGGTTACGCCCGCCGATGCAGCGCCAGGAAATCGTCCACGGTGGTTTGCACATGCGCATTCAGGGCCTCGACGTCGCGCGGCATCGGGACGTGATAAAGCGTACGCACCAGGTCCAGTCCCATCAGCATTCCCAGGAATTTTTCGGCGCTGGCGGCCGGGTGTGGACAGCGCAGCAGCCCGGCGTCGGCCGCCTTGCCGAGCCACTCGGCCAGCCGGTCGCGGGTCGCCAGCGGGCCGTGCCGGAAGATGGATTCCCGGCTTTCCCGGGGCAGTCCCGTCGACGCGCCCAGGGCATGAATGAAGCGGATGTGTTCGCGGCTGAGCAGGAAGCGCGTCAGGTCGCAGCCGAAATCGACCAGGGCCTGCCGGAGGTCGTCGATGTTGCCCGGCGTCATGCTGAAGCGCCCGGCCATGGACTCGGATTCGTTCAGCGCCACGGCGGCGAGCAGTTCGTCGCGGTTGGCGTAGCGCCGGTACAGGGTGGGCTTGGCCACGCCGGCCGTGCGCGCAACCGCCTCCATGGTCACCGCCTGCGGTCCGCGTTGGAACAGCAGCGCCCTGCCGGCGGCGAGAATGTCGCGGTCCTTGTTGACGTCGACGGGTCTGCCGGGGCTTGTCTTCACCATCGGCGGAGTATATTCGAATACGATACGCTTCCGTTCACAAATAAGCCGGATCCAGTTCCATGAAGCGCATCGTGCTGCCCCTGCCGGTCCTGTTTGTTGCCGCATTGCTTGCCGGATGCGCCGATGAAGAGACCGCGCCGTCGAAGGATGAATCCAGGCCGGTGCTGACGAGCCGGGCAAAGGCCGCCGACATCGGCCGTGCGCGGCTTTCGGGTACCGTGCGTGCGCGTTACGAAACGCCGGTCAGTTTCCAGGTCGGCGGCCGGATCCTGGAGCGCCGCGTGGACGCCGGCGATCGCGTGGCTCCGGGCGACGTGCTGTTCCGGCTCGATCCGCGGGACTTCGAGCAATCCGTGGCCGTTGCGCGCGCCGACCTCCAGGCCGCGCGCGCCGAGCTCGAAACGGCCGAGGCCGAGACCCGGCGCAACCGCGACCTGCTGGCAAGAGAATTCATCAGCGACCAGGTGTTCGAGCGCGTGCAGCTGGCCGAGAAAAGCGCGCGCGAGCGCGTCCAGGCCGCGCAGGCGCGGCTGGACCAGGCCGAAAACCAGCTCGACTACACGCAACTGGCGGCCGGCCGCGAGGGCACGCTGATCGCGGTGACCGGCGAACCCGGCCAGGTGGTTGCCGCCGGCCAGGCCGTAGGCGTGATTGCGCTGGAAGGCGAGAACGAAGTCGAAGTCTTCCTGCCCGAGCGCTTCGGCGTACCCGAATCCGGGCGCATCGTGCAGGACGGGCGGACCGTGGGCGGGCTTTCGCTGCGCGAAGCCGCGGGTGCGGCCGACGACGTCACCCGGACCTGGAAGGCGCGCTATTCGATTGCCGCCGACGGTTCCTCGCCGCGGCTCGGCCAGGTGGTCAAGGTCGCGCTGGACACCGACGGTGTCGCCGGCGACGTGCTCGAGGTGCCTGCCGGCGCGATCAACGAGCGTGGGCAGGGGCCGCAGGTCTGGATCATCCGCGACGGCCAGGCCCACCCGGTGCGCGTCACGCTGCTGGACATGGACACCGAAAACGCGAGGATCCTGGCCGACCCCGCCGACGGGCCCGCCGACGGTCCGGGCGCTGTGCTGGCACCGGGTACGCCGGTGATCGCGCTGGGCACCCATCTGCTGCAGTCGGGCATGGCCGTGCGCGAGCTCGAGTAGGGCGATGAGCATTCCCAATCTCTCGCGCGTTGCGGTCAACCAGCGCTCGGTCACGCTGTTCTTTCTGCTGCTGGCCGTGCTCGGCGGCGCCTATGCATTCATCTCGCTGGGCCGCGCCGAGGATCCGTCCTTCACCGTGCGCGTGCTGGTGGTCTCGGCCGAGTGGCCGGGCGCGACCGTGCAGGAAATGGAAGACCAGGTCGTCGACCGGCTGGAAAAGAAGATCCAGGAGGTCGAGAACCTCTACCGCATTGAAACGTCGATCCGGCCGGGCCGGGCCGACCTGCAGGTCGAGTTTCACGACTACACGCCGTCGGAAAAGCTGCCCGAGCTGTTCTACGAAGTGCGCAAGCGGATGTGGGACGAGCAGCCGCGCATGCCGCAGGGCGTGATCGGGCCGAACGTCAACGACGATTTTTCCGACGTCTTCTTCAGCCTGATGGCGCTGACCGCGCCGGGCATGCCCATGCGCGACCTCACGCGCCGGGCCGAGGATATCCGCGACCGGCTCAAGCGCGTCGAAGGCGTGCAGAAGGCCTTGCTGCAGGGCGAGCGCGAGCAGCGGGTGTTCGTCGAGTTCGACAACGCAGAACTGGTCAACCTGGGCATCGCGCCGCAGCAGATCTTCGACGCGATCGAAGCCCACAACGCGCTGGCCCCGTCGGGCCAGGTCGATACCGCGGGCCCGCGCGTCTACCTGCGCGTCGACACCGACGTCTCCGAGCTCGATGAACTGCGCGCCGTCCCGATCCGCGCCGGCGATCGCCTGTTTCGGCTGGGCGATATCGCCACGGTGCGCCACGGCTACGAAGACCCACCCTCGTTCATGATCCGCGCCGACGGCGAGGACGCGCTGGTGCTCGGCGTGGTCATGGCGCCCAACACCAACGGGCTGGAGCTGGGCGACCGGCTGACCGACTTCGTCGAGCGCGAGCGCGCCGGCCTGCCGCTGGGCATGGAGCTGGAAGTGCTGACCAACCAGGCCGAGGCGATCGCCCAGGCGGTCAACCTGTTCCAGGTCAAGTTCCTGATCGCGGTCCTCGTGGTCATGGGCGTGAGCTTCCTGGCCATCGGTTTCCGCGCCGGCCTGATCGTCGGGATCGCGGTGCCGGTGACGCTGGGGCTGACCTTTCTGCTGATGCAGGCGGTCGGGATGAACCTGGACCGGATCACGCTGGGCGCGCTGATCATCGCGCTGGGGCTCCTGGTCGACGACGCGATCATCGCCATCGAGATGATGCTGGTGAAAATGGAAGAGGGCCTGAAGCGGGTCGACGCGGCAGCCTTCGCCTGGCGCGCGACCGCGGCCCCCATGCTGTTCGGCACGCTGGTGACCGCGGCCGGCTTCGTGCCCATCGGCTTCGCCCAGTCGGGGGTCGGGGAGTACGCCGGCAACATCTTCTGGGTGCTGGCCTTCGCGCTGGTCATCTCCTGGATCGTCGCGGTAACCTTCACGCCGTACCTGGGCGTGACGCTGCTGCCGGAAACCGTCGACGGCGAGCACGATGACCGGGAGGCGGGCGCGGCCTATCGAACCCCGCTGTATGTTCGGCTGCGCGCGCTGATCGAATGGTGCGTGCGTCGGCGCGTGGTGGTCGTGAGCGCCACGGTGGGCCTGCTGCTGCTGGCCATGGCCGGCATGGCCGGGCCGGTGGCCAAGCAGTTCTTCCCCGGCTCCGACCGGCCCGAGGTGCTGGTCAGCATTTTCCTGCCCCAGGGTTCCTCGATCGGGCTGACCGATCGCGCCGCGCGCAAGGTCGAGGCCGCGATCGAGGACATGGAAGGGGTGCGCTCGCTTTCGGCCTTCGTCGGCGCCGGCGCGCCGCGTTTTTTCATCTCGGCCAACCCCGAGCAGCCCGATCCGGCGTTCGCCAAGATCGTCGCGGTCACCGACGACGAGCACGCGCGCGACCGCGTGATGCAGGCCGTGCAGCGGCGGATCGACGACGGCGCGTTTCCCGGGGCGCGCGTTCGCGTCTCGCAGCTGCTGTACGGTCCGCCGGTGATCTGGCCGGTCGAGTTTCGCGTCATCGGCGAGGATCAGCACAAGCTGCGCGAGCTCGGTTATCGGTTGCGCGACCTGATGGCCGAGCACCCCAACATCGTCGATCCGCATCTTGAATGGGACGAACGCGCGCCGGCGGCCTTCCTGAACATGGACCTCGAACGCCTGCGGCTGATCGGACTGACGCCGCGCGAAGTGGCCGAGCAGCTCGAATACCAGAGCCACGGGCTGGCGATCGCCGAGATCCGGCAGGACATCCGCACCGTGCAGCTCGTGGTGCGCGGGCGCCGCGAAGCCGGGCCGATCGATCCGATGGGACTGGAGCTCAAGACCGAGGACGGCCGCAAGGTCTCGCTGTCGCAGCTCGGCGAGCTGGAAATGCGTTTCGAGGAACCGGTGATCTGGCGCTACAACCGTCAGCCGTTCGTGGCCCTGCAGGCCGATATCGCCGGCGCCCAGCCCAACGACGTGACCAACGAGCTGTGGGCGGACATGGCCGATCTGCGTGAATCCTTGCCCGACGGCTACCGCATCGACATCGGCGGTTCGATGGAACAGTCGGGCAAGGCCGACGCCTCGATCCAGAAGCTGATGCCGCTGATGGTCGCGCTGATGCTGATCTTCATCATGCTGCAGATGCGCTCGTTTTCGGGCATGTTCATGGTCGTGGCCACCGCGCCGCTGGGCCTGATCGGCGCGGTGCTGGCGCTGCTGGTCTTCGGCCAGCCGTTCGGCTTCGTCGCGCTGCTGGGGCTGATCGGCCTGGCCGGCATCCTGATGCGCAACACGCTGATCCTGACCCAGCAGGTCTCGGACAACCTGGCAGACGGGCAGGCGCCGTTCGAGGCCATCGTCGAGGCGGCAGTGCGGCGCGCCCGGCCCGTGGTGCTGACCGCGATGGCCGCGGCGCTGGCATTCGTGCCGCTGACGCTCGACAGCTTCTGGGGCCCGCTGGCCTATGTGCTGATCGGTGGCGTCATCGTCGGCACCGCGATCACGCTGCTGTTCGTCCCGGCGCTGTACGCGCTGTGGATGCGACCGTCGAAAGATTGATCCTCCCGTAGCGGCTACACTGCCCGCATGAGTCGCAAGCCGATCTTTCGCTCGCCAAAATCGCGGGCCTGGCGCCGCGTCCGGATTGCGGTCGCGCTGCTGTTGCTGGCCTGGATCGCGATGGCGGTCTGGCACAGCTACAAGCCGTTGCCCGAGGGCCTGAGCGCGGAAATGCCGCTGCGCGCCGTCGACGGACTCAGGTTTCTGGCCGATTATTCGTGGGTGGATGCCGGTGGCCGGCGCCAGATCGAACAGCGCGTTTTCGATCGCATGCTCGAACTGATCGACCGGGCCGAGCGCGTGATCGTGATCGACATGTTCCTGTTCAACCGCTTCGCCGGCAATCCGGATGGACCCGACATGCGCCCGCTTTCCGCCGAGGTGGCCGACGCGCTGATCCGGCGCAAGCGCGAGGCGCCGGAGCTGCGTGCAATCCTGATCACCGATCCGATCAACCATTTCTACGGCAGCCTGGAGCTGGAGCTGTTCGAGCGGCTTCGGAACGGCGGCGTGGAAGTCGTGATCACCGATCTGAAGAAACTGCGTGCGTCCAATCCGGCCTGGTCGGCGACCTGGCGCCTTTGCTGCCAATGGTTCGGCCGCGCCGACGACGGCGGCTGGCTGCCCAATCCGGTGGGCGACCAGGATGTCAGCATGCGAAGCGTGCTGGAATTGCTCAATTTCAAGGCCAACCACCGCAAGACCCTGGTCGTCGACAGCGCTGCCGGCTGGACCGGCATGGTGACCTCGGGCAACGCGCATGACGCGTCCAGCGCCCACAGCAACATCGCAATCGAGTTCTCCGGCCGCGCTGCGCTCGACCTTCTGGAAACCGAACGCGCGGTGGCCGCGTTCTCGGCGCCGGAGCTGGATTGGCTCGAAGTCGAACGCCGCCCGGGCGAGCGCCGTTCCACCGCCGGGACGCGCATCCAGGTATTGACCGAAGCCGCGATCCGCGATGCGCTGCTGGCGGCACTGGCGCGGGCAGGCCAGGGCGACCGGGTCGACCTGGCGATGTTCTACCTGTCGCACCGGGCGACCATCGAGGCGCTGATCGCCGCGCAGGCGCGCGGCGCCCGGGTGCGCGTGGTGCTGGACCCCAACGAGGGTGCGTTCGGGCGCGAGAAAAGCGGCATCCCCAACCGTTCGGTCGCCGCCGAACTGGTCGACGCCGGCATCGAGGTGCGCTGGTGCAACACCACCGGCGAGCAGTGTCACGACAAGGCCATCGCGATTCATTACGCAAACAGCCGGGCCGAACTGATCGCCGGCTCGGCCAACTTCACCCGCCGCAACCTCGATGATCTCAACCTGGAGACCAACGTGCGCGTCGTCGCGCACGCCGACGCCGAGGTGGTTGCCGATTTCGAAGCCTATTTCGACCGGCGCTGGAACAACCGGCCCGGCGAGACCTACAGCCGGCCGTACCGGGCATTCGCGAAGGAGGGCTGGTTGCGGTACTGGCGCTACCGGTTCATGGAATTCACCGGGCTGTCGACCTTCTGACGTCTCTCGATACGATTTTTATTGCACCGCACAAAAATCCGTGTTAGGGTTTGTGCAGTGCACAATCAGATGGATTGCGCATCCCCGGACTGAAAACTGCCACGGAGGCAAGCAACATGACCAACCAGACCGCATTCGAAGACATCAAGAAGGCCCAGGAAATCTTCATGGAGGCCATCGACAAGACCACGCGTGCCAACCTCGCGTCGGTCGAGAAGATGATGGAGCTCAACAAGAAGCGCTTTTCCAGCCTCGAGGACCTGAGCGACCCGGCCGATTTCGTCGCCAAGCAGTCGACCGCGTTCAAGGAATATGCCGAAGAGATGAACCAGCAGTTCGAGACGCTGACCGAGATCGGCAACGAATCGCGCGAGAAACTGGCCGAACTGGGTCAGGATTTCGCCAGGAACCTGGATTTTTCCAGCTTCGTCGCCGCCCCGAAGAATCAGCCGAAGTCGAAAGGCAAGACTTCCGCCAAGAGCGCCTGATTCAGCTCGGTTCCATGCCCTTGTACGGGCCGCCCCACGCGGGCGGCCCGTTTTTGCCGCACGGGTAGCGCGCGGCCACGGGTTCAGCGCGCCGGCCGGCCACGCTGCCGTTAGACTGACGCCATCGGCAACGACCTTTGCCTGCAAACCGATCGGAAACCAGCCATGTCCCGCGCCAAGCGAATCATCAAGAAGTACGCCAACCGGCGCCTGTACGATACCGAAACCAGCCAGGCGATCAACCTGGAGGACGTGCGCGACATGATCGGCGCCGGCGACTCGGTACAGGTGGTCGAGGCCAGGACCGGCACCGATGTGACGCGCCAGGTGCTGCTGCAGATCGTCGCCGACCAGGAAATGCTGGGGCGTCCGGTGCTCAGCGACGAATTTCTAGAGGCCATGATCCGGGTCAACTCCAACCCGATGCGCGACATGGCGCGCGAGTATCTCGAACGCGTGATGATGCATCTGCAGTCGCAGCAGCAGCCGCTGGAAAAGGCCTTCGCCGAAACCCTGGGCAAGACCGGGCTGGACGGCCTGGGTGCGGCCTCGATGGAACCCTATCGCAAGCTGCAGGAGCGCATGTTCGCGCTTTGGACCGACGCCCTCAAACCGCCGCTCGCACGCAGCGACTCCGACGAAGACGCCTGAAGCCCGTGCGCGGCGAAGCGACCAGACGACCCAACGACAAAAACACCAAAAACACCAAAAGGGACTTCATGAATCTTGCCGACAAGCACATCATCATCACCGGCGCCGCACGCGGGCTCGGACTGGCCATGGCCGCCGAGCTGGCCGAAGCCGGCGCGCGTATCGGACTGATCGATATGGCCGAGGACGCGCTGGCCGAAGCCGCCGAGGGACTTCAAGGCAGCGGCCACGCCACGGTCGTCGCCGACGTGTCCGACGAAGCGGCGGTGGCCGCCGCGTTCGATGCGCTGGAGCAGGCGATCGGGCCGGTCGACGGCTTGATCAACAACGCCGGCATCACGCGCGATGCGCTGCTGGTCAAGGCGCGCGACGGCGAGGTGGCCGACCGGATGTCGCTGGACGCGTGGAAAAGCGTCATCGACGTCAACCTCACCGGCGTGTTCCTGTGCGGCCGCGAGGCGGCCACGCGCATGACCGGGCGCGGCGGCGAAGGCGTGATCGTCAATATTTCCAGCGTTTCCAGGGCCGGAAATTTCGGCCAGTCCAACTACGCCGCGGCGAAGGCCGGTGTGGCGGCGATGACCGTGACCTGGGCGAAGGAACTGGCGCGGCACGGTATTCGGGTCGCGTCGATTTCGCCCGGTTTCATGGCCACCGAGCTGGTGGCGGCCATGCCGGAAAAGGCGCTCGAACGCATCACGAAGAACGTGCCGCTCGGGCGCCTCGGGGAACCATCCGAGATCGCGACCACGGCCCGATTCATTTTCGAAAACGACTACGTCAGCGGCCGGGATTTCGCCATCGACGGCGCGCTTCGGCTGTAGTTTCCAGTTTCCAGAAACCCGACCTCCGGGAGGTTCACGAATGACTGAACAAGAACAGACCTCGCTTTCACAGGACGCGCTCGAACTGAGCAGTGAACTGACGCGGATCTCCCAGCTCTCCGGCGCCATATTGCTGCGCCAGGCGCGCAACCTGCAGCTGCCCGAGATCGACACCCTCAATCTCAAGCGTCCGCTGTGGAAGGCCACCCTGAATACGGTGCGCCATCCGCAGCGGATCGTGCAGGCCCAATGGGACCTGACCCGGCGATATTTCGGCCTGCTCAAGTATCTCGGCTTGCGCGTCGTGGGCAAGGACACCGACCCGGCCGCCGAAGTGCCGCGCGGCGACCGCCGCTTCCGCTCCGAGGCCTGGAGCGAGCGCCTGATTTTCGACCTGCTCAAGCAGGTCTACCTGACCACCTCGGACTGGATGCTGGCCAACGCCGCGCGCATGCGCGAGCTCCACCCCGACGACCGCGCCCGAATCCGGTTCTACACCCGCCAGTTCGCCGACGCGCTGTCGCCGTCGAATTACGTGCTGACCAACCCCGAAGTGCTGGAAACCACGCGTCGCGAGAAGGGCCTGAATCTGCTCAGAGGCTACCGGATGCTGCTCGAAGACCTCGAAAAGGGCGATGGCCAGCTGCTGATCTCGATGACCAACAAGGCCGCCTTCGAGGTCGGGGGCAACATCGCGACCACCGAAGGGGCAGTGGTCTATGAAAACGAAATGATGCAGCTCATCCAGTATGCGCCGCGCACCAGGACCGTGCATGAGACGCCGCTGCTGATCGTGCCGCCGTGGATCAACAAGTTCTACATCCTCGATCTGCAGCCGAAGAACTCGTTCATTCGCTGGGCCGTGGAGCGCGGGCATACTGTGTTCGTGATCTCGTGGGTCAACCCCGACGAGAAGCTGCGCTACAAGGAATTCGACGACTACATGCACCAGGGCATTCTCGAGGCGCTGACCGCGATCGAGGAGGCGACCGGCCAGTACCAGGTCAACGCGATCGGCTACTGCATCGGCGGCACGCTGCTGGCGGCCACGCTGGCCTGGATGAAGGCCATGGGCGAGGACCGGATCGCCTCGGCGACGTTCTTCACCGCGCAGGTGGATTTCGAAGAGGCCGGCGACCTGCGCGTGTTCATCGACGACAAGCAGCTCAAGAGCCTGGAAAAGCGGATGAAGAAGCTCGGCTACCTCGACGGAGAGGCCATGGCGATGACCTTCAACATGCTCCGGGCGAACGACCTGTTGTGGACCTTCGTCATCAACAATTACCTGCTCGGACGCAAGCCGCCCGAATTCGATCTGCTGTACTGGAATTCCGACTACACGCGCCTGCCGGAGGCCATGCACAACTGGTACCTGCGCGAGTTGTATCTGAACAACAGGCTCGTCGAGCCCGGCGGGGTGGAAATGGACGGCGTGCCCATCGACCTTTCGACCATCGATCTGCCGGTCTACATCCAGTCTGCACGCGAAGACCACATCGCCCCGTACACCTCCGTGTACAAGGCCACGCAGATCTATTCGGGCGAAGTGACGTTCATGCTGGCCGGCTCCGGCCACATCGCCGGGGTCATCAATCCGCCGGCGGCCAACAAGTACGGCTACTGGACCAACGACGAACTGCCCGAGGAACCCCGGGAATGGATCGAAGGCGCCGACTATCACGAAGGGTCGTGGTGGGGCCACTGGAACGACTGGGTGACGCAATACGCCGGCCCCCGCGTGCCGGCGCGCGAGCCCGGCGGCGGCGTCCTGCCGCAGATCGAGCCGGCGCCCGGGAGCTACGTGCGCGGCTGAGATCGATTGGACCGGGCGGCAGCGCCTT
>JAWLEW010000088.1:0-5764 GCA_041685925.1 Wenzhouxiangellaceae bacterium | reverse complement strand
CCTCGCGGCGCATCGAGTCGCCTTCCAGGATCACGCGCGCCTGGTTGTCGCTGGATCCGCGTCCCGCCAGGCTTTCCGTGTCGAGGTCGTAGACCAGCTCGTCGCCGGTGAACTCGCCTTGTTCGTGCTTCAGACGCGCGTCGCCGGTCAGGGTGACCACGTTTTCGATGACGTCGTACTGGATCTGCCCGGCACGCCCCTCGACGATGCTTCCGTCGTCCAGGCGATCACGCCAGGTCGTCGGACTGCCGAACAACTCGATCAGGGTATAGCGGCCGTCTGTCTGATGCACCACGCCTTCGTCGGCCCTGACTTCCATCGCGCCGCGCTGGATCCTCACGTTGTCGCTGAAGCGGGTAAGGCCGGAGCGCAAATCGTACCGGTTGGAATCGGAATCGATGATGATGGGCGGCTCCACGACCGCCTCGTCGACCTCCTGCGCGGGCGCTTGCTGCGCGCCGCACAGGCTAGTCGCGAGCAGCAGCGCCGCCGGCGCGATAAATCGCATGAACATCCTGATCAAGCTCCATGATTTCGTCATCGATCCAGGCGGTAAGAGTACCACCGGTCAGTTCGGTTCCGGCCTGCGCCATGTGCGCCGCACCGGGCGAATGCACGGTGCCGGCGGCGCGATCGTAGTGCAATTCGTCACTGGTGATGCGGATGGTCCCGCGCGGGTGCGGTCGGTCGATGCGGACCTGGTCGTACAGCTTCAGCTGCTGCGCGTCGCGGTCGAGCAGCGCGCGTTCGGCGCGGCCCGACCAGGCCTGGCCGTCCGGGTCGATCGCGAAGCGCGGCGCGGTGATCCGCGCCTCGCGGGTCAGCGCGTCGTGTTCCAGCCGGGGCCCGGAAACGGCCAGCGCCTGCGTGCCGTCGGCATCGTGGAACTGCGCGTGGAAGTGGTCCAGCGCGTAGTCGATGCGCTGCGCCTCGGCCGGCGGCGCCGGCAGTTCGGGCTGCCAGGCGCGATTCAGCCACCAGTTGCCGACCACCAGCGCGGCGACGGCGAGAAACGACAGCAGCCAGTAGCGGCGGCGGGTCTTCGCGATCATCGCCGCGCGACCGGACAACAGTAGCGGTGACCGCCTGTCTTGACCCTCATCGCCGCGCAGCCGGGTCACAGGCGCGCCGAGGCATCACCGGAACGACGCCCGCCACGCGTCGAGCAGGCCGTGGCCGGCCAGCAGCAGTTCGGCGGCCTCGCGCACCGCGCCGCGGCCGGCGCCGGCGCGCGTGGCGTAGTCGGCGCGCTCGAGGATCCAGCCGTCGGCGTCGCCGGGGCACAGCTTCAGGCCGGCCCGGCGCATGGCCGGCCAGTCGACCAGGTCGTCGCCCATGTAGGCGACCTGCGCGGCGTCCAGGCCGGTGTCCTGGAGGATCTCGGCGAATGCCTCGCCCTTGGCTTCGCGCCCCTGCAGCAGGTGCTCGATGCCCAGTTCCTGCATCCGCACCTGGACCAGGTCCGAAGTCCGCGCGGTCAGCGCCACGACCGTGAAGCCGTTGCGCATCAGGGCCTTCAGGCCCAGTCCGTCGCGCGAGTGGAACGCCTTGATCTCCTGGCCGCCGTCGTCGCGATACAGCCGGCCGTCGGTCATCACCCCGTCGATGTCGAACACCACGGCGCGCACGCCGGCGGCGCGTTCGAGCAGCGCGTCGGACCAGCGCGGGTCGGGTGCGTTGCCGGCGCTCATACCACGCCGGCCTGCAGCAGGTCCTGGAAGTTCAGCGCGCCGACCAGGCGGTGCTCGGCGTCGACCACCAGCAACCCCTGGATCTTGCGCGCCTGCATCAGTTCGACCGCGCTGGCGGCCAGGTCGTCGGGGCCGATGGTCTGCGGGTCCGGCGTCATCAGCTCGCGCACCGGGGTGGTGCGGATGTCGCCGCTGGCGTCCAGGCCGCGCCGGAGGTCGCCGTCGGTCAGGATGCCGACCGCCCGGCGACGGTCGTCGACGACCGCGCACAGCCCGAGGCGTCCGCGGGTCATGATCACGATCGCCTCGGATACGGTCTGGTCGGGACCGATCGTGGGCAGTTCGGCCTCGCCGTGCATCACGTCGGCGATATGCAGCAGCAGGCGCTTGCCCAGCGTGCCGCCGGGGTGGGAGCGGGCGAAGTCCTCGGCGGTGAAGCCGCGCGCCTCGAGCAGCGCGATGGCCAGCGCGTCGCCCATCGCCAGCTGGGCCGAGGTCGAGGCGGTGGGCGCCAGGCCCAGCGGGCAGGCCTCGCGGTCGACGCTTGTGTCGAGATGCACGTCGGCGTGCCGGGCCAGGCTGGAATCGGGGTTGCCGGTCATCGCGATCAGCCCGACGCCGATGCGCTTGATGACCGGCAGCAGGCCGATGACTTCGCCCGTTTCGCCCGAGTTCGACAGCGCCACGATCACGTCGCCGGCGCGGATCATGCCCAGGTCGCCGTGGCTGGCCTCGGCCGGGTGGACGAAGAAGGCGGGCGTGCCGGTCGAGGCCAGCGTGGCGGCCAGCTTGTGGCCGATATGGCCCGACTTGCCCATGCCGGTGACGATCAGGTGGCCGTCGCAGTCCAGGATCAGGCGGCAGGCCTCGACGAACGAGTCGCCCAGTCGGCCGCCCAGCGCGCGGATGGCGCCGGCCTCGGTCTCGAGCACTTCGCGCGCGCGCTCGAGCAGGGCTTCGGGGTGGTCGATTCGCGAATTCATGTGGACGGTCTCTTGCATGCCATGGGCGCAATGTTACCCGAGCGCTCGCCGGTTACCCCAGCGCCGTGCGGAACACCACGACCTGGTAGAGGACATAGGTGGTCAGCAGCACCGCGGCGCTGAGCCGGCCGACCCGCCCGGCGAACATCGCCATGCCCGCCAGCATCAGGAACGTGAGGATCATGACCGGCAGGTCGCGCTGGATCAGCAGCGGCTCGATCGCCATCGGGTGGATCAGCGCGGCAATGCCCAGCACGCCGAGCAGGTTGAACAGGTTGGAGCCCAGGATATTGCCGATGCACAGGTCGTCCTCCTTGCGCAGGGCGCTGGCCATGGCCGCGGCCAGTTCCGGCAGGCTGGTGCCCAGCGCGACGATGGTCAGGCCGATCACCGATTCGGAAACGCCCATGATCACCGCCAGGCCGATGGCGCCGTTGACCAGGAGCTGGGCGCTGGCCGGGAGCACCAGCAGGCCGAGCAGGGTCCACGTGACGGCCGCGCGGTTGGACATGTCTTCGGACACTTCGTTGAGCAGGGCGCGCGTGGCCGGGTCCAGCGTCTGGGTGCGCCGGGCGCGGTGCAGCATGACGGCCAGGAAGATCACCAGGCAGGCGATCAGGATCAGCCCGTCGGGCCGGGTCAGCGAGCCGCCGAGCATCAGCACCGCGGTGAGCACGGTGACCCCGGCCAGCAGCGGGATTTCGCGGTAGCAGGTGGAATTCTCCACGCTCATCGGGTAGACCAGGCAGGTCAGGCCCAGGATCAGGCCGATGTTGGCGATGTTGGAGCCCAGCGCATTGCCCACGGCCAGCGACGGGTTGCCTTCCAGCGAGGCCAGCGCCGAGACCACCATCTCCGGCGCCGAGGTGCCGAAACCGACGATGGTGATGCCCACGACCAGGGCCGAGACGCCTAAATTGCGCGCCAGCGCCGAGGCCCCGGCCACCAGCCGGTCGGCCGACCAGACCAGCAGTACGAACCCGACGGCCAGGTAGACCAGCGCCGCGGTCAGTGACATCGGCGGAACTCAATAGCGGGTCCGGGCATGCCGGGCAGCCTCCGATTGAATGGCCGCGGCCGCGCCGGGCTTACCGGATCGGCGCCCCGGAGGGGCCTTGCGGGATGCACCTGTGCGGCTTCGTCGAGTGCGCTTTGGTTGTTGCAGATATCGTTATTCCCGATCAATGATTCGAAACGTGCCGGGACGCCCGCAAAGGACCGTCCCGGTAGGGGGCTTTCCGCCTGAAACGTGCTCCATGGATATTCGATCAAAGGTTTCCTTGCGGCCGGTTCCGTGGCGTCGCGTCGCTGCATTTGGTTTACCATGTGCGTGCTCGGCGGACCGGTCCGTGCCTGCCGGATGTCCGGATTTCGACATCCGCATCGAACCCGGGTCGACGAGATTCCTCCCGATTCAGACAGGAACTCCCTTTGGATATGGACAGCGAACGGATCGAACAACAGCTTCGCGCGGCATTCCCGCAGGCCGAGGTCAACGTCGCGAGCGACGACAACGTGCATTTTACCGCGAAAGTTGTCGACGCCGGCTTTGACGGACTCAACCGGGTGGCGCGCCACCGCCGGGTGCACGACGCCATCGGCCCGGCGCTGGGCCGCGAAATCCACGCGCTGACGCTTTCGCTGCGCACGCCTGAAGAACAGGCGGCCATGGCCGGCGACTGATGGCGCGCATCGAGATCGAGGGCGGCGTCCCGCTCAACGGATCGGTCGCCGTCTCGGGCGCCAAGAATGCCGTGCTGCCCATTCTCATGGCCAGCCTGCTCACCGACGCGCCGTGCCGGCTGAAGAACGTCCCGCACCTCAAGGACGTGACCACCACCATCGAACTCCTGGCCCAGATGGGCGCCGAGGTGGGGCTGGCCGACCAGTTCACCATCGAGCTGGACACCGCCGGCGTCGCGCACCAGGAAGCGCCCTACGACCTGGTCAAGACCATGCGCGCCTCGGTGCTGGTGCTGGGCCCGCTGCTGGGACGCTTCGGCAAGGCGCGCGTGTCGCTGCCCGGCGGCTGCGCCATCGGCGCGCGGCCGGTCGACCAGCACCTGCGCGGGCTGGCGGCGCTGGGCGCCGACGTGCACGTGGACGCCGGCTACATCGTCGCCGAGGCCGATCGGCTGCACGGCGCGAACATCGTGCTGGACACGGCCACGGTCACCGGCACCGAGAACATCATGATGGCCGCGGTCACGGCCAGCGGCGTCACGCGCATCGAAAATGCCGCGCAGGAGCCGGAAGTCGTCGACCTGGCCGACTGCCTCAACAGCATGGGTGCGCAGATCGAGGGCGCGGGCTCCAATACCATCGTCGTTCACGGCGGCAAGCCGCTTTCGGGTTACGACTACACGGTGCTGCCCGACCGCATCGAGGCCGGCACCTTCCTGGTCGGCGCGGCCATGACCGGCGGCCACATCACCACGCGCCGGGCCAGCCCGCGCACGCTGGACGCGGTGCTGCAGAAGCTGGAGCAGGCCGGCGCCGAGATCACCACCGGCGAGGACTGGATCGAGCTGGACATGCACGGCCGCCGGCCGCGTGCGGTCGACGTCACCACTGCGCCGTACCCGGGTTTTCCCACCGACATGCAGGCCCAGTTCACCGCGCTCAACGCGATTGCCGAGGGCACCGGCGTGGTGCGCGAGACGGTGTTCGAAAACCGCTTCATGCACGTGCTGGAACTGCAGCGCCTGGGCGCCGACATGCGCCTGGAGGGCAACGCCGTGGTCATTCGCGGCCAGCCGAAACTCACCGGCGCCCCGCTGATGGCGACCGACCTCAGGGCTTCGGCCGGCCTGGTGCTGGCCGGCCTGGTGGCCGAGGGCACGACGGTGATCGACCGCGTCTACCACATCGACCGCGGCTACGAGAACATCGAAGAAAAGCTCGGCCAGCTCGGCGCCCGAATCCGCCGCTACGCCGCCCGCGCCGCCTGAACCCGGTGCACACGCCCGCGGCCGGCCCGGAATTGGATTTATAATCTCGCGCAGCAGGTCAAAGCCGGCTTAGCTCAGTTGGTAGAGCACCTGATTTGTAATCAGGGGGTCGGGGGTTCGAATCCCTCAGCCGGCACCA
>JAWLEW010000012.1:70354-76777 GCA_041685925.1 Wenzhouxiangellaceae bacterium | reverse complement strand
AAAAGCCCCGCGCAAGGCGGGGCTCTTGATTTGGCGCGCCCGGAAGGATTCGAACCTCCGACCGCCTGGTTCGTAGCCAGGTACTCTATCCAGCTGAGCTACGGGCGCGTGCAAGCCGAGTATTGTCCTCAAAATTCCCGATACTGTCAACCAGCCAACCGATTATTTTTCCTCCGCGGCTTGATGCCCGGCATCCAGGCGCGGGTGGATGAGTTTCCGATAGAGCGGCGGGATGAATGCGATTGGCAGCATGGCCGAGTAACCCAGCGGCAGCTGCGGCGCGTCGGGCCAGCTTCTGAGCCGAGTGAACGGTCGGCCGGGGTTGGCGTGGTGGTCGGAATGGCGCTGGAGCTGCAGCAGGATGCCGTTGCTGAGCCAGAAGTCCGAATTCCAGGAATGCCGCGGCGCGGGCGGCTCGTAGCGGCCGTTTTCGAGTCGCTTGCGCTTCAGCCCATAGTGCTCGACGTAGTTGATGACTTCCAGCGAGGCGGCCGCGACCAGGCCCTGGGCCAGGAAACCCGCCACGCCGATCCAGCCGGCGATGAACCAGGCCCACACCACCATCGCGATGACGACCAGTTGCCAGCCGATCAATTCGTTTCGCAGCGAAATCGGCGATTTCCCGATGCGCCTCAGGCGCTCGGCTTCCAGGCGCCAGCCGTTGAGGGTGTTGCGGATCAGCGCGCGCGGCACGAAGCGGTAGACGATTTCGCCGCGCGGGGCCGACGATGGGTCCTTCTCGGTCGCCACCCAGACATGGTGGCCGCGCACGTGCTCGATCTTGAAGGTCACGTAGTTGACCGTGCTCAGCAGCAGCCCGCCGATGATCCGGTCCAGCCGGTTTCTGCGATGAATCAGCTCATGCGCGACGTTGATGGCCAGGACGCCGCCGACGTAACCCAGCGACAATACCCACAGGATCCCGGCCCACCACGGCATCGAAGGCAGCACCGCGAGCGAGCCGAACACCACCGCAACCTGCACCGGCAGGCACAGCCAGGGCACCAGGCGGCGGTTCAGCCAGGTGTCCTGGGCATCGACCGGCGGGTGTCGATCGCGGCCGATCAGCCAGTCCGTCAGCGGCAACAGGCCGTATAGCCAGACAATCGGCAGCCCGGCCCACAGGAAGCTGCCGGTGGCCTGGATCAGCCCCCAGGAAAGCGGCATCAGCGCCGGCACCGTGAACACCAGCCAGTAGCCCAGTGGTCGCAGCCGGGCCCGATAAGCGGGTGCACTAGTTTCCTGGATCGCTTCCATGGACCTGATTTCAGATTAACGCGTCATTGAGTATAGGGTCGCAACGGACGCCTGGTCAAAAGTAGCCGCGCCAGAGAAAATACCGTGCCGTGGCGCACGTATCCCACGGAATGGGTAAAGCCGGTTTTTCGACGAGGATCCCGAAGTCTCGAAATCGCGCACACCGCTCGACTGCCGGCCCGGCCGCTGGCAGATCACGCCGGAACTCGGCCTCTCGGCCGGCATCTTCAACCTCACCGACAAGCGCTGGTTCAGTCACGCCAACGTCATCAACCGCCCACCCGACGATCCCACGCTGCCGCTGCTGGCCCAGCCGGGCACCAGTGTCCGGGCCACGTTGAGCTGGCGCTTGCGCTGATTCCGCGTGCAGCCGGGCTGATCATTCGAGTTCTTCAGCCGTCCGGCGGGCGCCGGACGCGCTTCAGCGTTGAACGTACTGAGCCGTCGGCTCGCTGACCTGCTCGGGCCGGCTGTGGCGTCGCAGCCATTCGGCGAGCCCGTCCTCGTCCAGTTCGCCGGCGGCCAATGCGGCAAATAACGGATACAGCTCCTCGTCGCCGGCGATCAGGAGATGCCCGTTGAGCTCGAGGAACAACTCGCAGGCCACCGCTGCAGTGCGTTTGTTTCCATCCACGAACGGATGGTTCCGGGCCAGGCCGAAGGCATAAGCGGCAGCCAACGCCGGCAAGTCGATATCCAGCCCGGCGTATACAAATTTCTGGCGCGAGCGCATCATCGCCGATTCCAGCATGCCGCGGTCGCGAATACCCGCCGGGCCGCCGTGCTCGGCCAGTTGGCGATCGTGAACGCGTTCGATCAATTCGATGGTGAGCCAAACCGGTTCATTCATGACTCACTCTGCCAGTTTTCTCAACAGGTTACGCCGCTTTCGCATGATCCCCTCGGCAACATCCATCTGACGCGCAAATTCCGCGTCGAACGCCGTCAACATGATGCCTTCGGGCGTCTCGTGCACCATCAACTCGTCGCCGCGGCTGACCCGCAGCTTCTCCAGCAGCTCCTTCGGCAGGATGACGCCGGTGGAATTTCCGATGGCGGTGATTTTCAGCTTCTTGCTCATGTTCGCTGCGGCTCGTATGTAGACCCAAAATATTATAACAAATGTTTTACTTCGTCGCCTTCCAGCTCAAGGACATGAACCGCCGAGCCTGATCGCAACCCGGATTTCCAAGCGCAAGCCTTGGCCAATGGCCGGCGTCAAGACGGCCCGGGAAAACCCTGGCGCGGTACACTGCCGATCAGTTGACGAAACGCAGACTCGCCCCCTCGATGATCCACCCGCAATCGCTTTCGGCCGCGTGGCTGGCACGCGAGACCGATGCCGCTTCGTGGCGGCGCGGCAGCCGCTATTTTCGCGACGCCCGCGCGACCTTGACCGAGGTCGAGCGCCTGCCCGACGGCGGCGTGCGGCTGACGGGCACCTGTCGGGGCACCGAAGTCGAACCCTACCGGCAGCGCATCGAAATCCGGGGCGAAGGCAACCGCATCGAGCTGGACGGCGAATGCGCCTGCCCGGTGGGCTACAACTGCAAGCACGTCGTTGCGCTGGTCCTGACCTGGCAGGCGCTTGCGCCGCGCGAGCCGGCGACTCGCGACGAGGTCGTCGACTGGCTGGCCGAAATGCCGGACGTCGACGATACGGCAGACGAATCGCCCGAAGCCCTGCTTTATCTGCTCGACCGGGGGCACGGTCGGAACGGCGATATCGAGATCAAATTCAACATCGCCCGGCTCAAGAAGGACAGAACCTGGGGCAAGGGGCGAGCCACGCATGCGTCGGCGATCCACAATGCATGGCACCGACCGGGCTATCTGCGACCGATCGACGAGGAAATCCTGACCCTGATCCGGGCCAGCCGCCAGTGCGGCTGGGCGCAGGAATCCGCCCCGTCCGGCGCGGCCGGCCACCTGGCGCTGATGAAGATTGCCGAGTCCGGCCGCGCGTTCTGGAGCGCCGAGCGGCACGGGCCGTTCAAGCTCGGCGAGCCGCGCACACTGGAACTGGGCTGGACCGGCGACCGGAAAAGCGGCTACCGGGTGCAGATGAGCATTCAGGGCGGCGGCCTGCCGGTGCCGGCCGAGCCGCCGTGCTACGTGGATCCCGATTCACTGACCATTGGAGAACTGGCGCTTCCGCCCGGGGTCGACAGCCGCAAACTCGAATGGCTTGAACGCGCGCCGGTCATTCCAGCCGAGTCGGCACAGCGCCTCAGCCACAAGCTGGCGATGACAATGCCCGATCTCCCGACCCCGGTCGAGGTGGCGTATGAGGTCGTCGACGCTCCACCGTCCGGCTGGCTGAGCGTCGAATTCGACCCCGCGCGTCCGGCCCTGGCACGTGCCAGCCTGTATTACCGCTACGAAGAACTGACGGTACCGCCGGGCCATCCGCAAACCCGTCTCGTCGTCGAATCCGGCGCCCGTGTGCTCAAGCTCGAGCGCGACCCGAGCGCGGAAATCGAACTCGGGCAGACGCTGGCCGACAGCGGGCTGGAAGCGATCAACGAGCAATGCTTCCGGATGGCCGGCGGGCTCGAGGGCACCGCGCTGCGCGACGCCTGGCTCGACTGGCTGCAGACCAGCGCTCCCGGGCTGCGCGAAGCCGGCTGGCGAATCGAGCTGGTCGGCGATGAAGATTTCACGGTCAGCGAATCCGACGGCATCGACGGTGAAGTCGAGACTCGGACCGATGACACGCGCAACGACTGGTTCAGCCTGCGCTTCGACCTGGAATTCGACGGCGGCAAAACACCGCTGCTGCCGCTGGTCAGCCAGTTGCTGGAACACTACCGGCCCGGCAAGCTGCCCGAAACGCTCTACCTGGACGCCGGCGAAGGCCACTACGTCAGCGTGCCGGCCGAGCAGATCGAACCGGTACTCAAGACGATCCTCGACCTGTTCGACCGTCTCGACGACGACACGCTGGAACTGGCCCGACCCGACGCCACCCGGCTGCTGGACCTGGAAGGCATTCCGGTGCGCGGCGCAACCAGCCTGAAGAAGCTGGCCCGCAAGCTGGCCGATTTCTCCGGCCTCAAGCCCGTCAAGCTGCCGACCACGTTCAAGGGCCGGCTGCGCGAATACCAGCAGCACGGCGTGGACTGGCTGCAGTTCCTGCGCGAACACGAATTCGGCGGCATCCTGGCCGACGACATGGGGCTGGGCAAGACCGTCCAGACGCTGGCTCACCTGGCGGTCGAAAAGCGCGCAGGCCGGATGCAGAACCCAAGCCTGGTGGTGGCCCCGACCAGCCTGATGGGCAACTGGCGACGCGAGGCGGCGCTGTTCACGCCGAAGCTGAGCGTGCTGGTACTGCACGGCCCCGAGCGCGCCCGCGATTTCGACCGGATGGCCGAATTCGACCTGGTGCTGACCACCTATCCGCTGCTGCCGCGCGACCGGGCGGAGTTGCTCAAGCAACGCTGGCACTACCTGATCCTGGACGAAGCCCAGCAGATCAAGAATCCCAAAGCCCAGGCGGCACAGGTGGCACGCAAGCTCGACTGCCGACACCGGCTGTGCCTGACCGGCACCCCGATGGAAAACCACCTCGGCGAGCTGTGGGCCCAGTTCGATTTCCTGATGCCCGGCTTCCTCGGCGAGCAGCAGAGCTTCAGTCGCACCTACCGCGCGCCGATCGAAAAGCACGATGATTCGGAGCGGCTGGAACGCCTCAACCGGCGCACCGCGCCGTTTTTGCTGCGCCGGAGCAAGGACCGGGTCGCCGCAGAATTGCCTCCAAAGACCGAACTGCTGCGCCACGCCGAATTCGATCCCAGACAGGCCCGGCTATATGAAAGCGTCCGGCTGACCATGGAGAAGAAAGTCCGCACCGCGATTGCCGCCAAGGGCATGGCCAGGAGCCACATCGTCGTGCTCGAGGCCTTGCTGAAGCTGCGCCAGGTCTGCTGCGACCCGCGCCTGCTTTCCAGAAGCATGCCGGGTGCGGCCGGCACGCCGTCGGCCAAGTTCAACCTGCTGTTCGACCTGTTGCCGGAAATGCTGGAGGAAGGTCGCCGGGTGCTGCTGTTCTCGCAGTTCACGACCATGCTGGGACTGATCGAAAAGGAGCTGGAAAGGCGCGGTATGAACTACGCCAAGCTCACCGGCCAGACCCGCAAGAGAGACGAGGCCATCCAGCGCTTTCGCCAGGGCGACACCAACCTGTTCCTGGTCAGCCTCAAGGCCGGCGGCGTGGGGCTGAACCTGGTCGAAGCCGACACCGTCATCCACTACGACCCATGGTGGAACCCGGCGGTCGAACACCAGGCCACCGACCGCGCCCACCGCATCGGCCAGGACAAGCCGGTATTCGTCTACAAGCTGATCACCGAAGGCACCGTGGAGGAAAAGATACTGGCGCTGCAGGCACGCAAGCAGAAACTCGCCCATAGCGTCTACGGCAAGGGCCGCAAGCAGGACCAGCCGCCGATCGACGAAGACACCATCCAGGCCCTGCTGGCCGGGGATTGATTCCCTGGCCCTGGCGCGCAATCCGGGGCGCGTTGCCGAGTCGGGCGAGCCGGGATTCTTTTCGCAGGAATGAGCGGCAGCGCATCAAGCGCGCTGAATCGCGAGCCGGAAAAGCGCTACAATATGCGGCTGATCGGAGAGGTGCCGGAGTGGTCGAACGGGCTCGCCTGGAAAGTGAGTGTACGGTATCCCCGTACCGAGGGTTCGAATCCCTCCCTCTCCGCCATTTACCAAGTTCGACTCAGGAGAGGTGGCAGAGCGGTCGAACCGAGCGCAGCGAGCTCGATGCGAAGCAACCCGGCGTAGCCGGGCAAGCGGCGCAGCCGCACAGTCAATGCGGCGGTCTTGAAAACCGTTGAAGGTTTGTAGCCTTCCGGGGGTTCGAACCGAGGCGCCAGCCGAGCTCGATGTGCAGGCCGCAAGGCGGCCGGAACAACCCGCAGCGAAGCGGAGGGCCAGCGCGAAAGCGCGCAGTCAATCCCGCCCTCTCGCGGCCCGGCCAGGGCCGCCCGCCGCAAGGCGGTCGAAGCGACGGTTTGATGACAAGTTAATGGAGAGGTGGCAGAGCGGTCGAATGCGGCGGTCTTGAAAACCGTTGAAGGTTTGTAGCCTTCCGGGGGTTCGAACCGAGGCGCCAGCCGAGCTCGATGTGCAGGCCGCAAGGCGGCCGGA
>JAWLEW010000012.1:47943-70254 GCA_041685925.1 Wenzhouxiangellaceae bacterium | reverse complement strand
AATGCGGCGGTCTTGAAAACCGTTGAAGGTTTGTAGCCTTCCGGGGGTTCGAACCGAGGCGCCAGCCGAGCTCGATGTGCAGGCCGCAAGGCGGCCGGAACAACCCGCAGCGAAGCGGAGGGCCAGCGCGAAAGCGCGCAGTCAATCCCGCCCTCTCGCGGCCCGGCCAGGGCCGCCCGCCGCAAGGCGGTCGAAGCGACGGTTTGATGACAAGTTAATGGAGAGGTGGCAGAGCGGTCGAATGCGGCGGTCTTGAAAACCGTTGAAGGTTTGTAGCCTTCCGGGGGTTCGAATCCCTCCCTCTCCGCCAGATACGAACAGCCCCGCTGCCAAGCGGGGTTTTTCGTGTCTGGCGGAGAGGGCGCTCCGGATTCGAACCCGAGGCAATACCGGTGGCTACGATTCCCCTTATCTGCACCCGGCATCATCAGCCAAATCTGTCGGGAAAGAAGGAAGCTGGTTCGAACCGAGCGAAGCGAGCTCGATGCGAAGCAACCCGAAGGGCAAGCGCCGAAGGCGCGCAGTCCATCCCTCCCTCTCCGCCAGATACGAACAGCCCCGCCGCCAACCGAGTTTTTCAAGGTTGGCGGAACTGCCTGAACCAAAGAGGCTGCTACTGGTCGGGATGCTCGCCCAGCTCTTCACCCTCGGTGGTCACGCCCAACCCAAGAACGGTCCGGTTGGCATAGCAGAAATAAGCGGTGATCTGGTTGATTTCCAGGACTTCTCCGTCTTCCCAGCCGGATTGCCGTAACAGACTGATTTCACTTTCTGCAATCTCGGCAGGCGCCAGCGCCAGGTGTTCGGCATAGGCGAGCGCCGCGCGCTGGCGGGTGTCGAAGACCTCGTCGCGCGGACCGTCCTCGAGCGCGCGCGTCCAGGCCTCGGCACGTTCCGGCTCGGCCAGGGCACGCCGCATTCCGGCAAGATGGTGCTCAACGCAATAGCCGCAGCCGTTGGCGCGGCTGACGACAACGCCGATGGCCTCGGCAAAAGCCTGGTTCAGCGTGTTGCGGGGATGATGCAGCACGGCCCGGTACAACGCCATGTGTCCTTCCAGCGTGTGCGGGCGCAGGCTGTGGGCGAGCAGGATCTGGTCGACCTGGCCACCGCCGGCCGAACGCCGGTAGATTTCGGCGAGCCTGCCGTCGGCGTCGGCCGGTTCGATGATCTTGATCCAGGTCATTTCGTGGTGCTTCGCTGTCCTGTTCTCATTGCTAGAATAAACGATCCATTCGACCGGGGCATTCCGATGACCGCATCTTCAGCAAAGGTGGAACGCCGCTCGACGCTCGAATGCCCGAAGTGCGGCCACAAGGCGTGCGAGGAAATGCCGGACAATGCCTGCATCCGGCGCTACGAATGCACCGCATGCGGCGCCTTGCTGGCGCCGCTGGAAGGTGATTGCTGCGTGTTTTGCTCCTACGGCGATGTGCCCTGCCCGCCGGTGCAGGTCGGAACTTGTTGCTGACGCCGATTCAGGCTGGCCCGAATCGGTCAGCTTTCCCGGGTTTCATGCGGGAATGGGGAAGTTCCGGACTGCGCCGGGGGCGCGTCCGGAAACGGAGCTCGGGGATGCTCAGGCTGATTTCTCGAACACGAAGACGCCCCATGCCAGATGACCGTTGTGGCCGCCGTCGACCCAGTGTTGAAGGCCGGCCTGCATCCGCTCGATGTAGTCCTCGCTGACGCCGCGTTCGCGCAACTCGTCGGCGTTTTCGATCAACGCCTGGCGCACTCGAGCGTAGTGGCGCGGCAACTGGTGCGAGTGGTCATCGAACTCGACTTCCCTCATGCCCAGCCCGCCGAGGGTTTCGCGGTAGAACGCCGGCGAGCCGAGCGAATCGAGGTGGATACGATCGTAGATCGGCTGCAGCTGGTCGGTGGGTGCATCGTCGGCCTGCATCGGGTCGGTGAAAACCAGCCGCCCGCCGGGCTTGAGCACGCGCACGGCTTCGGCGCAGACTTTTGCGCGATCGCCGGAATGCAGGAACGCATCCTGCGACCAGACCAGGTCGAAGGCCTGGTCGTCGAACTCCAAAGCGGTGAAGTCGCCGTCGACGACTTCGATGTTGCGATCCAGTCCGGCCTCGACGTTCATGCGCCGGTTGCGCTCGTTCTCGACCTCGCTCAGGTTGAGCGCCACGCACTGGCAGCCGAAATGCTCTGCAAGATAGCGCATGGAACCGCCATAGCCCGCGCCAAGATCCAGCACCCGTGTATCGGGCTCGATCGTTCCGGCCAGTTCGGCCATGCGGCGCACGGTGCGTCTGCTTGCATCGGCAATGGGCTCTTCATCGGACTGATACAGCCCGATGTGGATGTCCTCGCCGCCCCATATATGAAAGTAGAAGTTGTCCGCATCGGCGCTGTTGTAGTAAGCGCGAGCGGTTTCGACGACTTCGGAATATTGCGGGCTGCTCATGCGTTGTCGACCTCGCGCGTGGTGCCGCCATCGTCTTCCTGTATGTCTTCGGCGCCGTAGTATTTCTTCTCGGCGACGTGAATGTAGAAGTCGGCGGTACCGGTGCTTTCCTCGTCTTCGAAATCGGCATAGGTGGCGATCTTCTGAAAGCCGACTTCCTGCATGAGTCCGCGCACGTAGTCACGCCGAATCGGGCACATGTTCAGGTAATACACCGAGTCGTCCGGGAAGGTGTAGCGGAATCTTGCAAGCCCTTCGTCGACGTATTCCGGCTCGGCGCTGACCTGGTGACCGCAATAGTAGAACTTGTGCTTGGTCGAAAATCCATCGTCCAGAATCGAATCGTAGTTGCGCTGATCGAGAATCAGGCAGCCGTCGTGCTTGAGCACCGCATAGAACTCGGCAAGCGCCTTGCGCCGATCGCGTTCGTCGAAAAGATGGTTGAACGAGTTGCCCAGGCAGATCACTGCGTCATACGCGGCATGCACATCCCGGTTCAGCCAGCGCCAGTCGGCCTGGATGGTCCTGAGAATATGTCCCCGCTTGCGGCCGTTTTCGAATGCCTTGGCCAGCATTGCGGCCGAGCCGTCGACGCTGCAGACTTCGAAACCGGCTTCGATCAATCGAACCGAATGAAACCCGGTCCCGGTGGCGACGTCCAGAACGCGCTTGGCGCCGCGCTTCTTGAGCAGCTCGATGAAGAAGTCGCCCTCGCTCTCGTAGCGCGCGTCCCAATCGATGAGTTCATCCCACTTGTCGACAAAGCCCTCGACGTATTCCTGCTGATAATGGTCGGTGTCGCGAACCTCGACCGGATCCTTGCCGAAATCCTGTGAGCTTTCCAGTTCTGCGCTGCTTGACTGTGTGATAGTTGCCTCCATTCGTTTTGAATTATCGATATGACCGATAGCATTAAAGATAGCGCTAAACTTCCACGCGCGAAGACAGCGCGTGGCTGTAAACGACGTGACTCGGTTTCCGTTTGTTCATGAAAGATGATGCGAACCGTACTTTTGTACGGCCGGCGGTTCTTTCGAGTTCCGTCGGCCGCTTTGAGACGGTCGCTTTTTTCTGCGGTGCCGAAGAATAGCCTTCGGTTATTTCACTATCATAACGCGATAGCGCGCGCGTTTCATCCCGACTTCGAAAACAACGCGGATTACAACGTGTGACAGCGGCCTTAGCGCCTCTTGATCCATTCAATGGTGTGGGCCAGTGTGCCGTCCGGACTCTCACCTCCATCTTCCAGCACGGCCCGGAAAGCGACCGCCAGGCGCTTGCCCTCCTCCACGCCCCACTGGTCGAACGCATTGATCCGCCACTGGACTGCCAGCAGGTACACCGCGTGCTCGAAGGTCGCCAGCAATTCGCCCAGGCTTTCGGCGTCCATGCCGCGACACAGCATGAGCATGACCGGGTTGTTGCCCGGCAGCTCGCGCTGGGCGTCCTCGGCACGGCGCCCGTTGACCAGCGAGCTGGCCTGGCCCAGCAGGTGAGAGAGCTGCTCGCGCTGCCAGGCCTCGGGCCCGTCTCCGGCCCGGGCGCTGCCCAGCAGCAGCATCGGATGGCGCGTCGTGCCCTGGTGCAGGGCCTGGAACAGCGAATGCTGCAGGTCGGTGCCGGCCCCGCCGAATATCAGCGGAGAGGTCGGCCGGCGCACGCGCTTGCCGTCCAGGTCCACGGACTTGCCGAGGCTTTCCATGATCAGCTGCTGCAGGTATTCGGCCAGCAGGCGCAGCGCCGGATCGTAGGCGACCACGCCCAGGGTATCCAGGCCACTGGTCCGGACCAGCGCATCCAGTGTCCGCGCAAGCGCGTATGCAGGTGAACGGGCGACATCTTCCGCCACCAGCGCGTCGGCGTCCCGGGCGCCGTCCAGCAGGGCGCTCCAGGCTTCCGGACCGATTCTGGCCGCGGCGCCGAGACCGACGCTGGACCACAGCGAGAATCTTCCGCCGGTCCAGCCCGGAAAGGCCAGCACGTTGTGCTCGGCCACCCCGAACTCGATCGCACGCTCGGGTCGTGCGGTCGCCGCCCAGACGCGCTGCCCGGCCCCGGCGCCCAGCCAGTCGCGAATCAACGCGGCCTGGGTCAGCGTCTCGACCGTGGAAAAACTCTTGGACGCGATCATCAGCCCGGTAGTTTCGGGATCGAGCCGATCGAGCAGGCGCCGGATCCGCCGGCCGTCCAGGGTGGTCAGCCATTCCACCTCGACGGCACCGTTGCCGGGGTCGAGCGCCTGCGCGACCAGCCGCGGACCGAGGTCGGAACCGCCGATCCCGGCGTGGAGAATGGTTCGGACCGGCGTCTCGCCCCGGTACAGCGTGCCCGCAATTTCGGCAAGGCGCTGCCGGGATTCCGTCACCACCGCGGCGTCGTCGGCGGACAACGTGTCCGACGGCGATGCGGCGCGCAGCGCCATGTGCAGCGCCGGCTGGTTTTCGGACGGATTGACGATGCCGCCGTCGAACAGTTCGGCGACGGCATGCCCGAAATCGGCGCGGGCCGAGGCGGCGAAGAAATCCCGCCAGCGGGTCAGCGATACCGGCGTTCGGCTGGCATCGAGCCGCCAGCGGGCCGTCTCCACCACCATTTCGCGCACCCGCTCGGGCTCGTCGCGCAGCAGACCGCGAATGTCGGGAATGTTGTTTTTTTGCAACACCGAATCTCGGCCCGGAGAAAACCGGTCAGGCCGCCTGCGCCGGGATCTCGCCTGCCACGCGCGCGACGCGGTTGTTTTCGTCCGGGTAGACCAGCCGTGGCCTGTGGTTGGCCGCGTCGGCCCCGTCCAGCGCGCCGTAGGCGCAGATGATCAGCAGGTCGCCGGGCGAGGCCTTGTGTGCAGCCGCGCCGTTGACGCTGATCATGCCGGAACCGGCCGCGCCGCGGATGGCATAGGTGACGAATCGCTCGCCGTTGGCAATGTTGTAGATATGTATCTGTTCGTACTCGAGAATTCCGGAGGCCTCGAGCAGATCTTCATCGATGGCGCAGGACCCCTCGTAGTCGAGCTCCGCGTGGGTCACGGTCGCCCGGTGGATCTTGGCCTTGAGCATGTTCAGGTTCATCGCAAATACCCGTTCAGTTCGCAAATAACGCTCCGCCCAAAAAAAAGCCTCTCCCCGGTGACGGGGAGAGGCAGCGTGTCGGAGTGATGTACCTCAAATCGCGCCCTGACACCTTGATTGCCGTTGCTCGATTACCAAGGTTCGTGGTAACTGTACCACAGCACCCGGCATTTTCCAAGCCCTGATTGCGGATCAGGGACACTTTTGTCTCGTTACCGCAACATTGTCGATCAGCCTGGCCTTTCCCAGATAAGCGGCCGCGAAGACGCGATCGTCGCTGCCGTCTGTCGGGGCCAGCGTTTCGGCGTTTCGCAGCTCGACGTACTCGGGCCGGAAACCAAGCGAGGCAAGACGCTCCATACCAGACCGCCGAATCCGGTCGAAAGTTCCCGGCCCAAGTTCGGCCGCCTCGTCGGCCAGTGCCTGCAGCACGCGGTACAGCGCCGGCGCGATTTCCCGCTCCGAATCGGTCAGGTACCGGTTGCGCGAGCTCAGCGCCAGGCCGTCGGCCTCGCGCACGGTCGGCGCGGCGTCTATCGCGACCGGGACCGAAAAATCTTCGACCATCCGGCGGATGATCAGCAGCTGCTGGTAATCCTTCTCGCCGAACACGGCCCGCTCGGGATGGATCTGCCACAGCAGCCGCATGACCACGCTGCAGACGCCGTCGAAGTGGCCCGGCCGGTGCGCGCCGCAGAGGCAATCGGCCAGCGCAGCCGGCGCATGGATCGCGAACCGGTACGCCTCGGGCAACGGATACATGGTATCCACCGCCGGCGTCCAGACCGCGTCGCAGCCGGCCGACGCCAGCGCCTCGAGATCCTCGCCCAGGGTGCGCGGATAGCGCTCGAAATCCTCGCCGGGCCCGAACTGGGTCGGGTTGACGAAGATGCTGGCGATGACCGCCGCCCCGTCCTGCACGGCGTGCTCGACCAGCTTCAGGTGCCCGGCATGCAGGTTGCCCATGGTGGGCACGAAGTGCACCGGACCGGACTGCGCGGCGCGCCAGTCGACCAGCGCGTCCGGGCTGTCGAGCAGCGTGATCGAATCAGGCCCGGTCGCCATAGGATTCGGCATCCGACGGGAAGTCCCGGGAACGGACCGCCTCGATGAACGCCCGGGTGGCAGCCTCCACCGACCCGGCACCTGCCATGAAATCGCGCACGAAGCGCGGTTTGCGCCCGCCGCCGATCCCCAGCGCGTCGTAGGACACCAGCACCTGGCCGTCCACCCCGGGCCCGGCGCCGATGCCGATGACCGGAATGGCGAGGTTGGCCGCGACTTCCGCACCCAGCGCGCCGGGCACGCATTCGAGCACGAGCATGCCGCAGCCGGACTTTTCGAGTCGACCCGCTTCCTCGATCAGGCGGGTTGCGGCGTCGACGCCGCGACCCTGAACCCGGTATCCGGAGAGCTGGTGCACCGATTGCGGGGTAAGCCCGAGATGGCCGCAGACCGGCACGCCGAAATCGGCCAGCTGCCGGACGATCTCCCCGACCGCGCTGCCACCCTCGAGCTTCACCATTTCGGCACCGGCCTGCATCAGCGACCTGGCGCTGTCGATCGCGCCGGCCGGGTCGGCATAGCTCAGGAACGGCAGGTCGCCGATCAGCATCGCGCGCTCGGTTCCGCGCCGCACGCACTCGACGTGATAGGCCATCTGGGCGACGGTCACCGGCAGCGTGGAATCGCGCCCCTGGATGACGTTGCCCAGCGAGTCCCCGACCAGCAGGCAGTCGACGCCGGCGCGGTCGAACACACCCGCCATGCTGGCGTCGTAGGCGGTCAACATGGTGATCGGCGTGGCCGCCTGCTTCATTTCGGCCAGCGCCTTCAGCGTGATCTTCGAGCGCTCGCTCATCGGCCTGCTCCGGGATCGGTGGACGGACCGCGCACAAGCCGCACGCCCGAAGCGTCAAGCCGGGCCCGCAGGTCCGACAGCCGCCCGAGGCCGGGGATTTCCAGGTCGGGCGCAAGCTCGGCCAGCGGCTCGAGCACGAAGGCGCGTTCGCCCATTCGCGGATGCGGCACGGTCAGGTCCTGTTCGCGTACGACGGCATGGCCGAACAATAGCAGGTCCAGATCGATTGTTCTCGGCCCCCAGCGCCGGTCCGGGTCGCGGGCACGCCCCAGCTCGATTTCGATCCGCTGCATGCCGCGCAACATGGCCAGCGGCTCGAGGACGGTCTCGAGCTCGGCGACGGCATTGAGAAATTCGGGCTGCTCGGCGTCGCCCACGGGCTCCGTGCGGTAATACCGCGAACAGCGGATCAGCGCCGTTTGCGGCAAGCTGTCCAGCGCGGTCCGTGCGGCCTCCAGCAACGCGAACGAATCGCCCTGGTTGCTGCCCAGGCCAACGAAGGCACGGGTCACGAGTTCGGCCGGGTCTTCGGCTGCTGTTTTTTCTTGCTGGTGCCGAAGATCATCTGGTTGCGCGTTTCGCCGTCGACCCGCTGGACTTCGGTCCACCACTCGGCCAGTTCGGCGGCCGCCTTGTCCTCTTCGGCGCGCAGCAGCAGAAAGTCGTAGGCGGCACGGAACCGGCGCTCCTGCAGCAGGCGCATGGCCCGCTTGCCCCGACGCTTCTCGAAGCGGGGCTGGAACATCCAGATTTCCTTGGCCATGGTCGAGAAGCGGCGATGAATGGACACCCGGCCGGTGAATTTCGAGAAAGCCTTTTCACCGGCCGTCGCCAGCGCCTCGACCGGCGGCTGGCCGTTGTCTTCACGGCGCCTGGCCTCTTCCCGGACGCGCGGCCAGAACAGCGCCGCGAACAGGAAACCGGGCGTGACCGGCTTGCCCTCGGCCACGCGCTGGTCGGTATTGCGAAACGCCTGCTCGATCAGCGTCGGCGGATTCTCGGGCGATTCGAGCAGGCCGGGAAACAGCTCCTGCCACAGGCCGTAGGCGACCAGCGCCCGAAAACCTTCCCATGCACGACCGCCCAGCAGCAGCTTGAGCAATTCGTCGAGCAGGCGGGCCGGCGGAATATCGGCCAGCAACGGGGCCATCTCCGGAATCGGATCCTCGCTGGGCGGGTCGATCTTCAAATCCAGCTTGGACTTGAACCGGATCGCACGCAGCATGCGCACCGGATCCTCGCGGTAACGCTGTTGCGGATCACCGATCAGCCTGAGCGTTCGCGCCGCCACGTCGGCATAGCCATCGGTGTAATCACGGATCGTTTCGTTGCTCGGGTCGTACATCAGCGCGTTGACGGTGAAATCGCGACGAATCGCGTCCTCGGCTTCGCTGCCGAAAACGTTGTCTCGCAGCACGCGGCCGTTGTCCTCCACGCTGCGCTCCCCGGCATCGCCGGTGCCGCGGAACGTGGCCACCTCGATGATCTCGCGACCGAATCGCACGTGCGCAAGCCGGAACCGGCGGCCGATCAGGCGGGCGTTGCGGAACAATGCCCGGACCTGCTCCGGCGTGGCGTCGGTGCCGACGTCGAAGTCCTTGGGCGCAAAGCCCAGCAGCAGATCGCGCGGCGCGCCGCCGACCACATAGGCCCTGAAGCCCGCCTGTTGCAGGCGATCGGTGACTTTCAGCGCGTTCGCGCTGATGCGTTCGCGGGCAACCTGGTGCTCGCTGAGCGGAATTTCCTGGAATGAGTTGTTCAAGCGGTTCTTATATAATTGCGGGTTCACGTGACGGTCCATGGACCGTCAGACAGGCGCGAGACGCGCCCGTGCCGAAAGCACAATAGTCTACCACCAGCACCCCGTGCGAAATGCGCGGCAAGGTGCTGCCTGCAAACCAGCCGGAACCGCCAATATGACGTTCGTAGTTGTCGAAAACTGTATCAAGTGCAAATACACCGACTGTGTCGAGGTCTGCCCGGTCGACTGCTTCCACGAGGGCCCGAATTTCCTGGTCATCGACCCCGAGGAATGCATCGACTGCACCCTGTGCGAGCCGGAGTGCCCGGTACAGGCGATCTACCCGGAAGACGACCTGCCGGCCGACCAGCAGGAATTCCTGAAACTCAACGAGGAACTCTCGCTGGAGTGGCCGGTAATCACCGAACGCAAGGACCCGCCGCCCGACGCCGAGGAGTGGGAGGACAAACCCGACAAGCTCAAGCTGCTGGAGCGCTGAGTACCTCGATACCGGATTCGGCGGGCGTCGATCGCTTCGGTTCGACGCGTGGCGAGGCCTTCAGCGATCGACGCCCGCCAAATCCTCGCTCCGCAACACTGGCGGATCATTGAATCAAGTTCAGTGCAGTTCCTTCCACGGCAGGCTCCGCGCAGGATCCGCAGGGTACGAAGTAGGTACATGAGGATTCCGAGCACCGCCGGGCGCCGTCAGCGCGCTGCGCAGTAGCGCCACGGCGATTGTTAGCCGAGGCGATCGCGCAGGCGGTTCAGCACAAACTCCGCCCGTTCCATCGGCAGCACCTCGCCGTTCTCGTCGAGAATGGCCACGCGCGTGGTGTCCGACGTCTCGCGCTGGACTTCGAACAGGTAGGTCCCGCTGTAGTCGATGTACTCGGGCGCTTTCCAGAACAGGAAAACGCTGCCGAGCCAGCCGCGATCCGAAACTTCGATCGGTTCGTGGCTGAACCGGACCTCATATCGCCGCTGGCGATCGAGCACCTGGTTGATCGACATGCCGCCTTGGTCAAACGCCGAACCCAGCCGCCGCCAGACACTGGCCGCCTCGTCGTCGACCTCCAGGTAAAGCCCGGTAGGACCAAAGCGAATGCGCGACTGCGCGTTCTCGGCCTCCTCGGAGGTCAGCACCTCGGGCGGCCGACTCTCGTCGCCGCGCGCGGCCAGCTCGGGCAGGGAAAAACCGGGAATCTCGAAATTCGAACGGGTCTGGGGCTGGTCCAGGCCTTCCGGCACCTGCAGCGGCGGCACTTCCTCGCTCGCGGCATACATGGGCGTCTTGTCGCCCGAGAAACTGCAACCGGCACACAGTCCCAGCAACAGCGCGGCGAGAAACGAATTGTTTCGGTAAAACGAGTTCTTCATCAAAGCGGACATAGACCTTGGATTCGTGTGCAGATATTCACTCGGCTGCGAGCGAGGCGAGCAGGCGGCGGCCGCCTGCATGGTGCGTCTCGTCGAGTCCGACCAGCGGCAGCCGGAGGTCGGGCCCGATGCGCCCGGCCGCCGACAACAGCCACTTGGCCGGAATCGGATTGGATTCCAGCGCCAGGAACCGGTACAACGGCTCCAGCCGGGCGTTGATGGCCCCGGCCGCCGCGAAGTCCTTTTCCGCGGCCAGGCGACACATGCGCGCCATCATTACCGGCACGATGTTCGAAGCCACTGAAATGACGCCGGCAGCGCCGTGGCGCATGGCTTCCAGCGCGCTGGGATCATCGCCGCTGAGTACCGCCAGTCCCGCCTCCACGTATCGCTGGACCCGGCTCATGTCCGCCACCGCTTCCTTGATCGCAACGACGTTCGGATGGCCGGCGAGTGTCAGCGCGGTTTCCGGCTCGATGTCGACCGCGGTGCGCGACGGCACGTTGTAGAGAATCAGCGGCACTTCGCAGTCGTCGGCGATGGCCCGGTAGTGCGCCAGGAGACCGCGCTGCGGCGGCCGATTATAGTACGGTGTGGCGACCAGCACGGCATCCGCGTTCAGCTGCGCGGCGCGCCGGCTCAGTGCAACGGCGGTCGCGGTCGAAGCCGAACCGGTGCCCGCGATGACCGCGCAGCGACCGGCGGCCGATTCAACCGCCGACTGCAGCAGCCAGTCGCGCTCGTCGGCGGCCAGCGTGGCCGACTCGCCGGTCGTCCCCGCCACGACCACGGCGCCGGTGCCGGCTTCGGCATGCCATTCCAGCAGCCGCAGCCAGGCGGCCTTGTCGACGCATCCGCCATCGGCCTCGAAGGGGGTGACCAGGGCAACGATCGAGCCCGAAGTGATTTTGTCATTCATTTCTTGCATCGGCACGGCATACTACTTGTGCAGCTCGATGCTGACAAGTATTCTCCAAGGCGGATCAGGCGAAACACAGCGACGCCGAGGATTATAGCAAGTTTTTGATTTAACAAAATTTTTACCGGAAATCATGACGCAGAAAAATTCTCCCGTTCAATCTCCCTCCCTCGCCGCGACCGGTGGCGAGGAACTGTCGATCGAGTCTTTTCGGGGCGCGCCCCTGGTCGTTTATTTCTACCCGCGCGACAACACGCCCGGGTGCACCAGGGAAGGTCAGGCCTTTCGCGACCTGTACCCCGAATTCGAAGCGGCGGGCTGTGCCGTCGTCGGCGTATCGCGCGACAGCGTGAAGACCCACGAAAACTTCAAGGCCAAGCACGAGTTTCCGTTCGAACTCATCGCCGACCCCGATGAAAAACTTTGCCGGCAGTTCGACGTGATCAAGGAAAAGAACATGTACGGCAAGAAGGTCATGGGCATCGAGCGCAGCACCTTCCTGCTCGACGCCGGCGGCAGGATCGTGCGGGAATGGCGCAAGGTCAAGGTGCCGGGACACGCCGAGGAAGTCCTGGAAGCCGCACGCGAACTGGCCTGATCCGATTCACGCCGCACCCGAACACCATCCGAACACGGAGCGCGCCATGCGCGAAGGCACCCGCCTTTACCTGCTCGACACCAACGTGCTGATGCACGACCCGACTTCCCTGTTCCGCTTCGAGGAACACGACATCTTCCTGCCCATGGTGGTGCTCGAAGAGCTGGATGCGGCCAAGAAGGGCATGACCGAGGTGGCCCGCAATGTACGCCAGGTCAGCCGGTTTCTCGGCCAGCTGATGAATGGCGGCCAGGACCTCGAGGCCGGGCTGGAACTGAAAATGCCCGAAGGCCTGGACATCCGGATCGGATCGGGCCGGCTGTACTTCCAGACCGAGCAGGACGATCACGACGAACATCCGGCGCTGCTCAGGGCCAAGGCGGACAACGAAATCCTGCACGCGGCCATCAAGCTGCGCGCCGAACAGCCCGAGCGCGAGATCGTGCTGGTGTCCAAGGACATCAACCTGCGCATCAAGGCCGCCATCCACGGCATTCCGGCCGAGGATTATCACAACGACCGCGCGCTCGACGACATGAGCCTGCTCTACAGCGGGCTGACGACGCTGACCAACGACTTCTGGGACCGTTACGCGATCGACGATTCGTGGTCACGCGCCGGCAAGACATTCTATCGCCTCGAGCGCGCCCAGGATGATGACTGGCACCCCAACCAGTGCCTGACGCTGACCGGGGAAAACGGCATGGAAGCGCTGGTGCGTGAAGTGACCGAAAAGCACTTCGTGCTGCAGGTTTCGGAAGACTTCCGGCACGGTCCGAAGAGCGTGTGGGGCATCAACGCGCGCAACCCGGAACAGAACTTCGCGCTGAACCTGCTGATGGATCCCGAAATCGATTTCGTCACGCTGCTGGGCACGGCCGGCACCGGCAAGACCCTTCTGACGCTGGCGGCCGGACTCGCGCAGACCCTGGACGAGCAGATCTACCGCGAGATCATCATGACCCGGGCCACCGTGTCGGTGGGCGACGAGATCGGCTACCTGCCCGGTACCGAGGAAGAAAAGATGACCCCCTGGATGGGCGCGCTGACCGACAACCTGGAGGTGCTGACCGAATCCGACGAGCACGGCGGCGACTGGGGGCGCGCCGTGACCAACGACCTTTTGACCTCCAGGATCAAGATCCGCTCGCTGAACTTCATGCGCGGGCGCACCTTCCTGAATCGATTTCTGATCATCGACGAGGCACAGAACGTCACGCCCAAGCAGATGAAAACCCTGATCACCCGCGCCGGCCCCGGCACCAAGATCGTTTGCCTGGGCAACATCGAGCAGATCGACACGCCCTATCTCACCGAAACCACCTCGGGCCTGACGTTTGCCGTCGACCGCTTCAAGCATTGGATGCATTCCGGCCACATCACGCTCAAGCGCGGCGAACGCTCGCGCCTGGCCGATTTCGCGTCCGAGGCGCTGTAACAAGCTTTTCCCGGACAAAACGGAAACAACATCTCTCGCAACGCCGCAGATAAAGGCCGAAGGATTCCAATGGCCCGACCGGTACCGGCTCGCAGCCCGAATAAGCACGCAACGTGCCTCCGGGCCGGACATCCCGCCGGGCGGGCGACGCAGGACGTCGCCGCCTGATCCACCAGGCTCCTCCCTTGTCCGACGCCGCGGGCCGACAAGTCGCAATGAGCGATAATCACGGCCCATGACATCTTCCCGGCATCATTCAGGTTCCATCCTGCTGGTCACGGCGGGGGCGGTGATGATCAGCTTTGCCGCGGTGTTCGTGCGCCTGGCCGACGTGGCGCCGACCACTTCCGGCTTTTACCGGATGCTGTTCGGCTCGATCGCGCTGCTGGTGCTGATCGCGGTCCAGCCGCGCCTGCACCGGGGCTTCGGCGACGGCTGGCTGGGCTCGGCGCTGATCGCGGCGTTCTTTACCGCCGACATGTGGTTCTGGCACCGCTCCATCCTTTTCATCGGCCCGGGACTGTCGACGCTGCTGGCCAATTTCCAGGTGTTCGTACTTGCCGCCATCGGCGTGTTCTGGTTTCGCGAACGGGTCGGATTGCGCTTCGCCGCCGCGATCGCGCTGGCCGCCGGCGGGCTATGGCTGCTGTTCGGCCAGGAATGGAATGCGTTGCCGCCGGACTACCGCGCCGGGGTGATCCTGGGCCTGCTCACCGCGCTGGCTTATTCCGGCTACATCCTCAGCCTCAGGGGCCTGCAGATTCGCCAGCCGCATACCCGGGTCGAGGCCCGGCTGGCGCAGGTCACGATCCTGACCGGCCTCATGCTGGGCGCGATCAACCTCGTCGAGGGCCACGGCTTCGCGATTCCCGATACCCAATCACTGCTGGCGCTCATCGCGCTGGGCGTGGTCTGCCAGGTGCTCGGCTGGCTGGCGATCACCCGCGGCATGCCCGGCCTGCCGGCCTCGCTGGTCGGCCTGCTGCTGTTGCTGCAGCCCACGCTGTCGATGATCTGGGACGCCGCGTTGTTCGGTCTTCGACTCGAACTGCTGCAGCTCGTCGGCGCCTTCCTGGCGCTGGTCGGCATCTACCTCGGCATGCGCGCCTCGGCGCAGCAGCGTTCGTAGATCCGCTCACCCTCGGCGCGCGCGTCATCGACCTGTGACTGATCCAGGCTGATGGACTCCAACCGATAACTTTCCATGTACTGGCGCTTCATTCCCGGGCTTTCGCGGATCTCGAGGTCGGCGGCATGGTTGAAAGCGAATGCCCTGAACGGATGGGGGTCGGGCAGGATCATACGCGTCGCGTAGAGTTTCCACGCCAGGTCCAGCATTGCTCGTTCGCCGGCGTATACCCCGTCGAGATAGGCGGTTTCGAATCGCCGATTGAAATCGGCCAGGCGCTCGGCATGACGAACCCGCCAGGCATCGTCCCTCGGCAGCAGCTCCCAGCGCAGGTAGCCGGCCAGGAACGCCGGATGGCGCTGCTCCAGCGCCAGTTCCAGCCAGTCCATGATGCGAACCTCGTCGGCCGCCGTCACGGCAGCGCAAGCAGCACGCCTGCGGCTCGAATACTGCAGGTGGTATTCCAGCCACTCGTCCACCTGTGCGACCTGGCGTTGAACTTCATCTTCGGGCCAATCGCTTCGATTCTCCAGCCTGCTTTTCCGCATGGATCGGGCCTGTTCGCGCACCTCGCGTTGGGTGCGCGGCTGCTGATCTCCAAGACAACCCGAAACCAGCCGCGCCAGCGGCAGAACGGCCTGCCCCCAGCCGGCTCGTGCCAGCGCACGCAGGTCGTCGACGTGTTCGTGCAATTCTTCGTAAGAGAGTGCCCACAAAGGCTTGCCCTGCTTGAAAGTCACGACATTGGGCCGGACGGATTCGGCAAGCGCCGTGGAAGCGGGCGTCCCGTCGCCGACGTCGCTTTCGCTCGCCGTACTTTTAGTCCGTGGTGCGTCGAGCGCCGCCTCGCCGGTGCCTTCATCGATAGCCGTCATTCCCTGGCGATCGGAAGTGTGCCAGCTCGAATAGACGGCCACGGCGGCCAACGCCGCGAAACCGAGCGCCATGGAAATCACGACTGCTCGGTTCATGGCTGGGCCTCCAGCAATGCAATCCTCCGGGCGCGATCTTCTGCCTCGGCAAGTTCGCTTGCGGTCAGCTCCTGCCTGAACTCGCGCGTATTGAAGCCCACCATGGCGATGAATTGCTGCACACGCGTCGGCTCGGGGTTATTCAGTGTCCATGAAGATTGCCCCAGCCGCTCGGCGGCCAGGATCGCGGCCTGCGCATAGGCGTGAGCCGACACCGGATCGGGCGGCCCGAAATACCCCTCGCCGACAAACCGTGCCAGATGCTCGAGCACGAGCAGATCGCGCCGCTGCAGCCGACCGGCGACGATGTCGAGCACCAGTTGCTTGTCATCGGCCAGTTGCGCGGCCCGGCCACTGGGACGACTGTCGGAAAAAACCTTGTTCAGGAAAGCGTGCTGCGCACTGTAGTTGCCCAGTCGCGCCGCTTTGCGCAACCAGTCCAGTTCCTTGCCCATTCTTTCCCACCCGTCGATTTCTTCGGTGCCGCTGCACAAGTGGCGTTTCCTAAATACGTCTTGACGAATCTCGACACGCACCGAGTCGGGATCGATCCTGGCCATTTCCTCCACGGCCTCGTCGAAAAGCGGCCCTTCCGGCGCCTGCGCAAGAATGGAGGTCGCAAAATCGCGACTGCTGCGGAAGCGTCCTTCGACGCGCTCGTCGATTTCCTCGTCTGGCACCGGCCGGTAGAACATGCATTCGCGCCACCCCTCGGCAATCCGTCGCGCCACCCGGCCGCGCTGCTCGGCCGGCAAACCGTCGAAATCATCAACGATTTCCAGCAGCGTGGCCGATTCGTCGGCAGCTTCCCGATTCCCCATAGCGACAGCCCGGCGATCGGAATCTGCAGAATTCGAGTACGTTTCGAGCACGGTCGTCTCGAGCGGCGGCAGGCCCGGCCAGATGCCACGCTCGGGCGCCAGCTTCGCGGAGGCCTGCGCCGTAGAGTCTGCAACGGGTGGTGACTCTGCATCCGGGATTCGCTGGCCCACCTCGACGGCCCGCTCGATTGCGGAACGCTGATATAGCACCGTGGCTGTCGCGATGACTACAACCATGACGGCGACCAGAACGATTGAATTCGGTTTCTGCATGGTTCAGGGTTGCTCAACGGGGATCGACGTGGCGCAGCAGCGTCGCCACAGGGTTTCGGACATTTCCCGGGCGCGACCGATGTCTTCCGGGTCCAGCCCGGCCTCCACGAGGCGTTGATAATCAGCATCAGTCGGGGCCGGTTCCGACCAGGGTTCGGGCAGCCGTCGTGCGACCAGGCCATGGGCCCAGGCCTGCACCGGGTCCGGTTCGGGCATGAATTGCCTGCCGGCGAATGCCTTCCAGGCCCGGCCGACGACTTTCGGGTCGCCGGCCACCACGCGGGCCCTCAGCGCATTCAGAAAACCGAGATTGAAGCGCGCCAGGCGCTCGGCGTTGCGCACCATCCAGCCGGTCTCGGTCGGCACCATTCGCAGATCGTCGAGCATTGCGACGAAAAATCCCGGCGGCTGCTGGATCAGCGCCTGCTCCAGCCATTGCATGTACTCGTCGGGATCGTCGCCCAGCGCGTTGTCGCAGCGCTCTCGCTTACGCATCGCCTGTTCTCGCTCACGTTCCATTCGCGCCATGCGCTCTTCGCGCATCGCGGCGCGATCCGAGGGGGATTCATCCTCGACTCTCAAGTGGCGGTAGGAGAGACCGTCGTCCGGGTTATAAAGGCGAATGATCAATGCATCGGTCGGAGGTGTTCGCAGGATGCAGCGCGACGCCACCGGCGCCAGGGCGAGGAAGGCCTCCGACCAACCGGCTTCGGCCAGCGACCGGAGCGACGCCAGAAAAGGCGCGCGCTCGTCTTCTGGCAAGTTCCAGACCGCCGTCTCGTCGACGCGCGTGACGACGTTGGGACCTACCGGGCGACGTACGTCATTCAATTCCGACTCGTCGCCAACGGTCGATTCACCGGAGCGGGCGCTGGCGGAAACTCCGGACACCTGCCCGGCCGAAGTCACCGGGTGGGCCCTCTGGACATGCGCTTGCTCGAACAACATCCACCCCAGACCCGCTGAGGCAGCCAGGAGCAGGACTCCCGAAGTGAACCACCGACGACGCGTGCTCCAGGTCATCTTGCCGGCAATTCGACAATGGCCCGAACCCATTCCTCGGCCTCCCGGCGCTGGGCAGGTGGCAGGGTCGCCTCGATACGGTCCAACTCCTCGCGCACCCCAGTCAGTTCGGCATCGGCCCTTTCGTGCGGGACGAGCCACGGTCCGACCGATCCGCGCTCGACGATGCGTCGCAGCGCCTCGCCGTAGATCCACGCCCGCTTCGGATTCGGCAACGCGAAGGTTCCCTGCCGTTCAAACAACATGAGTTGAAGAAGTATCGGCGCGTAGCGTTCGCTCAGAAGCTCGTGAACCGCGCCGATCACGCGCGGCTTGAGCTCGGCGAGCTCCACCGCGCTGCCGGCATGCCAAGGCTTCGCGTTGTGAAACGCCATGCCGATCCACTGCGCCTTGGCCTCCAGATCCCCGAGCGCTGCGGCGCGTTCCCACCAACCGAAGGCGGCACCCATCCGTTCTTCCCTGGGCAGCGCTTCAACCCCGCCGCATCGCGCTTCCTTCGTCTCTCGCTCCGTCACCTGCCTGGCGATCCACTCTGCGATCCATTGATCGCGGTCCAGCAGGGCCATCTCGCGAACGGCCTGTTCGGCAACGCCGGGAGCCATTTGCGCAGCGAATATTTCGTCCAGTCGCAGCTTGTTCTCGAACGCCTGGGCGCCCGCCTCTTCCAGCTCGTCGAGACTTCGTTCGCTGTAGTCCCAGCACTCGAACAAGCGGTCGCCGATTTCGACCGCAATCTCGGCCTTGACGGCGCCCGACAACTCATCGACGGTCGCCACCATCTCGGCATAAGAGCCTTCGACAATCGAGGACGCCGCTTTCTCCGCATCCTCCAGTTCGAATCTTGTATATCGAACGGGGTCGTCCGTATCTCGGCCCGACTCGGCATCCGCCGTCGGATCCGGCAGCCCCGGCCAGAGACCCAGTTCAAGCGCCACTGCCGGATCGCCTCCAGCTGCTTGTACGATCTCTCCGGCCGTCTCCGGGTTGCCGCGCTGGACCGACCGGGATGCCGGACCATCGTCTGACTCCGGGTCGCGCATGCCGAACCATGTCGACAGCCCAATCAGGACCGCCAATGCGGCTATGCCGGAAATTCTCCAAAATGAAGCTTTCTGCATTTTCACGATTCAACGCCCACGTCAGCCCCCGGAAACCATAGCAAACCACGCGCATCCAGTGGCCGGATTCTCGAGTTCGAGGGGCGTGGTCCCGGACGAGGATTCGGTGGGGATCGGTCGCTGAAGGCCTCGCCACGCGTCGAACTGAGGCGACCGATCCGCGCCGAATCCGGCGCCGAAGCCCCGAACCCAGCCGACGCAGCGAAACCGGTCATTCAATACCTCTGGTTGCACGAGTAAAAAAGGCGCCGCGAGTGACTTGCGGCGCCTGATCTGCTTCGGAACTTCGGACCCGGCGCCGGGCGCCGGGCTGAAGAAACGGACTACTCTTCGGAAACTTCTTCCTCGCCTTCCTCGTCGGTGGTGAAATCACCGGCAATCGACACGGTCATGGCCTCGGGGTCCAGCCACTTGGCCACGGCCTGGTTGAGTTCTTCCAGCGACAATTCGGCCCAGCGCTTTTCACGCTCGGCGTTGAAGTACAGGTCGCGGTCCAGGTACAGGCCGGTGGCCAGCAGGCCGGCCAGGCGGCCGTCGTCGGAACGGACCAGGCGCTGCTGCTGCAAAAAGCCGGTGCGCGCCGATTCGAGCTCTTCTTCGGTAAAGCCCTCCTCGACGACCTTGACCAGTTCCTCGTCGAGCACTTCCTCGAGCCGGTCGCGGTTTTCCGGCGCATACATCGCGAAGGCGAAGAATCCGCCGTTCTCGTCCTCGGCGCTGGCGTTGAAGTTGCCGCCGACCGCGTAGCTCAGGCCTTCCTCGTTGCGGATCCGGTTGCCCAGGCGCGAGTTCAGAAAACCACCGCCCATCATGTAACCGGCCAGCTGCAATGCCGGGTAGTCCGGATCGGTATCGGCCAGCGGCATGGACTGGGCGGCAATCAGCACCGCGTTGGCCTTGTCGTCGAGCTGCTCGACCATGCGCTCGGCCGGACGATCCTGGTGCGGGCTGGGCACGTGCGCATACTCCACGCCAGCCGTCCAGTCGCCGAATTGCTCTTCGAGCCGGGCGCGCAATTTGTCCGGGTCGAAATCGCCGACGAACGAAAGCGTGGTGCCGGGGCCGAAACCGTAGAAGCGCTGGTGGAAGTCCTTCAACTGGTCGACGGTCAGCGATTCGATCCGCGACTCCGACTCGTCGAAGGTCGGCGTGTAGTCCGGATGCTCCGGCGGCAGCGGGTTCATGTGGCGGTTGAGCCTGCGCGAGGCCACGCCGGCCGGGTCGTCGCCTTGCTGTGCCAGCTGGGTCAGGCGCTGGTTCTTGTACTCGTCCAGTTCCTTTTCCGGAAATACCGGACGCTTGGCCATTTCGGCGATCAGCGCCACGACGTCGAGCAGATTTTCGCGCTTCGTATCGATGCCTGCCGTCACCTCGGTGGAACCACTCAAGTTCAGCCCGGCCTGGAGTTCGTCGAGCAGGTCTGCAAGTTCCTGGCGGGTGTAGTTTTCGGTGCCGCGGTCGAGCATGCTGGCGGTCGCCGACGGAATGCTGCCCAGCCCGCTCAGCGCTTCCTGGTTGCCGATGCGCATCGTGATCGAGCCCCGGACGCGCTCGCCGCGGGTGCCCTTGGCCAGCAGCGCGACTTCGGTGCCGTTGGTCAGCTCGAAGCGCACCACGCGGGACTCGATGTTGTCGGGCGTGGCTTCGAAATCCTCGCCCTGCGAGCGCTGCTCGCGGCCCTGGTATTCGGCCAGCAGTTCCTCCGGGTCGGGCGTCGGCGCGATCACGGCGCGACGCGGCTCGTCTTCGGGAATGAAGCGGCCCACGGTGCGGTTGTCGCGCACGACGTAGGTTTCGGCCGCAAGCTGCACGTCTTCGGCGGTAATCTGCTCGAGCCGGTCACGGTGCAGGAACAGCATGCGCCAGTCGCCGGCCGCGGCCCATTCGGAAAGTCCGATGCCGACCCGGCTGCTGTCGTTGAGGGTCTGCTCCATGTCGCTGGTCAGCGAGGAAACCGCGCGCCTGACTTCGTCTTCGGTCGGTGGGTTCGCTTCGAGGTCGGCAAGCGTTTCCAGCGTGATCTCGCGGGCCTTGTCCAGGTCGCCGTCCTCGGGCAGGTTGGCATAGACCAGCAGCAGCGAAGGTTCGGGCAGGCGAAACACCATGGAACCGACCTGGCTGGCAATGCCGGGCTCGACGAGCGCCTTGTGCAGACGGCCCGAAGGGCTGTCGCCGAGCACGAAGCTCAGCGCCTCGACCGCCGCGAAGTCGTCGTGCAGCGCCGACGGCACGTGGTAGGCGGCCATCAGCGTCGGCACGCTGCCGGAGCGGCGCACGGTGACTTCACGCGGGCCGTCCTGGTAGGGATCGCGGGTGTAGGTATTCCACAGCTTGTTGTCCAGCGTGCGTTCCGGCGCGTCGATGGCGCCGAAATACTGTTCGACCAGCGCCAGCGCCCGGTCGGTCTCGAACTTGCCCGAAATGATGACCATGGCGTTGTCGGGCTGGTAATAGGTCCGGTAGAAACGCTGCAGGCGCTCGATCGGCACGTTTTCCAGGTCGGCGCGCGCGCCGATGGTCGAGCGGCCGTAGCCGTGCCATTCGTAGGCGGTGGCCATGACGCGCTGCAGCAGGACCCGGAATGGGTTGTTCTCGCCGATCTCGAACTCGTTGCGCACCACCGTCATCTCGCTTTCGAGATCCTCGGCCGAAATGAACGAGTTGACCATGCGATCGGCCTCCATGCGCAGCGCCCATTCGAGGTTTTCGACCTCCGAGGGCAGCGTCTGGAAGTAGTTGGTGCGTTCCCACCAGGTCGTGCCGTTGGCGAAACCGCCGCGCTCGGAGATTTCCTTCTTGATGTCGGTGTGATCCGGCGTGCCCATGAACACCAGGTGCTCCAGAAGATGCGCCATGCCGGTCTCGCCGTAGCTCTCGTGCTTGGAACCGACGAAATAGGTGACGTTGACGGTGGTCGTCGGCCGGCTGGAATCCGGCATCAGCAGCACCTTCATGCCGTTGTCGAGCCGGTATTCGCTGATGCCCTCGACTTCGGTGACAAGTTCCGGCTCGTCCTGGGCCAGCGCCGGCAGGCACAACGAGGCCAACAGCGCGATGAATGCAATCTGGAAACGCATGGTCATTGGATCATTCCTGTTCGATGGACAAACTCCCCGGTCGACAGTATCGCGCATCGGCCGGTCGACAGCGTCTGCCAGAAGTCATGGCCGCCCGTGTCGGATCCGGCGGATGCGTCCGGAAACCCGCTTCCGCCCAGGCTTTTCAGCATGACCACCCGGTTTCATCTACAATTTCGAACTTTCCGAAAACCTGGCAAGAATTGATTCCTATGAGCGAAGCCGAACCCTTCAAGAAATGGATGTGCGTTGTCTGCGGCTGGATCTACGACGAGGAAATGGGCGATCCGGACAGCGGGCTCGCGCCCGGCACGCGCTGGGACGACGTGCCCGAATCCTGGGTGTGCCCGGATTGCGGGGCGGGGAAGGAAGACTTCGAGATGGTCGAATTCTAGAAAATACTCTCAGACCTACTGCGCGAACCGCTGGCAGCGTCCGGCGGTGCGTACTCCCCCTGTCGCCGGATGGG
>JAWLEW010000012.1:16771-47843 GCA_041685925.1 Wenzhouxiangellaceae bacterium | reverse complement strand
CGTCGAGCACGAACCAGCGGGCCATGGGGGTGGTTTCGCCGGGGGTGAAGCGCGGGGTGGCCGGCAGGCTGTTGGCGGCGGTCGAGGGGCAGGCCAGGCAGGTCACGCCGTCGTTGCTCTGACGAAAGCGCTGGTGGACGTGCCCGAAGGCGACGAAGCGGGCGTTTTCGATCCGGCGCACGCGAGCCCATAACCGGCCGGCCTCGCGCATGCCGACCTTGTCGATCCAGGCTGCACCGACCGGAACCGGCTGGTGATGGACGAATATTCCCGCCGGGCGATCGCCGTCGACGGCCTCCAGCGGCGCCAGCCGTTCCGCGTCCAGCTCGCCGCCTGGATCGTTCGGCCAGGCCGAATCCAGCAATACCAGTTGCCAGCCGCCGGCGTCGATGAGCGGTCCCGAACGGAAACCGGCCGCGTCGAATATCGGCGCCATTACGCCACGCGCGTCGTGGTTGCCGGGAATCCAGGCCGTGCGACAATCGAAGCGCTCGGCCCAGTCGCGAATCCTGGCGTAGCTCTCGGCACTGCCGTCCTCGGACAGGTCGCCGGTCAGCATCAGCAGATCCGGCGCCCAGCGACGAACGGCATCGGTCAGCAACTCCAGATTCGCATCCGCATTGTGGCCCCGGTAGTCTGCGCGCGGGTCGCGCGCGAGGTGACAATCGGAAACCTGCAATATTTTTGCTGGCATACTTCGATTCAATCCAGGAGTCCTGTCATGCTTCCGAAATTCGTCCGCCGGTTCCTCGAACGCCGTCGATTTCCCACCCTGATGCTGCTGGGGGCCGTGCTGTTCATCGCCAACCTGCTGGTGCCCGACCCGCTGCCGTTCGTCGACGAGGCCCTGATGCTGATCGCGACGGTGCTGATCGGCAGCGTGCGCAGCAAGAAGAAGTCCGCCGAGGAGCCCGCCGAGAAACGCGGAACATCATGATTCCGGCGATGTGACTTCCGGCGTTTCGACGCCTTCGATATTGCCGACCCGAACCCGATCCCCGATCTCGACACCCAGCCGCTCCATCTCGCCGGCGTTGACCTCCAGCACGTACTGCGCCGGCGCGCCGCTGGGGTAATTGGGGCAGTTGCGGGTGCGGCACGGCGGCGTGTCCAGCGACCAGCCGACGATTTTCAGCTCCGGCCCGATATAGACGATATCCAGCGGAATCCGCGTGTTCAGCATCCAGAACGCGCGCGGCGCGGGCCGATTCCAGATGAAGAACATGCCCTCGTTGCGCCCCAGTTCATCGCGAAACATCAGCCCGCGGGCCTTCTCTTCCGGTTCGTCGGCGATCTCGACGTAGTAGCGCTGACCGCCGACTTCCACCCAGGGCTCGCCGGCGCGGCAGGCGCCGACCAGCAGGATCAGAAAGCAGGCCAGCAGCGTCCGGGCTGTCAGGCTTCGAGCAACCTCGAAAAAGCTTTTCGAGCAATTGTGCATGAGCGATCTACTCCGACGACTTTATATCCAACGGCTGGATATCCACCGGCTGGACACGGGAGAACGAACAGAATACCAGCGCATACGGGTTGGCCGTGTCGGCCGGACGCCTGCGCATGGCATCCAGGCGCCAGTCGGCATGGGACCAGCGGGGGAAATGCGTATCGCCATCGGGCGAGGCGTCGATGAACGTCAGTTCCATGCGCGCGGCAAGCGGCAGCGCGGCACGGTAGAGCGCACCGCCCCCGATCACCATGAGCGGCCCGGAGGCAGACCCTTCGAGCGCTTCTTCCAGCGAAGCGGTCCGTTCGCAGCCCGGTGGCGCCTCGGCCAGCGAGCGGCTCAGCACGATATTGCGCCGGCCCGGCAGGGCCCTGCCGATCGATTCGAACGTGCGCCGACCCATCACGATGGGATGGTCCATGGTCACGGCCTTGAAGTGCTTCAGATCGGCCGGCAGGTGCCATGGCATGCCGCCGTCGCGACCGATGACGCGGTTTCTGCCCATGGCCGCGACCAGGACGATTTCGGGCTGCTCGTTCATGGTCCAATCAAGGCTGTGCAGGAACAAGAACACGGGGTCCACGGCAAACCCGCGGATGACGGGCTGCAGGAGCTTGCCCTGCAAGCGAACCCGACGTTACTAAGACATGCTCGGTACTGCTCGCTTGCAGGGCAAGCTCCTACGCGGGCGCTTGTAGATGCATGCGGCTTGTCGGGTTTCATAACACCTCACACCTCACACCTGACACCTGACACTTGAGAAGCTGATTCAAATCGCGATCGGCGCCTTGATGGGCGGATGGGGCTGGTAGCCGACCAGCTCGAAATCGTCGAACTCGAAGTCCTCGAGCCGCTGGCGATCGGGATTCAGGCGCATCTGCGGCAGGGCGCAGGGCGTGCGCTGGAGCTGGGTGCGGGCCTGTTCCAGGTGGTTGAGATACAGGTGGGCGTCGCCGAAGGTGTGGATGAATTCGTGCGCCTTCAGCCCCGTGACCCGGGCGACCATCATCAGCAGCAGCGCGTAGGAGGCGATGTTGAACGGCACGCCCAGGAAGCAGTCGGCCGAGCGCTGGTAAAGCTGCAGGCTGAGCCGGCCGTCGGCGACCCAGAACTGGAACATGGTGTGGCACGGGGCCAGCGCCATGCGCCCCTCGGCCACGTTCTCGGCCGGGCTCATTCGCTCGTCCGGGAGCGTGGTCGGGTTCCAGGCCGAAATCACGTGGCGGCGCGAGTCGGGCCGGCGGCGGATGCGCTCGACGATGCGGGCCAGCTGGTCGATCTCGCCGCCGGCCGGATCCGGCCACGAACGCCACTGCCTGCCGTATATGGGCCCGAGCTCGCCATTGTCGTCGGCCCATTCGTCCCAGATCGAAACGCCATGATCATTCAGGTAGCCGACGTTGGTCTCGCCGCGGATGAACCACAGCAGTTCGTGGATGATGGAGCGCAGGTGAAGTTTCTTGGTGGTGACCAGCGGGAATCCTTCGGTCAGATCGAAACGCATCTGGTAGCCGAACACGCTGAGCGTGCCGGTGCCGGTGCGGTCGGACTTTCGAATGCCGTTTTCCAGCACGTGTTCGAGCAGGTCGTGGTAGACCTTCATTGGCGGCTCCGGTTGGCATGACGCTCGTCATGATGATTGTCATTACTGATTGTCATTGCTGATTGTCATTACGATACGCGTAGAACAATAGCGCGATGCCGGCGATGAACATGGGCAGCGAAAGCAACTGGCCCATGGTCAGCCAGTCGAACGCAATGAAGCCGAGGTGCGCATCGGGCTCGCGAAAGAACTCGGCGATCCACCGAAACACCGCGTACCCGGCCAGGAAGAGTCCGCCCACGGCGCCGGCCGGGCGCGGCTTGCGGGCGAAGATCCAGACGATGAAAAACAGCGTGAGGCCTTCCAGCGCGGCCTGGTAGAGCTGCGAAGGATGGCGGGCCAGGTGGTCCAGCGCGCCGCTGGCCCAGGCCTGCTCCAGCGACATGCCGGCCAGGTCCTCGCGGGTGAGCGCGCCCGGAAACACCATGGCCCAGGGGACATCGCTGACCCGGCCCCACAACTCGCCGCCGATGAAGTTGCCGATGCGCCCGAACGCCAGCCCCAGCGGCACCACCTGGGCGGCAAAATCGCCGATCGTCAGGAAACTCGTCCCGATGTGACGGGCAAAAAGCGCCATCGCGACCACCACGCCGACCAGCCCGCCGTGAAACGACATGCCGCCCTGCTGCAGCCAGATCGGAAACAGCGGGTCGGCGAACCAGCGGTCCAGGGCGTAGAACAGCACGTAGCCCATGCGACCGCCGACGATCACGCCGACCACGCCCCAGAACATCAGGTCGCCGGCCTGCACCGGGCTGATGGGCCAGTGATCGGCGTGCGCGCGCCGGCGCAGCAGCCACCAGCACGCGCCGAACGCGGCCAGGTAACTGATGCCGTACCAGTGAATCTGGAGAAAACCGAGATCGAGCGCGACCGGGTCGAAATCGACAAGAAAGGGACGGCTGGACATTGACTGATGGGCGCTCGGACGGATGATTTCGCGGACCTGCATTGTAAACGAGCCGTCGTTGCAGCCTGTTATTCTCTTGCGCTGTCTCCCACGCGCACGCTGCAATGTCGAACCATCTCGCCGGCGCCTTGAGCCCCTACCTGGAACAGCATGCCGACAACCCCGTCGACTGGTACCCGTGGGGCGCCGAGGCGCTTGAAAATGCCCGCACTTCCGACCGGCCGATTCTGCTGTCGATCGGCTATTCGGCCTGCCACTGGTGCCACGTCATGGCGCACGAAAGCTTCGAGGACGAAGAAATCGCGGCGAAAATGAACGACTGGTTCGTCAGCATCAAGGTCGATCGCGAGGAGCGTCCGGATCTCGACCGGATCTACCAGATCGCCCACCAGGTTCTCAGCGGCCGCGGCGGCGGCTGGCCGCTGACGGTATTCCTGGACCCGACCGACCTGGCGCCGTTCATCGCCGGCACCTATTTTCCGCCCACCGCGCGCCATGGACTGATCGGTTTCGGCGAACTGCTGGAACGCGTGCACGACGCATGGCTGAACCAGCGCGACACGCTCAAGGCGCAGAACCAGCGCCTGCACGAGGCGCTGGAAATGATTTCGGCCCAGCGCACCCCGCCAGACGAGACCGGCGGTGATCCGGAGCAGGTGCTGCTGGGCCAGCTCGACGCCCGGCGCGACCGCCGGCACGGCGGCTTCGGCGAGGCGCCGAAGTTTCCGCAGGCGCCGATGCTGGAATGGCTGCTGGCGGCGGCCGGCGAAGACGAGCAGGCCGCCGACATGCTGGGCGATACGCTGGACGCGATCGTCGACAACGGCTTGTTCGATCACCTGGGCGGCGGTTTCTTCCGCTACTGCGTGGACGCGGCATGGGAAATCCCGCACTTCGAAAAGATGCTCTACGACAATGCCCAGCTGCTGCCGGTGCTGGCCGAGGCCGCCACGCGCTGGAACAATCCACGCTGGGCGCGTGCCGCGGCGCTGACCGCCGAATTCCTGGCGCGTGATTTTCGGCTGGCCGAGGGCGGACTGGCCAGCAGCCTGGACGCCGACAGTCTGCCGCCGCCGGACGCGGCCGAAGCCCCGGACAAGCCGCTGCAGCCCGAAGAAGGCGCCCATTACGTCTGGACGCCGGCGCAGTTCGAGGCCTGCCTGGGCGGCGAGCGCCTGGAACTGGCCCGGGCCCGCTTCGGCCTGGACGGGCCGGCCAACTTCGAGGGCGACAAGTGGCACCTGGTGCGGGCCCGCAGCCTCGACGAACTGACCCGCGACGCCAGCGACGCCGCATCGGTCGGCGAGACGCTCGAGCGGGCGCGCGCCGAACTGCTGGCGTGTCGACAGGCGCGCCCGGCGCCGGCGCGCGACGACAAGATGCTGGCCGGCGCCAATGCGCTGGCCGCGTCCGGACTGATGCGCGCCGGGCGGCTGCACGGCCGGCCCGACTGGATCGGGCTGGGCGTCGAAACCGCCGAAAAGACCTGGCAGCGCCTGTTCGAAGACACGCCGCCCAGGGCCGTCTGGCGCGACGGTCGGCGCGACCATCCCGCGCTGCTGGACGACCACGCGGCAATGCTGGACGCCTGCCTGGAATGCCTGCAGTGTCACTGGGACGCCGACTGGCTGGAACGGGCCGAACAACTGGCGGCCGCCATCCTGGACCGGTTCTTCGACGCCGCCTCCGACACGCTGTACCTGACGCCGGCCGATCACGAGCGGCTGATCATGCGCCCGACCGCCAATACCGACGACGCCACGCCGGCCGGCGCCGCGCTGGCCGTGCGCGCCCTGGCCCGGCTGGGCCATCTGATCGCCAGCAGCGAATGGCTGACGCTGGCCGGGCGGGTCGTGGCCGCGGCGCGCGGCGACATGCAGCGCGCGCCGCTGGCGCACGCCGGGCTGCTGCGCGCCGCCGGCGAGCTCGAGCGGCCGCGCCCGCAGGTGCTGATCGGAGGCGCGGACGATGAAGCCGACGACTGGCATGCCGCCCTGGGCCGGCGCCCGGGGATCCATTGCTACCGCGTGGCCGGTAACGATGGCACCCTGCCCGGAATTCTTGCCGAAGCGGCCGATTCCGGGGCCGTCCGCGCAATCGTTTGCGTGGGCACGCATTGCCTGGAACCGGCAACGACGCGCGACCAGCTGGAAGCGCGCCTGGCCGCCGGCGGCGACCCAGTTCCCGGCTACTGATGGCGGGGAAATTCCATCAAGCCGCGGTCGTGATCCTGTTGTGGCTGGCAGCGAGCGATGCCGGTCACGCGCAGGACAAGACCGGGCGGAACCCGGCCCGGATCGTGTCGCTGGCCCCGCACCTGACCGAGCTGGCATTCGAAGCCGGGATCGGCGACCTGCTCGTCGGCGCCGTCGAATGGAGCGATCATCCGGCCGCCGCCCGGGAGATTCCGCGCATTGGCGATGCGTTCCGCTTCGACCTCGAACGCATCCTCCGGATGGACGCCTCGCACGCGCTGGCCTGGAGGGGCGGGACGCCGTCCGGTGCGGTCGCGAAGCTCCGGGAGCTCGGCATCGAGGTCGAGGTCATCGAAACCCGCACATTGGAGCAGATCGCCGGGGCGATCGAGCGGCTGGGGCAACTCGGCGCCGATCCGGCGGCCGCCGCTGAACGGGCGGCGGATTTTCGACGTCGGCTGCTGGCGTTCGAACAGGGCGTGCCGAGCGGCCGACCGGTCGTGGAAATCTTCTACCAGGTATCGGAAAAGCCGTTGTTCACGCTGGGCGGCAACCACGTGATCAACGAGGTGTTCGGCCTTTGCGGCGCCGCGAATGTTTTCGACCGGATGCAGACCGAGGCCGCCAGCGTCGACCTGGAGGCCGTGCTGGCGCGCGATCCGCTGGCCATCGTGGCCAGCGACGACGGGGCCGGCAACCCGGCCGCACACTGGCAGGCCTACCCGGACCTGCGGGCGATCGCCTGCGACAACGTGTTGCGGGTCGATCCCGCGCTGCTGGTCCGACCCACCCCGCGCGTGCTCGACGGCGCCGCGAAGTTATGCGAATGGCTGGACCGCGAGGTCAGGCCGGCTGAAAATCCAGCATGCAGAACCGATCGTGACTGACGTGCGTGTCGCCGGCGACGACCTCCAGCGAATGCTGCATGACCGGCGCATCGACCACCAGGGTATGAAATTCACCATTCTCGCCGCACGGGTCCACGCCTTCGGGAAGCTGTGCCAGCAGCGCATGATCCCAGAGTCTTCCCAGCAGATCGGCTGACAGCACCTGCAGGTCGACGCAACAAAGCCGGGCTTTGACGCCCACGCCAATCATCTCGTCGGCCAGTTCGGTCGTGTCGGCCTGCCAGAGCGGGAACAGCGGCGTCATCGCCAATGCGCGCATCTGGGCTTCGCGGAATTTCCGGATATCGGCCAGATACAGGTCGCCGAACGCCACGTGCTCCAGGCCACCGGTCCGAAGCGGCTCGAGCGCATGCGCAACCCGGGCCAGGTAGGTCGCGTTGTCGCAATCTTCAGGCAACCCGATTTCGGTCAGCGACAGATCCAGCGCGGCGGCCTGGCGGCGCAGCAGCGCCAGCGGCGTGCCGTGCAGCGCAGTGCGTTGGCTGGTCTCGTTGAAGGTGGTGACCAGGCGCTCTACGGACCACCCCGGAGCGTCGTGCAGCCGCATCAGGGCGGCAAGGGAATCCTTGCCGCCGCTGAACATCAGCGCGACCGGCCGGGCGGCGCTCAGGCCGCCGTCCGGGCCTCGCGGGGCCGCAGCAGCCAGCGCGCCAGCGCCGGCAGCAGCAGCATGGCGCCGATCATGTTGAAGATGAACATGAACGACAGCAGGATGCCCATGTCAGCCTGGAATTTCAGGTCGGAGAACAGCCAGGTGCCCACGCCGACCGCCAGCGTGATGGCGGTAAACAGCACCGCACGCCCGGTCAGCCGCAGCGTGCGCATGTACGCCTCGTCCAGGCTCGCGCCTTCGTTGAGGTATTCGCGCAAGCGGCTGAAGATGTAGATGCCGTAATCGACGCCGATGCCCACGCCCAGCGCGACGACCGGCAGGGTATTGACCTTCAGACCGATGTCGAGGAACGCCATCAGCGAATAGGCCAGGTAGCTGACCAGCACCAGCGGCAACACGATGCAGATGGTGCCGCGAATGGAACGGAAAGTGATCAGGCACAACAGCACGATTGCCCCATAGACATAGAGCAGAATCGGCGTCTGCGCCGCCCTGACCTCCTCGTTGGTCGCCGCCATCACGCCGACGTTGCCGGTCGCCAGCCTGAAGCGCAGGCAGTCCTCGGCAGAGCCAACCTGCTCCGAGCAGGTATCGGCTTCGGTCAGCTCCGGCGCGACGTCGCCCGAGACCAGTCCAACCGACTGGGCGAAGGCCAGCAACCCGTTGACCTGCTCCGGCGCCGCCGGTTGGGTCTCGGCTTCAGCCGGCTGGCCGTCGGTCACCGCCACCGTCGGCTCGATCGCCAGTTCCCGGCGCAATTCCTTGGCCCGCCCGACCACGCGCTGGATGGTTTCGGCCTTGTGGTCTTCCATGAACACCAGCACCGGCATGGCGCTGCAGTCGCGATTGAGCAGGCCGGTGTCGGTATCGATGTTCTGCAGGTTCTGGCGCATCACGAACTGGTTTCTCGGCAGCACCTGCCAGCGCAGGCTGCCCTCGTTCCAGCCGGCATTGATGATCTTCGTCACCTGGGGCAAGGTCAGCACCTTCTGGACGCCCTCGACCTGCTGCATCTGCCAGGCGAAGTTGTCGATCCGGTCCATGACCTTGTAGTTCTCGGTGCACGCCTGCGAACTGGTCTCGGCAATCACGCCAAGCTGATCCACGCCCAGCGCAAAGCGATCGCTGATCAGACGGGCGTCGCGGTTGTAACGCGCATCCTCGCGCAGCTCCGGCACCCCGGCCTCGGAATCGCCGATCTTCATGTCCTGGGACTTGTAGAACGCGCCGACGAACAGCACACCCGCGACGAGAATCGTCACCAGCGCCGGTACGGGCCGGGTAAACGTGGCCAGCGTGCGCCAGATCCAGGACGTCTGCGAAGCCTTGTCGTAGAGCTTCTCGCGGAAGCGCTCGGCGTTGCGCACGCGCGCGTACGACAGCAGCACCGGAAGCAGCAGCAGGTTGGTGAAGATGATCACGGCCACGCCGATGCTGGCCGTCAGCGCAAGCTCCTGGATGATCCGGATGTTGATCAGGTAGATCGCCAGGAAGCCGATGGTGTCGCTGAGCAGGGCGATGGACCCCGGGGCCAGCAGGCGCGCGAACGTGGCCTTGGCCGCGTCCGGGCTGGAAACGATCGGGTATTCGTCGACGGCTTCGCTGCGCCGGTGCAGCGAAGAGGGCGAATGCCCGCCGAACAGCTTTTCGGCCGTCCAGCCGCTGATCATCTGCACGCCGTGACTGACGCCGATGGCAAAGATCAGGAACGGCGTGAGAATGTTCATCGGGTCGATGCCGTAGCCCAGCAGGCTCAGGATCCCGAGCTGCCAGATCACGGCCACGGTCGAACAGACCAGCGGCAGGACGGTCAGCCACAGCGACTTGGAATAGAACGCAAGCAACAGCGCGGTGATGAGGAACGCGACCCCGAAATACGCGATGACGCCGCGCGCGCCGTCGGCGATATCGCCGACGATCTTGGCAAAACCGATGATGCGGACCGAGTGTTCCTCGTCCTCGAATTCGGCCCGGATTTCCTCGAGTTGGGCGGCGACCTGCTGGTAGTCCAGCGACTCGCCCGTTTCGGCATCGGTCTCGAGCAGGTTGGCCCAGACCATGGCGCCGGAAAAGTCCTCGGCCACCAGCCGCCCCACCTCGCCGGACTTGATGATGTTGGAGCGCACCCGCTCCATCATTTCCGGTGTCGGGGAAAAATCAGCCGGTATCACGTTGCCGCCGGCGAAGCCATCCTCGACGACCTCGACGAAACGCACGTTGGGGGTGAAGATCGAGCGCACGCTCGCGCGATCGACGCCGGGCAACAGGAAGACCTGGTTGCTGATCTGTTCGAACTTCTCGAAGAACTCCGGGCTGAACATGTCGCCATCCCGGTCCATGAGCGCGACCAGGATGCGGTTGGCGCCACCGAACTCCTCGTAGAACTGGAAGGTCTGCATGTATTCGTGCGCCAGCGGCAGCTGCTTCTTGAAACCGGCGTCCACGCGCAGTTGAGCCAGGTAGAAAGCCATTACCGCGGTCCCGATCAGGAAGATCAACAGGATCAGCGGACGGATCGAAAAGATCGCGTTGGCAATCCGGCCCTTGAAGCCGGTGTTGTTACTCATGTTCGACTCCGTCCTCTCCAACCAGGATCAACTCCCCGTCGCCATCCGCCGTCACGGCGGCATAGTCGCCGCCGAGCTGATCGGCGTCGCGCTGCACGCCCCCATCGGGCTCGACCCGCAGCCGCGTGGCGCCGGCGCCCACCAGCACCGCCGTACCGTCACCGAGGACGGTGCCGCCCATCAGGGTCTGCTCGCCTTCGACCGGAACGTCGCGCCAGCTATCGCCGAAATCGCAGCTCTTCAGTACATGCCCGCGCAGGCCGAAGGCCAGCACGCAGTCCTGTTGCTCGACCAGCCCGAAAAGCGAACCCGTGTAGGGAAAGCGGAACGCGTCCCAGGTCTCTCCCCGGTCGCTGCTGCGGAAACCGTAGCCGCGCTCGGCGGTAATCATCAGCCGGTCGGAATCGAGTTGAATGATGGCGTTGAGATGACATTCGCCGAATTCATAGCATCCCTTGTTGACCAGCCTCTCGGCTTCTTCGGAGTTCAGCGCTCCGGGATCATCATCCGGCAGCGTCTCGATATCGCCCTGCCGACGTGCGGTGTCGGCCCAATCGATGCTCTCGGAAGTCACGCGGTCGGTCAGGCGCTCGGTGGTCCAGTTGATGCCGCCATCTACGGTCGACATGAACCGACCGTAGGCGCCGATCGCAAAGCCTTCGTTGGGATTGATGAACAGCACATCGAGCAGCGGCTCCTGGGCCTCGGGCTCGAAATGCTGGATGAACCAGGTCTCCCCGGCGTCGGTAGTGGAAATGATGGTGGCGTCGTGCCCCACGCTCCAGAATCTTCGCCCGACGCGGGTCACCCGGGTCAAGGTTGCCTGGACCGGCACCGAGGCCGCCTGGCGCCAGTCGCGGCCGTCGGCGGACAGCAGGACATGACCGCGAGAACCCACGGCGACGAAGCCTTCGTCGGCGCGAATGACGTCCAGCAACAGGCTTTCATCCGCCAGTCGGGCCTGGATTGCGGGCTTGGGCTCGATCTCCTGCTGCTGCGCCGGCAAATCCGGCGAGACCGCGACGACGGCCGACAGCGCAAGCAGCGCAAGGGCTGCAGCGGGTTTGGGGAGGGCTTGCATCAGTCGACTCCGTGTTCGCTAGACACGAACGACCGGCCCGAGGGTTCGGGCCGGCCGATCGGCCGGAAGATCGAGGGCACGCGGTCCGATCAACGGCGTCCGCGATTGCGCAGCGCCTGCGGCGTGTAGTTGCTGGGCGAAAGTTCCACGTCAAAGGTATTGACGGGATCCTGGTTGTCCATGCCAACCGCCACGTAACGGCCGGAAAGCAGGTCCATATGGCTTTCGATCGTCGACCAGAAAGTCGGCACTTCGTAGTAGTTGATCGAATGGGCTTCCGAGGCGCGCCACAGCTGACCCCGCTGATCGTAGTGATCGGTCAGCAGAATCTGGTAGGAGTCCTCGTCGAGATAAAAGGTACGCCGCGGATGAATATGGCGCGTGCCTTCCTTCAGGTTGGCCTCGATGACCCAGACGCGGTGCAGCTCGTAGCGCATGTAGTCCGGGTTCAGATGGCCGGACATGACCAGGTCGTCGATCTCCACGTCGCCGCTGTGCGCCCCATAGGAGTTGTAGGGCACGTACATCTCCTTCTTGCCCACGACCTCCCAGTTGTAGCGGTCCATGGCGCCGTTGAACATGTCGGTCATGTCGTTGGTGCGAAGACCGTCCGAAGCGGTCCCGGGGTTGTCGTACGCCACGTTGGGGGCGCGCCGCACGCGGCGCTGACCCGGGTTGTAGATCCAGGCCTGGCGCGGTTGCTCGATCTGGTTGAGCGTTTCGTGCACCAGCAGGATATTGCCCGCCAGGCGCGCCGGCGATTCGACCTCCTGGAAGAAGTACAGCAGGATGTTGTTGATCTCCTCGATCGTCGCGCCTTCCTTGTAATACAGGCCGAGCAGCTCTTCGCGCAGCTTCACCAGCTGGTAGTTGCCGCCGGTGGTCGGCGCGACCTGGTTGTTGTAGCGCGTGCCGCCGATGCCCTTGTACTTGAGCTTGTGATTCCACATCAGCTCGTAGGAATTCTGCGGCAACGGGAACGGAAAGCCTTCGGAAGCGTTCTCGACGCCTTCGCCATTGGCCACGAGTTCGGCGGTGGCCGCGTTCTCGATGGTCGCCTCGTAAACGCGCTCCTTGAACGATGCCGTGCGACGCGTCTGGTAGACGCGCATGAAGTAGGTTTCCGGGTAACGCTCGAAGGTGGCGATCTGTCCTGCCGACAGGCGATCTTCGTATTCGCGGAAATTTTCGCCATCGATCACGAATTGCGGCTGGTCGTCGGCAAACGGATCCGGGTGCCGATCGCCCGGCTGATACCCGGCCGGCCAGTCTTCTTCGCTCAGGCCGCCCGTCCAGGCCGGAATCTCGTCGCCGTTGCCGGCTCTGACCGAGCCCATCGGGGTGAGGTCCTCGCCCAGGCGCGCGATGTTCTCCGGCGTCCTCGCGATGACGCCCTCGGCCGCCGCCGAATCGGCACCGGTCGACCGGGTGTCTGCAGACGCTTCACCTGCGGCCGCTTCGGCCGCTTCGCGCTCGGCCATCTGCTCGACCTCATCGGGCTCCATGTCGACCGCGGTCTCATCCATCGGGCGCTCGTCGCTGAGTTCGTCGCCGCTTTCGGGCATCTGTTGCTGTTGCGCCGCCGCGGCAGCCGCTTCGCCGTCGACGCTCGCCAGCGCGTCGCCGCGAGCTTCGGCGGCGGCCTGCTGCACTTCGGCCCGGGCAGCCTCTTCGGCGGCCTGGCGTTCGGCCTCGACGCGCGCCGCTTCCCGCTCGGCTGCCTGACGTGCAGCCTCGGCCTCGGCGCGGGCGGCTTCTTCGGCGGCCTGGCGCTCCGCCTCGGCGCGGGCGGCTTCTTCGGCGGCCCGGCGTTCCGCCTCGGCCCGCGCAGCTTCGGCTTCGGCTTCGGCTTCGGCTTCGGCTGCCCGCCGGGCAGCTTCGGCCTCGGCCCGGGCGGCTTCTTCGGCGGCCTGGCGTTCCGCCTCGGCCCGCGCGGCTTCGGCTTCGGCGCGGGCCGCTTCCTCTGCGGCCTGTGCGGTTGCTTCAGTGGATTCGGCCGCGTTGCTGTCCGGAGTTGAACCGCATGCAGCGATGGTCAACGCGAGCAGGGCCGCTGCGAGCAGCCTCTCGAGCAGCCTCTGGATATTCTGGTTTGGTTGAGTCGACATGAGTTTCTCCGATTAGAACGAGTAGCTGACCGCGGCCGAGACAAAATCGCGATCTTTCAGCAGATTGTTTTTGCCGCCACCAAAGAAGTTGGTGTACGCGAAGTTCACACCCCAGCGACTCAACAGACTGAAGTTGGCCCCCAGCGTGAGCGACTTGCGGTCTTCGACGAAGTTGCCGCCCGGCCCGGGAGAGGTGCCGGTGACGTCATGATTGAATGCAATCCGCGGGGTCAGATTCCACGAGGTTCCCATGAAGGAGTTGTAGGTCGGCGCGACAACCAGGCGATAGCCCCAGCTGAAGCTGGTTGCAAAGCCGTCCCGGGTGGTGACCGGATTGCGCAGGTCGCCGCCGTTGAGCTCGCTGCCGATGCCGCCGCCGGTATCGGTGCCGGGGCCGTTGAAGCGCAACTCGGACTGGTCGGGCAGGTCCCAGACGTGCATCGCGCCGACCTCGCCGACGAGCGCCACGTCGTTGGCACCCAGCCAGCGCACCGGACCGGTCAGCCGGGTGAAGGTCATCTGCGCGCGTGACACTTCGCGCCGCAGGTATCCCTTGATGTCCTCGCCGGCTTCGAAATCACCGAGCTGGCTGCGGAACCGAAGCACGGGTTCCGGAATGACGTTGTTCAGCGGCGTCAGGCCGGCGAACAGCACTTCCACATCGTCGATCTGCAGCGGCAGATTCGGGGCGTAACTGACCTCGCCCTGCCATGCCCACTTGCTGTCGAAGATCGTGGTGTTGAAGCTGCCGGCGATCACGTCGATGTCTTCGGGATAGACGATATTGAAGCGGCCCGACGAGACGTTCGTGTCGGTCACGGTGGTGCCGCTGATCAGCGGCAGGCGGCTGTGGTAGCGCAGGTAGTACAGCCCGAGCTCGGTGTCGTTGAGCCAGGGCGCGTAGTAACGCAGCGCGACGCCGAACTGTCCGAATTCGCTGGGCCGGTCATCCTGGGCGCGCGGCAGCGCGCCGGCGGGCATGCAGTTGATCGGCGTCGGGTCGACGCCGCAGCCGGGCTGCGGCAGCGGGTCGTCCGGGAAGCGCCCGAAGCCGAGCATCGCGTACTGACCGCCGTCGACGGCGAAGTCGTTGGTCGAAAAGAACGTGCCCCGGGGTTCGGGTTCGACCCGGTCCCACTCGAACATCAACAGCCCCTCGGCCGAAAGATTCGGGGTCAGGTCGATCGTCGCCCGGATCATGCCCAGCGGGATAAAGGCATCGCGAAGCTCGGCGCCGGCGTTGCGCAGGGCCGAAACGTCGACCGGATTGAGCACGCTCAGGCCGCCGGGGATGAAGGTGCTCTCGCCCCAGCTCACGACCTGGCGACCGACGCGAAGCGAGGCCAGGCGACCGCCCTCGAGCTCGAAGTCGCCGTAGACGTAGGCGTCGAGCATGCGCGCGCGCTGCCCGGCGATGTCCTTGGCGTCACTGCTCAGCGCATCCTTGTTGTTGAGCTTGAAGTCGTGGAAGAAGTTTCCGCGCAGGAACATGCCGTAGTTCTTGTAGCTGAACTCCATCTCCGAAGTGATCCTGGCCTGATTGAAGATGACCTCGCCGGAATCGAAATTCAGGTTGCCGTCGTCGCTGTTGTTGGAAAACCGGCCTGGTGCCTGCACTTGCTGCTCGATCGGCACGTTGATGATGGCGGGGTTGAAGGTTTCCTTGCCGACATTGTCGTCGTCGCGATCGGCAACCCTGAGCCCGGTCGAGTACGAAATGGTCGTGTCGATGTTCAGGCTGTAGTTGGGCCCGCTCAGATCGATCGCCTGGACCGAACCGGCGGCCAGCGCCATGCCGATCGCACCGGCCAGCAAAGACGGACGGAGCACGGCGCGCCTGGCGTTGTCTTGTTGAGTTTTCATGGCTTCGAATTCTCCCTTGCTCAGTCGGTCTGGATTACGGACGGGTCGTTGACGACGACCGTGGTGCCGCCGGACGAAATCAGACTGGCGGCCTGGCCCTGCATCTCGGCGGTCACCGCCGGACTTGCAGACGGATCCAGAAGCGAGCCGTGCGAACCCTGGATGAAGCGGGTCGCGCCCCGGATTCCGGCCGCGCTCTGGGAGGTTTCGGTAATCGGATCCAGGCCCATGACACGAATCATCGGTTCGGTGCCGGCCAGCGGCGCGCCCGGCACGGTGTTCGGGACCACGGTGTCGCCTGCGACCTGGTGCAGCAGGATGCTGTTGCTCTGCACCGCCACTTCGCTCCAGTTGATCGGATCTGCCGAATCCACGACCTGCTGGGCGGCGCCAAGGAACTGGAAGAACTCCGGTGAATCCGGCTCCACCCCGGCCTGCTCGAGGCCGGCACGAATCACCGGCCCGAATGTCTGCGATCCGGCCAGCAGGTTGGCAATCCCACCGCCGGGAACCGAAAACACGGCGTTGTTGACGGTCGGCTCGACCGAGAGGAAACCGGTGCCGACGATCGAGCCCAGCGACAGACCGACGAAATTGATGTTGGAGCCGTCGAAGTCGGAAACCGCATCGCCGTCGATATCCATGAACGGAATGTTCAAAGCCAGCGACGACAGGTCGACCTGCCCCTGGCGAATGTTGTCGCGCGCGGTCAGCAGGCTCTGCAGGTTGATGAAGAACGTGCCGGAAGAATCGATCTGACCGTCCGGGCCGGGGGCGCCGGTTTCGTTGTCCTGCAGATCCAGATCGAAAGTGCGCTCGTTCGCGATCGGTGCAAACGGCGTGTTTTCGACGTTGAGCGCGGCCAGCGGCTGCTCCGGGTCCATCGGGTTGGTCTGCGTGATGCCGTGCAGCGGCAGGTCCATGGAAATCACGGCGAAACCGATCGAGGCCATGGTGTCGGCCAGCGCCAGTGCCTGCGATCGGTTGCCCGTAATACCGTGCTGGAAGACCACCACCGGCCAGCCGCCGGCCGGCTTGACCTGACCGGAGAACTGGTTCGGTACCGTGACGAGCAACGGCACCGTCTGGCGGTCGCGTTCGACCGGCAGCGGGTTGGCGACCGTGACGTTGGTCGATTCCGGGTCCAGCCCGAGGCCGTCGAACGGCGGCACGTAATTGCCGGGCGCAGCTTCCCAGAACTGGTTCAGGGGCGCGGTCGGGTTCTCTTCGCTGGGCACGCCGAGGAAATAAGGCAGTTCGACGACGCCGATGAACACGTCCGCGATGCCCGGCGAAGCGCCCGGCGGCAGCACGTCGGCGGTCGTCAGCCCGGTCGGCGCCAATTGCGAACTGGTATCGGACAGCGTGGAGCGCACGACGCTGAGCACCGGCGTGATGGACTGCGTGGTGGCCGTCCAGGACAGCACGATCTCGTCGCGCGCGATGCCCGCGGCGTCGGCCGCGGACTCCTGGGCATTGACCAGCTGGCGAACCGGCTCCAGTGCCTGGGCCGTTTCGTTGTCGAGCAGGGGTTCGGTGCTGACGCCGCCCTCGGTCACCAGCGGCTCGGTGCCCTTGGCGAGGAAATACGTCTGGGACGGGGTCGCCGGGTTGCCTTCGGGGTCCTGGACGGCATCGGTGACCACCGCCATGTAGCCGGTCATTTCCTGCAGCGGCTCGAGCGGCACGATCGCTATGGTGCGCCCGGTCGGATCCGAATCGGTCGCAACGGTGGCGACGTAATCCTCGCCCGGGACCAGTTCGGTGACGATCTGCTGCACCGCGATCGATCCCTGTTCGAACTGGACCTGGAACAAGCGAACAGAACTGCCCGGAATGACGGTGTCGGGGTTGACCGGATCGGAGAAGCTGAACGTCCAGGGGCTGACCGTACTGAATCCATCCAGCGCGTTGAGCGCGACCTGCGGATCGCTGAAATCCGTCGGATCCTCGACCGGTATGTTGATGGTCAGATCGCCGCTGCCGGAAAGCAGGAGATTGATCGGGAACGGCAGCACGCCGTTGGCGGGATCGAAGTTTGCAGTGATCACGTCGGTGGTGGGCGTGCCGTCGGGATTCTCCGTGGGCGGCGCCGGTTCCGAGCGCGGAGTACTGGAACTTCCTCCGCAACCTGCAAGAATGCTTACAACCAGCGCGAACGCCGGAATCAGGCGGTACTTCATCAGATTTTCTCCCCGAAGCTGGGCTTGTCAGTCATTTTTTTCGAGTTCGGCCACATCCGGCGTGTCGCAGGGCGCTGCCCGGACGATTTGCCTATGATATGAACAGGCTCTGCCGGAATGCAAGCATCCGGCCCGCCCATAACCCTTGTGATCGATTCAAGCCTACATGAAATCCCCGGATGACGCACCCTTTTTGTTGCAACGCGCAACCGGCACCTGACGGCGCGCCCGGGCGGGCTGACCTTTACACTTCGAACATTCTTTTTCGGCCGGAATGCGCGATTCGACGAGGCCGAGCAACCCGGCGAACTGGCGGCCGGGCGGCGCAGGACAAAGATCAGTTGCGGGACATGGACATGGAGACAACGACGTGAAATCATCCAGACTGCGCGATGCGATCGGCCCCGGCCTGCTGGTCGCCGGCGCCGCCGTCGGCGTCTCGCACCTGGTGCAATCCACGCGCGGCGGAGCAGAGTACGGCCTGACGCTGCTGGCACTGGTGCTGGTCGGGTGCGTGCTCAAGTATCCATTCCTGGAATTCGGGCCGCGCTACGCGGCGGCGACCGGAGAACACATGATCCGCGGCTATCGGCGCCTCGGCGCCTGGCCGCTGGGGCTGTTCGTGTTTCTCACGCTGGCCACCATGTTCATCGTTCTGGCCAGCGTGACGCTGGTGACGGCCGGGCTGGCCGGAACGCTGTTCGGGCTCGAAATGCCGGTGTCGACGCTCGCACTCGTCATTCTTGCCGCGTGCGCCCTGATCCTGGGGATCGGCCACTACCGGGGCCTGGACCTGCTGATGAAGATCATCATGGCGCTGCTGTCGCTGGCGACCATCGTTGCCGTTGCGCTGGCCGCCGGTCAGCGGCCGGATTGGAGCGGCCTGGCGCCGCCGCTTGCGGAGTCGGGGCTGCTCGGCGGCGCCGGGCTCGCTTTCGTGCTCGCGCTGCTGGGCTGGATGCCCATCCCGCTGGATGCTGCGGCCTGGCATTCGATCTGGACCCTGGAGCGTGCCGAACAGACGGGCGCGCGGCCCAGCGTCGCGCACGCGCTCATCGACTTCAGGATCGGCTACGCGGGTGCGGTCGTGCTTGCGCTCGCGTTCATGACCCTCGGGGCGCTGGTCATGCACGGCAGCGAGCGCCCGCTGGCCGGTTCGGCGGTAGCCTTCTCGGCCCAGCTGGTCTCGATGTACACCAGCGCACTGGGCGAGTGGTCGCGCCCGCTGATCGCGCTCGCCGCGCTGGCCACCATGCTCTCGACGACGCTGGCGGTGGCCGATGCCTATCCGCGCGTGCTGCGCGCTTTCCTGGAGCTGCGCGAGGCCGGCCCGGACACGCACCGACGCCGACATCGAGCGCGTTACCTGGCCGGCATGCTGCTGACCATGACCGGCGCCTGGCTGATCATCGCGCTGTTCGGCAGCCATTTCACGCTGTTGATCGACTTCACCACCACCGTGGCCTTCCTGACCGCTCCCGTCGTCGCCTGGCTGAACCTCCGTCTTCTGACCGGGTCGAACACGCCGGCAGAGGCCCGGCCGGGCGTGGCCATGCGCTGCACGGCCTGGGCGGGCCTGGCCTTTCTGACGCTTTTTTCGGTGACCTGGATCGGCTGGCGCATTTCCGGTATTTGAGCCGGCTGCAGAAGAAGTCACGATTCCGGCGACGAAACGGGCAGGTGCGCATAAAACCGGATCGCCGTACATTGGCGCGATCGATCCGGAACTGCTGCATGCCCGGTGGTTTGTACTAAACTAGCGTCTTGTCATCGCCGGCCCTCCCTGGACCGGTTCGTCATCCATTTCAGCCTGGCATCCAGACCCTTCAATGTTCAAACGACTGCGCGGTATCTTTTCCAACGACCTGTCCATCGACCTGGGCACGGCCAACACGCTTATCTTCGTTCGCGGACAGGGGATTGTGCTCAACGAGCCCTCGGTCGTTGCCTTGCGCATGGACCGCGGCCCCGGCGGGCCGCAGAATGTCGCCTCGGTGGGCATAGAAGCCAAGCAGATGCTGGGCCGTACCCCGGGCAATATCCGCACCGTGCGGCCGATGAAAGACGGCGTGATCGCCGATTTCGACATGACCGAACAGATGCTCCAGCACTTCATCAAGAAAGTGCACTCGTCGAGATTCCTCCGGCCGAGCCCGCGGGTGCTGGTCTGCGTGCCGTGTTCGTCGACCCAGGTCGAGCGCCGCGCGATCAAGGAATCGGCCGAAGGTGCCGGCGCGCGCGAGGTGTTCCTGATCGAGGAACCCATGGCCGCGGCGATCGGCGCCGGCATCCCGATTCACGAAGCGCGCGGCTCCATGGTGCTCGACATCGGCGGCGGCACCTCCGAGGTTGCGGTGCTGTCGCTCAACGGCATCGTCTATTCGTCCTCGGTACGGGTCGGCGGCGATCACTTCGACGAGGCCATCATCAATTACGTTCGCCGTTCCTACGGCACCCTGATCGGCGAGGCCACGGCCGAGCGCATCAAGCTGGAAATCGGCTGCGCCTATCCGCTCAACGAGGTTCGCGAGATGGAAGTCTCGGGACGAAACCTCGCCGAGGGCGTGCCCAAGATGGTCACGCTCAACTCCAACGAGGTGCTCGAGGCGTTGACCGAGCCGCTTTCGGGCATCACCAGCGCGGTCAAGAATGCGCTGGAGCAGACGCCGCCGGAGCTGTGCGCCGACGTTGCCGAGACCGGCATCGTGCTGACCGGCGGCGGCGCATTGCTCAAGCAACTCGACAAGCTGCTGATGGAAGAGACGGGGCTGCCGGTGATCATCGCCGAGGACCCGCTGACCTGTGTCGCCCGCGGCGGCGGCCGCGCGCTGGAGATGATGGACGAAAATCGCGGCGACTTCTTTTTCCCGAACTGATCGGGAACCGTGACGCACTCTGCGCGGGCAGCGCCGCAATGCACCGGGGCCGGGGCGCCTCTGAACGATCCTGCGCGGAGCGCGTTTCAGTCGGAAAAGCCGCAGATCGCGTGGTGCGGGCTGAGCGAGGATAGCCATCGTTACAGTCGAGGTTTGCAGCGTGCGAAATGGGCTTTTCCGGCGAAAATCCTTCGGGGCGGGCCGTTGCGGGCGCTCCGCCTGGCTTGTCATGACCATCGGAGTCGCTTGTCTGGAATGACCGAACCGCGCTCGCCCAGGCCGAACCGGAGCATCCCGCAAAGGCGCTGTCGCGCCCACGCAGGCTTGGTCAGGGGCTGCCCGGGTGAATAGCGGCGACCGGGGCACGTCATTCGACACGGTCGGCGGCACCGCTCGGCTGATGTTCTACTCGCTGCTCGCCATCAGCCTGATGGCCCTGGACTATCGCGGTCAGTACGTCGATCGCATCCGGGCGGTCTCGGGCTACGTGGTCGAACCCGTGCTGTGGGCGGTGGACCTGCCGTTTTCCGGCGTCGAGCGATTCGCCTCGATCTGGCGCGATCGCACCGAAACACAACGCAGGGTCCGGGAACTGGAACGCGAACTCGTCCGCACCCGGGCCCGGCTGAGCCGGGTGCCCGACCTGGAGACGGAAAACGCGCAGCTGCGTGCAGTGCTGGAAACCGCGCGGCGCACCGACCAGGAATTCGTCGCCGCCGAACTGGCCAGCATCGACCTCGATCCGTTCGCCCACCGACTGATGGTGCGCCGCGGGCGCGCCGACGGCATTCGCCCCGGCATGCCGGTCATCGACGCACGCGGCGTGCTGGGCCAGGTCGAACAGGTCTTCAGCCGATTGTCGCAGGTCATCCTGATCTCCGACCCGGACCACGCGCTGCCGGTTCAGATCCTGCCCGGGGGCGAACGCACCATCGCCTACGGCAGCGGCAGCCTGGATCGCCTGCGGTTGACCGATCTGCCGATGAACGCGAGCGCCGAGCCGGGCGACCTGGTCGTGACCTCCGGCATCGGCGGACGCTTCGCGCCCGGCCTGCCCGTGGCCCGCATCGAATCGATACAGCGCCAGCCCGGCCAGGCATTCGCCACCGCAGACGCCACGCCGCTGGCGGCGATGGATCGAAACCGGCTGGTGCTGATCCTCAAAGCCGAAACCGATCCGTCGGCCGAAACCGGCAGCGATGCAGCGGCGGACGAAGACCCGATCGACCCACGGGGCGAAACGGCCGCCGAGGATGAAACCGGGGCTCCGGAGGCGGCGGCGCCCGACGCCGGGGACGGACCATGAGCCGGACCTCGTCAGTGATGCCGGCGCTGACCGTTCTGGCCGCGATCCTGCTGGCGCTCGTCCCCATGCCCGATGCGCTGAATCCGTGGCGGCCGTACTGGGCGGCGCTGGTGATGATCTACTGGCACCTCGAAACGAGCCGGCTGCAACAGCTGGGCACGGCCTTCGTGATCGGCATCGCGCTGGACCTGACGACCGGCACCCTGCTCGGCCAGCATGCGCTGGGACTGGTCATCATCAATTTCCTGGTCGGACGCTTTCGCAACCGCCTGCGCTTCTTTCCACCCTGGCAGCAGGCGCTGGCCGTCGGTGCATTGCTGTTCAATGATCGAATCGTGCAGCTGTGGATCATCGGCTTGCTCGAGCGCGGCTGGCCCGACTGGACCTGGTGGCTGCCGCCGCTCATCGGCATGCTGCTCTGGCCCTGGCTTTTCCTTCTGCTGGACGCGCTGCGCTCGCAACGCAGGACGGCACGATGATTCTCGCCGCCACCACCGAGACTCTGCACGACAACGAAAACCGGCGCATCGTCGACCGGCGGATCTGGTTTCTGACCGGCTTGATGCTGCTGGTCCTGCTCGGCCTTCTGGCCCGGTTCGGCCAGCTGCAGCTTCTCGAGCACGGTGCGTTCGCCGCGCGCGCGGAAAACAACCGCGTCCGGCTGCGCGCCATCGCACCGAACCGCGGCCTGATAACGGACCGCAACGACCGGGTACTGGCCGAGAATCGACCGGCCTATCGCCTGGTCATGGTGCCCGAGCGCGTCGAAGACATTCCGGCCATGCTGGATCAGGTCGACGAACTGGTGGGCCTGAGCGCGGCCGAGCGCGAGCAGTTCCAGCTCGCGCGTCTGCGCAACCGCCCGTTCCAACCGGTCCCCATCAAGGGCAACCTGGATGAAGACCAGGTGGCCACGCTGGCGCTGGACCGGCACCGCCTGGACGGATTGGAAATCGAGCCCTACCTTACCCGCCATTACCCGTATGGCGCGGCGCTGGCGCACGTGCTCGGCTACGTCGCCCGGCTCGACGAATCGGACCTCAAGCGGCTGGACGCCGACAATTACCGCGCCAGCACGCACACCGGCAAGAGCGGCATCGAGCGCCACTACGAGTCCGTACTGCACGGGCAAAGCGGGATCGAAAAGGTGGAAACCAACGCCCAGGGCCGGATGGTCCGGGTACTGGAACGCACCGACCCGGTTCCCGGCCAGGACCTGAAACTGACGCTGGATCTCGATCTGCAGCTGGCGGCCATCGACGCGCTGGGCGAACATCCCGGCGCCGTGGTCGCGCTGGATATCGAGACCGGGAGCGTGCTGGCGCTGGTCAGCAAGCCCGGGTTCGACCCCAACCTTTTCGTCAGCGGCATCAGCCACGGCCGCTACCGCGAGCTGCTGGAATCGCCGCGGCGCCCGCTGTTCAACCGGTTCCTGGCCGGCGGCTACGAACCGGGCTCGACCGTCAAGCCGTTCGTCGCACTGGCCGGCCTGACCTCCGGCAAGATCACGCCCGAAACCCGGATCTTTTCCAGCGGCAGCTATCGCCTGCCCGGCCATTCGCGCGAATACCGGGATTGGCGCGAAGGCGGGCACGGCTGGGTCGACCTGAAAAGCGCGCTCGAGCAGTCGGTCAACGTGTATTTCTACGACCTCGCCCACGCCCTGGGCATCGACCGGATCTCGCGCGAGCTCGCGCTGTTCGGCTTCGGCCAGCCGACCGGCATCGACCTGCCGGGCGAATTCGACGGGGTGCTGCCCAGCCGGAACTGGAAAAGACGGACCCTCGACCAGGCATGGTTTCCGGGCGAGACCGTGATTACCGGCATCGGCCAGGGTTTCATCGTGGTCACGCCGCTGCAGCTGGCGCACGCCACGGCAACCCTGGCCGGCCGCGGCATCGCCGCCCCGCCCCGCCTGGTCGACGCCGAGCCCCCGGCCCGGATGGTGGAGCATGCGCCGGGCCACTGGGAAGCGGTCTTCGAAGGCATGCACGCCGTGGTCCACGGCAACCGCGGCACGGCCAGGGCCGTTGCAAAGGACATTCCGGTCGAGATCGGCGGCAAGACCGGCACATCCCAGGTCTTCGGACGGCCGGACGAGGAATTCGAGATCGAGCCCGAAGAGTTGCCCTGGTTCCTGCGCAACCATGCCCTGTTCGTCGCCTTCGCGCCATTCGACGACCCGCGCATCGCCATTGCGGTGGTCGCCGAGCACGGCGGCGGCGGATCATCGGTGGCAGCGCCGGTCGCGGCGAAAGTGCTCGAACGCGCCACGCGAGTCGTGCCATGAACTTCAACTGGCTGATTCGCGAATTCAGGCACCAGCCCTTCCGCCTGGACCCCTTGCTCTGCGGGCTTTTGCTGGCCTTGATGGTGCTCGGCCTGACCGTGCTGTACAGCGCGAGCGACGCCAATTTCGGAATGGTCTGGCGCCAGGCCGTCCGGCTGGGCATGGGGCTGGCGCTGATGGTGCTGGCCAGCCAGATTCCGCCGGCCTGGTATCGGCGCTGGGCGCCGTGGATCTACGCGCTCGGACTCGGCTTGCTGATTGCGGTATTGCTCGGCGGCGTCGGGCGCGGCGCAACCCGCTGGCTGGACCTGGGATTCATGCGCTTCCAGCCCTCGGAGATCATGAAGATCGCAGTTCCCCTGATGCTGGCGGCCTGGCTGCACAAGAAACCGCTGCCGCCGCGGCTCGGCGATTTCACTGTCTGCGCCCTGTTCGTCGCCATTCCGACTTTTCTCATTGCCAGCCAGCCGGACCTGGGCACCTCGCTGTTGATCGCGGCCGGGGGCGGCATGGTGCTGTTTCTATCGGGCGTGCGCTGGCGCTGGATCCTGGCGGCGACGGCGGTTGCGGTTGCCTCGCTGCCCCTGCTGTGGACGATGCTGCACGACTATCAGCGCAACCGCGTACTGACCTTCCTGGACCCGGAATCCGATCCGCTCGGCCAGGGCTGGAACATCATCCAGTCGAAGATCGCCGTGGGCACCGGCGGCCTGACCGGCCGCGGCTGGCTGGACAGCACCCAGTCGCGCCTGGAATTCCTGCCGGAACCGCATACCGACTTCATTCTTTCGGTGCTCGCCGAGGAATTCGGCTTCATCGGGGTCGCCGTGCTGATGCTCCTCTATGCTGCAATCCTGCTGCGGTCGGTATTCTTGGCCTCACGGGCGCGCGATCCGTTCGGACGCATGCTTGGCGCCAGCCTGGTATTCCTGTTCTTCGTCTACCTGCTGGTCAACGCGTCGATGATTTCGGGCGTCATGCCGGTCGTCGGCGTACCCCTGCCGTTGATCAGCTATGGCGGAACCTCGGCGGCGACGCTGCTGGCCGGCTTCGGTATTATCATGAGCCTGTACAGTCGAAGAAAAATGCTGAAAAGCTGAGACGGAAGATGAATCTATTCGGTACTTTAAAGGTCAACATGAATACTTCGACAATGAGATTCCCAATGCTTCGCCGAAACCACCTGCCGCCGCTTGCACTGCTTCTTTCGCTGTTGATCAGCTCGCCGATCGCGGCGCACCCCGGCGCCGACGCATTCGTGCGCAGCCTCGCCGGGGACGGGATCGACGTCGAATACATTCGCAGCAGCATCGCGGGCGCCGAGTACCAGCAATCGATCATCGACGCGATCACCCGCCCGGCCGAAGCCAAGCCCTGGCACGAATACCGCAGGATCTTCGTGCGCGATACCCGCATCGACGGCGGCGTGGAATTCTGGCGCGCCAATCGTTCGCTGGTCGAACAGGTGGCCGACGAATTCGGCGTGCCGGCGGAATTCGTGCTGGCGATTGTCGGGGTCGAGACCAATTACGGCCTCAACACGGGCAGCTACCGGGTGCTGGACGCGCTGGTCACGCTCGGGTTCTACTATCCAAAGCGGGGTGAATTCTTCGCCCGGGAACTGGCCGAGTTCTTTCATCTGAGCCGCGAGGAGGACCTGCCGCTGGACCGGGTCAAGGGCTCCTACGCCGGCGCCATGGGATTGGGCCAGTTCATTCCATCGAGCTACCGCGCCTATGCGGTGGATTTCGACGAATCGGGCTCGCGCGACCTTTGGCGCTCCCTGCCCGATGCGCTGGCCTCGGTGGCCAACTACCTGAAGGTGCACGGCTGGGACGAGCAGCTGCCGGTCGTGCTGCCGGTCTCCGAAGTGCCCGACGGGCTGGACGAAGACTTCAAACCCAAGCCGCGGCACACGCTGGGCGAACTCGCGGCAATGGGCATCGACTTCGACGCCGCCGGGCTGGCACCGGATACGCCGGCGACCCTGGTCGAACTGGACGGCGGAGACGGCGCCGAGTACTGGATCGGGCTGAACAACTTCTATGTGATCACGCGCTACAACCGGTCGCCGCTCTATGCAATGGCTGTCGCCCAACTGGCCGACGAACTGCGCCTGCGGGCGCAGGACAAGCTGGCGCTGGCCGACTGATGCGCCCGGCGCTCGTCATCGTCGCGCTGCTTGTGCTGACCGCCTGCGGCGGGCGCGAGGAGCGCGACGGCGCCGGCCGGCCCATCGATCCCGACACGATCAGCGTCCCCGAGCCGCGTCCGGAACCGCGTGCCCGGTACGGCAACCATTCGCCGTACACGGTCAACGGGAAGACCTATCGGGTACGCAGTTCGTCCGGCGGCTATCGAGAGCGCGGTCGCGCGTCCTGGTACGGCAGCAAGTTTCACGGGCGTACCACCTCGTCGGGCGAACCGTTCGACATGTACAAGGTCTCGGCCGCGCACAAGACGCTGCCGCTGCCCAGCTGGGTGGAAGTCACCAACCTGGACAACGGTCGCAAACTGATCGTGCGGGTCAACGACCGCGGGCCGTTCAAGGACGGCCGCATCATCGACCTGTCGTACGCCGCCGCGGTCAAGCTCGACGTACTGGACGCCGGCACCGCGCCGGTCGAAGTGGTCGCAATCGACTTCGGCGACGAGGCCGCCGCGATCGCGGCACGTCCCGTGTCGGTACCGGTCGAGCTGCAGGCGGGCGCGTTCGGCAGCCGCGAGACGGCCGACCGGCTGGCCCGGCAACTGACCGACGCCGGCATCGACGACGTCCGGGTGCGCCGCGCCCGCGTCGACCGCGACCGGGTCTGGCGCGTGCGCATCGGACCGGTATGGGAAGCCGCCCTGGCGCAGCGGCTGGTCGAGCGAATCCTCGATCTGGGTCTCGATGCGCCGGTTTTCGTCTACCCTTGAGCGTTCATTCCCGCTAAACCGTATCCGGAACCAACCATTGCAATGGAGCAACCGATGAATTTCAAGCAGATGCTGGCCGCGGCCGCGCTGTTCGTGCTGACCTGCGCCACATCGGCCGACGCGCAGGTGCCGTCGCCACCCGAGCTGGGCGCGACCAGCTATATCCTGATGGATTTTCATTCCGGTGAAACCATTGTCGACAAGGTGCCGGACCTGCGCGTGGAACCGGCCAGCATCACCAAGCTGATGACCAGCTACGTGGTCTTCCGGGAACTGGAAGACGGCGACCTGGTGCTGGACGACATGGTGCTGATCAGCGAAAAGGCCTGGCGCACCGGCGGTTCGCGCATGTTCGTCGAAGTCGGCACCGAAGTCAGCGTCGAGAACCTGCTCAAGGGCGTGATCGTGCAATCGGGCAACGACGCCTCGGTCGCGCTGGCCGAGCACTTGGCCGGCTCCGAAGAAGTCTTCGCCCAGATGATGAACGCCGAGGCCGAGCGGCTGGGCATGAGCGACACCAACTACCTCAACGCCACCGGGCTCCCGGCGCCGGATCATTACACCACCGCACGCGACGTGGCCGTGCTGGCCCGCGCGCTGATCCGGGACTTCCCCGGCTATTACCAGTGGTATGCACAACGCGAGTTCACCTACAACGGCATCACCCAGCCCAACCGCAACCTGCTGCTGGCCCGCGACCGGAGCGTGGACGGCCTCAAGACCGGCCACACCGAGGCCGCCGGCTATTGCCTGGCGACCTCCGCGGAGCGCGACGGCATGCGCCTGATCAGCGTCGTCATGGGAACGGCCAGCGAGAATGCACGCGCCACCGCCAGCCAGTCGCTGCTCAATTTCGGCTTCCGGTTCTTCGAAACCTTCAAGCTGTATTCGGCCGGCGACGTCATCGCCAGCGCGCCGGTCTGGAAAGGCGCGCAGGACGAAATGCAGCTCGGCACCGCCGACGACATCTTCGTGACCGTGCCGCGCGGGCGCCAGGACGCACTGTCGGCGGAGACCATGATCCCGGCCCGGCCGATCGCGCCGTTCAGCCGTGGCGAATCGTTCGGCACGCTGGAAATCGGCTTCGACGGCGAACCGCGCATCGCGCGCGACCTCGTGGTGCTCGAAGACGTGCCGCTTGCCGGCTGGTGGGGCCGCACCACCGACGGCATCGGACTCTGGTTCGACGGCCTGTTCGGCGGAGACTGACCCCGTCATGAGCCTGCAGCTCGACGCCGATGGCGCACTGGAATTTCCCTGCCGATATCCGGTCAAGGCGATGACGCACGCCGGCGAAGCCGCCACCGAACAGGTCCTGGCCGCCATGGTCGAGGCCGGAGTGGCTCCCGAACGCGAAAGCGTAACGATACGACCAAGCCGCAACGGACGTTTCCAGAGCATCACGGTCGAAATCCATGCCCGCTCGCGCGGTGAACTCGAAGCCGTCTATGCCCGCCTGCGGCAACTCGACGTGGTGGTCATGACCCTGTGAGCATCCCGACGCTCAGAGTTCGTGAACTGGGGCTCAGGCCATACCCGGACACCTGGTCGGCGATGCGAACGTTCACCGATAACCGCGGCCCGGACACGCCCGACGAGCTCTGGCTGCTGGAGCACCCGCCGGTCTACACCCAGGGGCTGGCCGGCAGGCCCGAGCATGTGCTCGATCCCGGCGACATTCCGGTGATCCAGACCGACCGCGGCGGACAGATCACCTACCACGGCCCGGGCCAGCTCGTGGCCTATCCGCTGCTTGACCTGGAACGGCTGGGCCTGGGCATCCGCAACCTGGTCGCGCTGCTCGAAGGCGTCACCATCGACGTTCTCGCCGGTTTCGGTCTGCAGGGACGCCGTCGCGAGGGCGCTCCCGGGGTGTTCGTCGACGACGCCAAGATCGCCTCCATCGGGATGAAGGTGCGGCGTGGCTGTACCTTTCACGGCCTTGCGTTTAATGTCTGTGTCGAGCTGGAGCCGTTCCAGCGGATCAATCCATGCGGCTTCGCAGGCCAGCCGATGACGCGCCTGGCGGACCTGGCCGACGCAGGCGACGTTCGGGAGGTCGGCAGCGCGCTGACCCGGGGCCTGTGTGCTGCGCTCGGCCTTGACTGGTCCCTCGAATCGACCCATGATGCAAGTCATCCGCTGGCGGGCTCGATGCAGGCCGAAACGTCCGGAGACGCCGAAAAAGCGGAATCCGATGAAACCCAGACAACCGAATTCGGGTCCTAGATGGTCATGAATACCAGAATCCTGCAATCGATCGCCGCACTCGGGCTTCTTGCCTCGGCTGCATTTCCGGCCAGCGCCGAACAGGAAAACGCCGCCGAGGCTTCCGAGTCGCTGAGCCCGACCACCGAACAGCGGTTTACCACGCGGCTGGCCTCGCGCTTCCTGTCGAGCTATCACTACGCCGCCGAAGAGCTGGACGACGAGCTTTCGGCGCGCATCTTCGACCAGTACCTGGAGCGGCTGGACCCGAACCGGATGTACTTCCTCGACGCCGATATCGACCAGCTGGACCGCTATCGTCATCGTCTCGACGATGCGCTGCGCGCCGCCGAGATCGAACCGGCGTTCGAAATTTTCAGCGTCTACCGCAAGCGGCTGAAAGAACGCGTCGAGTTCGCCCGGCAGACGCTTGAGACCGAGTTCGACTTCACGGTCGACGAGGAATATGAATTCGACCGCTCCGAAAGCGCCTGGGCCTCGTCGACCGAAGAACTGGAAGACATCTGGCGCAGGCGCGTCAAGAACGACTGGCTGGGACTGAAGCTGGCCGAACGCGAGACCGACGACATCCGGGAAACCCTGGACGAGCGTTATGAAAGAATTCTCACGCGCGTCGACGACTTCAACGCCGACGACGTGTTCCAGTTCTTCATGAATGCCTACGCCAACGCGATCGAACCGCATTCGTCTTACATGTCGCCGCGCCTGGCCGAAAACTTCGAAATCTCGATGAAGCTTTCGCTGGACGGCATCGGCGCGCTGCTGAGCAGCCAGAACGAATACGTCGAAGTCGCCGAGGTCGTGCCGGGCGGACCGGCGGACCTGGATGGCCGACTCGAGGCCGGCGACCGGATCGTCGGTGTGGCGCAGGAAGACGAAGAGTTCGTCGACGTTGTGGGCTGGCGGCTGGACGACGTGGTCGACCTCATCCGCGGCGAGCGTGAGACCCTGGTGCGCCTGGAAATCCTGCCGGCCGAGACCGGCATCAAGGGCCCGCCCGAGGTCATCGACATCGTGCGCAACGAGGTCAAGCTCGAGGAACAGGCCGCCCAGGCCTCGGTCGAGGAGATCGAGACCGACGAAGGCACGAAGAAAATCGGCATCATCGACGTCCCGGTGTTCTACGTCGACTTCAAGGGACGTTCGCGCAACGAACCCGATTACCGTTCCAGCACGCGCGACGTGCGCAGGCTGATCAATGAGCTGCGCAGCGAAGGCGTCGACGGGCTGGTCATCGACCTGCGCGGCAACGGCGGCGGCGCGCTGGTCGAGGCCACCACGATGACCGGACTGTTCATCGACACCGGCCCGATCGTCCAGGTACGCGACGCCAACGGCCGGGTATCGGTGGAGGCCGATCGCGAGCCGGGCACGGCCTGGGATGGGCCGCTGGCGGTGCTGGTCAACCGCTCCAGCGCCTCGGCCTCGGAAATCTTCGCCGCGGCCATCCAGGATTACGGGCGCGGCATCATCCTCGGCGAGCCCACCTTCGGCAAGGGCACGGTGCAGAACCTGTTCAACCTGGACAACTACATGACCGATGAGGACAAGAAGCTCGGCCAGATCAAGCTGACCATGGCCAAGTTCTTCCGCATCGACGGCGGCTCCACGCAGCTGCGCGGCGTCACGCCGGACATCACCCTGCCCAGCTACGGCGAACCGGACAACTATGGCGAGGCGGCGCTGGACCACGCCATGGCCTGGAGCGAGATCGAGCAGGCCGACTTCCAGCCCATCGCCGACCTGTCACCGCTGCTGCCCCAGGCGCGCGAGAAGCACATGGCGCGCCGGGAAACCGACGAGAAGCTCAAGGAGCTGATCGGCGATTTCGAGCGGTTCCGCGAACTCGACGAGCGCACCAGCGTCTCGCTGCTGGAAAGCGAGCGCGCGCGCGAACGCGAGGAAGCCGAGCAGCGGCGGGCCTCGCGCTTCGCCCATGCCGATAACGCGGGGCCCGCGCTGGAGATCGATTCCGAC
>JAWLEW010000012.1:0-16671 GCA_041685925.1 Wenzhouxiangellaceae bacterium | reverse complement strand
AGCGAGCGCGCGCGCGAACGCGAGGAAGCCGAGCAGCGGCGGGCCTCGCGCTTCGCCCATGCCGATAACGCGGGGCCCGCGCTGGAGATCGATTCCGACGAGTCTGCCGGCGACGCGGGCGAGGCCGATGGCGATACCGATACAGATGCCGATACAGATGCCGATCCCGATGCCGAGGCCGGCGAAGAGGAAGAGGCCGATGTGCTGCTGACCGAATCCGCCCGCATCCTGGTCGATCTGATCGAGCTCGATCAGGAACAGCACCGCCTGGTCCAGGTCCAGCACCCGGCGGACTCGGGTTCGCTGAACTGAGGAACATCGCCGGGACCGGGCCCGGCGCAGCGTCGGGGAACCATGGCTGATTCAGCGGATTCCAGCGTCCGGGTCGCGGTTCCGGTTCCACTCTACCGACTGTTCGACTATCTCCCGCAACCCGGCCATCCGCCGCCGGGCGCCGGCGCGCGCGTGCTGGTGCCGTTCGGCAGACGCGATCTTGTCGGCATCGTGATCGGGTCGTCCCGGGCTTCCGGCCTGGACCCGGCCCGGCTGAAACCGATTCAGAAGGTGCTGGACCCGCAGTTGCTCGATACCGAACTGCTCTCGCTGATGCGTTGGGCGACCCGGTACTACGCGGCGCCGCCGGGGGAACTGGTCGGCCACGCGGTGCCGGCCGTGCTGCGCCGCAACCGCGAAGTGCCGGCGCCGCGCATTCACTGGATCCGCCTGACCGAGCGGGGACGCGCCGCCGACCTGGCGCGCGCCCCGCGCCAGCACGAAATCGCCGGGCTGCTGAAAGACGGGCCACGCGCACGCGACGAGCTGACGGCCGCCGGCGCGCGCCCCGACGCGCTGCGAAGAATGCTGGAAACCGGACTGCTCGTACCCTGCGGACCGCCGGCGACCACGCCGGCGCCGGGACCGCAGCTGAATGCGGATCAGCGCCGGGCGCTGGCGCGCATCCTGCGCGCGCGTCATCGCTTCGAGGCGCTGCTGCTCGCCGGCGTGACCGGCAGCGGCAAGACCGAGGTCTACCTGCAGGCCGCCCGCCACCTGTTGCGGCGGGGCCGCCAGATCCTCGTGCTGGTGCCCGAAATCGGCTTGACGCCCCAGTTCGTTCGCCGGCTGGAGGCCCGCCTGGGCCAGCGCGCCTGCGTCTATCACTCCGGCCTGGGAGAACGCGAACGGCTGGAAACCTGGCAGGCCGCCGGCAGCGGCGAAGCCGGGCTGGTGATCGGGACCCGCTCGGCGGTGTTCCTGCCGCTCGCCCGACCCGGCCTGCTGATCGTCGACGAGGAACACGACGGTTCGTTCAAGCAGTTCGACGCGATGCGCTACAACGCGCGCGACGTCGCGGTGATGCGCGCCAGCCGGCTGGACATTCCGGTCGTGCTGGGCACGGCGACCCCGTCGCTGGAATCACTGCACAACGCAGAACGCGGACGCTACCGCATGCTCGTGCTGCCCGAGCGCGCCGGGTCGGCCGGCCAGCCACACTGGCGCATCGACGACCCGCGCGGCCAGCGGATCGAGGACGGGCTGACCGAAGGGCTGGTCGAACGCATGCGCACGACGCTGGCCGGCGGCGAACAGGTGCTGGTCTACCGTAACCGGCGCGGCTACGCGCCGGTGCTGATCTGCAACGAGTGCGGCTGGCAGGCCGACTGCGATCACTGCAGCGCGCACCTGACCTGGCACCGCGCGCAGAACCGCATGGACTGCCATCACTGCGGTCGCTCGCGCGCCGTGCCGGCCCGCTGCCCGGATTGCCAGGCGCCGCAACTGGTGGCCGTGGGCGCCGGCACCGAACGCATCGAGGCCGCACTGCAGGCACTTTTTCCCGACGTGCCGGTATTGCGCGCCGATCGCGACGTGGTGCGCGGGCGCGAGGATTTCGAGAAGCTGCTGCGCCAGGTCGGCGAAGGCGAGCCCTGCATCCTGGTCGGCACCCAGATGCTGGCCAAGGGCCACCACCTGCCCGGCATCGGGCTGGCGATCATGCTCGATACCGACCAGTTGCTGTTCAGCGCCGATTTCCGCGCCCCGGAGCGGCTGGCCCAGAGCATCGTGCAGGTAGCCGGGCGCGCCGGGCGCGAAAAGCCCGGCAAATTCATCCTGCAAAGCCGCTACCCCGAACACCCGCTGATCCAGACGCTGGCGGACGGCGACTACCTGCGCGCCGCGCGCCTGCTGCTCGAAGAGCGCCGGGAAGCCGAACTGCCGCCGTCGACCCACCTGGCCATGGTACGGGCCGAGGCGCAGCAGGCCTCGGCCGCGGCCGAATTCCTGCGTGCCGTCGCGGCCCGGGTGGATACCCGCGCAGTGCGCGCAGCCGGACCGCTGGCCGCAATCCTGCAGCGCCGTGCCGGCTACTGGCGTTACCAGCTCTGGCTGATGGCCGAATCGCGGGCCACTCTCGGCGCCGAGACCGCGCGGCTTCCGGCCGTCATCGAAGGCATGCGCGAGGCCAGGGCCGTGCGCTGGCACATCGACGTCGACCCGATGGAAGTCTGAGCCCGCGCCCGATCAATCGTTTTCGGACGCGTTCTCTTTGGCGGGCGACCGGCCGGGCGCGTTGATCCAGACCACGTCAATTCCCTTGTTCCGGGCACTGCGCTCCACGGCCTGCATGTAGCTGTCGGCAAGATGGAACCCGCTTCCGGCCGGACGGGGCTCGGTGGCCGCGCAGGCCGTCAGCGCGAGTGCAGCGACGAGAACGAGGATCATCCCGGCATTGGTTTTCATGGCATTCGTCCGATACCACGCCCGGTGGCAGGAAGATTGGGGTCAACCCTACACCGGCTGGAACGGCGCCGCAACTCACCCCGAATGCCATGCCGCGCCCTGCCGCCGCGGATCGGCGGCCTGGTCATCGTCGGCCACGGCGTGGGCGCCGCCGAAGTAAAGGCTCCGGCCCGGCCAGCGGCGGGCGTCGGAATAACCGTCATCCAGCCAGCCATCCATGCCTTCGCGCCAGCCGCAACCACCGAACTCGACGGCGAGCGCATGGCCTTCCAGGTGCAGCCGCGGGGCATCGACCGCTTCCTGCAGACCCATGCCGAAGTGCATGACGTTGCAAAGCACCTGGGCAATCGCCGTTCGGATGCGGTTCGATCCACCGCTGCCCAGCATGATGCGGCGGCCGGCATGTTCGACCAGCGTCGGCGCCATCATCGACGAAAGCCTGCGGTTGCGCGGCCAGTTGTGAAACCCCAGCCGATTGAGGTCCTGCTCGCCGAGCATATTGTTGAGCATGAAGCCGCAGCCGGACACGACCCGGCCGCAGCCTTCGCCGTTGGAGAGCGTCATGCCGGCCAGGTTTCCGGCAGCATCGCGGATGCTGACGTGGGTGGTGCCGCGGGCGGTCAGGGCATGGTCCCGGGCCAATTGACGGAAAGCCTCCATCAGCATCCGGCTGCTGCTCAGGTAGTCCGGACGCTCCAGTTCGCCGCGCTGGTCCTGGCTGACGCGCATCGCATCGACCAGCGCGTCCAGGTGCGCGGCGGAGCCAAAAGTCGTGTTCGGTGCCAGGCGGAGAACGAGCGCCCGGGTCATCAGGGCCACCATCAGGCCGCCGAAGGCCGGCGGCGGGTTGGACCACAACCGGGTCCTGGCGTCCAGGCACCAATGCATCGGACGCCGCCAGCGCACCCGATAGCGCTGCAGGTCCGACAACGACAAGTGACCGCCATGATCCTGGGACATCGCCGCGATCCGCGCGGCGACCTCGCCGTGATAGAAGCGCTCGGCGCCGTCGCGTGCGGTCAGCTGCAGGAAGTCGGCCAGCGGGCCGTTGCGAATCCGCCGGCCGCGTTCCGGCAGCGGGCTTTCGGCCGAATCCAGGCCGAACAGCCGGGCCGAGTCGTCATCGGTGCGCACGATGGGCTCGAGGATGCGCAGGGCCTCGGCCTGCACCGCGTTGAGCTCGACGCCGTCGCGGGCCAGCGCAACGGCGGGCTGCACCAGCGCCGTCATCGGCATGCTGGCGTGGCGCTGATGGAGTGCAAAAAGGCCGGCGACCATGCCCGGCACCGCGACCGAACCCATGCCGACGTGGAATTCCTGCACGTCGGCGCCGAAGTTGCCGTGAATGGGATAAAAATCCAGGCCGTCGATGCGCCGCACCGACGGCGTCTGGGTAAAGAAATCCGCCACCACGGGCGCGCGTCCGCGAAGGCGCAGCAGCGCGTGTCCGCCGCCGCCCGGCGAGCACAGTACCGGCTCGGCCGCACACGCCGCCCAGGCGGCGGCGATCAGCGCGTCCACCGCGTTGCCGCCGGCTTCCAGCACTTGCGACGCCGCTCGCGTGGTCTCCGAATGTCCGCTGGCGACCCGCGCAATCGATTCACTCATCTGACCCATTCTGCCCAAGGCCGAACCGGATGTGAACCTTCCCGTATCCGGGAAGCGGGACCGCCGACTCCTCGCGCTCGGGTCCTGCACAAATCTTTCGTCTTCGATGGCCATCAACCTTCGTGATCGACGTGCACCGGGAGCGACCCGATATACTGGGCGGGTATCCCAACCGGCATGCCGGCATGAAGGCCTTCCTCCTGTCCCTCCTGTTGCTGACCGCGGCCGCGGTGCCCGCAGAGGTGCCGCCCGACGTCGAGCTGGTGCCGGTACCGGGCATCTCCGGCCTCAACGCACCGCTGGGCCTCAAGCACGCCGGCGACGGCAGCGGGCGCATCTTCATCGTCGACCAGGGCGGCACCGTGCGCGTCATCGACGCGAACGGCACGCTGCTGGGCGCGCCGTTCATCGATCTCGGCGACCGCGTCGTCAGCGGCGGCGAACGGGGGCTGCTCGATATTGCCTTCCATCCGCAGTTCGACGCCAATGGGCGGTTCTTTCTGCACTATTCGACCAGCGCGGATCCCGATCTGGATCCGCCATCGCCCGTCGGAGCGCTCGAAGGCGATACCGTCGTCGCCGAATTCAGCGTATCGGCCGATCCGAACGTCGCCAACGCCGAGCCGGAGCGCATCATCCTGACCGTGGCGCAGGATTTTGTAAACCACAACGGCGGCCAGATGAAATTCGGGCCGGACGGCTACCTCTACCTGGGCCTCGGCGACGGCGGCAGCGCCAACGACCCGTGCAACCGGGCCCAGACGCTGGACCCTGCCGATCTACTCGAACCGGGCCAAGAAACCTGTCCTGATACAGCCGCGGCGCTCGACCCCTCGCGCGCCCTGCTCGGCAAGATGCTGCGCGTCGATATCGATGGCGAAACGAGTGCCGGCAGCAACAACCTTTGCGCAGCAGATGGGGACGGCTCGGCCAACTATGCAGTGCCGGCCGAAAATCCGTTCGCCGACGATCCGACCGTATGCGGCGAGATTCTGTTCTACGGCCTGCGCAACCCCTGGCGCTGGAGCTTCGACCGCCAGAATCAGGACCTGTGGATCGGCGATGTCGGCCAGAACCAGTGGGAAGAAATCGATTTGATTCCGGCGCTGGAAACAGGCACATTCGACACGACACAGAATCTGGGCTGGAGCTGCTACGAAGCATCCTCATCGTTCGCGCCAGATAGGTGTCCGCCGGATAGCCAACTGCTCTTTCCAGTGCTGGAATACCCCCGCCAGACCCCAGACTGCTCGGTCACCGGCGGCTATCGCTACCGTGGCCCAGTTATCAGCCTCTGGGGGCTTTATATCTATGGTGACTACTGCAGCGGCAGAATCTGGTTCGCGGACGATGACAGCGGCGATTGGCAATCCACGCTGACCGGTTTCAATGAAACCTGGCTCCGCTCATTCGGCGAGGACGAGCAGGGCAACGTCTACGTCATTGCCGGAAGCAGTTTGTTCAGGTTCGATGGGGACACCGAGGTAATCTTCGCCGACGGGTTTGAAACTTGAAACACAGTTTTAAGTTTTAAGTTTTCCTGATTACGTATCTACTTCAGCCATGGAATACCGGGTAGGGTGCGTTGAGCGAAAGCGAACACGCACCGAACGGACAACGAACGCATCGCGACGGTTACCAGAAAGCCGATCGGTGCGTTTCGCCTGCGGCTCAACACACCCTACGCTTTGCCCCAGCGTTCCGGGGCATGGCGGAAACAAGTACGTAATCAGGTAAGTTCTAAATTGAAAGCGGTTCGGATTCAGTCACCTTGACGGGTTTCACTCGATCGTCAATTTCACGGATTGAACGAACCCGTCTAACACCTAACACCTAATACTGAAAACTGAAAACCATCCCCGGCCAGAAGCCGCCAAACCCCAGCCCACCCGAAATTCCGACCTCCGCACAGATCGCTCGGCGGCCTATTCGACCGCCTCGAACCGGTTCTCGCTGCGATTCTTGCGCACCCTGTCCGGGTCCCAGACCCGCCCGTTCATCACGATCCACACCCCCGGCGGCAGCGACTGTACCGCGCCGACGGAACAGCCGATATTGAAGACCGCGTCGGAGCCGATGAACCTGGCCGGATTCAGCGCGCCGGTCAGCACGATCACCCGGTCGCGCATGCCCTGCAGCACCCTGGCGGTCTCGACCATGGTATCGGTGCCGTGGGTAATCAGGAAATGCTCGGCGTCCGAGGCCTCCACGGCCCTGCGGATCAGTTCCCGGTCGGCGTCGGTAAGCTGCAGCGAATCCTTGCGCAAAAGCGGCTGGATCTGCCAGCGAAAAGCCACTTTCATGTCGCTGAGAATACGCCCGATCTCCGGTTCGCCGATCTGGTAGTCGGACTTCTCGTCGTAGTAGATCTTGTCTATGGTGCCGCCGGTGGTGATGATCTGGAGCAGTTTCAACTCGTTGGTTCCTTCGTCTAGGAAATGCAATCCACAGACTACACAGATTCGCACAGATTATTGATATTACTTGTAAAGACCCTTGCTGGTAATGGCGCGGGGAGTCAACGAGCTGGAGCGCTTGAATTCGGGATGTTGGGCCATGTCACGCACCGATCAGATACCTCGCGAGCAGGTCTTTCGAGTCTGAAAAAACACATAAAATTCAATAATCTGTGCGAATCTGTGTAATCTGTGGACTCAGGTTTTCTTTCCGGCAAAGCGTAATCACTCGCCGGTCAGCGCCCAGCCCGCGCCGTGCGTATCGACCGGGGCGAGCGCGAAGCGATTGCGCGCGAAGTGCAGCGCCGCGAGCAGCGGTTTCCGGCGCTCGCCTTCCAGGCTGCGCCGGGCCAACCCGGAAAGCTCGACCAGCGCGGTAATGCGGTAGAGATTCATCGCGATCGCGCGGGCGTTGGCTTCCAGCACCTCGGGCGGATGATCCAGCCAGCCGGGCACCTTTTCCAGCGCATCGGAGGCGATCCGGTGCAGTTCGCGCGTGCGGTCGTCGTCCAGCGTATCGACCCGGGTACGCATCGCGGCCATCCAGGGCTCGATGCCGGTGGCCGCCAGCGCGCGCAGCAGGTCCAGCGCCAGCACGTTGGTCGTGCCTTCCCAGATCGACAGCACCTGTACATCGCGCAGCAGCTGCGGCAGGCCGGTATCCTCGACATAGCCGGCGCCGCCGAAACATTCCAGCGTCTCCGAAGCGCAGGCCACGGCATCGCGCCCGGTGCCCAGCTTGACCATGGGCGTGAGCAGGCGCAGCAGCTCGCGGCCGGCCCGGCCGTGTTCGACCCGGCCCATTTCGGCCACCATGGCCAGCGTCGCGCAGGCCGCGGCGGCGTAATCGGCCTCCATGGCCGCCAGCGTCTGGCGGTGCAGCGGCTGATCGATCAGCGTCTTGCCGAAGGCGCGCCGCTTGCGCGCGTAGCTCGTCGCCAGCGCAATCCCGCGGCGCATCATGGTGCACGCGGTCACCGCGTTCCAGGTGCGCGTCAGGTTGAGCATGGGCGCGATCGCGGCCACGCCGCGCTCCAGGCCGGCGACCGGCGTGGCCGGCGCGTCGTCCAGCCACAGTTCCGCGGTCGGCAGCTTGCGCGTGCCCAGCTTGTCCTTGAGGCGGAGAATCTCGATGTTCTGCAGGCGGCCGTCGGCGGCGTGCGGCTCGACGTAGAACAGCGCCAGGCCGCGCGAGCCTGCCGGGTTGCCCTCGTCCGCATTTCTTTGGGGCCGGGCCAGCGTCAGCGCCATTTCGGAGGTGGCCGCGGAAGTGAACCACTTGCGGCCGGTCAGCCGCCAGCGACCTTCGCCGTCCTGCTCGGCGACGGTTTCGGTGCCGCTGACGTCCGAACCGCCCATGGTCTCGGTCATCCACTGGCCCGACGTCCAGAAATTATCGCCGTCGCGCGCCAGCAGGTGCGGCAATGCGCGCTCGGCCAATTCGCGGTTGCCGGCGTCGGACAGGATGCGCGCCGCGCCGTCGGTCATGGCCAGCGGGCAGCCGTAGAAATCGGTCGACGGGATGAACAGCCAGGCGCGCGCGAACTGCACGGTGCGCGCGTGCTCGCCCAGCGCGTCGTCGTAGCCGGTCGCCACCAAACCGTACTCGGCGGCCCAGTGCTTCGCCTGGCGCCACAGCGGGGTCAGCTCGATCTCGTCGACCCGCTCGCCCCAGGGCGTCCACTGGGTGAGCCGCGGTTCGTTGAGCCGATCGGCCTGCTGCAGCCGGTACCACTCACCGCCCGAGCGCCGGCCCAGCTCGTCGAACGCGGCGCGCTGCTCGGCCAGCAGCGATTCGGGCAGCGTAGCCTCCAGCCATGCATTCAACAGCCAGTCGTCGCGGTACTCGTTGCCCAGTTCGGGGGCGGATTGAATGAACGAAAGAGGATGCTTGTCGGCCATGTCGAAAGGCTCCGTGCCGGTAACGCGGGCAGTATATCGGGCCCCGGCGGAATACTGAGAATCGCGCTCGCTTCGCAAGCCGCCGATTCAGTCCGAGCGCGCGGCGCCGGAACGGCGGCGCCTGACCGACAGCAGCGCCAGGTAATACAGCACGATCAGCGCGATCTCGAGCAGCGCGAGCACGCGCACCATCGGGCCGGTGCTGATCCAGGCCTCGACCACGGCAAAGCAGAAATAGATCAGCAGGAGCAGTCCGCCAATCACCAGCCCGTCGAGATTCAGGCGCAGGATGGGCCACAGCGGCAGCAGCAGCGGCACCACGGCCAACAGCAGGCCGCCCGACCGGCCGAGCGTTTCGGCCGGCGCCAGCCAGCCGAACCAGGCCAGCTGCAGTGCGATCAGCGCCAGCCACGCAGCGCGCGCCGCTCCCAGCCCGGGCATCAAAGTTTTTCCGCCGTTTCGGCGACCCGCTTGCCCAGGGCCGACGCTAGCCTGATTTCGTTGTCGTCCAGCGCCCGGTCGCTGTCCTCGCCCGACCAGTGGCTGGCGCCGTAGGGCGTGCCGCCGCCGGTGGTCCGCAGCAGCGCCTTTTCCGAATACGGAATGCCGACCAGCAGCATCCCGTGGTGCAGCAGCGGGATCATCATCGACAGCAGCGTGGCCTCCTGTCCCCCGTGCAGGCTGGAAGTGGAGGTGAACACGCCGGCCGGTTTGCCGGTCAGGGTGCCCGAAAACCACTCGGTCCCGGTCGAATCGAGAAAGTACTTGACCGGTGCGGCCATGTTGCCGAAACGGGTCGGGCTGCCCAGGATCAGGCCGGCGCAGTCGGCCAGGTCGCTGCGCTCGACCAGCGCCGGGCCGTCGTCGGGCAACTCGGCACGCTGCGGGTCGATCGCGGAAGTCAGCGGTGCGACGCTGCGCAGGCGCGCACCAAACCCGTCCACGCGCTCCACGCCGCGAGCGATCTCGCGCGCCAGCGCCAGCGTGTTACCGTGCACCGAGTGGGTCAGGACCAGGATTTCTCGCATGACTCAGCGCTCCGGGAGAATGTCCAGCACCGCTTCGGGCGGTCGCCCGATCCGGGCACGCTCGCCGCAGATCACGATGGGCCGCTCGATCAGGATCGGATGCTCGCTCATCAGCCGCAGCAGTTCGGCGTCCTCGATCACGTCCGGATCCAGCCCGAGATCCTTCCAGGCCGATTCGCCGCTGCGCAGGAAATCGCGCGGCCGGCAGCCCAGCTTGCGCGCCAGTTCGCCCAGCGCATCCGGCGCCGGCGGCGTGTCCAGGTACCTGACGATCTCGGGCTGCAGCCGACGGTCGTGCAGCAACTCCAGCGTGGCGCGGCTCTTGGAGCAGCGCGGATTGTGATACATAGTCAGTGACATGGATTCTCCTCGTTCAGCACAAGACCCGGGTCGTTCAGGGCAAGATTCGAATGATTCTGACGCATCCGCGTCAATACATGCGCAGCCCACCACCCTGGGCGCGCTGCGCGATCCGCGCTGGCTACGCGCCTTCGGCACACATCTTTGGCAGCATTTTCGCGAGGACCGCTGCCTGGAAGCTGCCGGCGCGCTGAGCTATACCACCCTGCTGGCGCTGGTGCCGTTGATGGCGGTCATCCTGGGAGTGGTCTCGGCGTTCCCGGTATTCGACACCGCAGTCGAGCAACTGCAGGACTTCATCTTCGCCAATTTCGTTCCGGCCGCCGGCGATGTCGTGCGGGAATACCTGGACCAGTTCATCGCACGCGCCGGACAACTGACCGGCACCGGCACGCTGTTTCTCGTCGTCGCGGCGCTGATCCTGATGTCGACGATCGAAAAGACGCTCAATCGAATCTGGCGAGTCGAGCGACTGCGCCGCCCCACAAGCCGGCTGATCGTCTACTGGGGCGTGCTCACGCTGGGCCCGATGCTGCTCGGCGCCAGTATCGCCCTGACCTCATACCTGGCGGCAATTCCGTTGCTTGCACCCGAATTCGTGCGCGGCACCCTGCAGTGGCTGCTGCTGGTGGGTACGCCGTTCATCGTCGCCATGCTGGCCTTCACGATGATCTTCATGGTCGTGCCCAACCGGAACGTACGCTTCCACCATGCGCTGGCCGGTGCGGCGTTCTCGGCGCTGGCCTTCGAGCTTTCCAAGCGCGGCTTCGTACTCTACGTCAGCAATTTCCCGACCTACGAAAAACTCTATGGCGCGCTGGCCACCATCCCCATCTTCCTGGTCTGGATCTACGTCTCCTGGGTCGTGATCCTGCTCGGGGCCAGCGTCGCGGCCGCGCTGACGACGTTCAACTACCACCGCGCCGCCTGGCGCTGGGACCGGCGGCATTACCTGCTGCTGGCGGTTCGCCTGGTTGCCCACCTGTGGCGCGCCCAGACCGAGGGTCGCGGCATGAGCTCGTCGCAGCTGCTGGAAAAAGAGGCAGCGGCGACCGACAGCGACCTGCAGCAGTTGCTTGAACGCCTGGACCAGGCCGACCTGGTGCACCAGGATGGCGACGGTGCCTGGCACCTGAGCACCGACCTGGACGAAGTGACCCTGGCCGACCTGTACCGCTGCATGCCGCTGGTCCTGCCCCTGGGCGAACTCGACGACTTTCCCGAACGCCGCGACACCGACGCCGCGTTGCTCGATGCGCTGCATGAAATCGAGCACGCGGCCGGTCCGTTGCTTCAGCGTCCGTTAAAATCATTCGTCAACACCAATTCAGGCTCCGCGCGGCATGCCACCGCCTGAGCCATCGGCCGGAGTCATCTCTTGAATCCAAGCACACGATTTCTCGCATTCCTTCCCGTGCTGGTCGTGCTGACCACCGCCTGCGGCGAACCGGCCGCGGCCGAAGCCGGCCAGACAGCGAATGGGCAAAGCACGCCTGCCGACACGGTGGAATTCGAACTGCCCATGCTCGACGGGGAAACGACGCGCCTCAGCGACTGGCGCGGCCAGTGGGTGCTGGTCAATTACTGGGCCACCTGGTGCGCCCCCTGCCGCAAGGAGATTCCCGATTTCTCCGCCATGCACGATGCGCGCGACGACATTACGGTACTCGGCCTGGCCTTCGAAGACACCGAGGTCGAAGCGTTCGAGGAATTCCTCGAAGACTATCCGGCCAGTTACCCCATCCTGCTGGTCGACGTCTACGCGCCGCCGGAGGCCTTCGGTGCGCCGCGCGCGCTGCCGACCTCGTTCCTGGTCAATCCGGAAGGCGAACTGGTCGAGACCTGGATCGGCCCGATCACCAGCGAAACCATCCAGGAGCGAGTCGACAGCGGGAGCTGATGCCATGACGGCGTGCAGCAGATTCTTCGTTTCCGGGAAAGTACAGGGCGTGTTCTTCCGCGCCTCCACCCAGCGCAAGGCGCGCGCACTGGACATCACCGGGCACGCGGTCAATCTCGAAGACGGCCGGGTCGAGGTGCTGGCCTGCGGCGATGAGCAGGCGCTTTCGGACCTGCAAGCCTGGCTGCACCAGGGGCCGGCCGGCGCGAAGGTCGAGCACGTCGCGCGCGAGCCGGCGCAGGTCGAACCGCCCGGAGACTTTTCCACGGGCTGAGCGCCGGCAACGGGAAAGGATGCTTGATTCCGGCCGTTCGACGACGCGGCCGGCTTCACCGACGCCGGCCAGGCGCATCATGCGCCCGTATTGCCCTGCCGCGCTCGATCCAGGTCCTGCAGTATGGCCTCGGCGGCGTTGGCGGCCGCGCCACAGGCCAGTTGCCGGTGAACCCGGCGAGCGGTCTGGATGAAATCGCACCGCCGGCGATCATCGTCCAGCCAGGCGCAGGCGTCGTCCACCAGTTGTTCGGCGGTCGCCTGGTGCTGGATTCGTTCCGGCACCAGGCTTGCGCGGGCCAGCACGTTGGGCAGCGAAATCCAGCGTGACTTGACCAGTCGCAGCCCGCGGGCGAGCTGGTAGGTCGAACGCGCAAGGCGGTAGAAAACCACCATGGGCGTCTTGGCCAGCAGTGCTTCCAGCGTGACCGTGCCCGAAGCGGCCAGCGCGAGGTCTGCGGCCACCAGGCCCTGGCGGGTGGCGCCGACGACGACGCGAATGCCGCTGTCGGCCGGGTCGCGGCCGGCCGCCTCGACGAAGATCCTGCGGTGCCCCTCCTCGGCCAGCAGCAGCACGGTTCGCGCGTTGCGTTTCAGCACGAGGCGCTCGGCGGCCGTGGCCACCATCGCGGCATGCCGCCGGATCTCGCCCGGCCGACTGCCCGGCAAAATCGCGATCACCGGATCGCCGGAATCCAGCGCCAGCGCTTGCCGGGCGGCGGAGCGATCCGGCGCCAGCGGCAGGGCGTCGGCCAGCGGATGACCGATGAAGCGCGCGTTCAGGCCGGTGTTCGCGAAGATTTCCGGTTCGAACGGAAACAGCGTCAGCAACAGGTCCAGCGAGCGCGCGATGCGCGCGACCCGGTAGCGCCGCCAGGCCCATACCGATGGTGAAACGACCTGCACGGCGCGCACGCCCCGGGCCTTGAGCGAGCGCGCCAGGCCGATATTGAAATCCGGCGCGTCGAAGCCGACGAAAGCGTCCGCCCGGCGCGCCAGGAATTCATTCTTCAATGCGCGGCGCAGACGAAAAAGCCCGGGTACGTGGCGAACGACTTCGAACAGCCCCATCACGTTCAGCGCATCGATCGAGGCCAGCGACTCGACGCCCGCGGCGCGCATTTTCGGGCCGGTCAGGCCGAACATTTCCGCGCCGGGCGCCCGGCGGGCGATTTCGCCCACCACGTCCGCGGCCAGATCGTCGCCGGAACGCTCGCCGGCCGAGACGGCCAGCTTCGGCGTCATCGGAGCAGGCCGCGCTGGCCGGCCTCGATGCTGTCGATGAAGCGTTTCAGCTCGGGCTGGTCTTCAAGCCGCATGCGCAACTCGCTCAATGCCGCTTCCTGCGCCATGCCGCGCCGGTAAACGATCCTGTAGGCTTCGCGAATGTTGCGGATCTGGCGCGCATCGAAGCCGCGTCGCTTGAGGCCCTCGGTATTGATGCCGCGCGGGCGCGGTGGACGCCCGGAAATCATCACGTAGGCCGGTACGTCCTGACCGACGCCGCCGTACATGCCGAGGAAAGCATGATCGCCGATTCGGCAGAACTGGTGCGCGCCGGAGAACCCGGCAAAGGTGACGTGATCGCCGACCACGACATGACCGGCCAGCGTGGTGCCGTTGGCGAACACGCAGTGCGATCCGACCTGGCAGTCGTGCGCGATGTGGACATAGGCCATCAGCCAGTTGTCGTCGCCCAGCCGGGTCGCGCCGCCGCCGTCGTGCGTGCCGCGATTGATCGTGGCGAATTCCCGGATGGTGTTGTTCCGGCCGATCACCAGTTCGCTGTCTTCGCCGGTGAACTTCTTGTCCTGCGGTTCTTCGCCGATGGAGGCGAACTGGAAGATCCGGCTGCCGGGCCCGACCCGGGTCCGGCCGGTCAGCACCGCGTGCGGGCCGACGCTGCAGCCCGCGCCAAGTTCGACCTGGCCGCCGATGACCGCGTACGGTCCGATCGTCACGTCGTCGGCTATGACGGCGCCCGGCTCCACGATTGCGCTCGGGTGAATCATAGCGGCGACCCCGATATGGACGCGTGCCGCGCGGGGTCAGGCATCGGGCCGCGCCGCGCACAGCATTTCGCAACTGGCCACGCGCTTGTCGTCGACCTGCGTCTCGGCCTCGTACAAGCCCATGCCGCGGACCATGCGTTTCTGACGCACGTGAAAATGCAGCTGATCGCCCGGGACCACGGTGCGGTTGAACCTCGCCTTGTCGATCTTGACCAGGTAGAACAACTGTTCCTGCCCTCCAGCCTGTTCGCGCGCCAGGTGCGCCAGGCACCCGGCCGCCTGCGCCATGGCCTCCAGGATCAGCACCCCGGGCATCACCGGGTGTCCCGGGAAATGTCCCTGGAAAAAATGTTCGTTGATCGTGACGTTCTTGATCGCGTGAATTTCGGCCGGCGGGTCCAGCGACCAGTCCAGCACGCGGTCGACCAGCAGGAACGGATAACGATGCGGCAGCAGGCGGAAGATGTGCTCGATGTCGACGTGAGTCGAGTCATTCATTCAGAAATGCTCCAGCGTTGAATTCAGTCTTGGGTTCTCGTCATCGGCCCGACCGGAACAACCGGTCGAGCTGGCCCAGGCGGACCAGAATTTTCTGCCACGCGCGCAGCGGGCGCGCCGGAATCCCCGAGCCGTAGTGTCCGGGCTCGGAAATCGAATTCAGCACCGTGCTCATGGCCGTGACGACCACATGATCGCAGATTTCCAGGTGGCCGCCGATGCCCGAAGCCCCGGCGATCATGCAGTACCGGCCGATCCGGGTCGAGCCGGCGACGCCGACGCATCCGGCAAGCGCCGTATGATCACCGATGATCACGTTATGCCCGATCTGGACCTGGTTGTCCAACCGCACGTCGCAGCCCAGCACGGTGTCCTCGATCGCACCCCGGTCGATGGTGGTATTGGCGCCGATCTCGCAGTCGTCGCCGATACGCACCACGCCGATCTGCGGCACCTTGATCCAGTGGCCCTCGTGCATCGCGAGGCCGAAGCCGTCGGCGCCGATGACGGCCCCGGGATGGACCACGACGCGTTCGCCCAGGCGGCAGCCGGCGCCGATGAAGACCTGGCCGACCAGCCGGGTATCCGCTTCGATCCTGGCATCCGGACCGATGATGCAGCCGGGGCCGATGACGACGCCGGGCCCGATCCGCGCCCTGGCGCCGACATGGCACAGCGGCCCGATTTCGGCGCCCGGGTCGATCCCGGCATCGGCATCGATGCAGGCACTGTCGTCGACCCCGGGACAAGCGGCCGGGACCGGGTGAAACAAATCCAGCAGGCGTGCCCAGGCCGCATAGGCATCATCGGCGACCAGCGCCGCGCAAGGCGCGAGCCCGGCCGTCTTCGCCGGCACGATGACGGCCGAGGCACGCGTGGCAAGCAGTTGGTCCCGGTAGGCCGGATTGGCCATGAAGCTGATCTGCCCCGGTCGGGCCGAAGCCAGTGTCGCGGCGGATTTCACCTCGATGTCCGGGTCTCCCCGAAGATCCAGCGCCAGCCGTCGGGCCAGTTCGCCCAACCGGACCGGGCCGGCAATCGCGCTCGCCCCGCCTTTCATCGCCCGGAGCGCTGGCCCCGGCGTTCGTAGTCGGTCTCGAGAAAGGTCAACACCTTGTCGGTGATGTCGATGGCGTCGGAAGCGTAGGCGACCGGGCTGGACAGCACCAGGTCGTAACCTTCGCGGCGCGCCACGGTCTCGACGGCCATCTCGATCTCCTCGCCCAGCTCCTTGATCTGCTGATTGCGGCGGAAATTGAGCTCATCGGCGAGGTCTTCGCGCCTGCGCTCGATCGAACGGTTGAGGTTGCGGATTTCGCGCTCACGCGCGGCCACCTGCTCGCGCGCCAGGCCGGTGGCCGAAGCCAGTTCCTGCTCGAGTTGCAGAAGCCGCGCCTCGTCCTCCAGCAGTTCGTCGTTGATCGGCCTGAACTCGATATCGAGCTCGGCACGCCCGGCGAGGACCTGGGGCGCGTTGTCGAGAAGCTGCTTCATGTCGACGTAGCCGATGCGAATGTCCTGGGCCACGGCGGCCCCGGCCAGCAACATCAGCAGCGTGAATATCGAAGCTCGCACGTCGGTAATCCGGATTCAGACACGATTTCTGGGGCTACAGTATAGGCGCTAGGCACCCGAATCCGCCAGTCGCTCGGCAGGCACCGGGTCCGAAATGCCCCGCAAAGGCCAGAAATGGGTCCTCAACCATGCCTTCGCGGCCTCAAAGCCGGCCAAATCGACATCTCGAACGGGCCTGCCGGCGATGCAGGGGTATTCAAGGGTTCCCTAGTGGGCCACTAGTGTACCCCGTCGTTAATCCTGTAACATTCAGAGTGTGACTGAGTCGACAGTGCAAGGCGCGACCCGCGGTGAATGGCAAGCCCTTTACAAGGGTC
>JAWLEW010000011.1:49990-77243 GCA_041685925.1 Wenzhouxiangellaceae bacterium | reverse complement strand
CTCTTGGAAAGGCAATAAGCATTCCCGGCAAGCCCTGCCTTGCAGCTAAGCGCTTTCCGACTCGCTGAAAGTTACAGGATTAACGACGGGGTACACTAGAACTGCGTGCCGAACGAAAACTGGAGGAACTGGGTTTCATCGCCGTTGCGTTCCCGAAGCGGCGTGGACAGGTTCAGGATGATCGGTCCGACCGGCGCTTCCCAGGTCAACGACAGGCCCGTCGAGGCGCGGATCAGGTCGGTATCGAAACCGTCGATGTCCGTAAACACGTTGCCGGCGTCGACGAACCAGGCCATTCGCGTCCCGCTGACCTCGACGAACGGCAGCGGAAACGCGATTTCGATGCCGCCGGTGGTCTTGAAGTCGCCGCCTACCGAACGGCAGAACTGGTCCTTGGGTCCCAGTGTATTGTCGTCGAAACCGCGCACATCGGACACGCCGCCGGCAAAGAAGTGTTCCCAGAACGGCAGGCCCGAATCCGAGGTCACGATTTCGTCGAGCTTGCAATTGCCGGCCAGGCGCTCGGGCTCGATCGGCTCGACCCGGACCTCGTCCCCGCCATAGATTTCGCCATAGGACACGTCGGCCCGCAGCACGAACGCGAAATCCCCGCCCAGCGGGAAGAACTTGCGGCCGCGGTAGGAAGCCGTGAAATATTCGCGCGAACTGCCCGGCAGCGCTACGTTGACGTTGAGGCGGTTGAGCGAGCCCCGGGTCGGGGTCAGAAAGTGGTTCCGGGTATCCCGGCCCCAGCTGCCGCTGATGAACGCAGTGTCGATTTCGCGTTCATCCTTGCTCAGGAAGCCGTCACCGTCCTCGTCCAGGCTGATGGCGAGCGGACGGGTGACCGCGAACCGGAACTCGACCGGACTGTTCGGATCGTCCGGGTCGATCGGAACCGGCACGAGCTGGCCGATGCTGATGTCCTGCCTGCGCAGGCTGGCGCCCAGCTGGATGAAGTCGATTTCGGTTATCGGAAAGCCGATATTGGCGCCCAGCGCCACCTGGCTGGTGGAAAACGCGGAAATGTTGGCCCGACCCTGGTTGAACTCGGAATAGCGCGCGAAGTAGCCCAGCGACACGCCGTCATCGGTGAAATACGGATTCGTATAGTTCAAGTTCAGGCTGCTGGAAATCGAGCTGCGGCTCACCCCCAGCCCGATCGTGCGGCCCGAACCCAGGAAGTTTTCCTGCTGGATCGAGGCCGATGCGATCAACCCCTGCAACTGCGAGAAGCCCAGCCCGACCTGGAAGCTGCCGGTGGACCGTTCCTCGACGCTGACGATGATGTCGATTTCATCGTCGCTGCCTTCGACCGCGGGCGTCTCGATGTTGACGTTCTCGAAAAACCCGATGCGCTGCAGCCGCAGCCGCGAGCGGTCGACCGCGGCCTGGGAAAACCAGGCGCCCTCGAACTGGCGCATTTCACGCCGCAGGACTTCGTCCTTGCTGACGGTATTGCCCTGAAATTCGACGCGGCGCACGTAGACGCGCTTGCCGGGTTCGACAAAGAAGTTGATCTCCACGGTGTTGTCCTCGCGGTCGATCCGCGGCACCGGGTTGACGTTGGCAAACGCATAGCCGAAATTGGCCAGCACCGCGGTAATGCCCTCGACCGTGGCCTCGACTTCCTTGCGCGAAAAGACCTCGCCGCTGTCGACCTGGACAAAGTTGCGCAGCGCCGACTCGCTCAACACCAGGTCACCGGTCAGTTGAACGTCGCTGACCTTGAAGACTTCGCCTTCGCGGATGTTGGCGGTCAGGTAGATGTTCTGCCTGTCGGGGCTGATCGAGACCTGCGTCGATTCGATCGAGAAATCCATGTAGCCGCGGTCGAGGTAGTAGGCGCGCAGGCGCTCCAGGTCGCCGGAAAGCTTCTCGCGGGTGTAGTTGGTACGGCCGCGCCAGAACATCAGCCCGGATTTCGAATCCGATTCGAAGTCTTCGCGCAGCTCCTCTTCGTCGAACGTCTGGTTGCCGACGATATTGATATGCCGGATCTTGGCCTGTTCGCCCTCGTCGATCTGGATCACGATGCTGACCCGGTTGCGGTCCAGTTCGGTCACCTGGGGATCGACTTCGACGTCGTAGTGGCCCTGGTTGAAGTATTCGCGCACCAGTTCCTGCTGAATCCGGTCGATCGCCAGCTGGTCGAACACCTCGCCCTGCGCGATGCCGATCTCCGCCAGCGCCGGCCTCAGCGATTCGGACGGAATCTTGTCGTTGCCCTCCAGCGAAACCGACGAGATCGCGGGCCGCTCGCTGACCTTGACCACCAGGATGCTGCCTTCGCGCCCGATCTCGACTTCTTCGAAGAAACCGCTGCGGTAAAGATCGCGGATGCTCGAACGCGCCAGTGCCGACGTCATCTGCTGGCCCACCTCGACCGGCAGGAAGCTGAAGACGGTACCCTCGGAAATTCGCTGGAGACCGTCGACGCGGATTTCTTCGACGGTAAAGCTCTGGGCCGAAGCCGACAGGCTGAACAGGGCCAGCAGTAGTATCAGAAATCTCATCGAATCCCTTGTCAACTCTTCTCGAATAATCGCGCGCCAAAGCCGCGCAGTCTATTGAAACAGCCGTAAGATATCGTTAAATATCGCGACGCTCATCAAGGCCAGCACCATCGCCAGGCCGATGCTCTGACCGATCATGTGGCCGCGCTCCGAGACCGGGCTGCCCTTGATCCACTCGATCAGGAAGAACAGCAGATGCCCGCCGTCCAGTACCGGGATGGGCAACAGGTTGATGATCGCCAGCGACAGGCTGATCAGGCCCAGGAAAAACAGGAACCTCGATACGCCCAGGCGCGCCGAATCATTGGCCAGCTGCGCGATTGTAATCGGTCCGGAAAGGTTGCTCAGCGAAGCGTTGCCGGTGACCATGCGCCCCAGGATGCCGAGCGTGGCCGTGGTCAGGCGCCAGGTTTCTCCCACCGCCTCGCCAAGCCCCTCGACCGGCCCGTGCTGCAGAATGGTGAAGGCGCGCTCCATGGCGGCCTCGACCTCGGGGCCCGGCTCGCCCGGGCGCACGCCGATGACCATCCGGCCGTCCTGCTCCTCGGGCTCGATGTCCAGTTCCCGGCGCATCCCGTCGCGCATGACCTCGAGCTGCACCGTGCTGCCGTCGGCGGCGGCTTCGGGAATGCGCCGGACCAGCGCCATCCAGCCGTCGACCGGTTGTTGGTCGATCGCCACCACGCGATCTCCGGCCTGCAGCCCCGCCGCGGCCGCCGGAGACCCCTCGGAAACCTCGCCGATGACCGGCGGCAGGTCGGGCCGCCAGGGTTCGATGCCCAGGTGCTGCAAGACCTCGTCTTCCTGGAAATCGGATCCCAGCCGGTCCAGCGGCAGGTCGACGTCGCGCCGGCGACCGGCTTCGTCCTCGACCACCAGCGTCACCGGGTTGCGGTCCAGCGCCTCGGGCACCAGCGCCAGTACCGCGTGGGTCCAGGAGCCGACCTCGCGCCCGTCGATCCGCACGATCAGGTCGCCGTGCTCCAGCCCGGCCTCCTGGGCCAGACCTTCGGGATTGCCGACGATGGGCCGGGATTCCGGGATGCCGAGCATGAACATCAGCCAGAAGGCCGCGACCGCGAAGATCAGGTTGAATATCGGCCCGGCCGCGACGATCGCGGCGCGCCGACCCAGCGATTTACGGTTGAAGGCCTGATCGATCTCGTCCGGATCGACCGGCGCTTCGCGCTCGTCGAGCATCTTCACGTACCCGCCCAGCGGAATTGCGCCGATCACGAACTCGACACCATTCGCGCCCCGGCGGCGCCAGAGGGGACGACCGAAGCCGACCGAAAAACGCAGCACGCGCACGCCCGCGCGGCGCGCGACCCAGTAGTGGCCGAACTCGTGAAAGGTCACCAGCAGACCCAGCGCGACGATCAGCCAGAAGATTGAACCCAGTATTTCCATCGGCTTTTGAAGTTCCTTGGCGTCAAACGTTGGCGTGCGTTACGAAGGCCCCACGGCAGCGAAGTGCAACAGGCCTGCCGGGCAAGGCGCCCCACCGGCGCAGGAGAAGCGATCAGGCGCCGGCGACGACCGCCCACAGTATCAGGGCGAACAGCGGCGCGGCGGCCGAAAGGCCGTCGACGCGATCGAGCATGCCGCCGTGCCCCGGCAACAGCGTCGAGGTGTCCTTGAGTCCACGGTGCCGCTTGAACAGGCTGATCAGCAGATCGCCGCAGATCGAGTAGGCCACCACAGGCACCGCGACCAGCGACGCGACCAGCGGCGTCAGCGGAACGTCGGGCAGTACCAGGCTGGCAGCGGGCGCGACCAGCATGGCGGCGGCCAGGCCACCGAATACGCCGGCCCAGGTCTTGCCGGGGCTGATGACCGGCGCGAGCCTGGCGCCACCGAAGCGATGGCCTGCAAAGTAGGCCCCGATGTCGGCCGCTGCGACGATCAGGATCAAGTGAATCACCAGCCACGGACTTATCGCATGCATCCATGCAATCGAGGTGAACGCCGCCAGCAGGATCGCAGCGACGACCAGCAGCTTTGTGGGCTGGAAACGGCTCGACTCGACCCGACCGAGCGTCGGGAAGCGCAGCCACAGCGCCAGCAGCAGCCAGCCGGCAGTCGCCACGCTGAAGATCACCGGCACGGCTGCGGGTACATGCGCGGCTCGGATCAATCCTGCGCCGGCCACGCACAGCAGCCCGATCCAGGCGGCCTGCAGGACAGCATTCGAGAGGCCGGCCAGGCGGGCGTTTTCCCAGCCGCCAGCGACGAGAAACATCAAGGCCAGTACCACGCTGAGCCAGATCGGCGGCAACAGCAGCAGCGCCGCCAGCACCAGGGCGGCCAGCACCACCGAGGTGATGACCCGGGATTTAAGCATGCTTGCGCTTGTGGCCGTCGACAAGCCCTCCGAACCGGCGCTCGCGCAACCTGTAGTCCTCCAGTGCCGTATCCAGCTCGGCTTCGCTGAAATCCGGCCAGAGCGTGTCGCTGAAATACAGCTCCGTATAGGCCAGATTCCACAGCAGGTAATTGGAAAGTCGCCGCTCGCCGCCGGTACGAATGAAAAGATCCGGCTCCGGCTGGTCGCCCAGCTGCAGCGCGCGGCTGAACGTACGCTCGTCGATGGCTTCCGGCGCCAGCTCGCCGCGCCGGACCCGTTCGGCCAGGGCCCGGGCTGCACGAACGATGTCGTCGCGTCCGCCGTAGCTTGCCGCGACGTTGAGCAACAGGCCGGAATTGTCGGCGGTGAGCGCCTCGGCCCGCGCCATGCCGCGCTGCAGCGACTTCGAAAACGCCTCGCGTCGGCCGATGAAGTTCAGGCGCACGTTGTTTTGATCGAGCTGGTCGACCTCGCGGTCCAGCGCGCGACGGAACAGGCTCATCAGGCGCCGGACCTCGTACTGCGGGCGGCGCCAGTTTTCGCTGGAAAAAGCGTAGACCGTCAGCACCGGGATGCCGCGCTCGGCAACGGCGCGCACCATCCGGCGCGCGACCTCGGTGCCGGCCTGGTGGCCATAGGTGCGCGGCTTGCCCCGGCGCGCCGCCCAGCGGCCGTTGCCGTCCATGATGATCGCAAGATGCTGCGGCAAATCTGCCCCGGCCATTGAATCAGATCTCCATGAGCTCTTTTTCCTTTTCCCCGACCATGGCGTCGACCTTTTCGACATGCCGATCGGTAAGCTGCTGGATCTCGGTTTCGGCCCGGCGCTGATCATCTTCCGAAATCTGCTTTTCCTTGACCAGTTCCTTGATGTGGTGGTTGGCGTCGCGCCGGATGTTGCGAATGGCCACCTTGGCCTGTTCCCCCTCGTTGTGCACCACCTTGGAGAGTTCGGCGCGCCGCTCTTCCGTGAGTGCCGGCAGCGGCACGCGAATCACGGTGCCGGCAGTCGCCGGATTGAGCCCGAGATCCGAGGTCATGATGGCTTTTTCGATCTTGCCGACCATGTTCTTGTCCCAGGCCGTGACCGCCAGCGTGCGCGAATCCTCCACGTTGACGTTGGCCGCCTGGCTGATCGGGACTTCGGACCCGTAATATTCGACGTGGACGTGCTCCAGCAGGCTGGGGTGCGCGCGTCCGGTGCGGATCTTGGCCAGTTCCGCCTTCAGCGACTCCAGGCTCTTGTCCATGCGCGTGGAGGCGTCTTTCTTGATATCTGCAAGCATAGATGTACCGTGTGTGTTCCCGCCTTGAGAGTCTTCGCCGATTGTAGCAGCAGCCAACCGCCCGCTTATCGTAGAAATCCGGCAACTCCGGGGCCTGGTCCAGGCCTGCCCGGTCCCGACCTCAGTCGACCAGTGTGCCGATATCCTCGCCGCCGACCAGGCGCGCCAGGTTGCCCTCGACGTTGAGGCCGATGACGCGAATGGGCATGGACTGATCCCGACAAAGCACCATGGCGTTGGCGTCCATGACCCTGAGCTTCTGTTCGATGACTTCGTCGTAACTGATGCGCCGGTACAGGCGCGCCCCGGCGTCGGCGGTCGGGTCGGACGAGTAGACCCCGTCGACCTTGGTCGCCTTGATCATCAGGTCGGCGCCGATTTCGATCGAGCGCAGGCTGGCCGCCGTATCGGTCGTGAAGAAGGGGTTGCCGGTGCCGGCGGCGAACACCACGACGCGGCCCTTCTCCAGGTGACGGATCGCACGGCGTCGAATGTAGTCTTCGCAGACCTCGCGCACCGTGATGGCCGACATGACCCGCGTCGTCGCGCCGGCGCGTTCCAGCGCGTCCTGCAGCGCGAGGCTGTTCATCACGGTCGCCAGCATGCCCATGTGGTCGCCGGTGATTCGATCCATGCCGGCCGAGGCCAGCCCGGCGCCGCGGAAAATGTTGCCGCCGCCGATGACGATGCCGATCTGCACGCCGGCATGACACACCTCGGCCACTTCGGCCGCGATCCGGCTGCTGACCTTTGGATCGATGCCGTAGTCATGGTCCCCGAGCAACGCCTCGCCGCTGAGCTTCAGCAGAATTCGACGATACCGGGGGTTTTCCATGTCGGCGTTTCCTGTTGTTCGCGATCAGCCGCCGCGGGCCTGCTGCATCACCTCGGAGGCAAAGTCTGCTTCTTCCTTCTCGATGCCTTCGCCGACCTCGAGACGCACGAAATCCCTGACCTTCGCGCCCTTTGCCTTGAGCAGCTTGCCCACGGTCTGGTCGGTATCCTTGACGAACGGCTGTCCGACCAGCGTGATCTCGGCCAGGTGCTTGTTGAGACGACCGGTGATCATCTTCTCGATGATCTCGGCCGGCTTGCCCGATTCCTCGGCCTGGGCGCGAAGAATGTCCTTTTCCTTCTCCAGCACGTCGGCCGGCACCGAATCGGCGTCGACATACGGCGGATTGAGCGCGGCCACGTGCATCGCGAGATCGCGCGCAAGATCCGCGTCGCCGCCTTCCAGACTCACCAGCACGCCAATGCGGCCGCCGTGAATGTAGCCGGCGATCACCCCACCGTCGGCGTCAACGCGCCGGATCCGGCGCAGCTGGATGTTCTCGCCCAGCTTGGCCACCAGCTGCTGGCGGCGCGCCTCGACGGTCTCGCCGTCGGCGAACTCGGCTTCTGCCAGCGCGGCCACGTCATCGCTATCGGCGCGCAGTGCCAGCTCGGCCACGCGCTCGGCGAATGCCCGAAAGTTTTCGTCCTTGGCCACGAAATCGGTTTCGCAATTGATTTCCACCAGCACCGCGCCGTTGGCGTCGGCGGCCTCGACCACTGCACCTTCAGCGGCCACGCGCCCGGCTTTCTTGTCGGCCTTGGCCAGGCCGCTCTTGCGCAGGTGCTCGATGGCCGCTTCCAGATCGCCGCCGGTCTCGACCAGCGCCTTCTTGCACTCCATCATGCCGGCGCCGGAGCGCTCGCGCAGTTCCTTGACCTGGGATGCAGTAATGCTCATGATTCGTCCTTTTCTTCTGGCTTGGCCGGGGCGTCTTCTGGCTTGGCCGCCGCGTCTTCCGGCTTGGCCGCCGGAGCCTTCTTCGGCGCCGGCCTGGTTTCGGAATCGGGCGTGGTCTCGGCCGGCGGCGCATCGGCCGTGGCCGGCGTCTCGGCGGCCGCCTGCGCGGCCTCTTCGGGATCGGCCGCGCGGTCGGCCTGCTCGGCCTCGGCCTTCGCCGGACCTTCCGGCGTGCCTTCCGGTATGGCTTCGGCCTCGTCGCCCGCCTTGGCCGCGGCCTTCTTGGCGGTCTTTTTCGCCGCTTTCTTGGCCACCTTCTTGGTGACCTTCTTGGCCACCTTCTTGCTCGACTTCTTCTTGGCCGTCTTCGCCGGCGCCGCCTCCTGATCGCCGGTATCGACCGGATTGCCCTCGGCGTCGAGCTCGATGAATTCGTCCTCGTTGCCCTGCACCTGCGGCACCGAAGCCTTGCCCTCGAGAATCGCATCGGCGGCCAGCTGGGCGTAAAGCCGCACCGACCGGATCGCATCGTCGTTACCCGGAATCGCGTAATCCACGTTTTCCGGATTGTTGTTGGTATCGACCACGGCCACCACCGGAATGCCGAGCTTGCGTGCTTCGGCGATCGCGATGTCTTCGTGGCCGATGTCGATGACGAACATCGCGTCGGGCAGGGAATTCATGTCCTTGATGCCGCCCAGGCTCTGTTCCAGGCGGTCGCGCTCGCGCGTCAGCTCGAGCACTTCCTTCTTGACCAGCTTGTCGAAGCTGCCGTCGGTTTCCATCGCCTCGAGTTCCTTGAGGCGGTTGATCGACTGGCGGATCGTGCGGAAATTGGTCAGCATGCCGCCCAGCCAGCGGTGCGACACGTACGGCATGCCGCAGCGCGCGGCCTCTTCGGCCACGGCCTGGCCGGCCGCCCGCTTGGTGCCGACGAACATCACGGTGCCGCGTTTACTCGCCATGCGGCTGAGAAAATCCAGCGCTTCCTTGAGCAGCGGCAGCGTGCGTTCGAGGTTGATGATGTGAATCTTGCCCCGGGCGCCGAAGATGTAGGGTTCCATCTTGGGGTTCCAGTAGCGGGTCTGGTGACCGAAATGCACGCCAGCTTCGAGCATCTGGCGCATGGTGACGTCAGGCATTGTTTCTTTCCTTGTATAGGGTGCCGGATCCTTGCGTTCGGTCCGGCGGGGTTTGAACCTCCGCAATTCCCCATCAGGCGACCCTGGCAGACCGGTGATTGACCGGCCGGCAACGAACATCGAGGGCAACCCCGCCTGATGTGACGGAATGCGTGTGAATTTTGATTTTTCGGCAAGCGCCGAGCAAATCCCCGCGATTATAGCGTGTCACCTTGCCGGCTGGCAATACCACGCGCATGAAAAAGCAAGCGCGGACCGATTTGCGCCGGGCACCGGTTGGATTGCCTGGATCCGCATGATCGGTGATTGCGCTTGCGCCAAACGGGTTTCGCGCCAGGCCGGATTCGGCCTGGCGGGGTTCGGGTGCCCGATCGGATCGGATAAACTACCGGCCTGCCCCGACCGCCAGCGGGAACCGGGGCCTCGACGACTTCGCCCGAAATAATAAACCGCCCAAGGACAAGACGCCCGATGACCGACCGCCGCCAGCTCGCCAACGCCATTCGCGCCCTCGCCATGGACGCCGTGCAGCGCGCCAAATCCGGCCACCCCGGCATGCCCATGGGCATGGCCGACATCGCCGAGGTGCTGTACAACGACTTCCATCGCCACAACCCCGCCAACCCCGACTGGTTCGACCGCGACCGGTTCGTCGTCTCCAACGGGCACGGCTCGATGCTGCTCTACGCCGTGCTGCACCTGAGCGGGTACGCGCTTTCGATGGACGAACTCAAGAATTTCCGGCAGCTGCACGCCGCGACGCCGGGGCATCCGGAATTCGGCGAGGCCCCGGGCGTGGAAACCACCACCGGTCCGCTGGGCCAGGGGCTGGCCAATGCCGTCGGCATGGCGCTGGCCGAGAAATTGCTGGCGCGCAGCTTCAATCGCGATGGACTCGACATTGTCGATCATCACACCTGGGTGTTCGCCGGAGACGGCTGCCTGATGGAAGGCGTCTCGCACGAAGCCTGCTCGCTGGCCGGCACCTGGTCCTTAAGCAAGCTGGTCGTGTTCTACGACGACAACGGGATCTCGATCGACGGCGAGACGCGGGGCTGGTTCACCGACGACACGCCGGCACGCTTCGAGGCCTACGGCTGGCAGGTGATCAGGAACGTCGACGGGCATGATCCGGAAGAGATCCGCACCGCGATCGGATCGGCCCGGGCAGATACCGAACGTCCCACCCTGGTCTGCTGCAAGACCACCATCGGCTTCGGCGCGCCGAACAAGCAGGGCACCGCCGACACCCACGGCGCTCCGCTGGGCGACGAGGAAATCGCGGCCGCGCGCGCCGCGCTCGGGTGGCCATATCCGGCGTTCGAAATCCCCGACGAGGTGCGGGCCGGATGGGACGCGCGCGAACGCGGAAAGCAGCTCGAGCAGAATTGGCAGACCACCTGGCGCGAATACCGGGAACGCTTTCCCGCACAGGCCGCCGAATTCGAACGGCGCATGCGCCGCGAGCTGCCCGCGGATTTCGCCGCGCGCGCGCAGGCAATTGTCGAAAAGATGCAGGCCGACGACAGCAAGGTCGCCACGCGCAAGGCCTCCGGGCTCAGCCTGGAGGCATTCGGCCCGCTGCTGCCGGAACTGCTGGGCGGCTCGGCCGACCTGACCGGCTCGAACAACACCAACTGGTCGGGCAGCCGCGACATCATGCAGTCGGACGCCGACGGCAACTACATTTATTACGGCGTGCGCGAGTTCGGCATGACCGCGATCGCCAGCGGGATCCACCTGCACGGCGGATTCATCCCCTACACCGGGACCTTCCTGGTCTTTTCCGACTACGCCCGCAACGCGGTGCGCATGTCGGCGCTGATTCCCACCGGCTCGATCCAGGTCTATACCCATGATTCGATCGGCCTGGGCGAGGACGGCCCCACCCACCAGCCGGTCGAGCACGTCGCCAGCCTGCGCATGATCCCGAACCTGGAAGTCTGGCGGCCGGCCGACAAGACCGAGACGGCCGCGGCCTGGGCCGATGCGATCGAACGCAGGGATGGACCGACGGCGCTGGTACTGACCCGCCAGGGAACCCGGCATCAGGCGCGTGATCCGGACCAGATCAAACAAATTCGCCGCGGCGGCTATGTATTGCGCGCGGCCGGCGATACGCCCGACCTGATCCTGATCGCCACAGGTTCGGAGGTCGAACTCGTCATGGACGCAGCGGAAGTCCTGGCGGGCCGCGGCACCGATACGCAGGTCGTCTCGATGCCCAACCCGGAGCGGTTCCTGGCCCAGGACGACGCCTACCAGGCCTCGGTGCTGCCCGAAGCGGTCAGCGCGCGAATCGCCGTCGAGGCGGGCGTATCATCGTACTGGCACCGGTTCACCGGCCCGCGGGGCGCAGTCGTCGGCATCGACAGCTTCGGCGCCTCGGCGCCGGCGCCTGCCTTGTTCGAGGAATTCGGTCTGACGGTCGAGCGCATCGTGCAGGTCGCCGGCGAGCTTGGCGCCCGAAGCGCCTGACGGCCTGCAAGCACGCGGCCGGGTCCGCGCGGTCGGGGGTTCGTGGTCATTCCGGTCCCCCAGGGGCTTCCGCATTACTTCCCGCTTCGGTTTCCCCTGAACGCTTGAAAGCGCCGGATCATCGGGTTGCGCACCCGACCTGGCGCAAAAAAAACCGCAGGCCCGGGGCCTGCGGTTTTTTGCATCTTCTCTTGGAGTCGGTTACAGGCTGTAACGCGCACCGAAGAAGAAGAAGCGGCCCGTCGCGTCGTATACGGTCGGGAAGGTGTTGCCGTTGCCGAGCCCCGCACCTACCGATGTCGAGATGGGCACGTCCGCGGCGTTGACGTTATTCACGCCAGCCCGGAAAGTCAGGTTTTCCGACCAGTAGTAATCGACCGCAAGATCGAGGTACTGCTTCTTGTCAAAGCCGCGATCGATGAACACCGAGGCAGAGTCGGGACCGTTCGCGTTATCGACGCTTCCGAAATAGCGCCAGGTAGCAGTGACGTCGAGGTTCCAGGGGGTCTGCCAGGTCGTCAGCATGCGATGGCGATACTCGGGGTTCGGGGTCCCGCAGGAGCCGAGAACCTTGCCCTCGCAATCGATGGGATCGGCACCCGGGAACGGCACATTGCGCAGCTTGTCGAGGTAGGTCGACGCGTAGTCGAAGCGCACTGAACCCATGTCTTCAAGGCCGACGTCCCACAGGTCCAGGTCGTAGACAACCTGGAAGTCGAGACCACTGGTTTCGAGACTGGCGATGTTGATGTTGGTCTGCTGGAAGCCGACGCCCGGGCTGCCGCTGTTGAGCGAACCCTGCGAATCGCGCTGAATCAGGTCACAGAACGCGGGATTACCGGTTTCGAGACATTCGCTCAGCACGGTCGGCGCCGGAATGCCGCCGGCGATGGCGTCATCGATCTCGATATCGAAGTAGTCGATCGACACCGTGAGACCGTCGATAAACGCGGGCGTAAAGATCGCGCCGATCGTGACCGTGTCGGACTCCTCCGGATCCAGGAACGGATTGCCGCCGGTGATCGCCTGGGTCTGACCGGAGATCACGTCGATGATGTTGCCGAACTGCTCTTCGGTCACACCGGTACGCGCGCACTCCTCGAAGGTGGCCGAAGGATTGTCGGTGGCGCACGGATCGAACAGGCCGTTCGGTCCTTCGGTCAGGTCAGGCAAACCGGTACCCTGCGGCGTGAACAGTTCGATGACGTTCGGCGCACGCACGGCGCGCTGGAACTGCGCACGCAGGCGCACGTCCTGGATCGGCGTCCAGTTCAGGAACACGTGCCAGGTGTCGGTATCAAACGTGTTGGACGTGCCGCTGCCCTCGGTCTCGTAATCCGAGTAGCGATAGGCGCCACCCACGGCAACCTGTTCCATCAGCGGCGCGCCGGTGACCAGCGGGACCTGGGCCTCCATGTAGGCCTCGGCGACCTTGACCGCACCCTCGACCGGCAACGTCGGACCACCGACGCCGGTAAAGCCGCCGTCGGCACGCTGCGAGATCTGATCCGGGTTGGCGTCGAGTTCATCCTTGCGGTATTCCCAGCCCACCAGGACGCCGGCACCGGAGTCGGCAAACGGCGAAACGACGCCGAAACGCTCGAGATTGGTCTGGATGTTGCCGCCGAAGACGACCTGCTGCGTTTCACCGGTGGTGATGCCGACGCCGGTCACGAAGTCGGCGCCCTCCTCGGTCACGAGCGACTCGCCATTGGGACCGCGCTGGAAGATGTTCCACGGCACGCAGTCCGGATTGCCGGAGCGGCAGACGACATTGCCGTTGTCGTCCTCGACCAGGAAGAAGGAATCCTGGACGTTGTCGATCAACAGATCGTTGGTCGATATATTTTTGTCCTGCGTGCGGGAAAACTGACCGAACACCTCGAAATCGTAATTCTCGAACAGCGTGCCGCGCAGGCCGCCCAGCGTACGCCAGGTGCTGTTGTCGAGGTTCGAGTTGCGCGGATCGCCTTCGACGTTTCGATGCGATAGCGTGAGGCCGCCGACTTCATTCGGCACAACCCCGTCTTCGCCCGGCACGCAGCCGAAAATCTCGGTCAGCGGAATGCCCGGACTGGCGCCGGGCTGGATCAGCGGGTTGTCGCAGTTGATCGAGTAGGCGCCAAAACCGAACGAGGCCGAAGGCGCAATCTGCGCATCCGAACTCACGTTGGTAAAGCTCAGATCGGTGAACAGCTCGATGTCATCGGTCAGGTCATACTTGCCCTTGGTGTAAATCTGGAAACGCTCGATCGGACGCTGAAAGAAGTTGTCCGGTCCGAAGTTGAACGTCTGATCCGGCCCACCCTGGAACGGTACGATCTCGCCGTCTTCGTCCTGATGGGCAAAGCCGCCCGGGCCGCCGAACAAACGGAAGTTTGCCGACCCGATGCAGCCGAGGCCGCGGAAGCTGAACGGCCCGTCGTCGGCGCCGATCGCACAAGCGCTTTCCACGCGGTCGCCCTGCGATATCGCGTTGAGGTTCTCGTAATTGACGAACAGCGTCACGTTGCCGCGTCCGTCGAACGTGTTGGCGCCCATCGTAACCGACGCCTGCAACTCGCGACCATCGGTGGTCGAGCCCGGAATCGGCTGTTCGGCCGCGGCCAGCACACCCTCCATGAGGCCGTTGTCGTTGCCGGCCTGGTAGAACCCGCCCTGGATGTCGACCTCCAGGCCTTCGTAGTCATCCTTGAGGATGAAGTTGGCGACGCCCGCGATGGCGTCGGAGCCGTAGACGGCGGAAGCGCCGCCGGTGACGATTTCGACGCGCTCGACGAGTCGCGTCGGGATCACGTCCAGGTTCGGCGGCGCGGTCGAGGAGTCGCCGAAGGGCAGGCGCTTGCCGTCGATCAGCGTCAGGGTCCGGATCGCGCCGAGGCCGCGCAGGTTCAGGGTCGAGGTTCCGGTCGCGCCGTTGGCAACTTCGGAACTCTGCCCGGCAAAGACCTGCGGCAGCTGGTTGGTCATGTCTTCGATGCGGGTGACGCCGCGGGAATCGATTTCCTGCTCACCGACCGTGAGGACGGGGTTGGGCGCGACGACGTTCGCGTTGGTCTGCAGGCGCGTCCCCGTGACCGTCATGCGCTCGACGTCGGGCGCTTCTTGTTCCTCATCGGCTTCCGGCGCGTCCTGGGCAACGGCCAGCATCGGCGTCAGGCCGAATGCCAGGCCTGCCAGTATTGGCGCCATGCTGCGCCATAGGGGCGTATGGCTCTTCTCAAGTGTCTCAACCTTCACGGCGATACCTCTTTTTTGTCTTGTCGGATCAATTGTCCGAGTGAATTTTTTGAACGCAGCCGGAGGGGGTACGCTGAAATGTCGCGTCCGACCGCGATCGGCCTTCAGCCGGAGCATAGCCGCAATTTAACGTGATTTCAACAATAGATTGACTTTTTTTGACCATCGTGAAATCGCCGCGAAACAATCGGACGATCGGGATGGGGACAGGGATGCGGGTCGGGGTCGAAATACTGCATGGGTGGGCCGGCCGCGATGCCGGCCGGCATCCTGCGTCTGCCGCAGGCGAAGCGCCGCGCTGCGATGGGCAGGGCGACAACGTCGGCGAGCGGCGCCATCGCCGGCAATCGCGACAGATCCGGCGGTCACGAGGCCCGCCGCCGGAGATCTTCGCCGGCGGGCGCTTGTTGGCTATCCGACGCGCTGGCCTTTACTGCCCTTCTGCGCCGGAGCCCTCCTCCTCGGCCAGCAGCGTCCGGCACTGCTCCGACAACTCGGAACCGGCGAGCTGCTGCGCGCGGCAAGCGGTCAGAAGCCGCTGACGGGCTTCGGAGGCCAGTGTTTCGCTCTGCTCTTCTTCCAGCGCGGCCTGCCGCCGCTCGGTCTGATTGATCGCATCGAGATAGTTGCGCCAGTCGGCCGCCTGCCGGCGCGTGCTGGCGTACTGCGTGGCCTGCGCAAACGCCTCGTCGGCCTCTTCGCGCTGCTCGCGGTCTCCCGGATCGGCCTGGTTGAAGCGTGCATTGCCCAGCAGCATCCAGGCTTCGGCTTCCTGCTGATCGTCCAGACCGCCTTTTTCCAGCGCGCTCTCCAGGGCTTCCTCGGCTTCCTCGTTGCGCTGGTCGGCCAGCAGCGACTGGCCCAGCCGGAACGCCAATTCGCCCTCATCGGACATCTCCGCGGCTTCGCGCAGCACGGGGATTGCCTTGCCGTGTTCGCGCGCCTGGCTCCAGAGTTGCGAGAGCAATTCCAGGTTGTCGACGCTCCGCTCGACCCTGCCGGCCTCCATCTCGTCTTCGATCAAGCCGGCGCCGCGGTGGGGATTGTCGAAGTTGGAGTAGTACTGGGCCAGCAGGAGAATATCGTCCTCCTCGTCGATCAGGCCGTTGATGTAGGCCGTCTCGAGCGTGGAGAAGGACTTCAATTCCTCGCCCTGCTCGAGATAGAGCGAGGCCAGTTGACGCCAATAGTTGAGGTTGTCCGGCCAGATCTCGATCATGCGTTCGAGCAGGGCCGTGCGTTCTTCGATATAGCCCAGGTTGGAATAGACGACGTTGGCCAGCTCGAAGTAGCGCTTCTCGGGTTCGTCGGCAAGTTCGATCGCCTTCCTGATCGGCTCGATGGCCTCCTCGTATTCTTCGAGATTGTAATAAGACGCCGCGAGCATGAAATAGGCCAGCGCAGTCACGTCGACGTCGGCCTCCATCCACGCCTCGAACAGGCGAATGGAGTCCTCGTACCGCTCGTTGATGAAGTAGAGCTGGGCCATGTTGAATCGCAGCCGATTCTGTTGATCCGAGGGCAGGGCCTCCAGCTCAAGCGCGGCGACGAAATCCTCCAGCGCACTGTCCATGTTCTCGAGATTGACGTGAGTCTGGCCACGGATCTGCAGCACGGAGGCCTTGTCGAACGGTTTCATGGAATCGCCGCGGCGGTCCATGAGGCGGTTCAGCCTCTGCAGCGCATCCTCGTTTTCGTCGTTTTCGAGCGCCTCGTAGGCCTCGAGCAGCTGCTCGGCCACGCGCGGGTCGAGCGACGGAGTCTCCTGCTGCTCTTCGGCGTCATCGGAGTCGTCCGAGCTGTTCAGCTTGCCGGATTGCGCACCTGCGGGCCCGGCGAGCAAAAGCGCCAGAAAAACAGCCAGAACCAGGCGCACGGTACGACCGGAAGCGTTTTGCGTCTTCACCATTGCTAGCCTTCCAATTCGAAGTCGATTACGGTACGGACATTGAGTCTCGGCTCAGCCACGCCATCGACGATTTTGGGGTTGTAGCGCCAGCGTTCGACCGCCCGCATGGCGGCGCGATTGAGGCAGGAATTCGTCGAATCCAGCACGCGCGGATTGACCACGGTGCCTTCAGGCGTCACGTCGAACTCCACCGATACCGATTCCAGGTTGTCGGCCCGGGCCATGCAGCGCTGCGGGTACTGCGGCGGGATGCGCACCAGCGGCTGCGCGTCGCGATCCGGGTTGAATCCGGTACCGATATCGACATCGACGCCCGAAAGGTCCGGAAGCGCGCCGACCTGAACGCTCATTTCCGGCCGGAAATCCTGGTCGGTGACCGTCGGCGGCGGCGGCGGCGGCTGATCGAGTACGGGGCGCTGGAAATCTTCGGCCACCTGGGTCTCAGTGTCCTGGAGCTGGCGGGTGACGTTGATCTGAACCGAACGATCCTCGCTGAGCTGGACGTCGTCGCGGGTCGAGATGACCGTCGCCAGGATCAGGAAGATTGCCGCGGTAACCACCACGGCGCCGGGAATGCCGGTAATGAGACGAATGATGTTATTCATGACTTGACTGTCGAAACGGCTACCACGTCCTGGACACCCGAGGCGCGGATCTGCTCGAGAACGTCGACCAGGTACTCGCTATGCGCGGAGCCGTCGGCCTGGATGACTGCACTGCCACGCGGATTCTCGCGCCGCAGGCGTTCCACCGCGGCCCGCACGCCGTCCACCGACACTTCCTCGCGATTGATCCAGATCGTGTTCTCCGAATCGATTGCCACCAGGATGGAAACAAGACGCTGGTCTTCTGCCGTCTGCGCCTCCGGCCGGGTGACATCGACCCCGGGTTCCTTGATGAACGTCGCGGTCACGATGAAAAAGATCAGCATGATGAACACGATATCCAGCAGCGGCGTCACGTTGACATCGCTGTCGTCGGTCTTGGCGACTCTTCGAGATCTGGCCATGGAAACTCCGAATTACCTATCTTCCCTGGATTGCCAGCGCCGGATCGACGCCGGCCTGACGTGACTGGTCTACCACCAAAACGGTATTCTCGATCTCGGCATCCGGGGCTGCATTCACCAGCACGACGCCACGCGGATTTTCCGCCGTGAACGCCTCGATCACGGGCTTGACCGAGCGCGGGTCGATCATGCGCACGTTGTCGACCATGACGAACCCGTCATTGCGGACGCTGAGCACCATTGTCGGCGGTGGGCGCGTCTGCTGCTCCTCTTCGTTTTCCTGAGGCGTGGCGATGTCGATACCTTCCTCGTCCAGAAAAGTCGATGTGACGATGAAGAAGATCAGCAGGATGAACACGATGTCCAGCAGCGGCGTGATGTTGACTTCCGCTTCGTCGGCTTCGTCGGAAAGCAGCCTTCTTCCGGTTCCAAAACCCATGCCGGCGTCGAGTTCCAGCTGGTCGGAAACTTCGGCGACCGCGATTTCGTTGCGGCGGTCCAGGAAGCTCATCGCGAACACGCCGGTCAGCGAAACTGCCAGCCCCGTCATGGTCGGAATGGTGGCCTTGGAAATTCCCGAGGCCATCAACCGCGCATTGGAGGCGCCGGTATCGACGATGACCTGAAAGACTTCGATCATTCCCGTGACCGTGCCCAGCAGACCAAGCAGTGGCGTGATCAGGATCAGCGCCCGGATCACACCCATGAAACGCTCGCTTTCGATCCGGACTTCCGAGATCAATTGCTCGCGAAACATGTGCGATTCCCAGCTCACGTGGTTGTCAAGCGCTTTCCAGCGTTCCACCTGCGCCTTGCGCAGGCGGGGGCCGGAAAAGGCGAAAAACAGGAAGCGCTCGCTGATCAGAACCCACATCAGCGCGGTGCTGCACAGGAGCACCACCACCACGGGGCCGCCTGCCTCGAGGAAGCCCTGGATAGACGCCCAGATATTGGCTGGATTCAGCATTTCAAGCACGATAGATTACCCTTCGAGTGCGTGCATCAACGGCTTGACTGCTCGGCGTCGGCAACAAGGCTTGTCGACTGCTCTTCGAGCACCTGGCCGAGCCGGCGTGAAGTCGATGACGCAAATGCATGCAGAATCAGCAGCGGCACTGCGGCAATCAGGCCCAGCACCGTGGTGATCAGCGCCTGGGAGATACCTCCCGCCATCAGTTTGGGATCGCCGGTACCGAACAGCGTAATGGCCTGGAAGGTCACGATCATGCCGATCACCGTCCCCAGGAGACCCATCAGCGGCGCCACTGCAGCCAGCACCTTGACCAGGTTCAGGCCGCGTTCAAGCGGTGGCAGTTCCTTGAGCACGGCGTCATCGAGATGCAGCTGAAGGGTTTCGATGCTTTCATTCTTGTGCTCTTCGTAGGCCCCCTGGATACGCCCCAGCGGGTTGGAGTCATTGGGCTCGTGCTTGCCCATCTGCCGCCGAACCTTCATCGAGGTCAGCGTCAGCATCAGCCAGCGGTACAGCGCCAGCAGGATACCCAGCGCGGCAACGACGATGATGGCGTAGCCGATCGCGCCGCCCTGATCGACGCGCTCACGCAGCGTCGGCTTCTGCGTAACCAGGCCCAGCAGTCCGCCAAGCGAGGGGTCGACCATGCCGCGCACCACGCCGGGCCCCGTATGGTCCAGCACGCGACGTGCAGCTGCGACCGCTCCGCCGCCCGGCTGACGGGCCAGGTAGCGAAGCGAGTCTTCAGTCAGCACCAGATAGCCCTGCTCTCCGAAAGCGGTGAACGGGCCGATGCGCGCCACGGTCTCGGCGGTCGACGTATTGTCGTTGCGAATGACGTCGGCTTCGAATCGCGCCACCTTGCCCTGCTCCGTCATCTCCTGCAGCAACGTGAACCACAGGCCTTCAAGCTGATCGATGGTCGGCAGTGAACCCGACTGGGCCATCTCATCGAGCTCTTCGCCGCGATTCGGGTACTGGACCGAAATCAGCGAGTCACTGAGCTGCTCTTCAAGGTCGGCCGCCGCCGCCCGGGCCACCCCGAACAGTTCGCCGAATTCGCCCTCGCGCTCGGCCAGTTGATTACGCAGCTCCTCGAGCTCACGATCCAGCTGGTTGCGCAGGTCTTCCAGCCGGCTGGCTTCGGCTTCAGCCTCGGAAACCTGGTTGCGAATCCGGTTCAGCTCCGCTTCTTGATCGGCTTCCTGGCTGCGGAAGCGCTGTTCGCGCTCGCGATTGGATTCGGCCACGGCCTGGCGTTCTTGCTGCATGGCCCGCACGACCTCTTCAAGCGATCTCGGGCCTTCCTGCCCGATCGCGGTCGAACAGAATCCGATCGCCAGCGCGACCAGGATCGTTTGCAGGCCCTTCTGGGGATTGCGCATGGTTTCGCTCCCGCTTCTGATTCCCTGGGTGAGATGCATTTTAAGCGTTCCAATCATTGTTTCAGCCCTCATCCGCGGTTTCTGGAGCCGTCACGGGTATGTAAAGCAGCTCCGGCGGAATTTGTTCACGCGCCACGCGCATGGCGGTCTTGACATCCGGCATGAACGACTTGTCCAGGTCCACCCAGTTGCCCGAATCGACATCGTAGCGCTTCAGAACGGCGTCGTCGTCGGTCTTGAAGATCAGGACCAGTCGACCGATACGCAGTACATCGACGTCCTCGTACAGTCGATCCGCTGTCTCGATGTCGCTGCGATAGGACTCGACGGTCCGGCCATACTCCGACTCGATCTGATAAGCCTCGATGAGCAAACGGTAGCGCTGGGCAGGCGAGCTGGTCGGGTCTTCCATCAGGTCCGTCAGCCGCTCCACCCTCGAGCGCCGCTCATTGACCAGAAACGGGATATCGGCATCCACCACCCGTGCCAGCGAATCAACCATGTCCTGCATGAGCGGCTGCACGGCGCGCTGCAGGCTCGCGATGTTGTTGATGTCTTCAGTCAGCGACTCGATTTCCTGGCGTTGAGCTTCGGCCTGTCGCCGCTGCGACTCGTTATACCGCGTGAGCTGCTCGAGTTGCCTGAGGTTGGCCCGATAATCGCCGAGCAAATCCTGGATGCGCGAATCGATCTCGTCGATATCTTCCTGCGACTCGCGCGTTCCCTCCGCCGCCTGGCGGCTGGCGTCCAGGGCCGATTCGACTTCCTGTCCGTGCGCCTGCGAAGCAAAGCCGAACGCCACGAACGACGAAGCCAGCATGATGGCCAGCAAGCAGTCTGCTTTCATAGTCAATTTATTCATACCCGTAAAATCTTCTGTTTGAATGTTGCGTATTTGGCCGTCCAACCCGGCGATTGCTCAAATTTTTCGGCATTAAAGCCTTCCCAAGCCCGGCACGTGGAAGTTCTCCGGGCTGAATCAGCCTCGATTGAAGCCCGGCAGAAGAAAATCCGCCTCTGAAGCCAGGCAGGAAAACATGAAAATTCAGACATCCCGTACTGCGGAAAGCCTGAATCTACCGGATTTCTTGGAAAGCTAAAAGCGTAGTCTACACGTTACGGTTTCGTACTTGCAACCGGATGTTGCCATAGCCGGATGAAACGGCTGCTGCAGGCGGCTGCGCTGCATCCGGCAATCCCTTATACTGAACGGCTGACCCGAAATAAAGCGATTTTATGTCGATTCTGATCTGTGGCTCACTGGCCTACGACAACATCATGGTGTTTCCGGAACGCTTCAAGGATCATATCCTGCCGGAAAAGACGCACATGCTCAACGTCGCCTTCCTGGTGCCCGAAATGCGCCGCAACTTCGGCGGCTGCGCGGGCAACATCGCCTACAGCCTGAAGAAGCTCGGCGGCGAGGCGCTGCCGATGGCCGCGGTGGGCGCAGACTTCGACCGCTATTCCGAACGCCTCGACGAACTGGGCATCAACCAGCGATTCGTCATCCGCGACAACGACCATTTCACCGCGCAAGCCTATATCACCACCGACCTGGACGACAACCAGATCACCGCGTTCCATCCCGGAGCGATGAACGAAAACCATCGCAATACGGTGCCCACCGACGGCAGCATCGGTTACGGCATCGTCTCGCCCGACGGCAAGCAGGCCATGCTGGACCATGCGGTGCAGTTCAAGGCCGCCGGCATCCCGCACGTGTTCGATCCCGGCCAGGGGCTGCCGATGTTCTCCGGCGACGAGCTCAAGACCATGATCGCCGACGCCGACTGGTTGACGGTCAATTCCTACGAGTGGGAAATGATCGCCAGCAAGACCGGCTGGAACCGCGGCGAGGCGCTCAGCGGCCTCAAGCAGGGCCTGATCATCACCCACGGCGGCGAAGGCTCCGAAATGCTCACCCACGACGGCGAGCAGCGCGTCCCGGCGGTCACGCCCGAGGGCATTGCCGACCCCACCGGCTGCGGCGACGCCTATCGCGCCGGCCTGCTGTTCGGCCTGGAACGCGGCTGGAACCCGTTCGATGCGGCGTGCCTGGGGTCGCTGATGGGCTCGATCAAGATCGCGCATTCGGCCCCGCAGGGCTTCGACATCGATCCGCAGACCGTCCGCAACCGCTTCGAACAGGAATTCGGCCGGCCGATGCCGGCCTGAACCGGCGACTCGGAGTTCGTCCGCGCTCGGCCTGCGGGTGCGGACAACCCTGGCAAGGATGAACCGGTGGCCGCCCGGCGCACTGGACCGGCGCGCCGCGACGAACCGGATTTTCCATGAATTGTGAACCAGTTCAGGGAATTACACGCACCACTGCCGGTAGACTCGGTCACTGGAAAAACCTTCTTGGGCACGCAAGCGTGAATTTCCGCATCGGGCTGCTGATATTCGTCACGGCCGTCACCGCAAGCACCGAAGTCTTGTCCCGCGAGACATCTCTACGGGCATTCGAGACGCTGGACATGCCCGGGGCAAATGCCGGGGCGCCCGAAACCATGCAGATTCGGGCCTTCGGACGCCTGTTCTCGCTGGAGTTGACGCCTAACACCGACCTGATGGCTGCGCTGCCCGCCCGCCAGCGCAACCGCCTGGGCGCCGGCGATCTGTTCCTGAAAGGCACGCTTTCCGGGCGCCCCGGATCCTGGGTCCGGCTGAACCGGATCGACGGGCAATTCAGCGGCGGCTTTCACGACGGCGATGAGCTATACCTGATCGACAGCGCCGCCGGCCTGGTCCCGCCCGGTCAGCGCGCCGTGGCCGACGATGCCGCCATCCTGTTCAGGATGAGCGACCTCGACCTCCCCATACACGTCGACGACGGGGCCGTCGCGGTCGACGATACCCGAACCGGCACTGCCGCGACCACGGACTACGCGACCTTCGTCGGACACCTGCGCGAAGTTGCCACGCTCGAGGGCACGGCGATGCTCGCCATGCCGGTGACCATCGTCAGCGACGTCGAGTTCAGCAACCGCCACGGCAGCAATACCGCCTCGGTGGTCCTCGGCCGCATCAACTTCATCGACGGCATCTACGCCAACCAGCTCGGCCTCGGGATCGAGCTGTGGCATCACGAAATCCTGAATACCAACGGCGCGCTGACGTCCAGCGACGCCGGCGAGTTGCTCGAACAGTTCGGATCATTCCTCAATGGCGGCGCCGGCAGCGACATTCCCTTTCACGGGCTGGCCCACCTGTTCACCGATCGCGACATCTTTTTTGTCGACGATGAAGGCAACCAGCGATTCAGCACCGTCGGCATCGCCTGGCTCGACACCCTATGCAACGAGTCTTTCGGTCATGGCGTCGACGAGGACCTGGCCAACGAAACGACAAGCGCACTGGTGTTTGCCCATGAGGTGGGACACAACTTCGCCGCCCGGCACGACGATAACCGAGAAGCCTGCCCGGCCGGCACCGTAGCCGGCATCATGAATTCGAGCATCAATGACTCGCAGGAATTCAGCGATTGCAGCCTCGACGACATGTCCCGCGCAGTCGCCGAGGCGAGTTGCCTGGTCGATGTCACTGCGACCGACGGCGTCTTCGCCGACGGTTTCGAACCCTGACCTGCCCGAGGATTGACGCCATCCCGCGCATGTTCTGCTAGGTTGCCGTCATGCACGTGATCGTCATCGGCGCCGGAATCGTCGGCACGACCACCGCGCTGGCGCTGGCCGAGCGTGGCCTCCGGGTGACGCTGGTCGAACAGGCCGGCGAACCGGCCACCGGGGCCAGCCACGCCAACGGCAGCGGCATCACGCCGGCCCACGCCGAACCCTGGAACGCACCGGGCAGCGCCCGCAAACTGCTGCCGGCGTTGCTGCGCGATGACCAACCCTGGCGGGTTCGCGTCCCGGCGTTGCCGGGCATGCTGGCCTGGGGCTTCCACTTTCTGCGCCACTCCAGGCCGAAGCGCTACTACGCCAACACCCGGCACTGCGTGCGCCTGGCGATGTACTCCAAACGCTGTCTGCTCGCGCTGCGCGAACGCCTCGCGCTGGATTACCATCAATTCACCCGCGGCTCGCTGGAGCTCTATTACAGCGCTGCCGAATTCGATCACGCGATCGAATTGCGCCGCCGCATGGAACATCCCGAAATCGACATGCGTACGCTGGAACGGGACGCGCTGGTCGCGCTGGAACCAGCGCTGGCGCCGGTGGCCGACCGGTTCCACGGCGCGCTGCTGTTTCCGGACCACGAATCCGGCGATGCGCGGCTCTTCAGTCGCCTGATGGCCGAGCGCGCCGCCGCGCTGGGCGCCGAAACGCTGTTCGACACGGCCGTGAACGCCATCGTCTGCGAGCGCAATCGGTTCAAGGCGCTTGCGACGGATCGAGGCGAACTGGAAGCCGATGCGTGCATCGTCGCGGCAGGATGCGGCACAAGCTCGCTGCTGGCGCCGCTTGGACTTCAGGTCCCGATCTACCCGGTCAAGGGGTATTCGGCCACGATCGGGATCGACGCCGACGATCCGGCGCCGGTCATGCCGATCCTGGATCTGAAACGCCGCTTCGTCACCGCGCGCCTGGGGCCCGATCGCTTGCGCATCGCCGGACTGGCCGAATTTGCCGGTGACAACACCGGGATCGATCCGAAGCGGATGCAGGTACTGCTCGACGGCGCGGCGCTGCTGCTGCCCAAGCTCGCCGACCGCATCCGGAATTCGGCGCCGAATGCCTGGACGGGACTGCGGCCGATGACCCCGGACGGCCCGCCGCTGATCGGCGCCACCCCGATCGATCGGCTGCATCTCAACAGCGGCCACGGCGCCATGGGCTGGACCCAGGCCTGCGGATCGGCCGAACTGGTCGCCGACCTGGTGACCGGCAATGCGCCGGCGATTGCAACCGACGGCCTGCTGGCCGAGCGCTGGCTGAACCACCGTGCCCGAAGAAGACGCCCGTAAGATTAAGACCAGGTCGGAAGAGATTTCCGACGCCCGGGCCAGCTTGATTACGGCCCGCCGCCAGTTGACTTTCGGCCAGAAAGGAGAGAAAATACGCGGCTTGTCCGTGGCTACGTAGCTCAGCTGGTTAGAGCACAGCACTCATAATGCTGGGGTCGGTGGTTCAAGTCCACCCGTAGCCACCATTTCCGCTTTTCCCGCTGCTGCATCCGGCGCCGCAATCCAGGTCAGCGGTGCTTTCTTTCCAGGTACATCTGCAGAAACTCTTCGAGCATTTCCGGCGTCATCCGGTACGGGTTGAATGCGGGCACCCCGTGGCGCTCCAGCAGTTCGATCAGCTGCCGGCGCATGCCGACATGGCTCATGCTGTTTTCCGGAAACATGCGCTGCGAAATCGGCTCGACGCTCAGCAGTTCGACGTTCTTGTGCCGATCGTCGCCGCAATTTCTTCGGAAGATGAATTCGACAGCTTCCCGCGGTCCCTCGACGCACTGCAGGAAAAAGCGATTGCCGTAATGGAAGATGCCCCCGGCCTGCTGATCGGCTTCGGTTCTGGGCGCCGGGTACATGATGCGCGAAATTTCCAGCTCCACTCCGCGCGGGTCTGCCCAGCTCGAGAAATTGGCCTCGCTGCAGAACGCGATGCGCAGCGAGGTCCCGGTCGCGTAGTCTTCGAACGACTTCATGGCGTCAGCGGCTCCCTCGTGTCCGGATCGATCTTAGCATCCACGCAGTTTGCGCGGCAGCGCGCTCCTGATCAGCTTCGGTAGCGAATCTCGCCGCTGCTCACGAGCACGGCCGACCCACCGACGTGCAGCGACGCGAAAGCGGATTGGCGCAGATCGAAACGCAGCCGGATCGTTGCCGGGCGGCCCATTTCGATGCCCTGCTCGACGCGCCAGTCAAAGCGGCCGTCGACCAGTTCGCCTGCGGCCTGGAGCTGGGCCGGCAATCCGGCCGCGGCCGATCCCGTCGCCGGATCCTCGGCCACGCCGATGTGCGGACCGAACATGCGCACGTGCCAGTCGGCCGGGCTTTCCTGCGCTGCCGGCGCGTACAACAGCAGCCCACAGGCATCCCCCAGCGCCAGCGCCGCCCAGGCCGCGGTGTTCAGGCCGGCATTCGTCACGGCTTCCAGCGGTGCGGCGGCGTAGACGAAATCGATTCCGGCGCCGCAGCGCCGCGGCCGCGCGGGGCCGGTAGCGACGCTGCCGCCGGGCAACCCCAGCGCCGTTTCAACCAGCCCCGTGGCCGGACCCTCGGCGACAACGCGCGGCAGGTTGGGATTCTCGAACTCGGCATGCCGAACGTCACCGTCGCCTGCAACCTGCACCGGAAAGCGACCGGCGTCCAGTTGCAGTACCAGCCCGCGCTGCAGGTCATGACGACGCGCAATGGCAGCCGCCGCGCCCACGGTCGGATGGCCGGCAAACGGCAATTCCCCGCCGGGGGTGAAGATCCGAAGCCTGGCGTCGCAGTCGGCGTGCTGCGCTTCGAGCACGAACACCGTCTCGGAATAACCGAACTCCCGGGTGATCACCTGCATCGTCTCGCCGGTAAGCGCGTCGGCGCCGAACACCACGGCGAGCTGGTTGCCGGCAAAGCGCCTGTCGGTAAACACGTCCCAGGTCTCGAATCGAAGGCTGTCGCTCATCTCCGGATTTCTTCATTGGCGGGTCTTCCCCGAATTCTCGCACGCGCCCGGAGCAGATATTTTTCCGTTTGGCCAAAAACACGTGTATAGTGCCTGCAGCTGCAGAACACAGCAGTGGTTGATTTTGACCGTAATCCGAAAAGACTACCCTTCAATCTCCTCCATTTCCCTAGTTCAGGCTCCTTGAAAAGAGCGACAGCAGCACATCGGGCATCGCCGTTTGGGCAACCCGGTTTTTTTAATCTCAAAGAGTAAAGATACAAATGTCTAATACCACTGGTACAGTGAAATGGTTCAACGATGCGAAGGGTTTCGGCTTTATTTCGCAGGATGACGGCGGCAAGGATGTATTCGTGCATTTCAGCGCCCTGAACGGTTCGGGCTTCAAGAGCCTCGCCGAAGGCCAGAAGGTCCAGTTCGACGTGACCGACGGCGCCAAGGGCCCGCAGGCTTCCAACGTAGAAACGATCTGATCGCGATTACGTAGCAAGCTGATCGAAAAACCCCGCCCCGTGCGGGGTTTTTCTTGTTTATTGGCATCGAAATACCTGCGGTATTCGATGCTCGCCGTTTGCGGCGCATGTCCGCAAACGTCTCCGCTTCGCGTGCCGGCCTGGCGGCCGGGCCGGGGCTTCAGCCGACCATTCAC